>NZ_JAAKZC010000004.1 GCF_015230015.1 Campylobacter concisus | reverse complement strand
GTAGTATATATAGATATTTCCATTACTAAAATGTGCAATTACATAACTATTTGTAAAGGCACCAACCTTTTCTAGTTTTCCATTGAAGTTGCTTATCTTGTTGTAGCTTTGCTTTAGACTATATAAAAATGCCTTTTTTAACTCTCCAAGGTTTATCAATGCCTTGTTGTTAAAAATTTCTAAACCAGTTATACTATCTTGCACTGGCAGAGTTTTAAAGAGCTCCCCAGTTTTTGTCTCATAAAATTTTATATCTATGTGGTCTCTATATAAAACCATGATATCGCCAAAGTCTTTAAAGAGGATATCGTCGGTGTTAAAAAGGTCGGACTTATTTTTAGACACAATGGTCACTATAGTTTTTAAATCGTCGGTAGTAAAAATGATGCTATCTCCAAAATATATGAGTAAATCTTGGTTTTTTAATCTTGTAAGATCTTTAAATTTGAGATTGCTCACAAATAAGATATTTTTTAAATTCTCGTCAAAAAATGAGGTACCATTTTTATCAGCTACTAACAGAGTATTATTTTTAATCAGTGCTATCTTTTCAAATTTATATTTTATTTCCCATTCGCTGGTTAGTATGGCACTGTTGTCTAAAAGTATATCACCATTACTAAGCTCCTTTACGCAACAGCTTTTAATGCTTAGTGATATAACTTTTATAAGTTTCATACCAAGAGAGTAGATATGAAGAGCTGAGTTATCGTCTTTACATATATTTAATAATATGTATTTATTTTTAAAAAGAGCAACATCTTGTGCTGTTATGAGCAGGCTGTCCTTTTTGTCATATATATTGTAATTATAAAGCGGAATTGGGTAGTCGTCTTCATCATATATATAATCATAAGTAATTCTTTCGATCTTGATATCTTGTTCTAGATAATACTTATAGTTATCTTGCATATCTAGTTCGTATTTTTGTATCATAAAAAAGTCAAATTCTTTGTTTGAATATTGCTTCTTTAAATTTAGATCAACAGAATATACGCCATAGTTTTTTCTGTCATATAGTAGCAGATCGCCATTCTCTAGCTCTTTCTCAAATATTAACTCCTTTGGTGTATTGACATTTTGTCCATCATTCGTAATAGTCGTAATAATCTCTATATCATCATAATCAACAGTTTTAAATGTTTTATTTAAGAGATTACCATTTTGTAGTTCATAGTAACTTTTGGATCTTGTCCTTAGATCTGCTAGAAATTTGAAATCTTTAGAAAAAATACACTGGTTACCTCCAGACTTTGTAACCAAAAAATTCCCATTTGATAGTCTTTTAGCATTTTCCCAGTCAAAAACTGCTAATAGTCCAGTCCTGGTAAAATTTGCGGGGATACTGCTAGACTTAAGCCAGCAGAAATTTGCTTTACCAGCTTTTAATAGCTTTTTAGCGGATATAGTTAGTTGTGAGTCTTCACCATCTGCATATGCTAGTTGAAACAACACAATGTGTGATTTAAAATAGTTCGTATTATCATTGAAAAGATAGTCTTTTTCTCGGTAGAAGCTTTTTTGAGCTAAAAATTTATCTTCATCTAGGTTATCTAAAATCTCTCTGAAATCTTTAAATTTATAATGGTCATATATGCTTCCGATAAGTTCTATATCGTTTAGATATTTTTCAAATTTCTTAGAATTTGAGTAGTATAAGTGGTGAAATAGCTCGCTTAGAGCTCTTGGCGAATAGTATCTTTTATCCCATAGTTCTTCTTTTTTCTCAAAGCTGCAAAAGTACTCTGCCAGTTTCAGATGTGTTTCTTGTTTGTATTTTTCATATCTTTTGGAGATAGTCTCTATAAACTGCCTATGAAAAAAGTTTATGAGTAGTTTATCGTCTTTATAAACAAGAGCTAAAAATGGTTCAAGTAGGCTGGATAAGCTCGCCCAAAGAGATATAGGGAATGATATATTTTTAGACAAAGAGACATTTTTTATAAAAAAGACTTTGTTGTAAAATTTTTTGTCGCTTTTTATCTCTTTTGATAGTAGGTCAAGTAGCTCGTTCTCGCTAATGCCGTATTTGCTAAAGGCTATGTAGCTCAAGACCTTTTGCATAAGAAGCTCTTCTTGATGGTATAAATTTTCAAGGTTATCTATAAATTCATTTATAGCGCTAGGTATATCGTCCGCGATATCTATTTTGTCGTTTGAGCTTATATTTTTTAGCTCTTGTGAGATGATAAATGCATACAAAGGAGAGCAGTTTGCACTTTTAAATTTCTTTTCTACCTCGTTTATTTGATCTCTTGTCAGCGTCCTTTTATGTTTGCTAAGGAAATTTTTAAATAGTCCTTTTGCCTCATTACTCAAACTATCATTGTTTAAATTTATGGTATTTTTATCTCCATATTTTTTGATCAAATTTTCAAAATAAATGCTGTCATCTCTAAATTCTTCATCTTTTAATACAGATAAAACGATCTTTATGTTTTTACCAAGTCTTTGCGGTAGCCAAAAGAGTTGATCTGTTGCTTTAAGCTGATCAAGTGCGTCTATAAAAATAACTACATTTTCATCTTTATCGCTTGAGAGTAATTCGCTGATATGCTTGTCAAAATCATATTTACTTAGGTTGTTTAGGGCGTCTTTTTGTGATGAGTCTTCTATCTCGCAGATGAGATCAGTTAATAAATCCCTTTTATAAAAGGATTTGCCATCAGCTCCAACAAATTTATAAAAAATGCGAGCTTTACCAAGGGTTGCTTCTTCTGCCTCTTCGATCGCTTTTTTCATAAGTGTTGTTTTACCCATGCCAGAGCGAGAGTATATGATGAGTGGCGTGTTAGTTTCATCATCTAAATAGTTGGCGATCTTTTTTAGTGATTTTTGCCTGCCTAAAAATGTATCTATCTGCTGTGTTTTAAATATGTTGTGTTCAAAATTTTCTGGAGCATTGCTCAACTCTTTTATGCCTGCGTCTATATTTGCTTTTAGTTTTTTCACTATTTGGGCTATAAATTTAGCTTTAGAGTATATTTTAAATTTATCATCAATCTCTTCGTTAATGATATTGTGTTTGCACTCTTTTGGTATGTTGTTTTCTACACTTTGTCTAAAATTTTCGATATTTTGATTGCGAGGTTGCTTTTGGTTCTTAAACCGCCTAAAGATAGAGATTATGAAATTTTTGTTGCTTTCGTTTTTACATATCTCCTCAAACTCATGGTGCGTAGCAGACATAAAGTATTTTTTCTTTTTATCTTCTGGGAAATTTTCGGATGCTTTTTGCAATATTTGGCGTATTTTTTCTTCAACTTTATACCACTCTTCGTATTTTACAAAAGCTCCGTCTCTACGTTTTAATATATAGCAGCCACGGTCTTTATCTTCACTTAACTGGTTTTTGTCTAGTCGGTACCATTCGTCTAGTAGTTGTTTATCTGAACTCTTTAAATTTTTTCGTATATCATCAAATTCTTTTTTGTCTATTATATAAGGAAGCGGTACCCAGCCATATCTATCGCCAAGCATGATTAGAAAATTTGGATGTGGATATGACGCGCAGTTTCTCACCTCTCTAAGACAGAGCGGTAGAGTTTTTTGATCTAGTTGAGCTTCATTGTTTATGCCCCATCTAAGATCTATGGGCTGAAAGGAAAAGCCTTTACTTTCGCAGTACTCTCGTATCTTAGGGAAAACCTCATTTTGAAGCAGGTCTCTTTCTATTTTAAAGTCCTCAAAAGTAGAAGATATGAATAATCTAAAAGCTTTTTTCATGGCATGTCCTAGGGCATTTTTAAGGCTTAATTATCATCTTTAACCTCTTTTAAAAACTCATCTTCATCAATAACTTCTTTTTCTATAAGAAGTTTTGCTAGTTTGTTTATCTTATCTTCATTTTCTTTGATTAATTGCTCACATCTTGTTTTTTGTTCTTTTAAAATTTCTAAAACTTCGTTGTCTATTTTGTCGTTTAGCTTATCTCCAAAGCTATCAATAGACTCTAAATTTATATATCCTATGTTGCTCATACCATAGTTTTTAACGGCATTATAAGCTAAATTTGTCGCAACTTTTAGGTCGTTGGTTGCGCCAGTGTCTATGCCTTCGTTTTTCTGAAAATAAATTTCTGCTATTCGACCTGCAAAAGAGACGCAAATTTGGTTTTTGATGTCATCAAAGCTTAAATTTTTAACATCCTCTTCTCTGTCAAAGGCTACAAAACCAAAAGCCTTGCCTCTTGGCTCAACCGTTATTTGTTCTATTTTTACATGCGGCATTAATATATGTGAGATGATGGCATGACCTGCTTCATGATATGCTGTTTCAGCTTGTATTTGTGCGTAGGTTTTGCCAGTTAGCTTGTCGCCGTATTTTACATTGTTGATATGCTCTAAAATTAGCTCTTCACTAATGCCACCAAGCCCGTTACGCAAAGCTTCTAGGGATGCTTCCCTATATGCTTTTTGTAAATCAGCTCCACTCATCCCTACACTAAATTTTATAAGTTTGCTTTTATTTATACTGCCTATGGTTGGATTTTTAAGCATCTTGTCTATGAAATATTCACGAGCTTCTTTATCTAGCATACCGATATGGATATGTATGTCTATGCGACCAGAGCGTAAAATAGCAGGATCTAGCTTCTCTTTTAAATTTGTAGCAGCGATGATGAAAATATCTGAGCTATCGCTAAAGCCGTTTATTTCAGTTAGAAATTGATTGATTAAAATATCTAACCTGCTGCCGTCTCTTTTGCCTATCGCATCTATCTCATCTATAAAAATAATCGATGGAGCATACTCTCTAGCTCTTTTAAATGCTTTTTTCATAAATTCTATATCAAGGAGTTCGCTTCCTGTAGTGCTTATAAAAGGAAGCTCAGCCTCATTTGCAAATGCTTTTGCAAGCATTGTTTTGCCAGTGCTGGGAGGCCCATAAAGTAATATGCCTTTTGGTGCATCTACATTGAAATTTGCTATTTTTTCTTTGTTTTTTAAAAGAACTGCTATCTCATTTAAGCGTTTTTTAGCTTTCTCATGCCCAGCTATATCATCAAATTTTATACTAGGTATATCGGCCACTATACTTCCTGCCTCGCCCGAAAAATCAACTGATTTTGGGAGTTTGGTTATGTAAGCATTGTGATACTCAATAATTAATGTCTTATTTGTTACTTCGATCTTGCTTAAAAATTTTAATGTTTTATTTTTTCTAAAACAGTCCATAATTAGATCGTCGTTTTGTTTTGGATCGTCTTTTATGATATTTTTTAGAGACTTTATAGCTTCGCTATCTATGATAAATTTGATCTTTTTGATATCTTTTTGGTAGCTTCTCAAAAGATCTGTTATATTATCAAATATCTTTTGGCTAAATTTTGATTTTATGCGTCTTGCATCGATAAATGGCAGATATGTAAGTAAATTTGCTTTTAACAGCAACTCTTCCTCTTTTGGCATTTCTATTTTTAAGTCAAAAGCTTTTTCAAAATTCTTCATATCAGTTTGGAAATTTTCTCTAGCGATATGCAGTAGTGCATTAAAAGTAAGCTTGTTAAACAACACTATCTCGCCTTGAGCAAGTCTAGATAAAAATTCTGGTTTAAAGATAGGCTCTGCTTCACCTCTGCTATAAGCAGTGCTTTTCTCTCTGCTGATAGTTTCTAAAATGATGTCTTGAGCAGAATTTACCTCTAGCGCCATAGTGTTTAGGAAATTTTTATTAGAGTAGAGCTCACTGCCTAAATTTGATGTAAATATAAAAATACATTCACTAAAATCAACAGTCTTTTTAGTAAAATCATCATCTGTTTTACCCCTAGCCATAATGTCTAAAAAGACATTTTGAACATTTGGATGGGCTTTTTCGATCTCGTCAAACACACATATAGACTTAGGGTGTTCTTTTACAAATTTAGTTAGATCGCCTTCTCTTTCATTTTTATAGCCAGCACTTAGTCCAGTAAGGGCAAAATTTTGATTTTTACCTTGGTATGTGCTCATGTTAAAGATTTTAGTAGAATAACCAGTTAAAATTTCCCCTAGTATTTCAGCCAAATAGGTCTTGCCAGTGGCTGGCGGTCCAAGAAAAAAGAAGATAGCTTTTAAAGAATTTGCATTTTTCCTATAATAAAATGTTACGACTTTATCCAGTATCGTCTCTATGGCTTGTTCTTGGGAGTAAATTTTATCTTCTAGTTCTTTTTTTATTTTGTTAATAAAAGAGAAGCACCCTTGATTTGTATGCCACGCTTTTTCTTGTGATTCGCTCTTATCTATCTTTTTAAGATTGCTAATATTTGTGTTAAAGCCATATCCATTTTGTTCAAGAACCCTCTTTATGTTATTTACTTCTTCAGAAAATCTAACAGTGTTATTTTTTGTTGCAATATTAATGGCAAGCTCATCTATTTTAGTGCTATTTTTAGATCTTTTAAGACCAATCGATGCTAAGATTTTTTTAAAATTAGGATCAGTAACTTCAACTGAATTTACCGCTTCTGCTAAATCTTTGGCCTCTATAGTATCTTTGCCTTTTTGTATGGCTATATATTTAGCCGCTAGGAAAATGGTTCTCATTTTTTTTTGATTCTGTCTATTTTTTGTTTAAACTCGAATATCTCTTTACAATAGATGGAGTTTTCATCTTGCAAGATTTTGTCATCTTCAAAAGCTGAAACTATCATATCGTAAGCTCTCATAACTGTCTCTACATCATCACTTTTGTAGTTATGAGGTTTTTTACCATCTTCAACTATATATTTAGAAGCTTCTTCATCATCATTTTTACCATCTTCAACTATATATTTAGAAGCTTCTTCTAGCTCATCCCAGCCGATCAAAAGAGCATGCTCTTTTTTATTGTCATCTTTTCTACGAGGATAGTTTTGTCCTTCTGGTTTTGGTATAGTAGTCCAGCCATTTAAGATATAAAAAGCATTCCAGCGATGTTTTTCTATTTTGGCTAATTTTTCTATATCATCAAGGCTTATATACGTTGCTAAAGTCTTAGCCCCCTCTATATTATCCCATAAATTTATTTTTTTTATGTCAGAAACTTTTTGGCCGTTAAGCTCAAGATCAAACCATCTATTTCGAGCTTTTTCCTTTGCTTCATCATACTCTAAAAATCTGTTTTCGCTCAATAGCTTGTTTATCGCTTTTAGTTTTATCGGCAAGTGTTCAACTTGCATTCTATTTGAGTCTTGTAAAAAAGGTGACAGACTGCCCCAATTTGTCTCATAATTATGAAGATCATTATATCGTTGATTTGCTCTTATGGCCATTTTGTCGTATATCTCATTTACAACGACATCGTAAGAGCAAATTTGAGAGAAGTTGCCAAAAGGTATAATGTCTATTTTGTTTTTATCACCTATCTTGATATCATTTGCAATGCCTTTTATGCCATCATGTTTATCTATAAATATAAAAAACTGTTTTTTTTCTAAATGGGCTGATTGATTTTTTATTATCCTAGCTATATCAGTAAGGCTTGCTTGAACGTTAGTTTTACAAAAAATGATTTGAGTAAAATTTTTTATTCCATCTTTGTTAAACAACTCTCCATCATCTTTAAAGTCTATATTCCAATTGATTATACCACCTGCCTTTAAGCTAATAGGATATAGTTTTAAAAACTCGGCTCTCTTTTTTTCGTGGTTATTATCAAAGATCGTTACGTTTAGTGGTTTGCCGTTAAAAAAATGACCTAAGGCCAAAGCGCGGTATAGCACAGATAGCCCTGCTGCATCAAAGCCTACTATGGCAAGATTTACACTACCATTATCTATTGTATCTACATTCTCACCTAGAGGGTGTTTCATAAATAATGTTTGTGCCGCATTGTCATAAATACTAAATGCTCTTATATTAATCATACTTGATGATAAATGTATGTATATATTTTTTTCATTATCTGGATCATTTTTATCTGCTTCAGGAATAATTTTAGTGATAGTGTCCAGAATTTCTGAACTTGATTTATCTTTTCTGGTTTTTATGCTTAGCGATACTTTGTCGTTTTCTTTTGATTTTAAATGTATGTATATATTTTTTTCATTATCTGGAAGATTTTTATCTGCTTCAGGAATAATTTTAGTGATAGTGTCCAGAATTTCTGAACTTGATTTATCTTTTCTGGTTTTTATGCTTAGCGATACTTTGTCGTTTTCTTTTTATTTTATGTGTTGGAATATTTCGTTGTTTTTATTTGGATCATTTTTATCTGCTTCAGGAATAATTTTAGTGATAGTGTCCAGAATTTCTGAACTTGATTTATCTTTTCTGGTTTTTATGCTTAGCGATACTTTGTCGTTTTCTTTTTCTTTTATGCTTTGCAATATTTCGTAGTTTTCTTTTGATTCTAAGTGTATGTATATATTTTTTTCATTATCTGGATCGTTTTTATCTGCTTCAGGAATAACTTTAGTGATAGCGTCCAGAATTTCTAAATTTGATATATCTTTACCAGTCATAAGGATGATTTTTTCAGCTTTTGTTATATTAAGCTTATTTAACACATCTTTATCGATAGCGTTGCCAGATATGGCATATCCACCAAGTGTGCATATACTATTTAAATTATCATTTGTAGGATTTATATCCACGACCAATAGCTTTTTATCTTGATGTTTGTTTAAAATATCTTTAGCCAAGGCATATCCCATATCCCCAGCACCACATATCACGATATGATTTTTTGCAAAAAATTTTAAAAAACACCATGTTCGAAGCTTTTTGCCAAGTAGCTTAATAAAAACACTGCAATAAAAAAATAGAGTAAAGACTATAGCTATATAGAGTGAGCATTTGCTGACAATGTTAGTTGCTTTAAAATCATAGTTTCCAAGCAATAGAGCTAGTGTTTGGTAAGCTGATTTTAGGAAGCCAGAAAAGAAGCCATTTTCAACGGAGTGTCCAAAAAAAGAGAAAAAGACAGTTAAGATGCCACATATCAGCATCGTTGTATCATTTAAGTTGCTATATATAAAACTACGATAATACCTTTTTAAATCAAACTTCATTGTGCTCTCCAAAAAATAATTTTTATAGTGTAAAATTTAAAATCACGAAAATTATAATGGGCTATTATACTTTATATTTACAGGTTGTATGGTTAAAATGAATATAGTATTTTTAATAAAACTAAGTATTGACGTGAAATATTTGTTTTTAGGCTACATATCTAATTTATCCAATATTTAGTAGCCTCTTTATATAAAATCTCTATTTCGTTTTCATCCAACCAAATAAATCTAGTATCCTTTTTTAGCTCAATTGGCTCTTGCGCAGTATCTTTTGCGTTTATTATATATATTTTTATCTCTTTCGTTTCCTTAAAAATAGCAAATAAAAATAAAAAACTTCGCTCCCAATATCTACTATATTTTTTAGCTTGAAAATTTAAATCCCCATTTGATAGACTATCTATCAAGTCACTTTTATTTTTAAATTCTCGCCATTTTACATCCATCATAAAAGAATTTACTATCTCATTCTTTGTATTAAGTTTTATTACCAATAGATCAGGAGAGCTCATAAATTCTTTAATGCTATCTATAGCATCGCTATCCTCTAAAGATATCGCTCGTTTCACAAAAGAGAGTGAATTTCCAAGTGTATTTTCTATACCAAATCTTTGCACCAAAAGACCATTTCTCTTTAAAAATGTCGCTGCCATTGTCTCTGCGATTCTGCCATTATATTGTTCATATTCTATATTTTCCAGTTCTATATCCTCATCAGTTTTTATGGTTTCATAAGCTGTTTTAAATCCTTTAAAGATATCGCTGTTTATTGTTTCTGCGCTATCTATATCGATCCATTGGGGCATTATAGAGTTGTTTATAAATAAATTAGGCAATTGCTCTTTTTCGCTATACTTTTTAAAAAAAGGCAATGGGTATTTTTTACTTTCAAATATTGGTGGGGTTTTAATAAACAGATAAAAAGTTATTTTTAACTCTTTTTGGCTCCCGTTATTTCTAAGACTATTTGCAAAAGCGCTTTTTTCTCTAAGCAAAACATCATTGTTTTTAACAAAATCAGGCTTTATGAAATTTGCTATATCCCAATATAACTCCCCCTCAAATCCTTTAAAATAAGATATTGTAGCCCAAGATAGAAAGTGCGGTGAGATGATAAGCTCAGTTTTGCCCTTACTGGCCCAAAAACAGTTTTCACATAGATATTTTATAAGTTCATCTTTTAAATTAGGATAGTTCTTGCAAAATTTATCTACCTGCTTATTTTTCTCCCAGTCACCAAGTGAAATTTTATATTTCATCGCTTTAAAGTGTTGAATAGCAAAGGTTTTAATATTTGTCTTGCTTAGATTTAAAGTATTATCTCTAGGTGGGCGCAATTTATTTTTTATATCACTGATAAATTGATTTATATCTTTATCTTTTTTATAAAATATCTGCGTATCTACAAAGAAGTATTCAGTATCTTCTGTTGTTTCACATCCATCTATATTTATAGGAAATATCGGCTTATTGTATTTTAATGCCAGCCCTAACTCTTTTAATACGTGTTTGGATGCGACCGAATTTTTGGACATCACAAACACAATGGCATTTGAATTTCTTATGGCTTTTGGTATCTCTTTGGTATAGTCGGCCCCACTAGATATATCATCGTCACATATCCATATCAGTAGTTTTGATACATTTAGTTTAGTTACTATCTCATTTACTTCATTTTTATCTTCGCTAGAATGTGAAATAAATAGCATTTTTACCTCTTTGTTTGTATTAGTCTTTTAGCTCATTCAATACTTCCATATGCATATTGTTCCAATAGTTAAACTCTGGTTCCAATATGATTTTGGCTTTATTTAAAAGCTCTTTCGATATTTCCTGATCCCCACCTCTTTTTAATGCTTTTGCGATAATTACAATATTTTTAAACGACATATCTATCGCTTCTACAGAAAGATATTGTTCGGGTATGTCTTGTAAGGCTGATAACATATTTGTTATATCGTTTAGGTCTTTGTATCTAACTGCAAGGGTGTTTAGAATTTTTGCATGATCACTCGCCCATTCTTTAGGATCTTCGTTGTATTTATTCTTGGTGATCTCTCTTGCTTTTTCTAATAAAACTTTTTGTGCTTTTATTTGATCCGCTAAATTTGGAGCTTTTATAATATTATGTAGCTGTGTTATATTTGCTACGCACGTATTTGCTGTTTCATCATTTAGCCCATCTGTAGGTAAATTTATTAGCATTTTAAATACATTATTGCCATCTTGTTTAATGGAGTAATTCTTGGCAGCTAAATTTAATATTTCTGCCCAATTGTTTGCCCATTTTTTGTTATCTTTATTATATAAAGGCTCTATAATATCCTTTATCTTCGCCAACAGCACTAGAGCAATATTGATATTGCCTGCATTGGTAAAATTATGTGTAAAAGAAATAATATTGCTATAGGATAGATTTATAAAAACATCATCCATATTTTCCTGTGGAAGCTCTAGTAGTCTATTTACGACATTATTTATATCTTTGAGCTCATAATATAACATAACCAATGTATTTAATATATCTGCATAGTGATTTGAGTATCTATCAGGCAACTTTTCATATAGTGGTTTTATGATAGAGCTTGCTTTTTCTAATACTTTAATGCGTTGATTTAGATTAATATTTTTATTGTTTTTTACAATTTTGACACATATCTCATATAAGATATTTGCCAAATTCTCATCTATATCTTCTATATGTAAGTTGAGGAATAAATCTATTGCACTATCATTTAATTGATCAGGAGTGATATCAAGCAAGGCATATGGTTCTTTGCCAAAAACAATATTCCCACTATTTACTTGCTTGTAGCCTCTAAATTTTTTTAAGAGATCTTTTAGCTCTTTATCGCCTCCAATATAAAGACATACAAAGAGAATATTTGTAAATACCTTTTTATACGTTATTATCCACTGCTCTTTATTACTTCCACTATCGATAGCGGCGAGTGAACTTCTAAGTAACTCTTTTATATCTTCTATTTTATTTTCTTTATCAAATTTAAAATATATGGTAGCGAGGTTATTTGTTATTACAGCCTTACTCCTGGACCATTTTTCACTATCTCTTTTATACAAAATCTCTACAATATAAGATAAAATTTTAAATCTACTTATTAAGTCTTTGCTTGGATTGTTGTGAGATAAATATGTTAATTTTTTATTTCTTTTTCTTAAAGTATAGTCTATATCGTTTTTATTTGCTAGGATTTGACAATATTTATCAATATTTTCATTGTATCTATTTACATAAAATTCAAGTATTGATAAAAATAATACCTGCCACCTACCCTTAGAAGTGTCAAGCAAAACTACTATATCTTCTAAAAAATTTTCAGTCTCTTTTTTTAGTTCATCTTCATAAATTTCATAAATAGCATTTTCAAACTCTCTATGAAAGAAGTATAATACCTCTCTACCATCTATAACACTTCTTTTTAAGAGATCTTTTAATACATACCATAATCTACTCCAATGCACTGTAGGGAAATTTTGTATAGGATTTTTATGCCATTTCCCAGGAGATACTGCTTCTATAAATTTATTATTTCTTTTGTTGTTATTTTTTACTATACAATCAAGTAATTCTAATATCTCATTTTCAGAGAGTCCATTTTGCGATATATAAAGATAACATAGTATCTTTTGAATAAAATCTTTATTATGATGATGTATCGAACCTAGATTTGATATGAATTCCTTTACTACATCCTTATTATTATTTGCTAGATCAACATCTTTTTTGATCACATCATAGCTTCTCCACTCTGCCATTTCCATTGCAGCCATTTTTATAAAAAATGGAGTTTGAGCATTTTTGTATTGTTCTAAGAAATAGTTTGATTGCTCTTGCGTGACCTTTCTATTTTTTTTCTTTAATGTGTTTTCTAAAAGATCTAAGGCTTTTGAGTATTTTTTTAGTTCAATAACCTTGCAATTTCTCTCTTTTATAAATTTGTAAGCACTTGAGTCATCACTGTAATTGTCATCATTTAGCATACTTATAATAAGCTTAACATTAGATGGCAATATCTCTGGTATCCACTCTGGATTATTGTCTGTATTTAGTTGATCTATGGCGTCTACAATAAACACAAAGTTCTCTTCTTTTTGCCCAAGACTATTAATGATCTCTACAGCCTTTTTGCACATATCTTTATATGAAAAGATATCCTCTTTGGAGGATATTCCCTCATCATCTTTTTGGGAGAAACTAATTTTTGCATTTTTTATTATGACATTGCCATCTTCAGTGTCTACATAAGGCATGTTTTCACCTAGTAAATAACTAAGGACATAGTTTAAGTTAGTGGATTTTGGAGTAGTTCCAATAAAAATATAAGAGATTTTCTTTAAATTTTTCTCTGCTTCATCTATGATGTGGGCCATTAGGGCTGACTTTCCACTTCCAGATCTACCAGATATAAAATATGGCTTATTAGAATTTATATCATCTATATAGTCTAGTAGCTCTTTTGTGACCTTATCAAGCTCTGGTGTTGATATAAAATCTTCAAGCTTGTTTGTTTTAAATTTTAAAAAAAGATTCCCATCTTCCTTTTTTTCTTTATCATCATTTCCTTGATCGCTTTTGTTCTCACTTTTAAAAAACTCATCAATTTTTTCTTTTAAAAACTTTTTCAGACATTCTTTAAATTTATCTTTTTCATAATCTAATTCATTTTCATCTACTATTTTTGCATCTAGCTCTAGTAAATTTGATACTTGTTCTCTGATCTTTTCTTTTAGCTTTGCGGCTCTTTCGTGATTGTTTGCTTCATAGAAGCTATTGTTTGTATTACCTTTATCTTTTATATTTCTTATAAAGGCAAAAATATTATCTTTTACATTTTCATCTTTAGAAATACGCTCTAAAAATTCAGCTTCCGTAGCAGAAGTGAAATATTTTGCTATTTGGCTTTCTTTCTTAAGAACTTTAGACGCTTCTTGTAAAATTTCTCTTAATGTATTTTCTGCTTTTTCCCATTCTTCGTATTTAACATATTTGCCTTTACGTTCTTGCAATCTATATGACGCTGGGATTTGATTTTCGTCTAGTCTATACCATTCTTTTAGTAATTTTTTATCTTTTACTTTTGATAATAGTATTTCAAATTCATCTTTTTCTATCATGAAAGGTAGGGGTATCCAACCATACCTATCTCCAGCCAGAAGTATAAAATTTGGTTTAGG
This sequence comes from Campylobacter concisus, assembly GCF_015230015.1. GTDB lineage: Bacteria > Campylobacterota > Campylobacteria > Campylobacterales > Campylobacteraceae > Campylobacter_A > Campylobacter_A concisus_AF. The sequence goes on along the minus strand of NZ_JAAKZC010000004.1, from coordinate 121,822 downwards.
ATGATTCTTGCAATGTTTGACTTCATCAAGACACACTTCTAGTGTTTTTTGATCTAGCTGTGCTTCTTCGCTTACTCCCCATCTAAGATCAATTGGCTGAAATAAAGCGCCTTTGTCTGCACAGTATTTTTTGATTTCAGGGAAAATTTCTGTTTGTAAAATTTCTCTTTCATCCTTAAAATCAGAAAATGTTGATGAGACAAATACTCTAAAAACCTTTTGCATGATCATCTTCCTAGACTTTATAGTCAATTGTAGCAAAAATAAAGACGATTATATGTTAAAGGTTAGTTTCTATGTGATACAGAAATTTATGCTCTTAGGTCATTTCTAGCTAATTAAAAGAATTTATTATAATATCTTATTTTGTATTTAAGTATATAAATTATATGTGAGTTAAATCTTATAACATTATGATTTTAATGAAATAATGAATTGTAGAAAGTTTTAATTCATAGCCTAACGCCGCACAAGCAGCGTTAGTTTAAATTTTTAATGGCAGCCGCAGCCACAACCACATCCGCCGCTTTGTTTTATCGCGTCAAAAACTGCGTCGTAGTTTGGCTCTTCTGTCACTTCAGGGACGATTTGCTTGTGGATGATGACGCCATCTTTGATGACAAAGACCGCTCTTGCAAGTAGCCCTTTTAGTGCGCCCTCACTCATCAGCATGCCGTAGTTTTGGGCAAATTCGCCGTATCTAAAGTCGCTTCCCACGCGCAAATTTGCTATGCCCTCAGTCGTGCAAAATCTCCCCATCGCAAATGGCAGGTCGTTTGAGATGATGCTAAGTTTTACGCCGTGTTTTCCGGCTACTTTTTCGTTAAATTTACGTGCTTCTGCCGCACAAACGCCAGTATCAAGTGATGGCAGGCAAACAAGCACTTCTATGCCGTTGTTCCCGCCCACGCTAAATTCGCTAAGATCTTGCGCGACCACTCTTGCCTCAGGTGCATAAGAGCCGACAAATAGCTCGTTTCCGCTTAAATTTACATCGCTACCTTTAAATTTTGTAGTTGCCATGTTTTCTCCTTATCTTTTAGCTTTTTTAAACGCTTGATCAAGGTCGGCTATTAGATCATCGACGTTTTCGATGCCGATTGCTAGGCGAAGCAAATTTTGCTTTATGCCGATCTTATCTAGCAGCTCTTTTGGATATGCCTCGTGCGTCATCGTTGCAGGCCTGCAGATAAGGCTCTCTACGCCACCAAGGCTCACTGCTAGATCAAAAATTTCTAGTGATTTTACAAATTTATTTACATCATATTTTTCATCAAGCTCAAATGAGATAAGAGCGCCTATATCGCTTGCTTGAGCTGCTTGCATCTTTGCCTCTTGCTCGCTATATGAGCCAGGGAAATGCACCACGCTAACGGCGTCATTTTTCTCTAAAAATTTTATGATTTTATGGGTATTTTGCGTTTGTCTGTCAAACCTAACGCTAAGTGTTTTAAGCCCACGTATTAGGTAGTATGCGTCCATCGGACTGATGATGCCACCAAGCGTATTTTTGGCAAATTTTATCTTTTCAGCCAAAGCATCATCGTTTAGCGTTACGATACCAGCGATCACATCAGCATGTCCGCCGATATATTTTGTAGCGCTATAGACTACGATATCAGCTCCGTGCTCAAGCACTTTTTGATAGTAAGGCGTCAAAAATGTGTTATCCACGATGACTAGAGCACCCTTTTTGTGAGCGATCTTTGAGACCCTAGCGATATCAGTTACTCTTAAAAGAGGGTTTGACGGAGTTTCGATGAAGATCGCTGCCACGTCGTCGCTTATGTCACCTTCGCTTAAAAAATTTAGATCATCTATAAATTCGCTCTTTATGCCATGGCTTTCAAAAACAGTCGTGACATACCTATAAGTGCCGCCATAGACGTTGCTATTTAGCAGGACCTTTTGCCCTGTTTTTATAAGACTAAGTGCAGCTGCTGTTGCTGCCATGCCTGAGCCAAAGCTAAATGCGTATTTGCTGCCTTCAACCTTAGCAAAGATATCATCAAATGCTTTTTTCGTAGGGTTGTTGCCACGTGAGTAGGCAAATTCTTGAAAATTTTCAAGGTCATCTTGCACGAAGGTGCTAGCTAAAAATACAGGCGGAACGACCGCTTTGTTTGGGTTGTTTTTAGCCTCGATCCCTTTTACGATGAGAGTGTCTAGTTTCATAAATTTCCTTTTTAAAAATTTACGAAATTTTACATGATAAAGATTAATTTTCCCCAAACCCACCCAAAATATAGCCAAACCAGTAAGTGGTAGTAAAAGTGCTTTTTAAATTTGCATTTGTAAGATTGCTAAGACTAAATTTAAGCTTTTGCCTGGTCTTCGCAAGCCGCCAATGTATGGTTTTTTACTCGCTTCTGGCTAAATTTTTACCATAAATTTTACTCTACTAGATCAACCGCCCAGTTTGCCTCTTGAAGCTTCATCTCAAGCTCTCTGATCTCTTTTGAAAGCGCATCCACTTGCTTTTGAAGTGCGGCAACATCGACTGTGCTTAAAATTTTGATCTCGCTGTTTGAGTAAAGATCCACTTTTTGACTAGCACTTGTGGCAAACTCCCTAAGCACGTTTGCTTTTAGCACCAAGGCGTCCTTTTTAGCGATCATCTCAGTTAGGCTCATGCCATCAAATTTGGCGCTTGAGTTTGTCAAATTTATAGAGCAAATGAGCGTAAAAAGCTCTTTTGTTAGCTTATCAAGCTCTTTTAAAAGAAGCTTTGGGTCTTCGCTAGGTTTTTCATTTTCCTGCGTTTTTGCGTTGCTAAGTAGTCTGACTTTTAGCTGTTCGATGCGCTTTTGCGTGTCAGCCCTTAGTATGAGAGCCTGAGCTAGTTTCATCACATTTCCTTTTTTGGTATTAAGTTTTAAACTATCTTAGTATCTTTTGGGTTATAATTGATTTAAAATTTTATTTAAGGAAAAGCTATGAAGTACGATTTTGACACATTAGTAAGCAGAGAAGGCACTAACTCATCAAAATGGCGTATGAAGAATGATGTTTTGCCGATGTGGGTTGCAGATATGGACTTTAAGGCTGCACCTGAGATATTAAACGTCTTGCAAAAGCGCCTTGATAACGGCGTCTTTGGCTACTCTTTCATCCCAAAAGAGTGGAACGAGGCGATAAGGAGCTGGTGGCAAAGACGTCACAATGTGAGCTTAGAAAACGAGTGGATGTGCTTTTGCACTGGCGTCATACCGGCCATCTCAACTGCCATTAGGAGATTTAGCAGTCCAGGAGATCAAATTTTAGTGCAAGCGCCTGTCTATCACGTCTTTTTTAACTGTATAAAAAACAACGGACGTGAAATTTTATCAAACGACCTTGTTTATAAAAATGGCTCTTACGAGATCGACTTTGACGACCTAGAGGCGAAGCTAGCTCAGCCGCTAACTACTATGATGCTTCTTTGCAACCCACACAATCCAATAGGCAAAATTTGGGACAAAGAGACGCTTAAAAAGATAGGCGAGCTTTGCTACAAGCACGATGTTTTGGTTATCAGCGATGAAATTCACTGCGACATAACTGATCCAGGGCTAAACTACGTGCCATTTATCAGCGTGAGTGAGGAGTGCAAAAACAACTCGATCACGTGCATCTCGCCTACAAAGGCCTTTAACATAGCTGGCCTTCAAAGCTCAGCCGTCGTCACGCCAAATGAAAAGATCAGAGCAAGACTAAATGCTGCTATCAATTACGATGAGGTTGGCGAGGCAAATACCTTTGCGATCATTGCCGCAATAGCCGCTTTTAACGAGGGCGAGGCGTGGCTTGATGAGCTTAGAGAGTATCTTTTTGAAAACAAAAAGGTCGTCGCAAACTTCATAAAAGAGCAAGGCTTACCAGTGAAGCTCTTGCCATCAAGTGCGACTTATCTTTTGTGGCTTGACTGCAGTGCGTTTTGCGAGGATTCGAGTGAGTTCATGAATTTCTTGCGTGATAAAGCTGGACTTTGGCTAAATGACGGCAACGCTTACAGAGGAGATAGATTTTTCCTTCGTATGAATATCGCAACGCAGCGTGAGAGGGTGCTTGAAGGGCTAAAACGCTTGCAAAATGGTATAAATTTATACACTTCAAAGATATAAATTTTGGCTGGGTGGCTTTGGAATTTAAGCCGCCTTTGCTTTATGCAAAAAGCTACTTGGGATATTTTAGAGTAGCAGATATTGCCTCCACTTTTAAAAATTTTGCTGATAAATTTAAGGTTGGATAGCCTACGTTGGTTCTTTGATAGCTTTAAATTTAAGCAGGAAGTTATTTGGTCGTAATAGGGCAGGTGGTAAAGCCAGTTTTGCTATTTTTGATATCTCTCCAGCATGCGCTAGTGCATTAAAAGAGTGTCTTGGTCGTGCTTGGGAGTTGTTTTAAAGTTTTAAGTAGTTTTGGATCATAAATTTAGTAGTTTAAATTTGAAAGAGAGAAATTTAAGAGCGAGGTAGTCGCACTGATCTTGACGCATAAAATTTAAAAAAGTTGCCAGTCAAAATAGGGCGGTCACTAAAACAAGTATTTTGCACCTTTTAAAGCAGTAAATATAGTGCAAGTTAATTGCCAAATTTAGCAACTCAAATTTGAAAAAATAGTGAGATATCTCGCGCTAGCGTTAAATTTAAAAGAAGTCATTTTTGTTAAAACAAGAATTTGAGCCGTTTAAAATTGTATTATCTTTCAAAAAAAGTGATTTTGCTGATAAATTTGAATAAAAGCAGAAATTTAAAGGCGGGAAGTCCCGCCAGATATTATTTATGTAGTTCTTTTGTGTAAAATTCAACTGAGCCAAGACCCTCTTTTAGCGCCCACTCGTAAGCTTTGCTTACAAATTCCCAGTTTATATTCTCATAAAATGTCTCTAGGTATTTTGGACGAGCGTTGAAGTTGTCGATGTAGTAAGCGTGCTCCCAAACGTCAACGACTAAAAGTGGCACTTTGCCATCGCTCACTGGAGTTTTTGCGTTGCTAGTTTGCACGATCTCTAGCTTTTTGCTACTTGGATCAAATACAAGCCACGCCCAGCCTGAGCCAAAAAGTGTTGTAGCTGCTTTTAAAAACTCCTCTTTAAAGTTTGCGAAATTTGCTTCGATCGCAGCTTTTAGCTCGCTTGACATCTCGCTTTTTTTAGCGATGCAGTCCCAGTAAAAGTCGTGGTTATAAACTTGAGCGACGTTGTTGTAAAGGCCGCCTTCGCTATTTTTTAGAATTTCATAAAATGATGCGTTGGCAAATTTTGTATCTTTTATGAGATTGTTTAAATTTGCAACATAGGTTGCGTGGTGCTTGCCGTAGTGGTATTCACAGGTCTTAGCACTAACTACTGCATTGGCATTTGCGTCAAACGGAAGTTTTCTTAGTTCAAACATAATAATTCCTTAATGATAAAATTTGTTATTTCGCATTATAGCCACAAAAGATAAACGAATGAAAATCTTTTAAATTTAACCCCAAAATATAGGCTAAATTTAAGCTAGCTAAATTTGCAATTCTTGCTTGCTTTTAAATTTAGAGCAAAACGGCCACTAGACTTGGATAAGTAAATTTAAAATTTGATAAAAGCAAAAATAAAATAAATTTAGTGTGTAAAAATGTAACAAATATTCCCTAAAAGCTTATCGCTGAAAATTTTATAAAAATTTATAAAATAAAATTTGACTTTTCAAGAGCTTTTTGTTACTAAACTACACATATAAAAATAAATAATTGTGCATTTACGAAACAAAATTTCCAAATTTTCATTTTTGAAATTTATAATGCACCTAACAAAACCATTACAAAGGATAAAAGATGAAATTCTTACAAGCTTTACTTTTTACATGTGCCATCAGTGGCTTAGCATTTGGTGCTGACAAAGTATATACAATCAAATTTGCTCACGTCGTTGCGGCTTCTACGCCAAAGGGCAAGGCGGCTGACTTTTTTGCTAAGCGTGCTGAGGAGCTAAGTGGGGGCAAGATAAAAGTTCAAGTTTTCCCATCAGCTCAGCTACTTGATGATGATAGGGTTTTTGGTGCGCTAAAGCTTGGCAATGTCCAAATGGCAGCTCCTAGTTTTTCTAAATTTACACCTATCGTGCCGCAGTTTCAGCTATTTGACCTGCCTTTCATCTTTAAAGATGCAGACCATCTTCACAAGGTTCAAGATGGCGAGGTCGGCGAGGAGCTAAAAGGCCTTGTGACTAAGAAGGGCTTTGTGGCGCTTGATTATTGGGATGCTGGATTTAAGCACTTTAGCTCGAGCAAAAAGCCAGTTCTTGTGCCAGAAGATGCAAAAGGACAAAAATTTAGGATCCAAAGCTCAAAAGTGCTAGAAGAGCAGATCAAAGTAGTTGGCGGCAACCCGCAAGTATTGCCATTTTCAGAGGTTTATTCTGCGCTTCAACAAGGCGTAGTTGATGCTACTGAAAACCCACTATCAAATTTCTATAACTCGAAATTTCACGAGGTTCAAGGCTCGCTTACACTTTCAAGTCACGGATATTTGGGCTATCTAGTCGTTATGAGCGATAAATTCTGGAACAAACTACCAGACGATCTAAAGGCAAATGTAAAACAAGCTCTAAGCGAAGCAACAGCTTACGAGAGAGAAGAGACAGCAAAAGAGGACGCTCACGTCATAGCTGAACTTGAAAAATATATCGCTGCTAGCAAAAAACTAGAAATTTTCAAGATCGACGACGCTCAAAAGGCTGAGTGGGAGAAGGCTATGCAGACTATCTATCCTAAATTTTACGACGTCATCGGCAAAGAGCTAATCGAAAAAACTCTTGGGACGAAATGATGAAAAAAATATTTGACGTCCTTGATGTTGTGATAGTTTCGTTAAACAAAACTATCGCCGTAACTGGGCTCGCATCTGGTACGTTGCTAGCCTTTGCCAACGTCATGGCCAGATACTTTTTTGATAAAAGCTGGTCGTGGGCGAGCGAGCTATCAAACTACTTATTCATTTGGTCGGCGTTTTTTGCCGCAGCATATGGCTTTAACAAGGGCATTCACGTGAGCGTAACTATCTTGGTGGAGAAATTTCCACCAGCGCTCGCGAAGGCGTGCCTACTTTTTTCGCACATTTTAACAACGGTCTTTTTGATATTTATCGCAGTTTATTCGGTTGATTATCTTAAAATTTTGCACGAGATCGAGCAGATGATCATAGACCTTGGCATACCTCAATGGGTCCCTATGCTAGTGCTTCCAATAGCCTTCGTCACAGCTAGCTACCGCTCAGCTGAAAAGGCTATCAAAGTAGCGCTAACGCCTGCAGCACAAGTCGTGAGCAACGAAGCGCACGAGCTAGCTCATGGTAGCGTAGTCAAAGACTAAGGAGAAAAAAGATGACAATAGCATTTTTATTTATCCTACTTTTTGCGCTGATGCTGATAGGCGTGCCAGTGGCGGTTTCGCTGGGAACGAGTACGGTTTTGACGATGATATTTTTTACAGATATCGACATCGCTACGATCCCGCAGCTAATTTTTGATGGTATCAATAAATTTTCGCTAATGGCGATCCCGATGTTTATCTTGGCTGGAAATTTACTAAGTAAAGGTGGCTCAGCAAGGCGTATCATCGACTTTGCAAAGTCTATGGTCGGACACTTGCCAGGCGGTCTTCCTATGAGTGCGATATTTGCCTGCATTATCTTTGCAGCGGTCTCTGGAAGCTCACCTGCGACGGTTGTGGCTATTGGCTCAATAATGTTTGCAGCGATAAAAGAGGCTGGCTATCCAAAAGAGTACGCAGTGGGCGGCATAACTACGGCCGGTTCGCTTGGTATTTTGATCCCGCCTTCAGTTGTTATGATAGTTTATGGCGTAACAGCGGAGGTTAGTATCGGAAAGCTCTTTATGGCAGGTGTCATACCTGGTCTTATGCTAGGTGGCATGATGCTTGTACAAACCTACGTTGGCGCAAGAAAGCTTGGATTTAAAGCGACTAAGGCTGAACCATTTAAAGTAAGAGTGCAAAAATTTTCAAAAGCATTTTGGGCGCTTTTGATCGTTGTTGTGGTCATCGGCGGAATTTACGGAGGCATATTCACTCCGACTGAAGCTGCTGCGGCAAGTGCAGTCTATGCGCTATTTATCTCACTTTTTATCTATAGAGATATAAAGATAAAAGATCTTTGGGATATCTGCCTAGACTCAGCTCTTACAACAGCTATGATATTTTTTATCATCGCAAATGCCGTTGTTTTTGCATATTTGCTAACTAGCGAGCAGATCCCACAAGCGATCGCATCGATGATACTTGATGCAAATATCGGCATGATAGGATTTTTGATATTTGTAAATATCTTGCTCTTTATCATGGGTCAGTTTATGGAGCCTTCAAGCGTTATCATGATCATGGTACCGCTCTTGCTACCGATAGCTACGCAGCTTGGTGTTGATCCTATTCACTTTGGTATCATCTTGGTTGTAAATATGGAGATAGGTATGGTGACTCCGCCTGTTGGACTAAATTTATTTGTCGCAAGCGGTCTTACAAATATGAACTTAAAAGAGGTCATCATGGCGTGCTTGCCATGGACGCTAACTCTCTTCTTTGGCCTTATCTTGGTTACTTATATACCACAAATTTCACTTTGGCTACCAAACATAATGTATGGACATTAAAATTTAGAGGCTTAGGCCTCTAAATTTATCCTTTTGGATCGTAATCCGCACTCATAACGATATTTTTACCATTTCGCTTACCAACGTAAAGTAGCTCGTCAGCTTGCTTTATCATGCGCTCGATATTTACCTCAGTGTTGCCGCTGTGAGCCACTACACCAAAGGTCATCGTCGCTATGATCCTATGGTTTTCAAATTCAACGACATTTTGATTAAGCGTCTCTCTGATACGCTCCAAGATGCTAACTGCTTTTGCCTTTTTAACATCAAAGATAACAGCCAAAAACTCCTCACCACCAAATCTCGCAACCCTATCTTCATTTCTAAAAGCGTTTTTGAAAATTTTAGAAAGGCTCTTTAACACTTCATCTCCTGCGCCGTGTCCGTAGGTGTCGTTTATCTTTTTAAAGTTATCGATGTCGCACATCACGATAGCAAAGTCATTGCCGTCAAATAAATTCTTTTGTCTAAAAATTTGTTGCATAGAGGCTCGGTTTAAAAGCCCAGTTAGTGGGTCGTGGTTAAAGACAGCCTTAGCAGACTCTTTCTCTTCTAAGATGCCTAAGAATATAAATAAATTTGAGCTCTCTAGCAAAAATGATGTTAGGACGGCAAACACGCAAGATGCAGTTAGGTTAAATACAAAAAATATCTCTTTATATAAGGTATCATCTTTTACTGGTAGATCTATCACTAGATAAAAAAGCAAAAATGCCGCGATATCTAGCAAAGAGATAAGTCTGCTTAACATTTTAAAACTAACTGATAAGAAAAAGAGGCTAATTGTTGATGTTAGAAATAAAATTTCAAAACCCCAGCCCAGTCCAAGGATAAAGACGCAAAGTGAGGCATGAAGTAAAATTTCTACTTGCAAGATAAACATCACGATCTTGTTGTTCTCTTCGCTATCAAAGAGTATCTTTAGTGCAAAAAGATATATGCTAACAGATAGGATATTTGCCACAGCCAAAATTTCTTCGCCCATGAGACAAAACATAACTAGGTAAAAAGTATGTACAGCTAGGAGCGAAAAGACGATGATCTTTTGTGAGATATAAAGTGAAATTTTAGGCATTGTCTTTGTCCTTATTTGCCTTCATGATCTCATACTCGATGCGGTCTTTGCCATTTTTCTTACCCTCATATAGCTTTTTATCAGTTTTGTTTATGACTGTGTCGATATCAGTTATAACGCCATTTGCACAAAGAACCAGACCAAAGGTCATGGTTACCGAGCTCTTATCAGGCAACTTTACCTGTGCTATCCTTGTGCCAAGTCTGGTTTCTACTTTTTTTACATCTTCAGTTTTAACTTCAGGCAAGATAACTAGAAATTCCTCTCCACCCCACCTACAGATGTGGTCATTTTCTCTAAAAGTATCTTGCAAAGCCCTTGCGATCTCTTTTAAGACCTTATCGCCCCAGTCGTGTCCGTAGGTGTCATTTATCTTTTTGAAGTTATCTATATCGCCTAGCATAACGACTAAATTTGCATCACTGCTTTTCTCTCTAAGCTCTTTTAGCTCATATCTAAGTGTTCTCTCAATAGAGCGTCTATTTAAAAGACCAGTTAAAAAGTCATACTTAGAAATTCTCTCTATCTCCTCTTTCTCTTCACTGATCTGTTTGTAGCCACTAGATGTGATCGCATCAGAGAAAAACGAAAGTCTAAAGACCAAGTAAAAAGTAAAGAAAACGCTTATACAGGTTGAGCCTATTTGTACCATGGAGCCTATCTCAACTACTTTATCCTTATATGTAAGATATAGCCACAAAAGGACAAATAGCTCAAGAAGGCAGACAGAGTAGGTAAGAAGCCTTTGATTAAAAGCCAAAAAGTAGTTTATAAAGATAACGCCAAGGAGTGTTATCCATATATTAGAGCTCCAACCCATGCCAACAACGCCAGTGATAACTGCGGTGACGACATTTAGTTGGAAGATGGCAGAGATTAAAAACCTGTATTTGATATTAAATCTAATCCTTAAAGCTGTGCTAATAGAAAGAAATAAAAAACAGATAAAAATGATCGTTAAGTCAAAGTAAAAACTACACAGCACGATCAAGACAAAGGCGTTACTTACTATCGCTACGTTTAATATCGTTTTGTAAATGTCATCGATAGCCTTATAGCTATCTTGCTCTATAAATTCCTGTACCAAGCATTCTCCCCGTTAATTTCATCCATTAAATTTAATTAGACCATTTTAATACGAGTCGTAACTATCCTCATCCTCATCGCTATCTTCATAGTTGTAGTCATTTTCGTCGTAGTTATAGTCATAGCTATCGCTACTATCCTCATCCTCATCGTTAAATTCAGAGTAGTCTTCTTCTACCTCTTCGTAGTCAAAATCATCACTCATTTTCTCTCCTTAAATTTTGTCTTTTGTATTTTCAATATACAAGCTTTGGCTTGGGAATGCAAAATTTAGACCATTTTGCTTTAAAATATCCATAATTTTTAACATTACATCTTGTTTTACGTCTAGAAAATCTCCCCAAACGATAGTTTTTGCAAAGCAATAAACTAAGATATTTATTGAGCTATCAGCAAATTCATCAACCACGACAAATAAATTTGACTTGTATCCAGCGTAGTCATCAACTGAGACTATGTTTTGTCTATACTTTAGACCTCTTTTGTTGACCGCTATATCTTCACTTTTAGCGATACCTGGGTGATTTATCAGCATATTTTTGATGTCATTTACACATTTTTTGATCTCTTCTGTAGTTGGCCCATACTCGATGCCTATTAGCATTTTGATGCGTCTGCCGACCTTTCTTCTACTCCAGTTTCTAACAGGATCACTAGCTAGCTTTGAGTTTGGTACGAAGATAAGGGCATTATCAAAGCTTCTAACAGTCGTTTTTCTAAAGCCTATCTCAACGACTGTGCCCTCGATATCGCCACAAACTATCCAGTCGCCTTGTGAAAATGAGTTGTCAAAGAGCATCATAACAGAGGCAAAGAAGTTTGCGATGATGTCTTTAGCAGCAAAAGCAACGGCAAGACCACCGATACCAAGTGAGGCGATGAGAGCCGAGATATCAAAACCAAGCTTTTGAAGGATCAGCAAAAGCGTGATGATTAGCACGATCACGTAGATAACTTTTAACGCTAGGTTTATCACCTCTTTACGCTTGCTTTTTTGTGCGATCTTGTCGAGTATAGCGATGCCGTAGCCATTTAGTATAGTTAAGACAAGCCATGAAAATGCGACTATATAGATGATAGAAAAGATATTTGCTATGACAAGTGGCACTGGCACAGGGTAAAATCCAACTCCTATACAGATGTTTAGTGCGTAGATGATAAGAAGTGCTGAGATTGGTTTTTTGACGATATCAACGATTTGATTTTTAGCTTCTTTTACACCTTCGCCTGAAGCGACGAGTGACATCACCCAGTAGGTAAGCTTGGCTAAAATTCTAGTTAGTGAAACGAAAAATAAAAATATCGCAACGATAACAACGATCTTGCCGATGTTAAATTTACTTGAATTTATATCTGTTGTTTTGTTGATGTACTCAACTGCATCGACTAAATTTAGCTCAGATAAGAGCATGCTTGAGCTTAGAAGATCAGCGTTATTTTTAAGATAGGCTAAAATTTCTTCTTCAGTCTCTTTTTTTAGCTCAAGGTCAAAAAAGGCATTGTCGTAAGAGCCTGAAGTGTCATTTAGTGAGTCTTTTAGATCTTTTATACTCACATAAGAATTTGTCTGTAAATTTAAGAGTCCATTATCTATCACATCTTTTATAGAATTTGCCTTAGCGCCCTTTTTAAAGATCTCTTCAAGGCTGACAAGCGCTGAGTAATAAGCAAAATCAACCTTCATCTTCTCAAGCTCGATGGCACTTTGGATATAGGCGTCCTTGTTTGACTGCTTCTCTAGTCTAGCTACCTTTTTCTCTAGTGCCTCTTTTTGCAGATTAAATTTATTGATATCGTTTTGGGTTAATTCGATCTGCATGATATAGTTTGGTATCTTTTCTAAAAGATCGCTCTTTTTTTTGTTAAGGCTGGCTAAATTTGAGTTATCAGCCTTTGAGTTATTTGCATCTTTTTGCTGCGCTTTTAAAATTTTTATCTGGCTGTTTAGGGTTTGAATTTGATTTGTTATGCTTATTATGTCTTCTTCTTGAGTTTTGTTGCTCTCAGCCGCAAAAGCAAAGGTGAAGCAAAACAGGATGATGGTTAGAAATTTACGCATTTTCGCCCTTTCTGTCCGCTAAAAGTTTAAATGTGCCTTCTTTTAAATCGTAGCTAAAAATTTCGCCAGTTTCTATGATGTAGTGCCAGCCATAAATTTGAAGCTTGCCGCTTTCATACTCTTCTTTTACATTTGGATAGGTCATTATATTTTCTATCGAATTTATCACGTTTAGCCTCTCGGTTAGCCACGCCATTTTGGCTGGATCATCGCTTGTAAATTTAAGCACTTCTCGCTTGATAGGCTCTATTAGCCTGATCCAGTTTCTAACATTTGGAGTGTTTTTTAGCTTCTTTTCATCAACATAAAGTGCCGCGCATCCGCCACAATCAGAGTGTCCGCAAATGATGATGTTTTTGATGTTTAAAACTTCAAGCGCGTATTCGATCGCCGAGGTGGTCGCCAAAAACTCTTCGCTCACCCTATAAGGTGGCACGATGTTTGCGATATTTCGCACCATAAAAAGCTCACCTGGCAGGCAGTTTGTTATCAAATTTGGCACGACCCTTGAATCCACGCAAGATATGAAAAGCGTGTGAGGATCTTGTTTGTGCTGCAAGCTTTTAAAGAGCTCTTCATGCTCTAAAAAGCCATCTTCCATAAATTTTACTGCACCCTCAAGTATTGAATCATCCATAAAATTTATCTCCCTTTTTTGTATTTTAATGCGATTATAGCAACTTTATATTTAATCAAAAAAAATGCCCTTTAAAACGGACTTTAAACTAATATTTTTTATTAAACTTTTTTTTATATATTGTTTAATTATTTTAGGCTAAACTCACCACAAAAATTCATAAGGAGAAAAAATGAGTTTGTATGATAGAAACTACGCTAAGCAAAATCAAGAAGAGCTTGCGTATTCTCAAAGCTCACTAAGCACTTTTATAAAACAAACTTATCAACTTTTTGCAGCATCACTACTTTCAGCTACTGCTGGCGCTTATGTAGGCATTAGTATCGCTGGCGTTTTTGCGGCAAATAGATTTTTGTTTTGGGGACTTGTGATACTTGGGTTTGTTCTACTTTTTGGGCTAATGGCGGCTAAACGCAAAGAGGGATTAAATTTAATACTTCTTTTCGCATTTACATTTGTAAGCGGTCTTACGCTAACTCCGCTACTTTCAGCGATCCTTGCTATGCCAAGTGGCGCTAGTATCGTGGCTCAAGCATTTGGCTTGACGACAGTTGCTTTTGGTGCGCTAAGCGTCTTTGCGATGAATACAAAACGTGACTTTACAACGATGGGTAAGATGCTATTTATAACTTTGATAGTTATCATTGTAGCAGCGATCATCAATATTTTCGTTAAAAGCACGATGTTTCAACTTGTAATCGCAAGTATTTCATCGATCTTATTTAGTGCCTATATACTTTATGACACACAAAATATTGTTCGTGGAAACTACGAGACACCAGTTGAGGGAGCGGTTGCTTTGTATCTTGATTTTGTAAATTTATTTACATCATTACTACAAATTTTAGGCATTTTTAACAGAAATGACTAATGACGAGCGCATCTACCGAGTGATAGATGCGAATTTAAATAGGCTAAAAGAAGGGCTTCGCGTCGTTGAAGATATAAAAAGATATGTCTTTGATGACGCTAAGCTCGCCTATAAGATAAAGTCCCTCCGCCACAAGGCAAAGATCCCACAAAAAGAATTTTTAAAATTTAGAAATTCACAAAATGATGTCTTAAAAACCAGCACAAAAAGTGAGCAAGAAAGATCAAATTTAGACGAGATCATCACTGCAAATTTCAAGCGTGCCCAGGAGAGCGCAAGAGTGCTTGAGGAGTGCTTTAAGCTTGTAAATTTAGAGCGAGCCGAGCTTTTTAAAAGCATAAGATACGAGCTTTATGAGCTTGAAAAAGAACTTTAACTAAAAATTTAAATCTTTTCTTGTATAATCGCAAACTATTATTTTTAAAAAATTTAAAGGAAATTTCGTGAGTTTAATATTTTTAATCTTGCAATTTGTTCTAGCTGTTGTTATCACGATCGCAGTTTTACTCCAAAAGAGCTCATCTATCGGTCTTGGAGCATACAGTGGAAGCAACGAGAGCCTTTTTGGAGCAAAAGGACCAGCTGGGTTTTTAGCTAAATTTACCTTTGTGGTAGGCGTTTTGTTTATCCTAAACACACTTGCACTTGGATATTTTTACAACAAAGATCTAAAACGCTCTATCGTTGATAGTGTCGATAGCAAATCTCTAGTCATACCAAAATCAAACGACGTGCCAGCAGCTCCTAGCGCACCGCAAAATCCAGTAAAATAACAATGATAAAAACGTTTTTAGCGTCACTTTTGACGCTAACGTTTGCTTTGGCAGACGCTCACATCTTAGTTTATCACCGCTTTGACGATCCAAGGCACGTTAGCACGGATATTTCTATTCAAAATTTAAGAGCTCAGTTTGAATACTTTAAAAACAATGGCTTCGAAGTTGTCAAGCTATCAAGACTTGTCGATGCTGTAAATGCTGGCGAACCGATCCCTGATAACTGGATCGTTATCACCGTTGATGATGGATACAAAAGCTTTTACAATAACGCTCTTGAGCTTTTTAAAGAGTATAACTACCCTTTTGCTTTGATGGTCTATGTAGAGGCAAGCGCGAACAAATATGGTGATTATCTAGACTTTGATCAGATCAAAGAGCTAGAAGCTTACGGAGAGATCGGCTATCACTCATACGCTCATCCAAGGATGACTAGACTTAGCGATGAGGCTTTAAGAGAGGACTTTGTAAAGGGTGTTGAGACCTTTGAAAAACATATGGGCTATAAGCCAAAATACTTTGCAGTGCCTTACGGTGAGATCGATAGTAGAGTTGTCTCTTTGGCAAAAGAATTTGGCTTTTTAGCACTTTTAAATCAAAACTCTGGCGCAGTTTCAGATAAAAGTGACGTTTATGATCTTTACAGAACGCCAGTGATGAATGGCACAAAGATAGCACTAACTTTTAATAGCAAATTTTTAAATGCCCAGTGGATATTTCCAGAGGGTTATCCGCAAAATAACGCTATCGATAAACTCATTATCAAGACCGATACAAACGCTAGCGAAGGCAATTTTTTTATGACTGGCTTTGACGGCTTTAGAAAAGTACCTATGACAAATGGCGTTTTTGAGTGTAAATTTAACCCACCACTTGATAAACGCAAAGTGTTAATGTCGTTAAAAGTAGATCATCACAGAAGCACAAAACTTCTAATAAAGGACACCAATGCTAAATAAAATTTATGATACCCAAAAAGAGGGCTGCGAAAAGGCGATCGCTTCTTTAAAACGCGATTTTACAACGCTTAGAACTGGCAAGGTAAATATCAACATCCTAGATAACGTCATGGTTGATTACTATGGCTCGCCGACTCCGCTTAATCAAGTAGCCACCGTGCTTACAAGTGACGCTTCAACTATCGCTATCACACCTTGGGAAAAGAGCATGATAAAAGCGATCTCATCAGCTATTCAAGCTGCAAACATCGGCGTCAATCCAAACAGCGATGGTGAGAGCGTTAAGCTATTTTTTCCACCGATGACCGTCGAGCAACGCCAAGAAAATGCAAAACACGCAAAAGCTATGGGCGAAAAGGCTAAAGTTAGCATAAGAAACGTGAGAAAAGACGCAAACGACGAGGTCAAAAAGCTTGAAAAAGATAAAGCTATAACCGAAGACGAGAGCAAAAAGGGACAAGATGAGGTTCAAAAGATAACCGACACCTACACCGCAAAGATCGACACTCTCGTAAAAGAGAAAGAAGCCGAGCTTTTAAAAATCTAAATTTAATTTAGAAATTTGCCCCTTTTGCAAATTTCTAAACCTCCATTTTAGCCATGCAAGTGGCTAAATTTTCACCCTTTAAAGGACGATCTTGCAAATTATTGCCGAGCTAAAAACTGCATTTGCTGATAAAAAAATTTTGCTTCTTACCATTTTGGCGTTTAGTCTGCCTACTATTTTTCTTAGTTCAAGCCAGATCATTGAGGATTACAGAGGATTTTGGCTGCTCGAGCCGCTACTTTTGGTCGCTATCTATCTAAACAAAAGGCAAATTTTACTCCCTTTATACTTTTTGATATTTGGCGCAACACTTTATTTTTTTGGCCTTAAGCTAAGCGGTCATGCCAGCGATCTTGTGGCACTTTATCTCATAGCTTTTGTGCTTTTATTTTCTTTAAATTTTGCCAAAGATAATGAGAAATTTATAAGCCAGAGCCTGGCAAGACTTTTAAATTTACTCATCTCATTTGCCATTTTTCACCTATTTTTTCTTGGCATTGTGGCTGTTTGTGCAGGGCTTAACTACCTTTTTGATTTAGAGCTTCTAACCAGTCACAGGACGCAAAGGCTCTACTTGACACTGGCCTCTTTTGGTCTGCCTTGTCTATTTATTTTTTTTGAGAACAAATTTAGCGAGTACAGGCTCTTAAATTTCATCAAGATCGCCATAAATTTCATCCTAAATCCCGTGCTTATCATCTACGTAGCGCTTTTAAATTTATACTGCATTTATAGGCTTGTTTTGCTTGAGCTGCCTCGCGGCGGTGTCGCATATATCGTGCTTGCCTGCTTGATCGCTGGCTTTGTTTTAAGAGGGCTAAATTTACTCATCAAAAGCAAAATTTATGATCAAATTTTCAGGCTCTTGCCTCTTTTTGTCATCTTACCTAGCGTTTTGCTTTGGTGGGGCGTCATGCACAGGGTCGGCGAGTACGGCCTAAGCGAGCCTAGGATCTATCTCATCGCCTGCGTGATATTTGCAAATTTGAGCTATTTTGTGATGATATTTCTTAGAAATTTCCCTTATAAATTTCTAGCGTTTTTTATGATATTTGGCATATTTTTCACACATTTTGTCCTTGATACAAAGCTGCTTACCATAAATTCTCAAAAAGAGCTTTTACTAAGAGAGCTAAGGTCGCTAAATTTGCTTGGTAGCGATGGCACGCTAAGTGGCGATGTGAGCAAGATCGGCGAAGAGAAGCTTTATTTTTTGCAAGATAAATTTGACTTTTTAGTAGAAAACGGCGATAAATTTGCACTAGAAAATAAAAAATTTATAGCGGGTCTTGAGGCTGCTGAGCAGAAAAAGTGGCAGATATTTAGCATTAACTCAGGTAATATCGGCATAAACGTCAAAGAGGCGACCATAAAAAGCGTAGTCACAAGCAGCGTAAATGGCGATGAGCTGGTTATGCAACTTGATGATGAGAGTGTAAGTATAAATTTACAAAAACACCTAGAAAAGGCGCTTGCGAGTTTAAATTTAAAGCCAGACGGCGACTTTGGCGCTGAGGTATTTGAGCGGTTAAAAGAGCAGCTTTTGTTCTTTGAAGTTGGCAAGCGAGCCTTTGTTTTGAGGTCTATGGATATCGTGCAAGAAAACGGAGTTTATAAATTTTACGACGCAAGCGTGCTTTTTTATATGGAGGATGCCAAGCTAAAATAGCGAGCCATGCGTGAGTTTTGGCTTTATGACAAAGCTTTTGCGGTGAAAGTCTGAGTAGCCAAATTTGGCTATGGCGTCTAGGTGCGACTTCGTGCCATAGCCCTTGTGCCCTGCAAAGCCGTATGCGGGGTAAAATTTATCCCAGCCGTTCATCAAGCGGTCACGGCTTACTTTTGCTAGGATGCTGGCTGCACTTACGCTAGCGACCTTGCCGTCGGCCTTTATCATCGTCGTGATGCCAACGCCGTAGTCTAAATTTCCGTCATAGATGATCTCAAAGCCCTCAAAATGCGCCTTGAAAAGCTTGAGCGCACGCCTTAGGCACTCACTTAGCCCCAGCTCGTCTATCTGGGCGTTTGAGAAGTAGGCAATGAGGAAATTTGAGCTTTTTGTGATCTTGCAAAATAGCTCCTCGCGCCTTTTTGCGGTTAGTTTTTTGGAGTCGTTTAGACCTGCTATCTCTTCATTTAGCACGCAAGCAGCCACGCTTAGTGGGCCAGCTAGCGCCCCACGTCCAGCCTCGTCGATACCACAAATTTTAGCCATTACAGCCCGACTTCATCGCTAAAGTAAGGTCTTAGCTCCTCAAGTGGCACGTTGATTTGCTCCTCGTTTAAAAATGTAAGCCCAAGCGGCGAAAGCACGAAGTTATCGCTCACGCCAGCAGTTGCTAGGACTGCTTTTAGATGTTCGTTATTCATATCTTTAAAAATTTGTTTTAGTTTTAGCTTTTTGTTGGTCGCAAGCAAGACCACCTCGCAGTTTGTCTTGGCGTTTTTGTAGGTGCAAACGCTTTTGATCTTATCATTTATATAGTAGATATTTTTTAGGTTCTCATACTGGCTGTTTGGCCACTTTTTGCGCTCGCTTTTTAGGTCATAAAGGAGCGAAAGTAGTTTATTTTTGTGCTTTTTGGCTAGCTCTGTTGAGAAGATGTCGCTGATGATCGCCTCATACTTTGTGCCGTTTGCCTCGCTCATTTGGATGCCGATATTTAGGATCTCATACTCTTTTTCTTCTTTTACGGTGGCGTTATAGGCTTTGTTTTTGACGATTATCTTGCCCTTTAGCTCGCCATTTTCGTTTTTAACGTCTAAATTTATCTTGTCAGAGACCGCATTTAGCGATGAAATTTCACTGCCATTTTGCTCAAAAGAGCCCTTCTCGTAGTCGTATTTGGCGCCGTCAAAAAAGATGTGGCCGCTTATCTTAGGCGGGACTTTAAAGCTCTTGGTTTGTTTGAAATTTTCAAATTCATCTTTGAAATAGTTTAGATAAATTTCAAATTTCACACCATTTGCATCACCGCTAAATTTATAAAATTTAGCCCAGTTTTCGTGGTTTATCTCGTAGCCAAAAAGGCTTGCAGCGATGAATAAGATACCAAAAAATGCTCTCATGTCCGTCCTTTATAGTTTTTTTGATTATAACTATTTTATCTCTAGACTTTTAAAATGATAATCAAACAAAGAGTTTAAATTTATAAACCTAGGCTCCACCTAGAAAATGGCAAGATCTCGCACTTTATCCCCTCTATGCTTAGCTCGGCTTGGTTTGCGACGCTGATGATTTGAAGCTTGCTAACGCCAAGCTCTTTTAAGCTTGCATGGAGTTTTTTAAATTTCAAAAAAATGATCTCAGGCGCAGAAAATGGGACACAGATGATCGCAAGCTTCCTTTTAGTAAGGAAAAAATCGATCTCTTTTGTGTAGTAAATTTCATCTTTAAATTTAAGCAGCTCGCAAAAAACGACATTTGCAAAGACGGCTAAAAAGTCCTTTTTTAGGCACAAAGCGTTGCGAAGTGCGAAATTTGTAAAGTAAATTTTCTTACTCGTGCTACTCTCATCTAAATTTGGCACAAACTCAACATATCCGCTCTCATTTAGCAAATTTATCGCGCCATAAACGCTATCTTTTGAAATTTTCATCTGCTCTTTTAGATTTTTATAAATCCCAAAGGTGCTTATGGTGTCGTGGCACTTTGTCGCACACTCTTTTAAGATGGCGATGCTTTGCTCGTTTAAATTTGCTCTTAAGAGCTGCTGCAAGTGAGCTGTGACCTCGCTGGAGTCCAAAAAGGCGCTTGCTATCTCGTTGCCGTGAGCCAAAAAGTAGCTAAAAAGCAGGTCTTGGTCTAAATTTTTCTTAAAAAATAGTATAAATTCCTCGTAGTCGAGATAGTTTAAATTTATGCGTGCAAAGCTCTCAAGCGAGAGCGAAAATTCCCTGCTTGTAAGGGCGATGTTTTCAAGTGTGAGCTCATTTAAAAAGTCTAAATTTACAAGATCAGCGTTTTGTAAATTTTCAACTGCGAGTACCTTTATCTGGCTATTTTTTTCTAAAAACTCTTTTAAATTTGTTAAAAGTAAGGCTCTATCTATCCTTAGATCGTCTAAATTTATATAAAGTCTCTCTTCGCTTTTGTAATGGCTCAAAAACTCATAAACAAGGGCTGTTTTGCCACTTGAAACAGCGCCAATGATAAGCGTCTTTGGCGAGATGATCTCATACTTTCTGGGGATAAATTTAGCATTTTTAACGGGTGCTTGATAGAGCGTTTCTAATGTTTTCAAATTTGACCTTTTTAAATTTTGGACATTATAACAGCTTCCTTTTAAAAAGGAAAATATCGCCTAAAATTTTAAAAATTTAGAAATAAAAAATAAAATTTTAGGCTAGAAATTTGTAAATTTTTTGAAAAATAAATTCTCCATTTCCAAGATACTTTCCTTATTAAAAGGAAATAATTAATCAAAATTCGACAAAAAATAGCGTTTTTCTTGACAACTATAATGGCTTTTTTGTAAAATCGCAGTCTCTTTACGAAAGACCTATGTCTTGCTCGTACGATCGCTTGATCCTATGCGGGTTATTTTGATGTAAAGAGGTCGCGAGTTTGCGACAAGTTCTTTTTAAAGGAAAACACATGGAAAGAATCAGGTTAAAGCTAAAAGCTTACGACCATAGAGTTCTAGACCGCACTGTTGCAGCAATCGTAGAAGCTGTCAAACGAACAGGTGCCGACGTTCGTGGCCCGGTACCAATGCCTACAAAGATCAAACGCTATACAGTCTTAAAATCTCCACACATCAACAAAGACTCACGTGAGCAGTTTGAGATGAGAATACACGCTCGTATGCTTGACATCGTAGCTGCTACTCCAGAAACTGTAGATAGCCTAACAAAACTCGACCTAGCTCCAGAAGTTAATGTCGAAGTTCGTGCGATGAAGTAAGCGGACAAAAGGATAAGAGTATGGAATATATTGTAGAAAAAATAGGCATGAGTAGAACGATTGCCACGAAGAGTACGCCAGTTACACTACTTAAGCTAGTTGAGGCTAAAGTATGTGAGATCGACGAAAACAAACGTGCTATCGTAGCGTATGCCCACACTAAAGCAAACAACAAAGCTATCGCTGGTCAGCAAAAGAAATACAATCTGACTGCAGAATTTAACAAATTTGCTACGCTTGAAGTAGCTAATAGCGAAGTTGGAAACCTAGACTTTACACCATTAAATGAGGCTAAAATTTTAAAAGTTAGCTTTAACTCAAAAGGTAGAGGCTACCAAGGTGTGGTAAAAAGACATGGTTTCGGTGGTGGTCCAAAAAGCCACGGCTCACGTTTCCACAGACGCCACGGTTCAATTGGTAACTGCGAATGGCCAGGTCGTGTTCAACCAGGTATGAAAATGGCAGGACATATGGGCAATGAGAAAGTTACTGTTAAAAACGAGCTAATAAGCTTTGACGCTCAAAATGGCATCGTAGTTGTAAAAGGTTGCGTTCCTGGTCACAATGGTGCAATGGGTAAAATAAGGATTGTAAAATGAGTAAAATTCACGTATTAAACGATAAATTTGAAAATTCAGGCGAGTTAGAGCTTCCTGCAAGCTACGCTGAAGTAAATCCGCACAACCTATATCTTTATGTAAAATCTTACCTTGCTGGTATAAGAGCAAATTCGGCTCATACTAAAAGCCGTGCTTTTGTAAGCGGTGGTGGTAAAAAACCATGGAGACAAAAAGGACGTGGTGGTGCAAGAGCAGGTTCAACTAGAACTAACGTTTGGGTAGGCGGTGCAGTTGCATTTGGTCCAACAAACGAGAAAAACTATTTTCAAAAAGTCAATAAAAAACAAAAAAGACTAGCTCTTGAGTACGCTTTGGCAGCAAAAACACAAGATGGTAAAATTTTCGCAGTAGATAGCATCTCAATCGAGTCTGGAAAGACAAAAGATGCAGCTAATATCATCAAAAATTTAAAAGTAAAAGACGCGCTTATCGTTAAAGATTTACTAGACGATAAAACACTACTTGCTTTTAGAAATTTAGCAAACTGCTATGTAGTAGATGCAAATGAGGTAAATGCTTATCTTGTCTCTACATTTAGTTCGGTTATTATTGAAAAAGCTGCACTAAAAACTATAACAAAAGAGGGCTAAAATGGCGGATATAACTGATATCAAAACAATTATTTATACAGAAAAAACTCTAGGCCTTCAAGAACAAGGCGTTGTAGTTATCCAAACTTCACCAAGAGTTACAAAAAACAGCTTAAAAGCGGTTTTACAAGAGTATTTTGGAGTAACGCCTGTTCGCGTAAATTCACTTAGAATTAGCGGCAAGGTTAAGCGTTTTAGAGGAAGAGCAGGTCAGCGTGACGAAATTAAGAAATTTTACGTTAAGTTGCCTGAAGGTGTAAGCCTAGAAAGTACGGAGGCGTAAGATGGCTATAAAATCATATAAACCATATACACCTAGTCGTAGATATATGACTGGACTAAGCTCTGAAGATATAACAGCTAAACCAAGCGTTAGAAGCTTGCTTGTTAAACTACCTGCATCTGGTGGTAGAAATAACAATGGTCGTATAACTTCAAGACACAAAGAAGCAGGTGCAAAAAAACTTTATCGTATCATCGACTTTAAACGTCGCAAATTTGGTATAGAAGGTAAAGTTGAAGCGATCGAGTACGATCCAAACAGAAACTGCCGTATCGCTCTTATAGCTTATAAAGATGGTGAAAAGCGCTATATCATTAGACCAAATGGCCTAAATGTTGGCGACGTTATCGCATCTATCGATGAGGGCTCACTAGATATTAAACCAGGCAACGCTATGAAATTAAGATTTATCCCAGTTGGTACTATCGTTCATAACGTTGAGCTAAAACCCGGTAAAGGCGCTCAGATAGCTCGTTCAGCTGGTGGTTATGCTCAGCTAATGGGCAAAGAAGAGAAGTATGTTATCTTAAGAATGCCAAGTGGCGAGATGAGACAAGTACTAGCTGAGTGTATGGCAAGTATCGGTGTAGTTGGCAACGAAGACTGGGCTAACATCACTATTGGTAAAGCTGGACGTAATCGCTACCGCGGTATCCGCCCACAAACACGTGGTTCTGCTATGAACCCAGTTGATCACCCACACGGTGGTGGTGAAGGTAAGAAAAATTCAGGCCGTCACCCAGTTACTCCATGGGGTAAACCAACTAAAGGTGCTAAGACTCGCCGTAAAAAAGCTAGCGATAAGCTTATAATTTCAAGAAGGAAAGGAAAATAGAGATGGCAAGATCACTCAAAAAAGGTCCTTTCGTAGATGATCATGTAATGAAAAAAGTTATTGCCGCAAAAAATGCAAACGATAACAAACCAATCAAGACTTGGTCAAGACGTAGCACGATTGTACCTGAAATGATTGGACTAACATTTAACGTTCATAATGGCAAGAGCTTTATTCCTGTATATGTTACAGAAAATCATATAGGCTATAAACTTGGCGAATTTGCTCCAACACGCACATTTAAGGGTCATAAAGGCTCAGTGCAAAAGAAAATCGGCAAGTAAGGGGAGATAATATGAGTAAAGCAATTATAAAATTCGTAAGACTTTCTCCTACAAAAGCAAGACTTATAGCAAGAGAAATTCAAGGTATGAATGCCGAGCTAGCACTTGCAAGCTTGCAGTTTATGCCAAATCGTGGTGCTAAATTTATAGCAAACGCTATTAGCTCAGCAGTAGCAAATGGCGGATTTGAACCAGAAGAGGTTGTAGTAACTAGTTGCCGCGTTGATGCTGGTCCTGTATTAAAGAGATTTAGACCAAGAGCAAGAGGAACAGCGAGCAAAATTCGCAAACCTACTTCTCATGTAATGGTAGAAGTATCTAAACCTGAAAAGAAGGAAGCATAATATGGGACAAAAAGTAAATCCAATAGGTCTTAGACTAGGAATTAACCGCAACTGGGAATCTAGATGGTTTCCAACCAAACAAAGTCTTCCTGAAAATATCGGTGAAGATTACAAAATTCGTGCATTTTTAAAGAAAAAACTTTACTATGCAGGAATCAGCCAAATTTTAATCGAAAGAACGGCTAAAAAACTTCGTGTAACCGTAGTTGCAGCTCGTCCTGGTATTATCATCGGCAAAAAAGGCCAAGATGTTGAAAACCTAAAGAACGAAGTTAGCAAACTTATCGGCAAAGAAGTAAATGTAAATATCAAAGAAGAAAGAAAAGCTCAAGCTTCAGCTCAACTTGCTGCTGAAAACGTAGCTATGCAACTTGAAAAGCGTGTCGCATTTAGACGTGCTATGAAAAAAGTTATCCAAGGTGCTCAAAAATCAGGCGCTAAAGGTATCAAAATTTCAGTTGCTGGTCGTTTAGGTGGCGCTGAGATGGCAAGAACCGAGTGGTATCTAGAAGGTCGCGTTCCGCTTCATACTCTTAGAGCAAAGATAGATTACGGTGTAGCTGAGGCTCATACAACTTATGGAAACATAGGTATTAAAGTATGGATTTTTAAAGGTGAGGTTCTTCAAAAAGGTGTTCAACCTGAGAAAACTGAAGAAGAAGCACCTAAGAAAACACGTAGAGCAAGAAGAGGTAAATAATTATGTTGATGCCTAAAAGAACGAAATTTCGTAAGCAAATGAAAGGTCGCAACCGTGGTTATGCGACTCGCGGAGCATCTTTAGCAACTGGCGAATTTGCACTTAAAGCTGTTGAGGCTGGTAGAGTAAATTCACGCCAAATAGAAGCTGCTCGTCAAGCTCTAACTCGTCACGTAAAGAGACAGGCTAAAATTTGGATTAGGGTTTTCCCTGACAAGCCACTTACTAAAAAACCTCTACAAACTCGTATGGGTAAAGGTAAGGCAGGAGTTGAAGAGTGGGTTATGAACATTAAACCTGGTCGTATAATATTTGAAATGGCTGGTGTTGACGAAGAGTTGGCTCGTGAAGCTTTAACTTTGGCTCTACACAAACTTCCATTCAAATCAAAATTTGTAACGCGAGAGAGTGAAAATGAAATATACTGAGTTAAAAGATAAGAGCGTTGCAGAATTAAACGCGTTGCTAAAAGAGAAAAAGGTGCTTTTATTTACTTTAAGACAAAAGCTAAAAACTATGCAGTTAAGCAACCCTAATGAGATTAGTGCTGTTCGCAAAGAGATAGCTCAGATCAACACTGCAATTAGTGCAACAAGACAAGGGGCGTAAAATGGCATTAAAAAGAGAAATTCAAGGTGTTGTTTTACAAAAAGCTGGAGATAAAACAGCTACTATTTTGGTAGAAAGACGCGTTATGCACCCAAGATACCATAAATTTGTAAAACGCTTTAAAAAGTATTTAGTTCATGATGAGAAAAATGAGACAAGAGCAGGCGATACAGTTGTTGCGGTTGAGTGCAGACCACTTTCAGCTCGCAAGAATTTTCGCTTAAAAGCTGTATTGGCAAAGGGAGTTGAGTAATGATTCAAAGTTTTACAAGACTTGCAGTTGCTGACAACAGCGGTGCAAAAGAGTTAATGTGTATAAAAGTTCTTGGCGGCAGCAAAAGAAGATACGCTACACTTGGCGATATCATAGTTTGCTCTGTTAAAAAAGCTCTTCCAAATGGTAAGATCAAAAAAGGACAGGTTGTAAAAGCTGTTGTTGTAAGAACTAAAAGAGAGGTTCAAAGAGATAATGGTTCGCTAATCCGCTTCGACGAGAACGCAGCTGTTATACTTGATAGCAAAAAAGAGCCAGTCGGCACTCGTATTTTTGGACCAGTTGGACGTGAAGTTAGATATGCTAACTTTATGAAGATTGTTTCGCTAGCTCCGGAGGTTTTATAATGGCTAATGTAAAATTTAAAGTCAAAAAAGGCGATACTGTAAAGATCATCGCTGGTGACGATAAAGGCAAAACTGGTAAAATTTTAGCAGTTCTTGCAAAAAAAGGTCAGGTTATAGTTGAGGGATGCAAAGTAGCTAAAAAAGCTATCAAACCAAGCGAAAAAACTCCAAATGGTGGTCACGTAAATAAAGAGATGCCAATTGATATATCAAACGTCGCGAAAGTTGAAGGATAAGAGATATGAGTAGATTAAAAGATAAATTTAACGAAACTATCAAGCCAGCTCTCGTAAAAGAATTTGATATCAAAAATCCAATGCTTATCCCTGCGCTCGAGAAGATCGTGATCAGTGTAGGTGCTGGAGACTCTGCGAAAGATCAGAAAGTGCTTCAAAATATGGCTGATACCATTTCACTTATCGCTGGACAAAAAGCGGTTATCACTGATGCTAAAAAATCAGTTGCTGGCTTTAAAGTTCGCGAGGGTTTCCCTGTTGGTATCAAAGTAACTTTGAGAAAAGAGCAAATGTATGCTTTCTTAGATAAGTTAATCAGCGTTGCACTTCCTAGAGTTAAAGACTTCCGTGGTCTTCCAAAAAATGGCTTTGATGGACGTGGAAACTATAACTTCGGTCTTAGCGAGCAGCTAATGTTTCCAGAGGTTGAGTATGATAAAATTTTACGAACTCATGGTATGAATATTACGATTGCTACTACGGCTAAAAATGATAAAGAGGCATTCAAATTGCTAGAGCTATTTGGTGTGCCGTTTGCAAAAGGAAAGTAAAATGGCAAAGAAATCAATGATAGCAAAAGCTGCACGCAAGCCAAAATTTGCGGTTCGCGGCTATACTAGATGCCAAATTTGCGGTCGTCCGCACTCTGTTTATAAAGATTTTGGAATTTGCCGTGTTTGCCTAAGAAAAATGGCTAACGAAGGCCTAATACCTGGTCTTAAAAAAGCAAGTTGGTAAGGAAGAGAAATGTTGAACGATTTAATATCAGATGGATTAACACGCATTAGAAATGCAAGTATGAGAAGACTTGAGACTGCGAAATTGCTTCATTCTAAGGTTGTTGAGGCTACTCTTTCTATCCTTGCAGCAAAAGGCTATGTAGAGAGCTACAACGTTATCGAAGAAGGTAACAAGAAATTTATAAACGTAGTTTTAAAGTATGATGAGTACGGCAGAAGCGTTATAAACGAGCTTAAAAGGGTTTCAAAACCTGGTCGCCGTGTTTATCAAGGCAAAGACGACATTAAGCGCTTTAAAAATGGTTACGGAACAGTTATCGTTAGCACAAGCAAAGGCGTTATGAGCGGTATCGAAGCAAGTAAAGCTGGCGTTGGCGGCGAGGTTCTTTGTACCGTTTGGTAATAGTAAAACAACGTTTTGGCGTTGTTTTAAATTTAGAAATTTAACTTTAGCTAGGTGAAATTTTATATTTCGCCAAAGCTAAATTTACAAACGAAGGTTTCGTCAAATTTGACGATCAAATTTACGGCATTGTGGTGTTTATTCGTAAATGTAGGAACACCCTAGACAAGTAAAGGAAAAAAATGTCACGTATTGGAAAACAGCCTATCGCTATCCCAAGTGGTGTAGACGTTAGCGTTGAAAATAATGTCCTAAAATTTAAAAAGGGCAATCACTTAAAAGAGCTTGACACAAAAGGTCACGTTGATGTCAAGATAGAAAATGGTCATATAGTTTTTGCTCCAAAGGGCGAAGATCGCCAAAGCAGAGCTTACTGGGGAACATATAGAGCACTTGCTAACAACATCGTAACTGGCATCACTCATGGCTTTACTCGCCAGCTTGAGATCAACGGCGTTGGTTACAAAGCAGCTGCAAAAGGTAAAATTTTAGAGCTTTCTCTTGGTTTTTCACACCTTATCAACTATGAGTTACCAGCAGGCGTTGAAGCTAGCGTTGATAAAAACGTTATTACTATCAAAGGTGACGACAAACAAGTAGTAGGTCAAGTGGCTGCTCAAGTTAGAGGATTTAGACCACCTGAGCCATACAAAGGCAAAGGCGTTAAATATCTAGAAGAACGTATCATCCGCAAAGCGGGCAAGACATCTAAGAAGTAAGGAGCGGTAAATGACAGCAAAAGTACTAAAAAGAAAAATCGCTCTTAGAATTAAGAGAAAAAGAAGAATCAGAGGTAAAATTTCTGGTGTTGCAACTTGCCCAAGAGTTTCTATTTTCAAATCAAACAGGACTCTTTATGTTCAAGCTATTGATGATGTTACAGCTACTACACTAGCTGCAGTTGATGGTAGAAAAATAGGCATAAAAGCAAATAAAGAAGGTGCGGTCACTTTAGCTAAAGAATTTGCTAAGGCTTTAAAAGCTAAGAAGATAGATGTTGCGATTTTTGATAGAAATGGTTATTTATACCATGGTGTTATTGCAGCATTTGCTGAAGCTTTAAGAGAAAATGGCATCAAGCTATAACCCAAAGGAAAATCGATGGAAAAATATAATAGAGAAGAATTTGAAGAAGTAATCGTCGATATCGGTCGGGTTACAAAGGTTGTTAAAGGTGGTCGTAGATTTAGATTTACAGCTTTAGTTGTTGTTGGTAATAGAAATGGTCTAGTTGGCTTTGGATATGGCAAAGCTAAAGAGGTGCCAGATGCGATGAGAAAAGCAATTGACGACGCATTTAAAAATATTATCCACGTTAAGATCAAGGGCACAACTATCCCTCACGATGTAGAGGTAAAATACAACGCAAGTAGAATGCTACTTCGCCCAGCTAGCGAAGGTACTGGTGTTATCGCTGGTGGTAGTGCACGTCCTATTATCGAGCTTGCAGGTATTAAGGATATCCTTACTAAATCACTTGGCTCAAACAACTCAGCAAACGTCGTTCGTGCTACTATAAAAGCACTTAGTTTGCTAAAAAGCTAAGAGAAAGGAGTTAAGATGGCATTAGAAAAATTAACACCTGCTGCAGGTTCAACTCACGCAACTAAGAGAATAGGTCGTGGTCAAGGCAGCGGCAATGGCAAAACTGCTGGCAAAGGTAATAAAGGTCAAAGAGCAAGAAAAGGCTACAATGAAAAAAGAGGTTTTGAGGGCGGACAACAACCACTTCAAAGACGTCTTCCAAAGGTAGGCTTTGCATCTAAATTTGAAAAACCTTATGTTATCAATGTTGAAAAGATAGCAGCTATAAAAGAGCTTGCAGAAATTTCAATAGCAACAATAGCTAGCGTTCATAAAATTTCAAAGAGCGTTACTAAGATAAAACTAATCGGTGCAAGCGCAAAAGCTCTTGCTTCAAAGATCAAAGACGAGAACGTTAGCGTTAGCGGAACAAAATAATGGATAAAACACTGACCAACAAGATTTTGATCACGTTGGCATTTTTGTTCGCATACAGGATACTGGCTTATGTGCCAGTTCCTGGTGTTAATGTCGACGTAATTAAAGAATTTTTCAATTCAAACAATAGCAACGCCTTGGGTCTATTTAATATGTTTAGTGGTAAAGCCGCTGAGCGTTTAAGTATCATATCTCTAGGCATCATGCCTTATATCACAGCTTCGATCATCATGGAGCTTCTAGCAGCGACATTTCCAAAGTTAGGTCAGATGAAAAAAGAGCGCGACGGTATGCAAAAATATATGCAAATCATACGTTATGCAACTATCGCTATCACTCTTGTACAATCAATCGGCGTTTCTATCGGACTTCAAAGCTTAAGCGGTCGTGGTGGCGAGCAGGCTATCATGATAGATATGAATTTATTTATCGCGATCTCTGCTGTATCTATGCTAACTGGCACTATGCTACTTATGTGGATAGGCGAGCAGATCACGCAGCGCGGTATAGGCAATGGTATAAGTCTTATCATCTTTGCGGGCATCGTCTCTGGCATACCTAGTGCGATCGGCGGAACTGTAAATTTGGTAAATACTTCTGAGATGAATTTCCTAACAGTCATCGCTATTTTGGTGATCATTTTGGCGACCATTGGTGCTATTATCTTTGTCGAGATGGGCGAAAGACGTATCCCTATTTCTTACTCAAGAAAAGTGATAATGGAAAATCAAAACAAACGTATAATGAACTATATACCGATCAAAGTAAATTTAAGTGGCGTTATCCCACCGATATTTGCTAGTGCGATTTTGATGTTTCCAAGCACTATTTTGCAGGCTAGCACAAATCCAGTAATCCAGGCTATCAACGACTTTTTAAGTCCAAATGGCTATATGTTTAATGTTTTAACATTTTTATTTATTATCTTCTTTGCGTTTTTCTACGCATCTATCGTCTTTAATACAAAAGATATAAGTGAAAATTTGAAAAAACAAGGCGGGTTTATCCCTGGTGTTAGACCAGGCGAAAGTACTGCTAGCTATCTAAACGAAGTAGCTGGCAGACTAACTTTAGGTGGAGCTTTATACTTAGGTATCATTTCAACACTACCTTGGGTACTTGTCAAGACTATGGGCGTACCATTTTATTTTGGTGGTACATCAGTGCTTATCGTGGTTTCAGTGGCACTTGATACGATGAGACGTATAGAAGCTCAGTCTTATACAAACAAATACCAAACTCTAAGTGCAGTAGGTCTATAAAATGGCTATCACGCTAAAAAGACCAGCTGAGATAGAGAAAATGAGAGCGGCGAATAAGATCGTCGCTCTAACACTTGATCATGTTTCTACGATCATAAAACCCGGAATTTCCCTTCTTGAGATAGATAAAATTTGCGAAGATATGATAAGAGCTGCTGGAGCAAAACCGGCCTTTAAAGGGCTTTACGGTTTTCCAAATGCAGCTTGCATAAGCGTCAATGAAGTGGTAATCCACGGAATTCCAAACGAATACAAACTAAAAGAGGGCGATATTGTTAGTGTTGATATTGGCTCAAATTTAGATGGTTATTTTGGCGATTCGGCTAGGACTTTTGGGGTTGGTAAAATTTCAAAAGAAGACGAAGCTTTGATCGCTTGCTCAAAAGACGCGCTATATTTTGCGATTGATTTCATAAGAGCTGGTATGCACTTTAAAGAGATTAGCTACGAGCTTGAGAAATTTATTCTTGGTAGAGGATATGTGCCTTTGCGAGGGTATTGCGGTCATGGCATAGGTAAAAGACCACACGAAGAGCCAGAAATTCCAAACTATCTTGAAGGAAACAACCCAAAAGCTGGCCCAAAGATAAAAGAGGGAATGGTTTTTTGTATAGAGCCGATGATCTGCCAAAAAGATGGCACGCCAGTTTTAGGAAGCGATAACTGGAAAGTAACCTCAAAAGATGGTTTTAGAACTAGCCATTATGAGCATTGTATGGCGATAGTTAATGGCAAAGCTGAAATTTTAAGTCAAGCGTGAAATTTAGAGAAAAATTTAAAGAAAGGAGAATTTGTGGCAAAAGACGATGTCATTGAGATTGATGGAAATGTTGTTGAAGCACTGCCAAATGCAACTTTTAAAGTTGAGCTCGACAACAAACATATAATTTTATGTCATATCGCCGGAAAGATGAGAATGCATTATATAAAGATAATGCCTGGCGACCGCGTAAAAGTAGAACTTACGCCATATAGCCTAGATAAGGGCAGGATCACTTATAGATATAAGTAAATTTGATTTTGTGGCAAATATGCTAAGTAAATTTAAAGCTGGTTTTGGATAAAATCCAAGCTTTGCGAAAAGCTGTATGAAGAATTATTTTCAAAGTTCCCCACTTATTTTGAAAATAGTTGGTTTAAATTATTTCTTTAGACCTGATGCAGCCCCTAAAAAAGTGGAATAAATTTTTAGGAGACTAAAATGAAAGTTCGTCCTTCTGTAAAGAAGATGTGTGACAAATGTAAAATTGTCAAACGTAGTGGCATAATTCGTGTTATCTGCGAAAATCCAAAACATAAACAAAGACAAGGATAAAGCATGGCACGTATTGCAGGTGTAGATTTACCAAACAAAAAGAGAATAGAGTATGGTTTGACTTATATCTATGGTATAGGTCTTTATAAATCTCGTCAAATTCTTGACGCAGCTGGAATTTCTTACGACAAGAGAGTTTATGAGCTTAGCGAAGACGAAGCAGCAGCTATCCGTAAAGAAATTCAAGAGCACCACGTCGTTGAGGGTGATTTGAGAAAACAAGTTGCTATGGATATCAAAGCTCTTATGGATCTTGGAAGTTATAGAGGTCTTCGCCACAGAAAAGGTCTTCCTGTTCGTGGTCAAAAGACTAAAACTAATGCTAGAACCAGAAAAGGCAGACGTAAAACTGTCGGCGCGGCTACTAAGTAAGGCAAGGGTTAAAGGATAATAAATGGCGAAAAGAAAAATTGTTAAGAAAAAAGTAGTTAGAAAAAGCATAGCCAAAGGTATCGTTTATATCAGTGCAACATTTAACAACACTATGGTAACTGTAACTGATGAAATGGGAAATGCTATCGCATGGAGTAGTGCAGGTGGCTTAGGCTTTAAAGGTAGTAAAAAATCAACTCCTTATGCAGCTCAACAAGCCGTAGAAGATGCCTTAAATAAAGCAAAAGAACACGGCATTAAAGAAGTTGGCATCAAGGTTCAAGGTCCAGGTAGCGGACGTGAAACGGCTGTTAAGAGTGTAGGTGGTGTAGAGGGTATAAAAGTAACTTTCTTCAAAGATATCACACCTTTACCACACAATGGTTGCAGACCGCCAAAACGCCGCCGCGTATAATTAGAGAAAATTAGGAGAAATTATTATGGCTAGATATACAGGACCTGTTGAAAAATTAGAAAGACGTCTTGGTGTGTCTCTTGCTTTAAAAGGCGAAAGAAGACTTGCTGGTAAAAGTGCTTTAGAAAAAAGACCTTATGCGCCAGGACAACACGGACAAAGAAGAGCAAAAATAAGCGAATATGGCTTACAACTTCGCGAGAAGCAAAAAGCCAAATTTATGTATGGCGTTTCAGAGAAACAATTTAGAAGATTGTTCCAAGAAGCAGCACGCCGCGAGGGCAACACTGGTGCTCTTTTGGTTCAACTACTAGAGCAGAGATTAGACAATGTTGTTTACAGAATGGGCTTTGCAACAACTCGTCGTTTTGCTCGCCAGCTTGTAACTCACGGACATATTTTAGTAAATGGCAAGAGAGTGGATATCCCATCTTACAGAGTAGAGCCAGGCTCTAAAGTAGAAGTTGCTGAGAAATCTAAAAACAATCCACAAATCGTTCGCGCGATCGATCTTACAGCTCAAACTGGCATCGTTGCTTGGGTAGATGTGGAAAAAGAGAAAAAATTTGGAATTTTCACTAGAAATCCAGAAAGAGAAGAGGTTATCATTCCTGTTGAGGAAAGATTTATAGTAGAGCTTTATTCGAAATAATAGAGGGTATAAAGATGAGAAAGATTACTACATCAGCTTATATGCCAACTGAAATTGAAGTTAAAAGTGTTAGCGAAAATGTAGCTAACATTACAGCATATCCTTTTGAAGCAGGTTATGCTGTTACTTTGGCTCACCCACTACGCCGTCTTCTTTACACAAGTACAGTAGGTTTTGCTCCTATTGGTGTAAAGATAAAAGGCGTTAGCCACGAATTTGATAGTATGCGCGGCATGCTTGAAGACGTAGCGTTTTTTATTATAAATTTGAAAAAGATCAGATTTAAGTTAAAAAGCGGCAGTGAGCGTGAAGTTATAGAGTATAGCTTTAAAGGACCAAAAGAGATAACTGGTGCTGACCTAAATAACGACTTGGTTGAGATCGTGAATCCAGACGCATATCTTGCTACCATCAACGAAGATGCTGAGCTAAATTTCTCAGTCATCATTCAAAAAGGTATCGGATATGTTCCTAGTGAAGAGGTCAGAGAAGAGATCGAAGACGACTTTATCGCACTTGATGCTTTCTTTACACCAGTTAAAAAGGCAGTTTACGATATACAAAACGTCTTGGTTGAAGATGACCCAGACTATGAGAAGATCGTATTTACGATAACAACTGATGGTCAAGTAGGTCCGATAGAGGCTTTTAAAAATTGTTTAGAAGCTATGTATCAACAAATGTCAGTATTTAAAGGAATTTTGGATATTGATGTTAGCGCACCAGTTGCTAGTTCAAGTGCAAGCGGCGAGTTTTCAAAGCTACTTTCTAGCGTAGAAGATCTAAATTTAAGCGCAAGAAGTTTTAACTGTCTTGATAAGGCTGAGATTAGATTTATCGGTGAGCTTGCGTTGATGGACGAAAACGAGCTTAAAGAGCTTAAAAATTTAGGTAAAAAATCTCTTGAAGAGATAAAAGCGGTTATGGAAGAGATAGGCTATCCAGTTGGTGTTGATGTGTTAAAAGATAGCAAAGAGCAACTCAGAAAGAAAATAACCGAGCTAAAATCACAAATGAGTGCAAAAGAATAAAAGGACAATAGATGAGACATAAACACGGATATCGCAAACTTGGTAGAACGTCATCTCATAGATCTGCATTGCTTAAGAATTTAGCGATAGCTATCATCAAAAGCGAAAAGATAGAGACAACTTTACCAAAAGCAAAAGAGCTTAGAAGCTATGTTGAAAAGCTTATCACAAGAGCTAGAAAGGGCGACTCTAACGCTCACAGAGCAGTATTTGCTTCTTTGCAAGACAAAGAGACTACAAATAAGCTAGTTACTGAAGTAGCTCCAAAATTTAAAGAGCGCAACGGCGGCTATACAAGGATCATCAAAACTCGCGTTCGCAGAGGCGACGCAGCAGAGATGGCTTATATAGAGCTAGTAGCTGAATAATCCCCAGAGAGCCTATCTGGCTCTCTTTTCTATCTAAAATTTATCTTCTCACGTTTATTTTCTTTGTTAAAAGTTTTGTTTTAAATTTATCCATCTTGGACTGTGGCAAATTTATAAGTCGGAACATTACAAATTTCATTTCGTGGCTTTTAAATGAGGTGCTTCGATAGGTTAAAATAGTTGGTGTAAGTAAATTTATAGCGGTTTTAAAGCACAAAAAGTGAGCAGACACTCTTTAATTTATGCCAAAAACTTTCAAAATAAGGTTTTAATTTTCTAGATCAAACTTATTTATTAAATTTCAAAGCTAATGCCATAAATTTCTAAATTTAGAGCCAGCTATTTTTAAATTTTACTTCGTTGATTTTTCGTGATATTTGCTTTAGTCGAGTTATTTGTATTTTGAGGGGTTATGGGTTAAATTTATAAGCTGATTTGTGAAGTTTATTTATGATGCAAAAGCAGGGCAAATTATCCAGATAAACTACCTCAAATTTAAATTATTCAAAAAACAAATTTCAAATTTACAATCCAAAAAGCTGCAAAACTCTCACTTTGATAGGTTGCAGAAGGGCTTGGTAATGTGGCTGCGAGGGCAGAGATGGTGTAAATTTGCTCTAAATATATGACTTACAGCCAAAACCAAATATATTGGTCAAATGCAATAAAAATGGCGCAGGTAAATTTCAAAAAATAGCAAAATAATAAAATATCTAAAAATTAGCCAGCTTCAAATAGCCTAAATTTAAAAGCAAAAAGCTCCATAAATTTCTAAATTTGCTTTTGTATCAAACATTATTTTAAAAAGACGATATTTGTTTTGACTATTTTACAAAGGATTTGAGATGATAGGTGGCGTAAATGGAGCTAATGTAAATTTATATAGTGGCTTTCAAAACATTAGAGAGCAAAGCGCTAGCCATATCAGGCCTAGCACAGACGAAAATTCCTTAAATTTATCATCTCAAAAATTAGTTCAAAACGCCAACCAAAATAGCGAACAGATAAATTTAAACCAGACAAATGAGAGTAAATTTAACAAAGATGATGAGCCACTAAAATTTGCTAAAGACAACTCGCTCACAGGCATAGCCGCCAATGGCAAGATAAGCATCTGGGGCAAGCTCATGGGATACGACAAGCAAATGAGCCAAGACGAGATAGATGAGCTTAAGAGCTTTGTTAGTCAGACTGGAGCGCTTGGCTTTGGAAGACTTTACGAATCGATCATCGGATACTATCCAACAAACGTCGATCTCTTCGCAAAAGAGTACACGTCAAAAGATGATAGCGGCACCTTGCTCGGACTTGGCCGCAAAAGCCATGTGGAGGGCTTTGAGATACTTGACAAGGACTTAAGCGCTGAGGAGTTTAAAGATAGGTGGCTGGACTATGCGCTGAGGCAGTACCTTGGCGAGAGGGTCGGCGTGGAGAGCATAGTGGTAGGCAAAAAGGGCATTTCCATGCTCACTAGCACGAACAAGCCACCGATCGAATATGAGACAATGCAAAGTATAAATTTCACTGACGATGAGAGCAGGCAGAGATTTTTCACGCTGATGAAGGCTGGCATGAAGAGTGGGGCGAAATTTAAAGAGGTGATAGAGGGCGTGCTGTCGCTTTACAATGTGCAAAACACCGATAAGCTTGACGGCAATAAGGTCTATGCCTCGGTGATCGGCCGAAGCGAAAAGCTAGCGACATATGATATAAATAAAGATGAGAAATTTGCCTATCTTAAGAAGCTAATGCGCCTTGAAAAAAGCGGCATAGATATACTAAAACTGATGGAGAAAAGCCAGAAAAAGCGAAATTTAGACGTAAAAGTCTAGCTGTTTATAAATTTAACCCCCAAAGCCATCTTTTTACTTTCAAGTGATACAATTTTGATTTTAATTATTACATTTTGCTTTAAATTTGACGGGAGCTCTTATGAAAAAAGTGGTTTGGTTAAATCCTGTTGTAAAAAACATCTACGACTTTGCAGCGCTTAAAGAAATTTTGCAGAACAAAGGTTTTAGCGTAGTAGAATGTGAAAAAGACCACGTTAATAGCGTAAAAAACGCGTACAAAAACGCTCTTGCACAAAGTGAGCTTATTTACGATAGTCGCTGTCCGAGGGCTGTAAATTTCATCAGGTCAAATTTCAAAGAGCAGGCCGATCTCATCTCAAATTTAAACCCCATTTTAATAGAAAGTGCGCTTGAGATTAGCGCAAAGCTAAAAGAGGACGAGTGGCTTTACGTGACCACACCTTGCGAGGACTTGGCAGAGCTTGGCAGAGGGCTAAATTTAGCGCGAACCACCTTTTTGACGTGGAAGAGTTTTAAAGAACAAAACGCTATAAATTTAAAGATGAAAAGGCTAGGGGCAAGCCCTATACCACCGGGCTTTTTTACAAATTTGGGCGTAAAAACTCTAAGCCTTGGTAGCAAAGAGAAGATAGAAAATGCCCTTTCATATAAATTTAGCGAGCTTAAAAACTACCAGATCATCGAGCTTTTATACTGCGAAAACGGCTGTCACAACGGAGATGGACTGTGAGGGAAATTTTTAAAAAGAGCATTTTGATCCTAACGATCTTTGCCATCTGGCAGGTCGTTTGCGAGCTAGAAATTTTCACGCCATATATCTTGCCAAGCCCAGTGACTACTTTTAAGACGATGCTAGCCATGATACAAAGCGGCGAGCTTGCCACGCATACTATCATCAGCTTTAAGCGCATATTTGCAGGCTACGCACTCTCCTTTGCCCTAGCGCTCGTACTTGGCGGTATAGCGGCACTTTTGCCAAAGATTAGTGTTTATTACGAGTGGATACTGGAGTTTTTTAGAAATATCCCGCCACTTAGCCTGATCGCCATTTTGGTGCTTTGGTTTGGTATAAACGAGACGCCAAAGATCATCATTATCATCCTAGCCTCGTTTTTTCCGATGTTTCTTAGCATTTCAAAGGGGCTAACGAGCTGTGATATAAAGCTCATCGAGGTTGGTAAAATTTTTGGCTTTAGTAAATTTGAAATTTTTTACAAGATCATCTTAAAAAGCGCGCTAAAAGATATCTTTGTCGGCATGCGAATAGGCTTTGGCTACGCCATGCGCGCGATCATCGGAGCTGAGATGATAGCGGCTTCAAGCGGGCTGGGATATCTCATACTTGACGCAGAGGAGCTCTCACGCGCAGATAGGATATTTGTCGGCATTTTTACGATCGGCATTTGCGGTGTGCTCATAGATAGGATATTTTTACTTTTGATAGCGAAATTTAGCCTTTTGCGAGGTGAGAAATGATAGAAATTTCAAATTTATCCAAGCATTTTTTTATAGGCGAAAAACGTATCGACGTTTTGAGAGAGCTAAATTTAAGCATAAAAAAAGATAAGATCACCGTCATACTTGGCAGGAGCGGATGTGGTAAAACGACGCTTTTACGCCTTATAGCTGGGCTTGAGAGCATAAGTCTTGGCGAGATAAAATTTAAAGAGCAAACAAAGATCGGCTTTGTCTTTCAAGAGCCCCGCCTCATGCCCTTTTTAAACGTCTATGAGAACATCGTATTTGCGCTTAAAAAGCAGGAGATCGAGCCTGCAAAGATAGAGGCTCTCATATCGATGATAGGGCTTAGTGACTTTAAATTTGCCGCCGTTTCGCAGCTCTCTGGCGGTATGAGCTCGCGTGTTTCGCTTGCTAGAGTGCTTGCATATGAGGCAAATTTGATCCTTATGGACGAGCCCTTTGCCGCACTTGATGCCTTTACTAGAGCTAGCATGCAGGCTGAAATTTTAAAAATACAAGCTGGCAAAACCATCATTTTCGTCACGCACAATATCGATGAGGCGCTATTTTTGGCTGATGAGATCATCTTGCTTGAAAAGGGCGGGATAAAGTCAAACTACGAGCTATCAAATTTAGCAAGGTCAAGAGATCTGTTAAGCGAGGAGCTAATAGCGATAAAACGCAAAATTTTAAGTGAAATTTAGGCAAATAAAATGATAATTAAAACCAAAATGAAGCAAAAAAATATATAATCTTGAAAATTTTTAAAAGGAGTAAGTATGAGAAAGTTTTTTAAAGTTTTGTGTGCGGCCTCTTTGCTTTGCCTCGTCGCAAACGCAAGTGAGGGGCTAGATAAGATCGGTATGACCTACGTCAAATCGCCGCTAAACGTCCCATCGATCGTCGATAAATTTAAAGGCTTTTACGCGAAGTCTTTTGGCGTGCCAGTTGAGTACTCTGAGATCACCTCAGGTGCGAAGCAGACGCAAGCGCTCGCTTCAAATTCGCTTCAGTTTCTAAACTGCGTGGGCGGCACTTCGGTCATACTTGCAGCTGCAAATAAGGCTGATATAAAGATCATAAGCGCTTATTCAAGGGCACCTGAAGCCTTTGTTATATTTTCAAAAGATCAAAACATCAAGTCGCCAAAAGATCTAAAAGGCAAAAAAGTAGCAGGCCCAAAAGGCACGATCCTAAACGAGCTTTTGGTGAGATACCTAGCTCTTGGCGGTCTAGGCATAAACGACGTAGAGTTCATCTCTATGGGTATCCCAGCTGCGCAAGCCGCACTTGAAAACGGCAGTGTCGATGCAGCGCTTCTTGCAGGACCAGCGGCCTACAACGCTCAAAAATCAGGCCTAAATGTAGTGACAACTGGCAAAGGCGTCATCACTCCAGTCATCGTCACGGCAACAAGCGGAGAGTTTTATAAAAAGCATAAAGATGTGGTTGAGAAATTTAAAAAGGCTCAGGATGAAATTTTAGACTACATAAAGGCAAACGAGGACGAGGCGCTTAAATTTACGGCTGAAGAGACTGGGCTTAGCATAGAGGCGGTAAAGAGCATGTATCCTCAGTATGATTTTAGTTCAAAGATCACGGCTGAAGATATAAAAGCTCTTGAAGCTACGCAAGAATTTATGCTTGAAAGTAAGATGATAGAGCATAAAATCGATATAAAATCACTTCTACTAAACTAAATTTAAAGGGCAAATTTGCCCTTTTTTCTCACAAAAAACAACTAAAATTTAAAGCCAAAACGCCCCCAGCAAAAGCCTAGAAAACGTTTGTTTGCACTTTATCTGCTATAATAGCTAAAAAAATTAAGGAAAAAATATGATCCCATTTAGTGATGAAGAGCTTTTAAAGCCAGTGACTGCGAGTTTGCAAAAAGTGCTACCTATGCTTGAAAATGACGGCGGTGGGATGGAGCTACTTGGTATAAAAAACGGCAAAATTTACGTAAGACTCACAGGGCATTGTCACGGATGTGCAGCCAGCACTACCACGCTAAAATACGGCATCGAAAGGCAACTTCGCATAGACATTCACCCAGAGCTTGAGGTCATAAATGTCCCAATAGGCGAGGAATTTAACATTGATGGATTATAAAAAAGTAGGCATAAAGCACTTTAAACGATCTAAATTTAAAGATGCGATCTTTTATTTTTCGCTAGCCTACGAGAAGACACGCGAGAAGGATCTGCTATTTTTGATACAAATTTGCTCTCTTGGCGAGGAAAATGCCGAGGAGGCAAAGCTCTTGTTTGACTACTACATGGCGAAGGTAAGAGCCGGCGAGGACGACGAGGGCGTGGAGGAAATTTTAAAAATTTTAGAGTCCAGAGACGAGGAGAGCGAGTATTTTGAAGAGCAAGACGCGATTAGTTACGAGGACTTTAAAAGGGCTGTTTATAAGGACGGCAGCTTTAAAAAGGTCTTTGAAAACATCATGTTCTCGACTAAAGTGATGATCTCAAACAAAGACGATTTTTTGGAATTTTTAGGAAATTTGATAAAAAATGACTTTATAGATATGAGCATGAACTACCTTGAGAGTGCGGCGGTGATGTTTGGCGGCGACGAGCGTATAGATCAGCTTTTTAAAGAGATACAAAAAAGACAAAACGATGAAAATATCAGTAGAAAATAGCTTCATAACAGATGACTCAAACGAGTGCGAACAGGGTGCATACTTTGTGCAAACCACTGCA
Organism: Campylobacter concisus; assembly: GCF_015230015.1. Taxonomy (GTDB): domain Bacteria; phylum Campylobacterota; class Campylobacteria; order Campylobacterales; family Campylobacteraceae; genus Campylobacter_A; species Campylobacter_A concisus_AF. The sequence goes on along the minus strand of NZ_JAAKZC010000004.1, from coordinate 80,649 downwards.
AATGCGAAATTTGCAGAGGCTGCTGTAAAAAATGGCGCTAAGATAATCACCCTTGAAGAGTGCAAAAAGCTTTTAAAAATAGATGAAAGCTTAAAGATAGTTGGCATCACTGGCACAAATGGCAAGACCACAACGGCTGCGGCTATCTATGAGACCCTGCGAAATTTAGGTAAAAAATGCGGCCTAAGTGGCACTAGAGGAGCTTTTATAGAGGGCGAGCAGATAGATGATAAGGCGCTTACGACAAGTGCCATTTTAAAGACGCTCTCATACCTCAAAGCAGCCAGCGAGCAGGGCTGTGAGTACTTCGTGATGGAGGTTAGCTCACACGCGATCGCTCAAAAACGTATAGAGAGCTTAAATTTTGCTCTTAAAATTTTTACAAACCTAACCCAAGATCACCTAGACTACCACAAGAGCATGGAGGAGTACGCTAGGGTAAAGTCAAGCTTTTTTGATGATGATTGCACGAAGCTTATAAATACTGATGATAATGGCATTAAATTTAACCCAAAAAACGCCTATACATACGCACTCAAAAAGCCAGCCAGCTTTGCGCCGATAGTTTATGGGCTAAAGGACGGCATAGACGCAGTTATCAAGACGCCAAATGGCGACGTGGAGATAGATTCAAGTCTTCAAGGCGAGTTTAATCTTTACAACCTAATCGCAGCCCTTGGTGCCGTTTGCCTGCTAGAGCACCCAGACGCAGCCGCACTTTCAAAGGCGATAAGTAAATTTAAAGGCGTGAGCGGCAGGATGGAGGTCGTTAGCAGTGATCCGCTAGTCATCGTGGACTTTGCGCACACGCCAGATGGCATCGAAAAGGTGCTAAACTCGCTTAGACATCTAAATTTGATCGCAGTCTTTGGCGCAGGTGGCGACAGAGATAGGACAAAGCGCCCTAAAATGGGAGCGATAGCCCAAAAATACGCAAGAATTTGTATAGTCACAAGCGACAATCCAAGAAGCGAAGAGCCAGAGAGCATAATAGACGAAATTTGCGCTGGCATGAGCCAAAATGAAAATTTGATACGAAACGCCAACCGCAAAGAGGCGATCGCTCTAGCCATTAGCAAGCTAGAGCCCGGCTGGGCGCTTGTCATACTTGGCAAAGGCGACGAGCCATATCAGGAGATAAAGGGCGTCAAGCACCCATTTAGCGACAAGGAAGTAGTAAAAGAGCTTTTAAAGAGGTAAAAATGAATATAGAAATTTTAGCTAGCAAGATCCACAGAGCCGTTGTAACAGACGCAAATTTAAACTATGTTGGCTCGATTAGTATCGGCGAGGAGCTTATAAAGGCTGCAAATTTGATAGAAAATCAAAAGGTGGAAATTTTAGACGTAAATAACGGCGAGAGATTTGCCACCTACGTGATAAAGGGCAAAAAAGGCGAAATTTGCCTAAACGGCGCAGCTGCTAGAAAGGTCTGCGTGGGTGACGTGGTCATCATCGTGGCGTATGCTAGTATGAAATTTAAAAAGGCTAAGAAATTTAAGCCAACCATCGTGCACGTAAATAACAAAAACGAGATCATAAAGGAGTAGGCGATGTTTGAGGGATTTGACTTTTCAAAGATGGGGCAGATGCTTGAGGATGTGCAAAAGCAAGCCAAGCAGATGGAAGAAGAGAGCAAAAATAAAGAATTTGGAGCAAAAAGTGGCGGCGGGCTAGTGAGCGTTAGAGCAAACGGCAGCGGCGAGATACTTGATATCAGCATAGATGATAGCCTGCTTGAAGATAAAGAGAGCATGCAAATTTTGCTAATAAGCGCCGTAAATGACGTGCTAAAATCAGTTGAGGCCGATAAGAAAAACACCGCTTCAAGGATGCTTGGCGGGCTTGCTTCGATGGGGATAAAATGAGACTAAAATATAAATTTGCCCTTGCTTTTTTGCTATCAGCGCTTTGCCTAAATGCCGACCCTAGGCCTACGCAAGAGGACTTTAACGCCTGCTTTGAAAAGAACAAAAACTCAATCGTCTCAGTTAATAAACACTTTGGCGTGGCTATCACTAAAAATTTGATCGCAGTGCCAAAAAGCGATGGAGCTCCGCTTGGCGAATATGTCAAATTTGACCCATATTTGCAGCTCTTTTTGGTCCGCTCTAGCAAGGAGCTAAGCCCTGTCGTGATGGCTGATGAGACCAACGAGGAGCGCATCAAAAAGAGTACTTGGGTTGGAATTTTAAATGACGCAAACAACACCGTCATGGGTCACATCAAGTCTTTGGGGCAAAATTTAGGCGACTTTGACACGCTAAGCTTCGAGTATAACGCGACTGGCGAGATAAACACGCCTTGTTGTAAGATGATAGGCATAGCTGTTGGGGCTGATAAATTTATACCAAACCGCTATTTAAAGCACTTTGTATCTTACGATGACGTTTACTACGGCGATATCGGCGTGAAATTCTTGCAAAAAGAGGATAAATTTTTTGTTGGCCTTGTTGATCCACTGGGTCGCGGCAAGATGATGATGGTTGATGATGAGCTTGTTACTATAAATGGCATCAAGCCAAAGAGCCTAAGAGAGCTAAATGAGATGGTGCTTTTTGCTCCAAAGGGTGCAAAGCTCGACATCGTCGTAAAACGTGACAGAGAGCAGCTACTCTTTCAAGTGCCAGTAAGCGGGGATGTGAAATTTAACCAAAGTCTTGAGATAAACGCTCCTTCAAACCTTGATCTGCCAAATTTAAACGTCATGCCAAAGTCGCCTGAGAGCTTGCTAGATGATAAAGTTTTGGTTGATTATGGCATCATGGTTGATAAAAATTTAGTCGTTACTAAGGTCGAGCCAAAGTCAAATGCCGACATCTTTGGCATAAAGATCGGCGATAAAATTTTAGGCTACAACAAAGAGAGTGTGAGTAACCGTGAGGAGCTTTTAGAAAAGATCGGCGATCTGCAAAATTTCGTGCTTTTATTTACCAGAAATGACTTTCAGTTTTTTGCAAGAGTGCCAAAATGAGCCTACTTGAGGACTTTATAAAATTTCTAAATGCAAATTTACCAAAGGCGTCTGGCTTTCACCCTTACTACGAGGAGGCGCTTGGCGTTATGCTAAAGGCTGGAGGCAAGCACTTTAGGGCGCTTTTGCTTCTTGGCGTGGTCGAAAGCGTGGATAAAAGCCTCACACAAAAGGCGATGAGAGTAGCTTTGGGGCTTGAGATGATGCATACATACTCGCTCATCCACGATGATCTGCCTTCGATGGATAACGCAAGCCTAAGACGCGGCACGCCAACGCTTCACGTAACATACGACGAGACTACCGCGATACTTGCAGGAGATGCGCTAAATACGCATGCTTTTTATGAAATTTCACGTGCTGATCTGCCAGCTCAAACACGCATAAAATGCGTGGAAATTTTAAGCGAAAATGCTGGCGTTAGCGGCATGGTGCTAGGTCAGGCGCTTGATTGTTTTTTTGAAAATACAAACAAAGAGGATATCAAAAGAGCAAAGGCTCAATTTGGTCTCTCTGGCAAGATGCTAAGCCTTGATGAGCTAGTATTTTTGCACATCCACAAGACCGCAAAGCTCATCGCTGCTAGCCTAAAAATGGGCGCTGTGATAGTAAATTTAGACGAAACAGAGTGCGAGAAAATTTATGATATCGGCCTAAAGCTTGGGCTTGCTTTTCAGATACAAGACGATATCATCGATCTTACAAGCGACGAAGCGGCCGCTGGAAAGCCCGTGCATAACGACCTAGCTAAAAACTCATTTACAAATTTACTTGGTCTATCTGGTGCAAAAAAGAAAAAAGATGAGCTTATTTGCGAGATAGAAGAGGCGCTAAAACAGGTAGATGCAAATATCGCAAAAATGATCTTAGAGCTTACAGACAAGCACCTAAGATAGTGCGTAAATTTCGTAAATTTATATCACTTTTTAGACATTTTGAGCAAAAATGCAAGGCAAGTTTTAATCACTTTTTTGTATAATCTAACGCAATAAAAGGAGATCATATGCTAAAAAAACAAGCCGATACTATAAGATTTTTGTGCGCTGATATGGTGCAAAACGCTAACAGCGGACACCCAGGTGCTCCTATGGGCCTAGCCGATATCATGGTGGTTTTAAGCAACTTTTTAAAACACAACCCTAAAAATCCAAAATGGCTAAACAGAGATAGGCTCGTTTTTAGCGGTGGTCACGCATCAAGCTTGGTTTATAGCTTCTTGCACCTAAGCGGCTACGATCTAAGCCTAGATGAGCTTAAGAAATTTCGCCAACTTGGCTCAAACACTCCAGGACACCCAGAAATTCACACTCCAGGCGTTGAGATGGCTACTGGACCACTCGGTCAAGGCGTAGCAAATGCAGTTGGTCTAGCCATGGCAGAAAAATACGCTGCAAACGTGCTAAATGAGCCAGATAATAAAATAATCGATCATAAAATTTACTGCCTTTGCGGCGATGGCGATCTAGAAGAGGGCATAAGCTACGAGGCATGTTCAATCGCAGGAAATTTAAGACTAGACAACCTTGTGCTCATCTACGACTCAAACAACATCACGATCGAGGGCGACACAGCGATAGCATTTAGCGAGGACGTCAAGGCTAGGTTTGAGGCGCAGGGTTGGGAGGTCGCACGCATCGACGGACACGACTATGACCAGATCGAATTTGCGCTTGAGCAAGCTAGCGAGAAAGAGTCGCCATATCTCATCATCGCAAACACACACATAGCACGCGGCGCAATGGAGCTTGAGGGCTCACATCACAGCCACGGCGCGCCACTTGGCGAGGAGATCATCAAAAAGGCAAAGGCTGCAGCTGGTTTTGACCCTGAGAAGAAATTTGCTATCGACGAGGACGTGCTTTTAAGATTTAGAGGTGCGGTAGAAAAGGGCGATCTTGAAGAGGCTATGTGGAACAAAAAGGTTGAGGCGTTAAGTATTGAGGGTAAAAATTTACTAAACTCACTTCTAAATCCAGACTTTAGCAAGCTCGAATTTCCAGATTTTAGCGATAAAAAACTAGCCACAAGAGATACAAACCACGTTATTTTAAATGAGATAGCTAAAAAACTCCCTGGCTTTATCGGCGGTAGTGCAGATCTTGCTCCATCAAACAAGACCGAGCTAAAGGGTATGGGCGACTTCCCAAATGGCAAAAACATCCACTACGGCATCAGAGAGCACGCCATGGCAGCTATCAACAATGGCATCGCCAGATACGGTCTTTTCTTGCCATTTTCAGCGACATTTTTTATTTTCAGCGACTATCTAAAGCCAAGTGCGAGGATAGCAGCGCTAATGGGCATCAAGCACTTTTTTGTCTTCACGCACGATAGCATCGGCGTTGGCGAAGATGGTCCGACGCACCAGCCTATCGAGCAACTTAGCACATTTAGAGCTATGCCAAATTTCTACACTTTCCGCCCAGCTGACGGCAACGAAAACGCAGCTAGCTGGCATGCAGCGTTAAATTTAAACGCTCCAAGCGCATTTGTGCTTAGCCGCCAAGGGCTTGACCCACTTGCAAAAGGCGAATTTGGCGATATTAGCAACGGCGCATATCTGCTAAGCTCGGCAAAAGATGCAAAGATAACATTTATAGCAAGCGGCAGCGAGGTCTCACTCTGCGTAAAAGCAGCTGCACTTCTAGCTGAGCAAGGTATCGGTGCAAACGTCGTATCAGCGCCTTGTTTTGACTTGCTTTGCGAGCAGCCAGATGAGTATGTGGCTAGAATTTTAGATAAAAATACGACGATCATTGCAGTTGAGGCTGCAACTGGCTATGAGTGGTATAAATTTGCCGACGCAGTTTATGGCATGAACGGCTTTGGCGCCAGCGGCAAGGCGAACGAGCTATTTGATCACTTTGGCTTTACGCCACAAAAACTTGCAAATTTTGCTAGTGAACTTATATAAAATTTAACTTTGGGGAGTAAAATCCCCAACTGCAATCTACAATCAAAAAAGGCATTTTATGGAAATTTCTCACGTTATCGTTTTGGCCTTGGTGCAAGGCATAAGCGAATTTCTGCCTATTTCAAGCTCAGCTCACCTTATCTTGGTGCCAAAGCTACTTGGCTGGCCAGATCAAGGACTTGCTTTTGACGTGGCAGTGCATGTTGGTACGCTAAGTGCGATACTTTTTTATTTTAAAGATACGATTTTTAAGCTACTTCGCGACTTTTTTGCCTCGATCGCGCAAAGAAAGATGGTGGGCGATAGCTTGCTTGTCTGGTGCGTTGGATTTGCCACTATTCCAGTTGGTATTTTTGGACTTTTGTTTAACAATGTGATCGAAGAGTACGCAAGAAGTGGCGTTGTGATCGCGGTAACTACGATCATCTTTGGTATAGCACTTTATTTTGCCGACCTTCGCTCGACAAATAAGAGCGAATATGAAATGACTATAAAATTTGCTCTTATCATAGGTTTAGCGCAGGCTGTGGCTTTGATCCCTGGCGTCTCAAGATCAGGTATAACGATGACAGCGGCCTTATTTTTGGGCTTTAGCCACAAGGGCAGTGCAAATTTCTCATTTTTGCTTTCGATCCCAGTGATCATTTTAGCTGGCGGACTTGAGAGCATCAAGCTCATAAAAGATCCAAATGCTCTGCCATGGAGCGACATCGCCCTTGGCGTCATCATAAGTGCAGTTAGTGCTTATATTTGCGTGAAGCTATTTATGGGGATCATCTCAAGGATTAGGATGCTACCTTTTGTCATCTACCGCTTGATCTTGGGTGCGTTTTTGCTCTATCTATTTTTATAAATTTAAGTTGTAAAAGGGCTAGGTTAGATAGACCTAGCCAAAATGTTAAATTTGCCAAAAAGCTTGGCAAATTTACTCCTCTTTTTTATCTTTTTTTATGACGTTTATGAAGTCTTTTGCGGCTTGATAGGCTCTATCGCCAAATTTCTTAGCCTCTGATTTTATATCCATTTGTTTGATATCTTCAAGCTTGTCGTTCGCCTTTTTCTCAAACTCTGCGATATCTTGTTTGATGCCTTCAAGTTTGTCGTTAGCATCAAAATTTAGCTTTAGCTTTTTGCTCTTGTCGTTTAGCTCTTGCTTTAGGGCTTCAAATTTATTATTTGCCTCGCTCACAAGCTTAGCAACGCCGTTTGATTTTAGCTCTTCAAGCCTTGAGCTGATCTGCTCTATCGCTTGATCGCTTATGCGTTTAAATTTCGCTAGATTTGTGTCAAGCTCGCTATTTATCACGCTTTCGATCTCGCTTTTAGCTACGCCATCAAATTCGTTTTCAAGCTCTTTAAGAAGCGCTATAAACTCTTCGTCCACATTTTTTAAATTTAAAAGTTGTGAGTTTAGCCTTAGCTCGTCTGGGGCAAATTTTGCCTCGTCTTTTAGCTTTTCAATAGCTCTTAAAATGCCATCTCTTGTGCCATTTATCGCGCCTTTTATGAGCTCTTTTGCAAAGATGTGCCCCTCATTTGCTAAATTCCCCGCTGCACTGATGATATTTTTTGAAATTTCAAACATTCGCTCTTTGCTAAACTCCCCGCCTCTTATCGCAGAATAGGTCATATTTTTAGCTATCGCACCAGCGGTCTCTTCTACGTCCTTTGCGCCCTCAAGGGTCGTTAAAAAGGCGATTTGAGCGCTCTCTTTTAAGATGCCAAGCATTCTCGTTTCTCTAATGATCGCATTGTTTAAAAGCTCTAAAATTTCCTCTTTTTCGCCAAAATTTCTATCTTTTACGACCTCTTCAGCCGCTTCAAATGAAATTTTTAGCCTATTTTTTATCTCTTCACGCTTTGCCTCGATGGCTCTATTTATCTCATCTTTTTTATCGATCAGATCGTAAAGCGCCTTCTCTTCGCCGCTAACTAGAGCCTGGTTTATCCCCTCCATCGCGCTTTTTAGATTTTTGGCATTGATGAGGCTCTCTTTATCCATCTTGTCGTAAAGCTCGTTCATCTTTTGCTTCAAAAGATCAGGCAGTGTGTTTTCATCTTTGTCTGAGACGTCCTTAAAAAAGTCGTTGCAAAGAGCTTTTATGCTAGTTAGCAGCCCCTTGCTATCTTTATAATCACGTAAATTTTGCTCAAGTTTATCCATATTTTTACCTTATAAAACGTATTTTGCTTCGTGTTTTAGCGCTGAAAATATCTCCAGCCTCTCCTCTTCGCTTAAAACTAATACGGCTAGATCGTAGCTAGCGTATTTTTTATCCTTGCTAAATTTAGAAAAAACTAGCTTAAACTCTCTATCTTTTACTATCTCTTTTACTTTCTCTTCGGCATTTACGCCAGCGTCAAATATCACTTTATACTCCCAGTGTGTTGGGTAGTCGATTTTTGCCTTTTTATTGTTTAGATCGCATATACTCGCCACTTTTGCCTCCTGTTTTGCTCTCTAGCACGATGTTATCTATCTGCATGCTCTTATCTATGGCTTTTACCATGTCATAAATGGTAAGAAGCCCCACGCTTACACCTGTTAGCGCCTCCATCTCAACGCCTGTTTTACCCTCTATTTTGACGCTTACAAAAAGCTTAAAAGCGCAAATTTCAGGCAGCTCCTCGATGTCACAATCCACGCCCAAAATGGCTAGCGGATGGCACATAGGTATTAGCTCGCTTGTCTTTTTAGCACCCATTATCGCAGCGACAACGGCTGTTTGGATGACTGGACCTTTTTTGCCGGTGTTTTCTTTGATCGCTTTAAAAGCATCTTTGCTCATTTTGATGATCCCACTAGCAGTTGCTACTCTTTTAGTTGGATCTTTTGGACTTACATCGACCATTTTTGGGCGATCTTTTTCATCTAAATGCGTTAGCATTATCTCTCCTTTTTTTGGGGATTATAGCCTATTTAAGCAAATTTAAGTTATCAGCAAATTTAAGCAAAAAAATATCAAAAAGCTAAAATTTAAGCTTCGCTCAAAACGCAAGAGCGATTTTTCATTTCTTAATATAATTATCTAATTTAAATAATTTTTTTAAAAAAATATTTATAATTTAAATTTTAATGCAGAATATACCTAAAATACGAATTTTTATAGATAATAAATTTTATCAAAAGTATATTTCTATCCATTAAATTCCAAAGTCTATTTATTGTAAATGGCAAAATTTAAAAAAAATTATTGATATTTTTCTTTAAATGCTTAAAAAAGTAAATTAATCGCTAATTTGCTTTTAAGAGTTATGCTTGTATAGTTTTTACAAATTTTAAATTTACGATGAAAGCAACCTAGATAATGAAATTTCTGCTATGTCTTAGCTTGTCTTTGATAGCGCTTTTTGCCGAGGGTAAGGGCTGTTTCGTCGATGAAAATAGTCAAAACATCATCTTTGTAAAAGATGGCGAGACAAAAAGCCTAGGCTTAAAGGAGAAAATTTACAAAGATCAAAGATGTGCTTTTGATGAGAGCTCTTTTTACGTTGCAAATTTAAACAACGAGATCGTAAAGGTAGCTAGCGAGAAGGAATTTTTATTTGCTCTGCCAAATGTTGGCTGTAAGGTTTCAAATATCTTGCTAGAAAAAGAGAAAATTTACGTCGCTTGCGATATGGCAAATATCGTAACGATCGCTATTTTTGACAAGAGTTCTAAAAAATTTATATCAAAAAATTTTAACAATATTTATAAAATTTCTAGCTTTTTACCGCTTGGTGAGGGAGTGTTTTTTACTAGCTTTAATGGCAAGGCGTTTTTGCTTGATAGCAAGCTTAACGCAAAAGAGCAAAAAAGCATTGGCTTTGCGCCAGTGAGCGCTTGTAAATTTAGCGATGATGAAATTTTCATAGGCTTTAAAAACGGAGAAATTTTAGATCTTAAAAGTGGAGCTAAAAAGCAAGTTTTAAGATCTAAAATTTCAGCTCTTGCTTGCGCGGGAGATGAGGTTTTGGTAGCTAGCGAGGACGGAGTGATCTATAAATTTGACAAAAGCTTTAAGCTAAAGGGCAAAAAAGAGCTTTTTAGTGGCGAGATAAAAGAAATTTTTATAGATAAAAATGTGCTTGTTGGTGTGGATCTAGGCAATAAGACAAAGAGTTTAGAGATAAATTCATTTTAAAAAGGAGAGTAAATGCAAAAGTTATTTTGTGTCGCAAGTGCTGCACTGCTTGGGCTATCTTTAACTGCTGCTTGTGCTGCTAGTAGTGACCTTGAAAAAGTCATGAAAGAGCGCGGGCTAAGCGAAAAAGATGTCCTTGCAGCTGCTAAGACTTACCAGCCAAGCGGTAAAAAAGATGATTTCATCGTCTTTTCATCTGGCGGGCAGAGTGGTCAAGTGTTAGTTTATGGCGTTCCGTCGATGAGAATTTACAAATACATCGGCGTTTTCACCCCAGAGCCTTGGCAAGGATATGGCTATGACGATGAGTCAAAAGCTGTTTTAAAACAAGGCAACATCAGGGGCAAAGAGATAACTTGGGGCGATACGCACCACCCAAATTTCACTGAGAAAAATGGTGAGTATGTTGGTGATTATCTATTTATCAACGACAAAGCAAACCCAAGGATTGCTGTTATAAATTTAAAAGACTTTGAGACAACTCAAATGGTCGTAAACCCTATCATGAAGAGTGAGCACGGCGGTAGCTTCATCACTCCAAACAGCGAGTATGTCATCGAAGCTAGCCAGTACGCAGCTCCACTTGATGATAACTATCACTCAATGGACGACTACGAAGCTGTCTATAGAGGCGCTGTGACATTTTGGAAATTTGACTATCCAAAAGGCAAGATTGACGAGAAAGCATCTTTCTCACTTGAGCTTCCTCCATACTGGCAAGACCTAAGCGACGCTGGTAAGGGTGAGAGCTACGGCTGGGGCTTTACAAACTCAATAAATAGCGAGATGTATACAGGTGGTATCGAAAAAGGTCTTCCTCCATTTGAGGCAGGTGCTAGTAGAAATGATACTGACTTCTTACATGTTTATAACTGGCAAATTTTAGAAAAACTTGCACAGGATAAGAAAAACTACAAAGTTGTAAATGGTCACAGAGTGATCACGATAGAGGCTGCTGTTAAAGCTGGAGCACTATTTTTAATCCCAGAGTCAAAGAGCCCACACGGTTGTGACGTAACACCAGATGGCAGATACATCATCGTTGGTGGTAAGCTTGATACTCACGCATCAGTTTATGACTTTAAAAAGATCAAAGAGCTAATCGACAAAAAAGAGTACGCTGGCACTGACCCATACGGCATACCTATCTTAGATAGAGAAAAGACAATGCATGGACAAGTCGAACTTGGCCTTGGACCACTGCATACATCATTTGACTCACAAGATGGTGTAGTCTATACTTCACTTTACGTTGATAGTCAAATCGTAAAATGGGACTACAAAAATTTAAAAGTGCTTGATAAAGTAAATGTTCATTACAACATCGGTCACCTTGACACAATGGAGGGCAAATCAGCAAAACCAGTTGGCAAATATGCAATCGCACTTGATAAACTTTCAATCGATCGCTTCAACCCAGTTGGCCCACTCCATCCACAAAACCACCAGTTAATAGACATCAATGGTCCAAAAATGGAGCTAATCTACGATATGCCAATCCCACTTGGTGAGCCACACGATGTTGTTTCAATAGCTGCTAGCAAGCTAACTCCAGCGCTTACTTACAACATGGGTACAAACTCAAGAACAGGCGAGGCTAGCCCATTTGCAACTCTAGCTGGTCAAGAAAGAGTTGAGAGAAACGGCAAAAACGTAACTGTCTATGCAACAATGATCAGAAGTCACATCAACCCAGAACACATCGAGGTAAATAAAGGCGATAATGTAACTATCCACCTAACAAACCTAGAGCGCGCGCAAGATGAGACTCACGGCTTTGGCATCGACCTTTACAACATCCACGCTTCACTAGAGCCTGGCAAAACTGCTTCAGTAAATTTCGTAGCTGATATGGAAGGCGTCTTCCCATACTACTGCACCGAGTTTTGTTCAGCACTTCACCTTGAGATGATGGGTTATTTGCTTGTTAAAGATCCAAATAAAAAATATGAATCTGCAAAAAATAGCAAGCTAAAAACTCTAAGTCCAGAGGCTCTAAAAGCTGAGTACGACAAAGTAATCGCAACTAACAAAGCAACTGATGATGTTATCCAAGAGGTTGTTAAATATCTAAAAGAGAAACATTATGAGAAATATCCAAAAGTAAAAGCTTTGGTTGATGACGCACTTGATCAATACGGCCACATCAAAGAGGTAAAAGCTAAAGCTGACGAAGCTTACAAAAAAGGCGACGTAAATGGCGCTATCCTTTGGGAGTACCAAGTATGGCAATACATGGTAAAAACTGCTGACGTTGGTCTAAGAGCTAAAAACAACCTAGCAAAAGAGATCGCAACTCCGATGAGCCCAGCTGCTGCAAAAGGTGAAGAGGCTTATCTAAAAGGCGGTTGTAATGGCTGCCACGTCATCGGTCAAGTAAGCTCAGGTCCAGACCTAACTGGCGTCTTACTAAGACATGAAAATGGCGAAAAATGGGTAGCAGACTTCATCAAAGATCCTGCTAAATTCTATAACGATGACTATGTTAAAGCGATGATCGACTTCTTTAAACTTAGAATGCCAAATCAGCATATGAGTGACGAAGAGATCAAAAATATCATCCAGTATCTAAAATGGATAGACGAAAACGCAGGTATGTAGTTTTAAGGGGCATTTTTGCCCCTTTTAAATTTTAAAATTTAACTTTTGCTAGGCTAAATTTTAAAATTTAAAGGAGAGATTATGAGTAAATATAAAATTTATACCATTGTTGCACTAATCATTATGAGCGTTTGTTTTACTCTACCAGTTCTTGGCTGGCATGGAGCTAAAGAGCGTATAGCCAACGGCGACGAGCTACCATCTTATAGCTACACTATCTACGATCTTTATAGCTCTTTTCAGTATAAAAACCACCTTTTGCCAAAAGAGGTGGCAAGTGATCTTCATAAGATGATCGAGCAAAAAGCAGAGATTGGCACGCCATCTTTTCCTATCTGGTACGTATCTCTTGAAGCGCCAAACTATCCAAAGGCAGCCTTTCCAGATGGCATCCCAGTATATTTTCACGTAGATGGATATAGTGGCGACGTGCACGAGATGAATACGATAAACCACTACATCGGCATGTATCCTATGGAGCATGGCGGCAATGTAGAGCGAGCTATCGCGCCTTATTATCTACTTATCGCCACACTTTGCATGCTTGCATTTTTATACTATGACGGTAAATTTAACTCGCTTCTCATGGTGCCAACCATCATAGCACCTGTGCTATTTATGAGTGCATTTGTGGGCTGGCTATACTGGTACGGACACAATATGCAAGAGTGGGGTGCATTTAAGATTAAGCCATTTATGCCAACAGTCTTAGGCGATGGTAGCGTGGCGCACTTTACAACACACTCATATCCAACTATCGGCTTTTGGATGATGATAGTCATGAGCGTGCTTTGCATACTTGCGGTCTTTTCAAAGAAAAAAGAGCTAAATGCGTAAAATTTGTAAATTTGCCCTTGCTTTTTTGCCACTTTTTGGCTTTGCAAACGTCCTTCAAGATGCGATAAATAACGCTAGTCCTGGCGATGTGATAAAGCTAGGGGACGCTGTTTATGAAGGCGGTATAACGATAAATAAGCCTCTTAGCATAATCGGTGAGGGCAAAAATGCCCATATAAAAGGGAGCGGCAAAGGCAGCGTTATAAAGATCATAGCTTCAAATGTGACACTTAAAAATTTAAAGATAAGTGGCAGTGGCAACGACCTTGGCGAGCTTGACGCTGGCATAGGCTGTGACAAGGCAAATAACGTAGAAATTTCTAAAAACGACATAAGCGACGTGCTTTTTGGGATTGATTTTAAAGAGTGCAGTAGCTCAAAGATCACTGAAAACAACATCACCTCAAAAAAGGGCGCTAGCCTTGGCTTTAGAGGCGATGCGGTGAGACTTTGGTATAGCCATGAAAATTTGATCGAGCACAACAATATCCGTGACAGCCGTGACATGGTCGCATGGTACGCAAGTCACAATAAATTTCTAAGCAACAAGGCAGTTGGCAGCAGATATTCACTGCATTTTATGTATGCTAATCAAAATTTAGTCGAAAATAACGAATTTATAGGCAACGCTGTCGGTATGTTTTTTATGTATTCGGCTGGCTCAAATATAAAAAACAACCTAGTTATGGATAGTGATGGCGCTTTTGGCATCGGCATCGGACTAAAGGACGTGTCTGACTTTACGATAGAAAACAACACCCTTGTCTATAACGCGCGTGGCATCTTGCTTGATAACTCGCCGTTTCAGCCAGGCTCAACTATAAATTTTATAGGCAATAAAATTTTGCACAACGTGGTTGGCGTCTATTTTCACGCTACGCAAGGCACAAGCATCTTTGAAAACAACGACTTCATCGGCAACATGGACATCGTCGTAAATGACACTCCAGGCGAAAAGATGCTTTTAAATAGGTGGAGCAAGAATTATTATGATGAGTATGAGAGCTTTGATAGAGATAAAGATGGCTACGGCGATACGCCATTTTTGTATCTCTCATATATCGATCAGCTTTGGCAATACTATCCAAATTTGCAGTTTTTCTACGGCTCAAGCGTCTTTAGCATCTTAAATTTCTTAGCCAAACTCGCTCCATTTTCTGAGCCGATAAAGCTACTTGAAGATAATTCGCCTAGGATAAAACCGCTCGATGCTTCAAATTTCAACGCATTAAAGGCGAAACGTGGATAGAAGAAATTTTATGATAATTGGCTCAGCCGCAGCAGTGGCTGGATACGCTATAGGCAAGTTTTTGCCAAAAAGTAGTGGCGACAAGCTCTATCTTAGACCACCAGGTGCTGTTGATGACTTTGATGATCTTTGCGTAAAATGCGGTCAGTGCGTGCAAGTCTGCCCTTATCACAGTATAAATTTACTTGATATAGAAGATGGCTACTCAAGTGGCTCAGCTCACATCGATGCCAAAGAGCGAGGCTGCTACTTGTGTGATCTTTTCCCATGCGTGCTAGCCTGTCCTAGCGGTGCGCTCGATCACGCCACAAAGGTCGTGGGTGATGTCAAAATGGGCGTTGCAGTTTTAAGTGACACGGCGGCCTGTTTGAGCTTGAAAAGAGAAAATTTAAGTGAAGCTAGCGTTAAGCATCTACTTGATCGCAAAGCCTATAACGACAGAGAAGAGGCGCTAAAAGATAAAGAAAAAGGCAAGATCGGTCAAATTTGCGATCTTTGCGTCACGCTTTGTCCAGTTGGCGATAGCGCGATAGTGATGAGCCAGACAAATTTACCACTAATAAAGAATGGCTGTGTTGGTTGTGGGGTTTGCGCTGAGGTCTGCCCAGTAAAGATAATAAATATCGCCCCAAAGATGAGTTATGATGAAATTTACAAGGAGAAAAAATGAGAGCAATAATACCTTTAATAGCTGCTGCGTTGTTATTTGTCGGCTGTGAAAAGAGTGAGGACAAAGCGCAAAAGGCTGCCAGTGAGCAAGGCGCAAAGGTAGCGACAAGTGCTAGCATAAAGGTCGAAAAAAATGAAAACAACGAGAGCGCAAATAAGCAAAATGAATTTATAAAATACGATATGCACGGCGAAAAAAGCGTCAAATTTGGTCTTGAAGACAACAACGTAAGCCGCCAGATCGGAGCGCTTGCCATGGTAAAAAGCCCGCTTCAAACTATAAATTTAAGGCTTATAAAGGGCAGACTTAGCAAAGACTTCATCACTAAGTGCTCGGCCTGCCACGACGACTATGCAAATGGCATCATCGGACCATCTCTTCTAACAAAGAGCGAGGATGAAATTTATAAGATGATAAACGCTTATAAAAACAAAGAGAAGGTAAATGTGCTAATGCGTGATCTTGTTAAAAAGATGGATGAGAGTGAGATTAGAAAATTAGCAAAAGAGATAAGCGATTTTAATGCGCAGTTTAGGAGCAAACAATGAAAATCGGAAAAATCATAACGATCATTTTAGCGGTGCTGATATGTGGCATCATGGTGTTTATGCTAAGCCAAACTCCGCCTAAAAAGGAGAAAGTAGAAGCTAGCGTTCAGCCAAAAGTGGAGCAAAATTTCACAAAGCAGCAGTCAAAATCTAGCGAGGAATTTGCCAGCGAAGATGAGCTAAAAAAGGTAAAAGAGCTAAGCCTAAGCGTGGCTAAGACGCAAAATGAGGGCGTTAGCAAGCAATACCTAACCTCTTGTGCACCATGTCACGGCGCAAATGGCAAGGGCGTCGTAGCGCCTGATATCACTCATCTAAGCAAAGAGGATCTGCTTAAAAAACTGGCTGATTACAAGGCTGGCAAGGTGCAAAACACGCTTATGAAGGGACTGCTTACAAACGTTAGCGACAGCGATCTAAACAGCCTTGCTGATGAAATTTCTAAATTTAAAAAGTAAAAATGGATAAATATAACGTTCGTGCGACCGTTAGAAACGTAAGCTTTCTAAGCACGCTAATAACGACTACAAAAGATGGCAAAAAGCGCCCTAGCATACGTTTTTGGCGCATTTTCACCATCGTTTTAGTTCATCTTTTGTTTGTGCTCTCTTACAGGGTCGATGTGCAAATTTTAGAGGGCGACATCAGCGCCTCAAGGATACTTGGCTTTCACCTAGCAGATGCTTTTATGAGCTTGCAAGTCTTTTTGGCAACGCATGAAATTCATGTAAATTTACTAATAGGCTCGCTTAGTATCTTAGCTTTTTACATCATTTTTGGTGGCAGGGGCTTTTGCTCGTGGGTTTGCCCATACTCACTTATAAGCGAGATAGCTGAGAAAATTCATGAAAATTTGCGTGCCAAAAAGATAGTAAAACCGCGAGTTTTTGACACAAAATGGCGATACGCTTTTACCATTTTATTTTTGGCTCTTAGCTTTGCTAGCTCAAGTCTTGTCTTTGAAATTTTTAACGTCGTTGGGATATTTTCAAGATTTATCATCTATGGCTACTTTCACGCTATCTGGCTAGTTGTAGCCATGCTTGTGGTTGAAATTTTCTTTTCACGCAGGGCATGGTGCAGGTATGTATGCCCTGTTGGAGCGACCTATTCGCTACTGGCTAAACCAAATGCGATAAAGGTCAGCTGGGATAAAGAAAAGTGCGATCACTGCTTAGTTTGCACCGATGTTTGCCTAGTGCCACACGTGCTTTTTATGACAAAAAAGGGGGCGAAAACTGATGATAGTAAAAACCTCTTTAGGATAGCTGGGGCTGACTGCACGCTTTGTGGTAGGTGTATCGACGTGTGCCACCAAGATGCGCTTAAATTTGACAACGGCTTTAAGAAACTCATATAAGGAAATTTTTTGATAGATATAAAAGAAGTAACGAAAATTTTTGGCTCACAAAAGATACTTGATGGCGTCAGTCTAAATGTAAAAGCTGGCGAAAAGATAGCGATACTTGGGCAAAACGGAGCTGGCAAAAGCTCGCTCATGCGTATCATCTTGGGCGAGTTTGTGCCAAATAGCGGAAGTGTCGCGATAAATGGCGTAAATACTCTAAAAGATAGAAAAGAGGCACTGAAATTTATCTCATTTGTGCCCCAAACCCCGCCACCGCTTAAATTTAGCCTGCGTGAGCTTTGCGAGTTTGTCTGCAAAAGCTCAAATGTCAAATTTGAAGAGATAGAGAAATTTAGCAAGCTTTTAGAGCTTGATCTGCACGCAAATTTAAACAAGTCGTTTTACAAGCTCTCTGGCGGTATGAAGCAAAAGATGCTAATAGCCATCGCATTTGCCAAAGATAGTGAAATTTTGATGTTTGACGAGCCAACGGCAAATTTAGATGTGAAAGCAAGGGAGTCTTTTAAAAATTTGCTCGATAACTTCACGCAAAAAAAGACACTAGTTTTTATCTCACACCGCATAGATGAGATCGCTCATTTGCTTGATAGATGCGTCTATATGGACCTTGGCAAGATCATCAAAGAAGAAAATTTAAGGAGCAAGAGTGAATAACCTTTTTTTAATAGCAAAGCTAGACGTCAAAGAGTCGTTTCGCTCAAGGTGGTTTGCGATCTATGCGCTTCTTTTTTCTGCTTTGATGATAGGATTTTTATTTAGCGGAGTGACCGACTCGCGCGTGCTTGGCTTTTCTGGGCTAACAAGGGCGCTACTTTTGTTTATACAAATTTGCGTCATCATCGTGCCGATATTTATCCTTATTTCAACCGTTAGAAGTATAAATCAAGACAGAGATACAAACCTGCTTGAATACGTACTAAGCTTCCCGCTAAGCCTTAAAGAGTACTACTTTGGCAAGGCACTTGGGCGGACATTTGTCGTTTTTGTGCCGCTTTTGTTCTCGCTTTTGCTTTGCGTGGTGGTTGGCTTTATAAAGGGCGTGTCGATACCTTGGGGCGTGCTAGTGCTTTACTTTGGGCTGCTTTTTAGCCTAAGTATCGTCTTTTTATCGCTTGGCTTTTTCATCTCAAGCCTTATCAAAAACCAAGAAACAGGCCAAGGCGTGGCGTTTTTGCTCTGGCTTATCATGCTAGCTTTTATCGACCTAGCGCTTATTGGGCTGCTTATGCGAAGCTCAGTTGATGAGTATGTCATATACTCTATCGCGATGTTAAATCCGATCGAGCTTTTTAGGATAGCTGCCCTTAGCCTATTTGATCCAAATTTAGCAGTCATAGGCACTGCGTCTTACTTTATCTTAGGCACATTTTCTAAAGCGACCTTCGTAGCTTATGCGATCATCTATCCTTTGGTGCTTGGTGCGATCTTGCTAGTTTGCGGCTATTTGGGCTTTAGCAAGAGAGATCTTGTTTGATTGTTTTTTGTTAAATAAGAGTTGGTTTTAAATTTAGACGAGGCTTGTATTATTCCACTTGTCCAACAAGAAACCTCCTTTTTGTAATGACCCCCTTTCCCCCAAGGGGGTTTATCTTCTTAAGGAAATTTATAAAAAAATCCATTTTATTTTTAGCCTTTGCTGCTTTATCTCTAAGCGCAAACTGGGATGAAAATATGCAAAACTGCATCAACAAAAGTGACGCAAAAGCTTGCGAAAGCTTTACTAAAAAGCTTTCAAGCGAGTGCGAAAACAAAGATAAAACTTCTTGCTTTTTATATGCTGACATGCTAGGGCGAGGTCTTGGCGTTGAAAAAGATCTGGTTAAATCTTACGAAGTCTTTAAGTCGCTTTGTGAAAATGGTAGCAGTGAAGCTTGCTACGAGCTAGCTACAAAATATCTGCAAGGAAACGGCGTATAGCAGAGCTTTGATCTATCTGCAAATGCCCTTGATAAAGCTTGCAAGATGGGCAGCAAACGAGCTTGCAATGTCTTAGAGCTCGTGCCTAAGAATTAGAATTTATAAATTTAATTGAGCTTTTTTGCAAATTTTAAAATTTGTCTGAAATTTAAATTTATATGTATAACGAAGCAATTTCTCAAATTTTAAAATTTCATGAACGAGTAATTTCGGCTCTAAAATTTGAGCTAAGCGGTAAGCGAAGCCAAATTTTAGTAGTCAATTCTTGCGAGTGAGTGAAAATTTAAAATTTGCAAAGCAATCTAAACAAATTTAAATGTTTGTTTTTCTTGTTAAGGGGAAAGAGGCTTGAATTACGCTCTGCTTGCAGTTGCTAGCTTGCAAAGCAAAAGAGCTCCCTTCCCCCTTAACAATCCCCTAACCCCGACAACGTTAGAAGTGGCATGCAATGGTGCTTGCGCACTGCATGCGTTTTGGTTAGAAAATTATGACAAATTTTAAAATCTTACTCACCCGCCTTAACATGCTACTAAATTTAGAGCCGTGTATGCTCGCTTGTAAATTTTAAAATTTGATAGAACTTTTGAATAAAACACGTTTAAACATAATAAAATTTAAAATGTTAATTTTAATTTTATACAAAGCATATATTTTGACATTTTAAAAAGAGGAATTTTATTCGCAAATGCCTAAATGTAGTAATTAGCTATAGTATTACGTAGAATTTCTTTTTTATTAACTAAAGATTTCATTAAAATTTATATTTAAATAATAACATTTCAATGTCCTAAACGGACCCTCCTTTTTGTAGCGGTTAAGACTTTGCTTCCCCCTTTTCTGGCTTTTCCGCTTACACAAAGAGGAGTTGTCTATCTTTTTAAATCAAATTTTTTACCATCCTAAGCTCAAATTTTACAAACTTCACTTTCTTTTTAAAATTATATTTTGATAATAGTTTTAAAAATTATAAAAGCAAAAATCTTATAAAATTGCGAGCTGTTATCAAGACTAACTTTTAAAAGGTGGCTAGAGAGGTGAAATTTTTAAATTTAAAGCTTTTTTACAAGATGCACGCATATTTGTCGCTTCTCTTTTTTATCCCGCTTGTTGTAGTTTGTTTTAGCGGTGCGATCCTCGTTTATAAAGACGAGCTAAACAACCTTCTTATCCCAAATATCGTAAACGCAAATTTAAACAAAGAAAATTTAAACAAAAGGATTAGCTTTGATGAGATAAGAGATATCATCACGGGTGAGCTCGGCGGCTACGAGATGGTTGGTATAAATATCGATGCAGACCCTAAAAAGTGTGACAAAATTTGGCTAATCGAGCATAACGACAGCAAAAAAGAGTGGAAATTTATCTATTTTGATGCTTTTAGTGGCAAGATAAAGAGCGAGCCACTTGCTCATGATGAGGGATTTTTCGGAGTTTTGACGCATATCCATGAGGAGCTTCTTCTTGAAAAAAGTGGAAACATTATCCTCTTTTTAACAGCTATTTTTACATTTTTTATCTGCATTAGCGGCTTTGTGATTTACCGTAAATTTTGGCTAACTCTGCTTAGACTGCGCGTAAATGGGCTAAATGTTTTCATGAACGACATTCACAAGATAATAGGAATTTTTTGCACGCCAGTTTTACTGCTCATTTGCATAAGTGGCGCTTGGTGGGAATTCCAGATGGCACGCACACCAGAGTTTAAAAATGACTTTGTGATAGATGCAAAAATTTACAACAAAAGTTTATCCCTTGATGAGCTGGTGGCTCGTTCAAAAAAGGACATCAAAGGCTTCGAGCCACACTTCATC
Organism: Campylobacter concisus; assembly: GCF_015230015.1. Classification (GTDB taxonomy): domain Bacteria; phylum Campylobacterota; class Campylobacteria; order Campylobacterales; family Campylobacteraceae; genus Campylobacter_A; species Campylobacter_A concisus_AF. Next base: position 59,632 of record NZ_JAAKZC010000004.1, on the reverse strand, counting down.
TCGCTGCCTTTCATGCAAGGGGCAAATATCCGCATCTTTGGCTACGTGATATGGCAAAGTTTCGTGCATAACGAATACTCAAGCGTGATCACATACGACAAAGATAGTGGCAAGCTAGTTAGCGTCCTAGACATAAAAAATGCAAATTTAAGCGAGAAAATCCTCTCGGCCTTTAGAAGATCGCACTTTGGAAACTACAACCAAACTACAAAATTTATCTGGTTTATAGTAGGTATCTCGCCGTTAGTTTTGAGTATCTCAGGGCTTTATCTGTGGTTTAGAAAATTTAAAAGGAGAAAAAATGAAAAAAATTTTACTTAGCTTAGTTGCTTTAAATTTGGCGTTGCCTCAAATTTATGCTAGTGAAAATGAGAAGGTTTTAGAAGCGGTCGATGTCGTGGAGAGCGAGCGAAGAGACGACGCAAACTACTTTGCAAAAGAGCTTGTAAAAAGCACAACTAGACTAAATTTAACCTCTCGTCAAACGCCCCAATCACTAACAGTGCTAACAGAGGCTAGACTAAAAGATCAAGGCATCAAAGACTATCAGGTACTTCTTAGAAATGTCCCTGGCATTACGCTAAATAAATGGGACGAGCGCGTATATCCGACGGCTCGTGGCTTTGCGATAGATTATTACTTACTTGATTCGATGCCTAGCTTTGGCGGCTTTAGCCTTGGTGCAAATGATATGAGCTTGCTGCCTTATGAGAGAGTTGAGGTGGTAAAAGGGGCAAACGGCCTACTTGCAGGCGCCGGTAACCCAGCTGCAAGCTTAAATTTCATAAGAAAAAGGGCAGACTCAAAGGAGCTAAAAGGCAGCTTTGGTGTAAGTGCTGGCTCATACGATAGATACGGCGTAAATGGCGATGTGCAAACGCCTGTAAATGAGAGTGGAAGCGTCAGAGCGAGGCTTTCATTTATGCATGAGAAGTCGCACTCTTATATGGATTATTACAACCGCAAAAATAGCGCAATTTATGGCGTCGTAGATAGCGACATAGGCGATAGCTCATGGCTTAGTCTTGGTGCGTTTTATCAAGAGCTAAAACGCCACGGCATTAGATGGGGCGGTATGCCGGCATTTTATACAGATGGCTCTAGGACAAATTTTGGCAAAAGTGAAATTTTCTCTCAGCCTTGGACGAGATGGGATATAAAAACACTTGATTTTTACGCTGATTTTAAGCACTACTTTGAAAATGAAGCGAGCTTAAATTTAAGCTACTCATTTAGACGAGCAAACACTGACTCAAATCTACTCTACTACGGCGGAGCGGTAAATTTAGATGACACCGGCAACATAGGTGATCTTAGCGTTTATGCAAACAAAAGAGAGGAGAATATCCACAACGTAGATGCATACGCAAATATCCCATACGAGCTAGCAAATTTATCTCATGAGTTTGTCTTTGGCGCGATGTATAACAACTATCAAAAAAGTAGCGATAAGGTAAGTAGCTACTGGCTACAAAAGACCACACCAGCTGGGCTTGCTTATACGGCAAGAAGTAGGATAGACTTTAAAAATTTACACCTTGATGATCCAAAGCTACCTTACGAAGATCAAAACAATAAAGACAAAACGATACAAAAGGCATTTTACGCGGCAAATAAACTATCAATCACCGATGAGCTTAAATTTTTGCTAGGTGCTAGGGTGAGCTACTACAAATACGAGGTAGAGGGCGGCAAAGGCAATAGAAATTTCACAAATGAGATCACACCATATCTTGGCGTCACTTACGACATCGGAGCAAACCACACTCTATATGCTAGCTACACGAGTATATTTAAACCCCAAACCGTAAAAGATGCAAATGATAAATACCTAGATCCGATCCAAGGCAAGGACTATGAAGTGGGCATAAAAGGCGAGTATTTTGACGGGGCGCTTCAAGCAAGTCTTGGCGTCTTTAAGATCGTGCAAGACAAGCTTGGCATAAAGACTGGCAAGAAAAATCCAGCGACAAATGCCGACATATATGAAGCTGGCAAGGACGTGACAAGTAAGGGTGTCGAGCTAGATCTAAACGGCGAGATCACTAAAGGCTTAAGCCTAAGCTTTGGTGCAACGCACTTTAACGCAAAAGATGCTAAAGGTGAGAAGTATGCCACCGACTCATCAAGAAGCACGGCAAATTTATTTGCAAAGTATGAATTTAGGGACTTTAGAGTAGGAGCCGGGGCTATGTATAAGAGTAAAATTTACACCGGCAAAGGCGCAAGAGAGATCACGCAAAAGGGCTACACCTTGGCAAATTTGATGTTTGGATATAAATTTGCTAAAAACTTTGACGTGCAGCTAAATATCGACAATCTCTTTAATAAAAAATACTATGAGGGCATTGGTGCAAACAAGATGGTTTATGGTGACCCACGCACCTTTAATCTTAGCTTTAACTATAAGTTTTAGCTAAATTTACTCTAATGCGCCAGCTAAATTTATAGTTGGCGCCATTCATTTTTTGCATAGTAGGTGTATAATTTCAAAAAACTAAGGAATTTGCATTGCTAAAAGTGGAAGTGATATATAAATTTTGTATCGTCTGTGCTCTTGCCTGTGGGATCTGCCTGCTTGCATTTACTGGGCTAAATTTCGCCATGGGTGATTATAGTGAGTGGATGATGAGCGCGCACAAATTTGCAGGAGCTTTGATCGTTTTCGCAGCGATCTTGCACCTTTTTAACCGCAGAAGAAAGCTAGTAAAGCTCATAAATGAGATGATCGATGTCACCACGCACCGCAAAAATCCAACGATCTGCAACATGGACCGCATCATCGCCTCGCTTGAGCCTTACAGCATCAGTGAAATTTCACGCATGCTTGGCTTTGATGAGGCCCTGTTTTGTAAGAGTTTGCGCGAAAATGATGTTAAATTTAATGACGCTAGCCAGACTTTGCGTCAGATCGCGCGTATGAACGATGAGAAGATATTTTTCGTGCTCGTGCTCATCGTCGAGGCCAAATTTGGCAAGAGATTTTGCGGTGCGGTAAGTTGCAATGTCGGAAGAAAATTTTAGTGCTCGCTATGCGCACGCCACCTCTGCTCCTCAAGGTCGATGTGATATAAAATGTCCTAATGACCTCTTCGTCGATCTTTGGGTCTTTGTTGAGCTCACAAAGCGCCTTTCTTTGCTCCTCTAAAATTTTAAAATACCTCTGTCTTTTCTCGTCGCTGATCTCAAAATTTTCACTCTCAAGCTCGAAATTCCAAACCTCTTCAAGCTTTTGAAATAAGAAATGCTCATCGCCCACAAATTTCTCTTTTTTAAATTTAAGCGAAGCCTCGGCGATTGCCTTTTTGATCTTGATCCTTGCAAGCTCATTTGGCATATGGTCGTTAAAGTCTGGAAATTTCACACTTTTGATGAGCAGTGGCAAGCTTAAGCCCTGAACTACGAGCGTTAGCAAAGATCACAACAAAGGTGATAAACAAGATGAGGTCTCTATGCGGAAATGGCTCGCTACCAGCCATAGCGGGGATAGAAAGTGCTGCAGCCAGTGAGACTACGCCCCTCATGCCAGCCTAGCCAACGATAAACGGCGTTGCTTTACCAGGGTTGCGATCGTCCGCCACGCTGATATAGCGCTTCATAAACATCGTGATATAAACGGCTCCATAAGATGCCATGAGGCGGATAACGATGAGCACGGCAGTGACCAAAACGCCGTAAGAGACCGCCTCAAAGAGCGAGACGCCGCTGCGCTTTAGCCATGCTAAAATTTCAGGCAGATCAAGGCCGATCATGGTAAAGGCAAGGCCGTTTAGCAAGAAAATAAAGTTGTTCCAAACTGGCACCGCGTGGATCCTTGTTGAAGCGGTGAAAATTTCATTTCTTTTAGTAGAGAGATAAAGTCCGCCACAAACCACTGCTAAAACGCCGCTAGCTCCAAGCTCCTCAGCTAAAATATACATGATATAAGGCGTAGTGATCGTCATTATCGTGTCGCTGTTTTCATCAGTCGGTAAAATTTTATGTAAAAAATATGCCGCAAGCGCCACCACAAGACCCGCTAAAACGCCACCAGCCACCATCCATAAAAAGGTCGTTGTGGCCTTGTACCAGACAAACTGCCCAGTCGTCACTGCAACTGCGGCGAAGCGAAAGATGATGAGCGAGGAGGCGTCATTTAAAAGGCTCTCACCCTCCAAAATAGCGCTGATCCTGCGCGGGGCTTTGACAAATTTAAGGATAGCTGCCGTGCTCACCGCGTCTGGTGGCGAGACGATAGCTCCTAGCATGAAGCCTAGGGCGAGCGAGAAGCCAGGGATCACTAAATTTGCTATCAAAGCAACAGCTGCTGCGCTTATGAAAACCACAATAAAGGCGAAACTGCCGATCATACGGCGCCATTTAAAGAGCTCTTTTAGCGAGTTTGCCCACGCAGCCTCATAAAGAAGTGGCGGCAAAAATATGATGAAAATAAGCTCGGGATCGATCTTGATACTTGGTAAATTTGGCACAAAGCTAATGGCAAGACCGCCAAAAACTAAAAGCACGGGATAGGCGATCTTTAGGCGGTTTGAGACCATCACCAAAGCGATGATGATAGCTAGCAGTGCAAAAAATAGCAGTAAATGTTCGATCATTTTTGTCCTTTAAATTTCTTTTTTATTGATGCCTAGGCTATCTTTTATGCCAAAGCTATCAACTAGGCATCCTTTGACCAAATTTGCGATAGATTTTCTTGAAATTTGGGCATTTTCGTTTTTAAATTTCTCACCTTTTGCCAAGCTCGTGACCTCGTAGTCTATCTCATCGGCTTTGCTAAACCATTGCGGACGTATCAGCGTGTAGTCAAGGCCGGAGTTTTCTATGATCTTGGCTGAGTTTATGTATGAGCTTGGAGCGCGCGCGCCGCTAGGGACTTCACCAGCGTAAATGCCATAAGAGGTGATCCAAACCACCCTTTTGACCCCAGACTTTTTCATGGCGCTAACTAGCGTGCTAGCCATCATCTCAAGGGAGCCAGCAAGCCCTGCATATACGGCATTTACGCCACTTAAAGCCTCTACTAGCCTAGCCTCATCCTCGGCATCACCTTGTATTAGCTCGGTGCTGTCACTTTTAAATTTTTCTAACTTTTTGATATCTCTGGCATATAGACGTAAATTTACGCCATCTACGCGCAAGAGCTCCTCTATGACGTAGCCACCGAGGCTTCCGCTAGCGCCCAATAGTAAAATTTTCATACCTCTCCATCAAAACTAAGTAAATTTGATAGGTTTAAAAAATGGCGGGTAGAGAGAGATTCGAAAAATCAACTATTGCTACGTATTATACGCTATTTTAAAAATATTAGTCAGCCAAAAGGTCAGCAAAAAAGATATTTTGTTTTAAAATTTGGTGTATTTTTAAAGAATTATACCATTTTATTTTCGTCCATTTTTGTTGGCTTGTCTTTCTCTGCTTCTTGCGCTTCTGCCACCAGCTCTACTATTTGAGCTTGAAGAGCTAGAGCCGTGTTTTTCTCTTTGCCTTTCTCGGCTAGCAGCACTACGACCACCTGCTTGTTTTTTATCCCCGCTCCAAGAGCTATGTCCGCCATTAAAGGCTTTTCCTGCGGCAGCGCTAAGCCCAGCTCCACTTAAATTACCAAAACCTCCATTATAGTGAGAATGTGTATCTGAAAAGCCGCCCCAACCTCCATCGAAACCACTATAACCACCTCTGCCATTGCCGCCACTTCCTCCATTTTTACTAGCGGCAGCTTCTGCTGCTTTTTGTTTTTCGATAGCCGTTTTTGCGGCAGCAAGGGCAGCAGCTACTTTTGAAGCAAGCCCATAGTCGATTTTAGCCCCACCAAAGCCAACCAAACCCATTGCCTCTACCATATTGCCTGCTGGAGTATTTGAAAAACTAAAATTTCCGTTTTTATCAACCGACACTCCAAGCCCATTGCCGCCATTTCTCATTATTGATGCAAGTTTTGTGGCAGTGTTTGCCCACTCATTTGAGCCAGTATATGTGTTTTCTCTAGCTGTTGTGCTGGCGTTAGTGTGATCACTTTCTGACGCTCCAGCTGGCGCAATATTAAAGGCATTCAAATCAAAAGCTACTACTTTATCAAGCAATGATTTTGTTATTTGCTGCGTCGCACTAAATGCCACATCTGATAGCGTTGTATCAAAACCTGCATTTTGTAGTGATGTGCGAGTGTTTATCTCGTAGTTTAGCCTGCCTAGACTATCCATGCGCATATTTGTCATTAGCGAGCTTTGCGACCTTATGCCCTCTAGTTTATTGCGTGCAAAATTTTGCATTGCTGCTCTTGCTGGATCAAGGCTAGTTAGTGTTTTTGTGCCAGGTCTGCCATGTAGTGCATCATCAAAGGTTTGTTGCATTTTGTATCCATATAGTTGTTTGCCAACTCTCACGCCAGTTATGTTGCCGTTGTAGTCAGTTTGTCCTATCACTGCATCAGGTATGCCAAACCAACCGCTAAACGTATCTTGCATAAACTCGCCAAAACTCATAGGGCGATCATAAAAAGCAGTGTTGCCTACTACTGCGTTTAGATCACCACCAAAACCAAAACTATTATCAAGCCCTACCGCCATCTCAAAGACTTCAGTTATAAGGGCGTTAATCAGTCCAGCTATCGGAGCTATACCAAGTGGGGATATGGTCGTGCCAAGTGCTGAAAGTGTGTTTTGGATAGCGACCGAGGTTAGTGTGCTTTTCATATTTTGATACATCGCCTCAGCTACGTTCATGGCGTTAAAGCGTCCATTTACAATGCCATCATATAGCATGCCAGCCAAAGCTTGACCTACTACGCCACCATACATCCTGCCGACGTCCTCAGCTAGATTTTCGGCATAGCTGTCGTTTCTTAGCTCGCTTACAAACTCTTTTAGGCTTGTGTAGTCGCCTCTTTGCAAACTAGCAAAGCCATTGCCGTCTATTCTGCCAAAGCGATTATCTCTGTTTGAGTTTTTAGGAGTAGAGAATTTTATTTTAGATACTGCTTCTACGCCGTCTAAGAGTAAATTTATACTCGTATCATAGTCAGGTTGATTTATGGCGATTATCATCGGCATTAGCACGTATTCGGCAAAGTCTTCATTTAACCCAACTATTGCGCCGCTTAAGTTGCCAGCTTGCGCGATAAAAAAACTCCTTAAATCAGGCGAAGGTGTGTTAAAAGCAGAGTAACCAAGACTACCTGCTTGATAAAAATCAAACTGACCACCAGCCATAAACTCATAGTCGTCGCCAGTGTCCGAGTTTGTTAAATTTAGTATATCGCTTAAGCCGATCATTTCTTTGTCATTATGAAGTTGTTGTTTTCTTCGATTGTTATATCATTTTTAATCAGAGCATGCACCATATTAAATAGATATTTTGTCATATCTGACGGCACTATCATTCCGCCAGCTTGATTTTCTGCGATGAAATTTCCAAGCACTGACATTGATTTGATTATTCTATTGTCGATTACTTGCCTATCTACTGCACGTTGTTGGCTCTCTGCTAGCGCTTGCTCTTTTGCTAGTTTTGCTATTTGAGCGCGTAAAAGATTATTCTGCTGTTTTAAATTTTCTAGTTTATCAGCTGCTTGAGCCTCTAGCTCATTATTTTTTAGTTTAGTGTTTCTTGTTTGCTCTTTTATGCCCTCAATGTTTGCATCCATAGCAGCTGCTTGCTTTTCAAGGTTTTTAAGTGACAACTCAAAGCTCAAATCCTGCTGTGTTAGCTCAAGCCCAGTTTGCATCGCTGTAATAGTAAATTGTGTTGTAATAAGGGGAAGCATTTGAGAAAGCACGTTTATTCTGTGCTGGTTTGGTATCTCGTATTTTTCAAAACAATCATCAAGATATTTTAGGGTTTCTTGATATGGTGTATCAGCACCAATGCTTAATTTTAATAACTCTCTCGTTCTTTCTAAATATGCGTTTTTAAAGTCCATTGTCTTTTCTCTCCAGTCTAGTTACTTTTATTCTTTGTAAATCAAGATCATCACGCAAGTCGCTTACGGCACTTTTTAAGCCATTTGTTTCTATTCGTCTAATCCTTGATGAAAAGCCGTTGATTGTGTTGTTTAGGTCGTTTGTAAAACTTCGCAATGATATAGCTTCAGCTTCAATGCTACTGATCTTATTTGTAATTGTTTGTAGCTGTGTTTTGATTTCGTCGATCTCGTCGCCTAAATTTCTTTCAGCCATTACACACTCCTCGCTCTATTCTTCCAACCTCGCTCATATACGCCAAGGCGTGGGTTTTTTCTTATTAAATTTCGATAATAGGCGATCTCTGCTCTATCAAAATCAACATCAAAGGCTTGTTCGTTATAATTATTTAGTGCCCTTAGCGTTTCTTGTCCCATTATGCCGTCGCATTGCAGCCCCAGCATATTTTGAAGCACACGCACGGCACTTTTTACTCCGACATTGATTGCAAAGCAAAAAAGCTCATTTGCTTTTAGCTGGCTATTGACATCATCTAGGCATAGAGCGTCCCAGTATGTTTTCTTGTAAAAACTTGCCACTAAATTTACAAGTGCATCGTCGTTATACAAAGCGACGCTAGCCTTTTTTAGATCGCCGTATGCGTTGATTGCCGCCCTAACTTGCCCCCAGCCTTGCCAGCTTGGGTTTGCTGCTTCATAGATACCCATAAATGTTAAGCCTTTTTCGTTTGGGTTTTTATGTAGTGCGTTTTCAGGGCGACTAAATTCTAAGCTCATTAAAAGATTAAAAGCTTGTGTGTAGTTCATTTTTCATCTCCTATATCGTAGTCACGAGGGGGTCTTGGCGGATAGTCATAGTTGTTGTCGCTTAAGTTGTCTATCTTTTTATCTATCGCTTTATCAATCACGGCGCTAACCCAAGCTGTGCCACGCCAAGCAAAAAAGCCACCAACTGCGAGGCTAAAGCTACCTTTCCCAGTAAAATAAAAAGCCGTCTCGTAAGCTACCCAGCATATAAAAGTCGAGCTAATAGTGCCAACGAAAAAATTTATGATAGCCTTGCCATCGCTTGCAACCTTAGCGTTGCCCCCTGCAATGCTTAACACACCACCCACAAAGCCAACTATTATCACCCAAAAGTAAAAGCCTAGCCTATCCATAAGATCATCCATTACCCAGTCCTTTTTTTAAAATTTATAGGTAAAAACATACATTATTAGGACGGATAATATTATTTCTATTACGACCATCTTATTAAGCCAAAAGGCTTTAGTTTTCTTTATTATTCGTTCCATTTACACACCCTTTTAAAAGTTCTTCGCATGTTAAAAAGTAGCCCATTAGCTCCTTTGCGCTTCGTAAATCACTAGGGCTATACTTTGGCTTTGTTGGCATCTTTTCAATGCACGCCACCGGCACATATACGTCTTGATATTGTGTTTTTACGATTACTTCAGGCTTTGAAGCGCATCCAGCCATAAAAAACGCCACTATTAGGCTACTTACTATTAGCTTCATTGAGTAGCCTTTCGTAAAAATTTAGCTTTTCCTCGCAGTCAGCAGGGTTAATAGGCATTGTTACGCGTATAACCCTAGTTGCAACACGCTCTTTTATCTTTGCCTCGTCTTGTTTTGGCACACTTAGAGCTTTTAGGCTTGTGTTGGCTAGCTCGATCTTGGCGTTACATGTTTCCAAATTAGAAACAACTACTGCATTACTTGCCTCTTTTAGCGCTATCTTTTTGGTTAGCTCGTCGATTTTTTCCGCTGCGCTATTGTTTAGCCAGTAGAGCACACCAACTACAAAACTCAAAAACAAGATAGCCCCTATATAAAATTTATCGCTCATTTCGCACCCTCTTAAATGGATTTATCGCCCATACGCTCTTAAGATACTCTTTGTCGTCTGGCTGCATAAAAGTATCTTTGTTGTATTCGTTCATCTCACATATATCCATAAGCTTCCATCCTAGATAGATACGGCAATAAAAGCCACTTAAAAAGCCTTTGTAGCGGATCGTTTTGTAAAGTCCAAAACGAGTGCGTCCGTCCTTTAGTTTTAGCGTCACTTTGCAAAAGTCGCTTATCGTTCCGCCGTTGCTTGTTACTTTTGGATTGCCTTGCACTCTTACACTTGACGGATCTATCTCGCTCACTTTTACGCCGTTTATTTTGCTTGAAAAGTAGCCGATACGGTTTCTATATAGCCACAAAAGACGCGCAAAATACGTCCTATTTTTGCCGTTTGGGTAGTGTTCTTTACACCAGCCACTATCGCCGTTTATGGCTGAATTTATGCCGTCGTAGTAGTCGCTTGCGTCCTCGAAGTATCTAGCCCACTTTGGCAAGTGTTCGCTTTGCTTATTGCAAAATGCTAGAGCGATAGGCACTACTATGTAGCTAAGTATCTCTAGTGGTAGCTCGACGGCTATAATGGCTAGGATTTGCAAAAGCTCTTTAAATTTAAGCATCACTCATCCTTTTTATCTTTTGGTTTTTCTTGCTCTTTTTCTTTATATTTAGGACTTTTGGGACACCCATCCCAAGTGCAGTTGCCATCTTTGTCTATCCTGCTGGCGCAAATTTCGCACCTTTTAATTTTTACTCTCATTTTTTATCCCTTATAAATGATCTGTCGGCGCTACCGTCATAGGCTCGCTTGCTTCGTTTAGTTTCTCACGCTCTGCAATTAGCTCTTTATATTCGCTTCTTAGATTTTCAAGTACGGCGTTGTTGCCGATTATCAAAGCGTGGCGGATATAGTTTTCACACTCAGCGATCTCGGCTTCAATTTCGGCTAGTTGCTTGTCTTGCTCGTCTATCTTTGGTTCAAGAAGTCTGCTTGCTTCTTCGTCGCTTATTGGTATTAGTCCTAGCTCTTTTACTCTTTGGTTTATTATCTCTTTGCTTATGTCATCTTCATAAGCATAAATTTCATTATTTTGATTTTTGTATTTTTTCATTTTTCCTCCTAACTAAGCTCTATCCAGCTGTAAAGAGCCCCATTTGATGTGACTTTGTACCTTGTTTTTGGTGGTATCAGTACGGTTATGTTTGTGTGCGTTGCCGATGTTGTAGTAGCCGTGTTTGATGATGTGAGAGTAGCGGATCCGATAGTGACATTAAGCGCTAGTTGTGTGATAACGCCATTATTCCATACATCTATATAAAGCACTATTACTTTATCTGTTGTATTCTCATAAAAAATATTGAAGGCTCTTTGTGTTGTCACCACTTTTGTGGTTTGATTTACCCCTATGACTTGATCGATCTTGGCAAATTTATCATCGCACTCTTGTTTTAGATAGCTAGCCCCACTATTTGCCTTTGTATTTATAGAGGCATCAAGTACCTCTTTTAGTGATGTTATTTTTCTCGTAGTATCGCTTGACATTTCGGCTTTTGCAGAAGCTATACTCTCTTTTAACCCATTACTTGACACTTTTACTTCATTTGATACAAAGCTTTTTAAACTGGCAGTGGTAGATAGTGAGGTACTATTTATTAACTCATTTATCTTACTGCTTGAATATGTGTGATCAGTATCAACAAGAGTGTCATTTATCAGCCCTAAAGCACTGAGGTTTTCTATCTTTTTTTTAAGAGCATTAAGTTCGGTGAGCTTTTCTTGAGTTTTTACTATCTCGTTAAGAACATTTTGTGTTTTTTGTTCTAGTGGTTTTATAGTTTCTAAAACCTCTTTAGCTTCAGCTAAATTTTCTTTTATTTGGTCTATTTTTTCAGCAGTTGCAACAATGAGAGGATAATTTTCTAAAATTACTCTATTTTTTGCATCAAAGTCTGCTTTCTCTTTATTAAAGCTATCAAAAAGTACGTCAAGCTGAGCCCTTTTTTCTATAATTTCACTCCCCATACTCTCAAGTATATTTTTGGTGTCTTGCAAAGTTTTTGCTTGCTCTTTTGCCAAGACATTGTTTTGCCTTAGCTCTTCCATATCTATTGTTTTTAGCTCACCTTCAAGCTCACTAACATTTATGAGTAGATATTTTAATGCCTCTAATGTTTCATTCCCTAACTTTAATTCTTCAATGCTTACCATTTTTTATCCCTGCTTTTTTGATTGCTTCATTGCATTTTTTTAAACATTTCGCCATATCCTTAAAAAACTGCAAAAGGTCTATATTGCTTAGTTTCAATCCCACAACTTCTATTTTTTCTAAATCTCTCATATGCCAAACTCCACTCCATTATTTGCGTTATAATCAGCTATTATTTCAAGTGCTAGCGTGCGGTAGTAAGTGTCTTTGTTTATTAAAAAAGCTACGTAGTTAATCACTGCATAACTCAAGCTCTCGTCTATTTGCAAGTGCTCTTTGTCGTTACTAAAATTTGGTACATCTGGCACACAAATAAAGCAGTTTCCTTCAATGTTTCGATATACTTTTTCACTACTATGTTTTCTAATAAGCACATTTGGTACACACTTATCACAGCAAAAAAGCATAGCCTCTAAAAATAGCGAGCCAAGCATATCATCAGCAGGGAGCTTAACCCCTGCTGTCGTTTTAAAGCTCAAATGTTTTTTGGCTTCAGTGCAAAGCATTACTAAGCCTTTAAGCCAACGCCTATTGCAAATGCGTCTGCGTTTCTTACCTCTATACAACTTTCTGTGTAGTATCTCTTTTGGATAGCTGTTTTTGAAGTAGTCACGTCTTTTAGTTCAGTTGGCACTAATAGACCATTTTTCATGTAGTCAAAATCGCCAGCGATGATACAATCGCCCAAGCCGTATTTAGGGCTCAAGAAGCGGTGAAGTCTAAAATTTACCCTGCCAAAGTCAGTGTCTAGACTAACAACGCTAGAGTTGATATTTTTCTCATTGCCAAATTGACGAGTTGCTATTTTATTGATAGCTGGTTTTAATTCCGCACCGATAAACACATCTTTTGGAGTTGTGCCTGCATCCCAAATATTTTGAAGTAGTTGTGATAGCACAGTTTCGGTTAGTGCTGCTGGAGTACCTTTCCAATCGCCTGAGCTATCAAATGCTACAACATTGCCACGCTTACCACTTGCAAATGCAGCCGCACCTTTAGCCAAGAAATAAAATAAGCCTGCCATTTCGCCAGCTGTTGCGTCAGTTCTAACGCTCGGTGCTTTAAACACGCTCTTTTTAACATCAGCATCACGACCAAGACCAAAAATGGCATACTCCATATCTAGCTTATGCTCTTTCGCTCTTTTAGCTGTCTCACGCTCTAGCTCTTTACCGCCGTAAGTAGCCACTGCTTGCATACTTCTTGAAACGCTAACGTTTGAAGTGAAAATTTGCACCGCATTTGAAGTCTTTTGCACGCTTGATTTGATCTGATCATCAAAGTCAGAAATCTCTAGCTGTGCATTTTTCTTTGGGGCAGCTAAGCTGTCAGTTAGCCAAGAGTGCTCTATACCTTTAACACTTGAAGTGCCAATTAGTTTAAGTATAGGCGTCTCGTCAGCACCTATTAAGATTATGTTTTCATAGACTGAGGGCTTTAAGCCTTCACGTTTTGTAGCTGGGGCTTGAAACCCAGTTGTAGTTATTGCCATTTCTTTGCTCCTTTTATGCAATTTAATGGCAATTTATCATTAAGGGCTGTGTCAAATCTACCCAATTTTGAGAAAATCAAAAAGAAAATTTAGTGTTTTTAAAAAAAGTGAGCCCTAAAAGATAGGGCTTTTTAATTATTATTGGAGTTTTTAGTAGATATATAGCTATTTTTTACACCTTGACTAATTTTATTTTTAGTTAGCCTATTTACTGCTTTAGCTTTTACTCCGTCGCTTATATCTTTATTTAGTAGCACTTTCTTAATTAAGCCTACCTTATCGCTACTTGTGTCTATCGCATCAAGTAGCTTAAGCTTTGGGTTTTCAAACTTCATAGGCTCTTTTAAGTTTCTATCAGAATAAAAGGTTATAATGTCATCAAGGCTGCCACTTGGGCTTAATCCCTTTTTCGTGGCTGGGCGAAGGTCATTAGTAATTGAGGACACGTCTTGGCTTTTGCCAAGCGGTAACCCTCTCCCTTCGCCATTTTTATTACTAACTACTAGCTTAAACCTGACACCTTTATCATCTTCCCACTCATAAATACGAGCATTTTTCTTATTTACAAATGGCTCTTTGTGTTCTTTAATAAAATTACGCACATTTTCACCCAAATTTAGCAATTCCTCTTTCGTAACAAAACCAGCCTTATTTTCATCATCTAAGTGCCTGATGCTTATATGCTTCGCTCCTTTACCAATATTGCCTCGTTCATACTTGATAGCATCATTTATGTTGTCTAAATCTTGCTTTATTTGTGTAGAGTTCTTGCCATTATATGTAACATTATAGATGCCTCTTTTTTCTTTTAGCTCAGGTAGTTTTTGACTAAAATTTACTCCGTCTTCTCTACTTACAAATGTATCATTTGGATTTACGTCAAAGGTCTCATGCGGATAAGCTCTATCTTTTTTATTTAGGTCGAGCCTATTTTGTACATTCCTTGCTTCGGCTTCACCATGGGAGAGGGCATATTTTTTATCATTTGTGTTGCTCCCTTTTGCAAACCCTTCAATATCTTGTATGGCGTGTTGGATTTCGTGCATTAAGGTTGATTTATCTGCTATTTCTCTAAGACCAATTTCTTTTTTAACTGGGTCGTAATAGCCTTTATTACCTGATGCATAAATATCATTTTCTTTATTAAAATTTCCATTGTTTTTCACATGTTTTATTTGGTTTGGGTTAAATGCAACTATTACGTTATCGTCTAATATAATGCTATCATATCCTGCATTTTGCAATTTATCTTTAAACGCTCTTGCCTTTGTATCATATTGTTTTAGGTTGGTATTTTTTATATATTCATAAAGACTTTTACCAACACCATTTTTTATGTCATCTCTTTTTGCTAAATTCCCAAGCAATGCTTGATATTTATTAGCAGTATCCTTTGTGATTTCTTCTCTTAAATCAAAAGGCTTTTTGGCATTTATATATACCTCCATAACTCCGCTATTTGGTTCTTTTAGCCCATATCGCCCTTTTGAATATTCCTCGCTCAACCCTTTATCAGTTGTAAAGAAAAACCCCCACTTACTTTTATCAAACTTTTGGTCAAACTCGCTTATATTTGATTTTTTAGTCCCATGATAAAAAATTTTGGGGGTTCCATCTGTGTTTTTAGTTAGTGGGGAGCTCTCTTTGTGCCAATCCTTTAAGTTTTTATTGTAAAGTTCATCTTTTATTTTTACTACGTTTATATCCTTCAGCTCAGGATATGCTTTAAATAACTCTTTATGCTCTAGTAAGTCGCCTAATTTATCTGCGTTTTGATTTTTGATTTTAGCTGGGCTATCATCTATCTCAAACTTCCAAGCGCCATCTTTATCTTTATACCAACCAGTGCTTTGCCAAATCTTAACTTCATCTTCGCCTTTTTCTAGCATAGCTTTAGCTTTTGAGAGTTTATTAGCACTAGCATTAAGTGCCTTTTCTCCTGCAAAAGAATTTATACTATTGCTCTTTGCTGATCCATAAATTTTAGTTAATAATTTTGGATTATCTTTCACCATTTGCGGCATCTTTTTGCCAAGCCCAAGAATAGAATTGTAAAGCTCTGGGCTTATGCGTTTAACTGCTGAAGCACTAAATTTTGATCCAAACAATGCATATATAAAACCTTTTGCAAACTCTTCAGGGCTAACGTTGCCATTTTCATCAGCACCATTTGCTGTGCCACCAAGTAAGCCACTTGCTATATGTGGGCTTGCATTTATTGTTTTAGTATTTTTGTCTTTTTGTGGTATAATGCTTTCATCAGAGCTAGAGAATGTGCTTTTTGCACCAGCCGTCGGTCCAACCTGATTAACATCAGCACGTTGGAGTGTAGGATATGGCGTTCCTACCTTT
This sequence comes from Campylobacter concisus, assembly GCF_015230015.1. Taxonomy (GTDB): domain Bacteria; phylum Campylobacterota; class Campylobacteria; order Campylobacterales; family Campylobacteraceae; genus Campylobacter_A; species Campylobacter_A concisus_AF. The sequence continues at coordinate 43,812 of NZ_JAAKZC010000004.1, read as the reverse complement.
AGCTCTTTCTCATTAACTTTTCTTAGTCTATCCATCTCATTTTTATTTGTGCTTTTTGATAAGTGTCCTACAAGCCCACTTTCTTTTACTATGCCAAGCTTCCCTACACTCCCGTCTTCTAAGACCTTAGCTATTAAAGCTATATCTGGACGGTTGTTTTTAAAAAAGTGAGTTGGGTTATTTTTTATCTCTTTTAGCAGCCTATACACATCGCTTGGCTTTTTAAAAAGTTCAGGGTGCTTATTTTGTAAAATAAATAAATTTGCACTAAGCTCGTTATTATTTATTTCTGATAGTTCCCTCACCCAGTCATCCACGCTAATTTTTACATTTAAATCACTTTTTGGCGCTGGACTTTCTTTTGTGATGAAATTATCCCCTTTTATTTCTGCGTTTTGAGCCTCTTCTCTTAACGCCTTTACCTCGTTTTTAAAAGCTTCTAATAGTTTAGTTGAGTTCTCTGGTGCATCTTTTATCTCTATCTTTTCAAGATTATTAATAACACTTTTTAGATCGCCTGCATTATTAATTGCATTTCTTATATGATTTTTTAAAGATGCGTCATTGCCTAATACTGGGAGCAGTGATTTTAACCTTTCAATGGCTAAATTTCTCTTCATTGTCATAAGTGCTCCAGTTACTGAATGCCCTATGCCTTGTTGTAGCTCTTTAGCTTTTGGATTAATCGCTGTTAGCTTTTCAAGCAGTGAAGATGTGTTATTTAGTATAGGAGCTTTTTTATTTAGCTCTCCCATTATCTCCACCGCTCTTTTACTCTCAAACGGAGCATTTTCTAAAGTATTGCTTACTTTAGAAAAGTCAGTTATTCCATCTTTGGTAAATTTTTCTATTACACCACGGATTAAGTTAGTTTCTAATGCTTCTTGTTCGCTACTGCTTAATCTGGCTGTAAGAGCTTTTAAATCTAAGCCATTTTCCGCATTAAGAGCTTTTAAGAGTGAGTTTGTTATATCGCCACTACTCTTTAGCTCACCCATTACATCATGGTAAATTTTAGAGTTTTGAAGTTCTTTAAAAAGAGCGTATTCGCTTCTTGCTTGTTTTAAAACATCTTTTGCTTTTTGACTAAGAGCTGGGTTGCCAAAAGCTTGCTCGGCGACATTGTCTATTGCATTATCTACTGCTTCTATCATCTTGCCAAGTGTTTTTTTGGTACCTGCTGTGATAGCATCAGGAGCAGTTAGCCTTGCCATATCAGCACTTAGCACGTTTCTTACTTCATTAAGCCCTTTAAAGCCTTTGGTATTCCCTAATAACTCTAATGTACTATCTCTATACCCTGCTGGCAATCTTAACGCCTGAGTGCCAAGTTCATGCTTAGCTTGGAGTAAATTTGCGCTTGCTTCTTTGCCTACAAAAGCATCATCAAGAGCATTTATCACCTCGCCAAAATTATCTTTTGTGCGTTTTTCGTATCCGCTTAAAATATCTGCTGTCTTTTTCTTTTCTATCATATTAAGAAAAGCACTTTTTGCGTCTGCGTTTAAGTCGCTTGACATTTTATAAATTTTTGAAAAGCTTTTTGGGTCTCTTGCAACTGCATCGGCAATTATATCTGCTCCCTTAGCGTCGTTACCAAGAGCAGTTAAAAATAGATCCATTTCTCGCTCTCTTGTCCCCTCACCCTTTATCATATCTCTTGTTATTTTTTGGGCTGGAGCTAAGATATTATCGTTTACGTAGTTAATGCCTTTTTGTATCTTTTCATTGCCAACTTTTGGTAAAGCATAAGCTTGGTTGTCGTTTAGTAAAGTCCTATAAAGGTCATCGCCAAGTGCATTTTTAGATAAATTTTGAGCTGCTGCCGTGTTTGCCTCTCCGCCTAATTTATCCATTATTGCTTTTTCAGCCCCACCAATATTGTCATTTATTACATATCTTGCAAGAGGTTTTACAAGTGATAGATCAGAAGCTGTTTTTGCCCCTTTTTTTAACGCTTCTTTAACTGCTGGCGATGCCATTGCTGCTAGTGGAGCCGAGACTAAAGCATCATCGCTTGCGCCACGCAAAGCGTGTTTTAAATAATCATCAGTGGTTATGCTATCATCGCCTAAAATTCTTTTATCGGCAAAAACGTCCATTGCGGCACCAATACCAGATGCTCCAGCTGTACCAAGAGCAGCAGTTACCGCCTTTTGTGCTGCACTTAGTTTTTTATTTGGTAAAAGATTAGACGCTAGAGTTATTGCTCCCATGGGCACGCCCATTTCGTTTAGGTAGGTTGAGACGCTATCGCCTATACCTGGCTCATCTACTGGGATAAAATTATCTCCTTTTTGTAAATAATACTTACCATTAGCCTCTCTTACGTCATCATAATTATTCTTTTTAGCCCAGTTGTAGAGCAAATTTTCAGTTCTTTCTTTCACCGCCTGATCTTTACTCTCGTCACCTGTAAGCTGTGAGATAATGTTCCTATCATCGCTTGCGTGTTTTGCTCTTGCTAGGGCTTCAGTAGCCTTTTTTGCTTCTAATTCTTTGCCAGTAGCTCCGTCATAATGAGAATACTCAAGCATTCCCCCTAACTCTTTACCTACCCCTTTTATGACATTTATTGGAGAGATTTTATCCGCAAACTCACCAACTTTGTCATACCATGTCTTTTCTTTTGGTGTAGCATCTACTGCTTTACTCATATCAGGAGCAGGCGGCGCATAAGTTGGCGCGCTATTTGCTGTTGGTTGCGTGCCTAATAAATTATCAGGTATCTCGACCTCTTTCATGCCACTAGGTATTTTTACCCAGTTGCCACCTATCTGCATTTCAGTTTTGTTTTCAGGTATTTTTATCCAAGCCATTTTTTTGTTTCCTATCTAAAATTTATGCCAAGTGTTTTTGCGTCTATATAATTTTTTTGTGAGTTGTTTTTGTTTGCCCCAATACTTCGTCCTTCTTGAGGTGAGATTTTTTGTTTTTCAGGCTCACCTCTTGGGTTGTAATAAAGCCCGTTAATCTGCGACTGTATCTCTGGGAGCATCCCTTCAAACTCTCTCATATCAACGCCCCCATTTTGCATTTGTTCAACTGTATTTTTATAATATGACCCCAACGCGTCAAGAGTGGCGTCATAATTTGAAATAAAAGCCTTATCGCTCGCTTCATCCCCAGTTGGGAAACTATTTATGAGTTGCTGATATTGCAAATTTGACATCTTACCGTCACCAAACACGCCTTTTGCAAAAAGCATTGCGTTGTTTAGAGCAGATCTAAAATCGTTCATTTGCTTGCCGTCAAAACCCAAATATTTTGCCCCACTATGCAATGTAGTATCAAGCCATCCAGTGTTTGTAGAGCTATATTTTTCTTTCGCCCTTTTTAGGCTATCGAGCAGTGTTTTTAGGTCGCTTAAGTTTTGCACTGATTTTTGTGCTAGTTGTTTTCTATCCACAAGAGACCCACTTGCCCCATTTAAAGCTTTATTTGTCTCTACGTTTATAACTGCTTTTTTGTAAGCTTGCACTTCTTGCGGAGACATATTTTCTGCCCAATCAGGCAACTTTGCCCCTAGCTTCTCAAATGCCAAATTGGTTTCTAAACTATCACTATTTAACCCATTATTGTATCTTTGTACGTCAAAATTAAGTCTATTTGCGTTTGTGTTTGCATTTTGCATAGCAACATTTGCCATTAGATGGTTATAGAGGGCATCGTTTTGATACTTGTTTGCTTTTAGGTTTAGTTCTTGCCCTTTTATCCCAAGCTCGTCACGCTTAAGCCCTTGATTTATGGCATTGTTATTCGCTGTTTCAGTTTCGGTTGAAATATTGTGACGTATGTTTTCGTTTAGCCTATCTATATTATTTTGCTCGGTTGCTAAATTTGATCTATTCTCCTCTGCTAATTTCTGCTTTGTGAAGTTATTTCTCACGCTATCTTGGTAAATGTCCCATAATGCTCTACCAGTTGCACCTACTGCGTCTATTGTGTTGGTGTTGTAGTTAAAATCTACTTTGTTTGGGTTAAAATACGGCATTTTTGCTCCTTTTTGTGAGGCTTAGATTAGTAAGCCTCGTCCTCTTGTTGTTTGTGAAAATTTGATGCGTTCCAAGCATTGACTAAATTTTGATTTGCTTGATTTTCTCTTTGTAGCTGTCTTTGTGAAAGCATTTTATTGAAATCGTAAGCATCTTTATTTAGATTAAATGCTTTTTTTGCCATTTTGCTTTGATTATAAGCGCTCCATAACGCACCACCAGTTCCTAAAGCTGTAAGCCAGTTAGGTGTGCCACCTACACCGTTTTTATCTCCACCACTTGAACCGCCAAGCCAGCCTAAAATATTTCCAAATAGGCCATTTTCAGTTTCTGCCATTTTTTACTCCTCTTATAATCCTGCTAGTTTCAAAAGCTCTGCGCCATATTCTACGTCGCTCACATTCTCGCCTTTTTTGGCTCTATCAAACGCCGATAGCTCACTGCTTGCATTTGAGCCGCTTAAAATTTCGTCTGGCTTCTCTTTGCTTTTTGCTACATTGATCATTCCCATTGCTACTGCTTTCCAGCCTACATAATTTTCGCCTAGTAGATCACTCATGCCGTGAGCTTTTGCAAACTCTGCTAGATCATCAGGGCGTATTGTTGGGTAGTCTTTTTTAAACTCTGCTAGGTTTTTGTCAAAAACTGCTTGTCGTCTAGCTTCCTCTGCTTGTGCTGCTTGTGCTTGTGTGATTTGATCCATTTGAGCTTTTAGTGCGTCAAGATTTCCAAGACCTAAACTATCAAGTAGTGCTTGTTTTTCAGGGGCAAGCTGTGGTTGTGATGGCTCTTGCGGTTGCTCTTTTGCTGCTAGCGCTTCAGCCATTGCTTGCTTGATAGCCTCGATATTAAGCTCCTCTTTTTTTGGCTCTTCTGTTGCTACTGGTTGCTCTGTTGGCTGTTCTTGTGGTTCTTGTGCCACTTCGTTTGTTTCAGGCTCTACTTGATCATCACCATTTACGATACTTACTAATTCATTTAGTGCTTCTTGTTCTGTCATTTATTACTCCTCTTTGTAATTTTCAAAAAAACTTAAAAGGCTTTCGAGTGTTTTTATGTTCTCGATCGCCCTTAACCTCATTTCATCGCTGTTCTTTTCATTTTGGCTAGCGGTCACACTTGCCGCATAAAGCCCTAATAGATATTCTGAAAAATCCCTAAACGCTTGGCATTGCGTCAGCTGGTAAAGCTCCTGCTTCTGCGTCAAGGCTTGCCACGCTTGGCAAAATAGCCTGTGGCTTAAATTGTTTAGCAAGCTCACTCTCCTTTCCGATAAAATTCTCTGGGTCTTTTATGCCATATAGTGGCAATAGCTCTAATAGGATTTTCTCGTTTGCTTCTTTCATTCTATTTGCACCCTCGCCGTCTTGTAATTGCAAGCACATACCAAATTGAGCTGCTATTACTTGGCTAGCGTCCATTAGGCTTTTCTTTTGCACCTCTTTGTTGAGCGCTCCTATACCAGTGTTTAGGTTGATGTTGAAGCTCGGTACCTCTCCGCGGTTAAAGCCTGCAAAAAACAATGGGTCGCCGTATTTCCAAACTAAGAATGCAAGACGTTCAAATATAGGCTCAAAAAAGGTCTCATTGTAAGTTCTGATATAGCCTTGAAGTCTGACACTCCCCTCATTTGCCATAATTGATGCCATTGTTGCTGTTTCTTGCCTAGTTGCAGGTGCTCCATTTTGTTGAGGGCTAACACCGCTTACCTCGCTCATCTCTTGCTCGATCACTTGTATTGTTGCCATTGAAGCGTTGATGTCGCCAGGTGGCACGATCTTGATGTCGGCTGGGCTATCGGTGAATATTGCACCGCTTGGACGTTCTAAATCAGCTCTTGATATGCTAGCGCTGCGATTAAAGATGATTTTTGGCATTGCTTGGTTTCTTGTCACGTCTGTGATTGAGTTTCTGATAGCGTTTAGCTCATCCTGCAACGGTAAAAGTGAAGCAAGCGCAGGCTCTCCATAAGCACAAACAAAAGTTTGGTCTATGTTTCTTCTTGTTTGCGGTAGCATATAGCCAAAAACAAAAGGCTGTCCGTCCTTTAGCTCTATTTTATCTCTTAGCAACTCGCTATTGTAAAGCGTGCTAACGCTCCATTTATCGTCGTTTAGTTCATAAATTTCATTTAAGCAAATTCTCTCATAAGGTCTATTCTCGCTTAGATCGATTTGTTTAAAAGTTTTATTCTTGATTAGCTTTTTGATGTCGTTTGTCGTGAGGTAAATTCTATGCACGATATAGCGGATGTCGTCCGTGTTTTTTGCATCAGGGTCAAAATAGATGTCATTTATATCTACTTCCTCTATCTTTGCCTCATCTTTAGCCCAAAACACTTTTACCACCGAGCTTGCCGAAAAGGCAGATTTTAAAAAAATCGGTGCAAAAACTTTGTATAAATTTATCTTGTCGCAATAGAAATTTAGTGCCTCTTGCCACTTGTCGATCACATCATGCGTTGAGTTTATATACGGTTCTAGCTTGGCAAATGTATCATTGTTAAAGTAAGTTTCGGTTAAGCCGTCATATATCCTTTTAGCTTTTGAGTTTAGTTTTGGTATGTAGTTTTTGCTTTTGTTCCTCTCTTTGAGGCTATGATACTGCTCGCTTTCTAATAAGAGCAAATACGCATCATTTAGTTTGTCAAAAAAAGGCTTGTACTCCGCATAGCCATTGTATGCTGTTTGCACTAGCTCCTCGAGATAGCTTATTCTTTCATCGTTCGTCATTTTCGTGTCCTACTCTGTAAATTGTGCTTCTGCTGATATTTGTTAGCTCTTTCACTCGTTTTTTATCGACCCCTTTTTCTTTTAGAGCTGTTGCAAGTTTTACTCTAGCTTGTTTTGTAGGGATAAATTTTGCACCCTTAAGCCACTCGCAAATCATCACGCAAAAACAAAGACGCAAAGCCTCATCATCAAGCGTTGCCACCTTTCTAATTAGCTCTACATCAATACGCTCAAAAATATACTCGATTTGTTTTCTCAAATCTACCCAATTTTGACACTCTTTCACCAAATATCTCCGTCATCATAGTTGATTGTGTTGATTTTTGCTGGCAATGGATCAAAAAATGTCAAAGCCAACGCATCTGCAAGGTCAGGGCTAAAGCCAAACTCTTTTTTGATATTCTCTTTTGGCAAGAGCAAGTAGCGCTCTTTTTTGTCGTAATAAAAACTAATAGTGCTAAGCTGTTTTTTGAGTTTGTCATTTGGCACGATACTAAGTAGCCTAAATTTCTCTTTGAGTGTGAAATAAGCCTCTGCTCTCTTGTTAGCATAAAGCTTCTCATTTGTAGCTTTGTATGAAAATTTTGCCTCTCTCGCTATACCACGCAAGCCAAAATCCACTAGAGTATCAAACACACCAGCACCAACACCAACACTATCAATAAAAATAGCGTCTGGCTTATCCTCACTTCTCTCATATATTCCAAAAATCTCCCTTGCTAAAGCTGTCACACTATCAAGCCGAAAAGTATAAAAGTTTGTGACGCCGTATCCTTGCCTAACACAAAGTACGCTTTCATCATCTCCCTCACGTGCCACGTCTAGTCCCCAAACAATGCTAGCTTTTTCGTTTGGCATCTGTGTGCTAAAGGCGTTTTCTATCAAAGCAAGGTTAAATAGCACATTTGAGGTTGTGTCTAAAAACTCGCCGTATATCTCTTGGCGCACTACATCGCTATCTATACCGCCAAGCTCTGCCACCATCTCGTCTATCTGCTCTTTTTTGAGTAGTGGATTATTAAAGCTTGATATTTGATAGTTTTTCCAGTCTTTATCTCCGCTCATGCCGCGCTTTGCAAGATCATAAAAGCGGTTCTTGCCTTTTGGCACGCCGCCTATAAATGCTCTTGATTTTGGATTATCCAGTAGCATCGCTCTTATAGCGTTGTCCCAAAGATAGGCGTCTTTCAAGATTATGCCTGCCTCGTTTAGGATTACTATATCGTAGCCAAAGCCCTCAATATTTTCTGGGCGTTCTGCACTTCTCATATCAAGATAGCCCTCTCCGATGCTTAGCTTTTTGTCCTGAGCGTGAAATTTATACAACTCTTTTGGTAGAGCTTTTAGCTCAGGCAAAAAATAGCGTTCATAATATCTTTGTAGGTTTGACGTGATAGTATCTACCCAAAGCACTTTTTTACCCTCTAAAAGCCACTCAATCGTAGCGTTTGCTATGCCCTTGGTAAATCCTACACGGCGCCCTTTCTCTATTGTGGTGAAGCGTGCAGTATTTTCAAAAAAAACTTCTTTTTGCCACGGCGTATAGGTTAGGCTTAGATTTATATCGCTCACCCTGCCACCTTTTCAAATATCGCCTCAATAAAGAGCCAAACGCAGATCACGCTTGCAATAGCCATACTCACGACTACGCAAAAGACAATATCTGCCCAAGTAATTTTATTCACCCTTTAGCTCCTTTCTCTCAATGATTATCTTTTGCTCGCTTTGCACGTTTGCATTATTGATCACCGTATCAGCCTCACGCCCTAGCACAGTCTCTTTGTTTCTAGCCGTGATCCTGCTGTGAGCTTCAACGTCTGCTATCTTATCACTCATCTCTAGCATCTCATCGGCTATTTTTTGATTTCTAAGTGCTGCGTTCTGAAAATATAGTAAATGCCTTGTTTTTTCATCTACTATTCGCTCTATACTATTCACTTCTATTTGGCTTTTCCCCTCTAATGCCCTATTCGTCGCTATCGCAGTATTCACTAAAGTATTCACTATTTCGATATTTTCTTGAGGGATATTCTTGCATAGCTTATTAATAGTTGCTGGGCTTAGCTTGTAGTTTTTTGCTAGTTGGTTTTGGCTTACTCCTGCTTTATAATCAGCTATTATTTGCTCTTTTATCTTGTCGGTTAATTTTCCCACCATCTGCCCCTAAAATAAAGTCGATTGTTGATATTTTTTCTTTTTATATTTGCGTTTAGGCTTTATAAATTTGCTTTGGCACATCTTTCGCCTATCCGCTGACATTCTATGTTTTAATACCCAAGTTAAAAACTCTTTAGGCGTATTTAATAGTGTGTTAAGCTCGTTTTGGTATTTCTTTACCTCACTTACTCTTAGATTATTAATAACAGTTTCGTCCGTATAGGGGCTGTTTAACACTTCCCTTATTAAAAACGAAATTTCCGTTAAATAATAGTGATCCTCTCTCTTTTCCCAGCCTGGGTAAAACTTATCAAGCACGGCATAAAATACGTCTAAATGTTTTAAATTAGGCAAATCCATTTTTCTAATAAATCCTAAACTCGCCCTCTATCACTCCAAGGGCTATTTCTCTCTCTAGTAGTTTTCGTTTGATTTTAAAAACGTCCGTCTGCATTCCTTTTACGTCCTCAATGATGCGTGTGCCATCTTTAAGACGATAGGTAAAATCTGCTATGTATCTGATCTCACGCACGGTTCTAAGACCACTTTTTGTTTTTTTGTCTGTTATGGCAAAACTAGGCATTAGCACAAACGGCACTTGGCGATTTAATTCGCTTATCTCTCCAGCTCTTTGTAAGGCTTCTAGCTCTTGGTTTCTACGCCACTCTTTTGCACTATCAAAGCCTTTAGTTTTTTTGTTGCCATATTTGTTCCTAACATTCACCGAAACGTTGCCAGTTCTCATCTGCTACCTCCTCGTATTTTTCTATGCTCTCGTGTTTGTGTGCGTGGCACCATTGATGGCACTCTCTACAAACGGCTATTTGCTTACTGTCGTCCTTATCTGCTCCAAACCTGCCATATCGTACGTGGTGGCACTCTATGCTTTGTTGCTCCTCGCATATTTGGCAAAGTGGGTATGCTTCAAGTAGTCTTAGCTGATAGGCTTTATTTTTACTTCTTGTTAATCTCAAAATAGCCCCCTTGCTCCGCTCTTATAAATCATATAATCAGTCTTCCTTTGTCCATTAGTTAACTTTGCTTGTTTCAGGCTGTAACCTTTAAAAACTTTATCGCCACACTCTACACGGTCGTCTATGTATGGCAAAATGTCGCTATTTTCACTTGAGAAAAATATAAAAGGTTCTCGCACTAGTCTAATCAGCTTTAAAAAATCTCTTAAGCCCCAAAAGCATTTATACCCAGCCTTATCCGTTTGCAAATATGGTGGGTCTAAAACCAATACAACATCTTTATTTTCAAATTCTTTTATCAGCTCCATTGCATCTTTGTGGGCTATCTCAACGCCTTTTAAATAACCATTTGCTTGGTATAAAGACATTTTTAAGGTGTTTATAAAAAATGTTTTCTCTTTTTTTAATTCATCTTCATTATGAGCATATTTACCAGGAAAAAGAAGCCTTGAGCTGAGCGTTAGCCAGTCGATGAAATATCCTCTTTTTATATACTCATCTATAATTTTTATAATTTTTTCTCTATCCTCTCCACTTATTTTTTCACCCTTTTTATATTTTTTTGTGATAGGCTCTATTGCCTGTAAAATCTCGTTTGTTGCCTCTATATTTGCCAGCCTCTGGCTGTAATTATCGTAGTCGTTATAAATTACCCTTGCATTAGGGTAAATTTGCTTTATGTTGTGGCTAAGTAGCCCAGAGCCGCCAAAAGCATCAATAAAAACTCCGTTCCGATGTGCTCTAAACTCGTCTTTTATAAGCTCTCTAAAATGCTTAATAAAGTTTCTTTTCTGTCCTTGAAATGGCAAAGGGGCGGTGTTAAATGTATTCATCAAAATAGCCCCTTTGTGTCATCGTCCTTGTGCTTCTCGTTCCACTTTCTCATTATTTCAAGCACTCCGCTTGCGTCTTTACGGCTTATCTCAAAGCTATCAAGTATCTTTTTGTTTTCGTCCGCTACCTTTGCGATTATGCTAGCTCCGCTTTCGATTATCGTGATATATACGGCTTTCATTTGCTCTCCAAATAACGCTCAAATATCTTTTTGCCTATCTCATAATCAACTTCATTTTTTATGGCTTGACGTTTGTTTTTTATCTTAAACTCATTCAAATCTAAATCCATAAAATCGCCAACTTTGATCTTTGTTACGATCCTAAAATTAGGGTTATGTAAAAAGAATAGATCAAAATTAGCCCAAAAATAGTGTCTTCCTATCTCAGCGGTAGGCTTTATAAGTGGCTCATAAAATGGCACCACGTTTTCAATTACAAAAGCTTTTTTGCAAAAGTATTTTAAATACACGATTAATTCATAAAGTCTAAAATCAGGTAGCCTTTTTGTTCGATCATTACGGATATTATTTGCTATGTTTAATCTGCTATGAGTTTGACACGGAGGGCTAGCCCAAATAAAGTCAAAATCTAAATAGTTTTTAGTGGCATAATCCCAAGCATCACCTACTATCACGTTGTCATTTGGATAGCGTTTTGCATAAGCTTTTGCTATTTCAGGGTCAAACTCAACGGCTGTTACCTCTATGCTTACGCCTTTTTCTCTTGCCACATCGTCCCAATACTTGCGGTTACCACCAAGCCCTGCAAAAAGATTTAAAACTTTCATCTTATGCGCCAATTCTTTTTATCACGCCCGTTAATATCGCCTTAATAGGTGATTTTTGCGCCGTTAAGGCTTTAAATTTAGCCGCGCCCATAAATTTACCGTCGTTAGCTCCGCCGATAAAATATACTGGCTCGTTTCCACCTACGCCGTTAAAGCCGTTATCCGCCTCACTCTCGCCGATTAGATAATCAGGACAAATTTGCGGGGTTTTTGCATAGATCTTGTAAAGCTTAGCGAAGTCCCACTTTTTAAAATTTTCCCAGTCTTGCCCTTCTAGGTTGCAAACCTTTACCCAGCCACCCCTAGCACGCACTACTGACATTATCGCTCCGTCTTTAAAGCATACGCTACGATAAGGTCCGTAGCGTCTTATCGCGTAAGCTAGCTCGTCTAACGCTTTTTGCGCTTTGTCGCCCTCGTCCCCGTTAAGCGCTTCTAAAATTTCCGCAGACGTAGGCATAGTAGGATATTTTCGCGTTTGTCTAACTAGTTTTAGCGCCGCAGCTAATTCGCTCGCCTCGTAGTCCATTAAGTCCTCAAAATAAAGTGCGATCACGGCTTTACTTAAATTCGCTCCGTAATACTCCACTGTCGGCATAAATACGCCGTAAAATTCTTGTATCATCATTGAAAATCTCCTACTAAGTCACTTTTTCCGTTTTTTCTCATTTCTCTAGCTAGCTCCCTAAACGCCGCCATTGTGTTTAAAGTGCCTTGTTTTAGCCCGTGAGGGTTATTATCGCTTATGCCTTGTGCGCTACTAGCCACCTTTGCGCCGTAGCTAGGCTTTGGCTTAAAGACCCCTTGCCACTCATTTCGCATTGCTTCTCGTATGCAGGCATTGACGTCTATGCCCTCGCTTGCCCATTTAGCCCACTCGCTAAATTTCATCTCGATACCCTTATCGCTTAGTTTTTCTTTGCGCTCTTTCTTGTAGGCTAGATAGTCTTGCCATAGGTTCGGATCGATGAAGTCAGGTAGTGAAATGTCCTTAGGGGGTAGGGGGTTAATTGACGGTTCATTGACGGTTCTACTGACGGTTCTATTGGTGGTTATATTAATAGGGGTGACACCCTTGTCACTACACGGTGACATACTTGTCACCCTAGGGGTGTCATCTGTGTCACTAGGTAGTGTCATACTTGTCACCCTCTCTTTTTCGTTTGTCACCCTAGGGTGCGTCTGTGTCACCCTCTCATTTTCACTTAAAATTTTGTATAGATTTGCACTACTTGTTCCGTCTTTTAATTCTCTTTTTTCTTTTTGTAAAAATCCAAGCTCGGTTAATTTTTCAACTGCTCTTATCGCTGTTCTTTTTGATTTTGATATTTTTTTAGCTAAAACTTCATAGCTAGGGTAGCAGTAACCCTCATCATCTGAAAAGTCAGCCAAAGCCATAAGCGTTAGTTTTGTAGTGCTATCGTCGATTTCCATATTCCAAACTTGGCTCATTATTCTTATGCTCATCTAAACCCCCTCCAAGTTTCATAGATTGTTGCAAGTATCAGCCCCGCGCAGAGTATATAGCCTATATACATTTGGCTCATTACGCTATCCTTTCAGTGGGCTTTAGTATTGACGTGCTACATCCACTTATCACGTCTTTTTTTGATCCAACCTCTACTAGGTAGCCCCGCTCAATTAACTCATTTACACGTCCACAAACACTATTTATCGCCACGTTATGCCAACGCGCTATCTCTTGTCTTGTCGCACCCTCTTTGTGCTGGCAAAACATTTCATATACGGCTCTACGTTTGCCGCTTAGCTCTGGTTTTAATTTGTTATATGCCTCTAGGCTGTTATTCGCTACCATTTTTATTTTTCTCCTGCTTTTCTGCCTCTAAAATGTATGCATTTAGCTTGTCGCCCCAAGCGTAAAAGGGATGTCCCAACTCTTGCAAAGCTGCGTATCTCACATCCCCATTAGGTTTTTTGTTGTTTGATCCACACGCGTATGTATTGCAAGTCCCAGCCGACTTGTAAAATTTACCAAGCCATTTTCTAATCTTTTTTCTATATTCTGTCTGTTTCATAACCTTATATTACTATCTGTTATATAAAATATAACTTAAGGTTATTTGATTTTTAATGATTTTAGTTATAAAATATTACGCAAAGTTATATCTTGCAAAGGGGTAAAAAATGAAAGAATTTAAAGATAAATTGTCAGATTTACTAAAAGAAAAAGGTATAAATACTATACAATTCGCCGATATTTTAGGCATTTCACAGCCTTTAGTTAGCCAGTGGTTAGCTGGAGAAAAGAGGACAAAAAAACATTTATTGCCACTGGCTAAATTTTCAGGCTATCCGATCGCTTATTGGTTAGACGACACCATAGAGAAACCAACAGAAGCCCATAAATATACAGATAATATCTCTTCTAGCAGTGCCAAAACTGTGTATATCCCTTTTTATAAAGATGGGGTGGTTTCTGCAGGTCGTGGTGCTGAAAACGACGATTTTGGCGAGCCTGAACTATTGCCGTTTAACCCAAATGATTTAAAGATTATGTTTAATGTAAGCCCTCACGCAAAATTAGGTATTGTCCCTTGCTTTGGTAACTCAATGGAGCCGACTATTAAAGAAAGCGACTTGGTTGTTTTTTGCGATGATATAAACCAAATAGAGGGCGCTATTTATGTTTGCAAATATGAAAACGAAATATTTATAAAAAGAATAAAAAAACGTCCTACATTGGCGTTAATAAGTGATAACAAGGATTACGAGCCAATAATTATCGAGGAAGAGTTAAACGTCGAAATTTTAGGGCGTGTTGTTGGTTGTTACGCCATAAACTCTAAGAGAATATAATAAAGGGCTAACGTTTGAGGATTATGGGATAAAGTAGGGGGGATAAACTATGACAGACCAAGAAGCTAATGAGTTGATAGCGGTTTTAAAAAGAGCTAAAGAGATAAATTTTGTTTTAGATAAAATAAATTTTTATGTTAAAACGATCGAGCTTGAGGTAGAGGATGAGAGGCTAAAAGATATTTCTTTATTGTTCGATATTAGCACATCAAAAAAGCAGTCCAAAAGAAAGACTTTACAGCTAAGAGCTAATAAAAACATCCATCTTTTAAGAAATGACTTTTACAGCGTTCATACAAATCCACCATTTAATGAAAATACTGCTCCAGATGATGAAACTTTAAGATTACTTATGCAAAAATATTCCGATGCAAGATTAAAACTCGGCGCACATTTACATGTCTATATTGATGGCTATAATGATAAATGGGCGTTTCCTATAAGTGAGTTTAAACTTAGCGAATGTGATGATAACTTTTTGGCTCAGATAGAGCAGTTTTGCGCTTATGGCAATATAAAGATAAAAATAGAAAGGGCGTTATTTTAAAATGCTTGATATTAATAGACTTTTAGGGTCTTATTATGAGTATTTAAATGGTGGTTTTGAGGTTAATACTATCAGCAAAGATAGCTATGAGGTTATAACACCATTTTTAAATAGACATAATGACAATATTTCAGTCTATATTGATTTTTTAGATGACCGCTCTATTAAGATTAGCGATGGTGGCGAGACTATTCAAGATTTAAATTTATCAGGCTTTGAGTTTAACTCTCAAAAAAGGGTTAGACAGCTTGAAATAGCATTAAATGGTTTTGGCATTTTTAAAAATAAAGATAACGAACTTTTTGTATCTGCTACGGCATTAGATTTTGCAAGAAAACAACACAATGTCATACAAGCCTTAATAAGCGTAAATGATATGTTTGTCCCAAGTAAGGGCAATAACGGCTTTTTTTATGATGAAGTGGAGAATTTTTTTAACAATATTGATGCTCGCTACACTACAAATATATCAGTAGAGGGAAAGTCTCATTTATCACATAAATTCGAGTTTTTAATAAGCCGTTCAAAACAAGAGAAAGAGAGGCTTATCAAGTTGTTAAACAACCCAAAAAAAGAAAATTTAAAAGCTACCCTTTTTACTTTTACCGACTTAGCCGCAGATAGAAGCTCCAGCGATAAGATCATTATTCTTAATGATGATGCCTCAGATGATCAAGAGATAAGATTAGCCACACAAGAGTTAAATATCAAGCTCTTTAAGTGGAGTAGCATAAAAAATTATACTAACTATTTAGCTGCGTAATATCCGATTTGTTTCCTATCATCTGCTTTTTTCTTTTGCCGCTATCTCTTTTTGCTTTCCCTGCAAAAGTCATAAAAATATCTGACGGCGACACGATCATGATACTTCAAGACAAACAGCAAATCAAGGTTAGGCTTTTCGGCATCGACGCACCCGAGCTTAAGCAGCCCTACGGCAAAAAGTCAAAGCAGTTTTTGGCAAATTTGATAGCCGGCGAAGTCGTAGAAGTTGAGGAAAACGGCAAAGATAGATACAAACGCACGCTAGGCATTATCCATTTCAAAGGACAAGATATAAACGCTCAAATGGTACTAAACGGCTATGCTTGGGCTTACGTCAAATACTCAAGAATATATGTAGATCAAGAGAAAACAGCTCGTGAGAAAAAGCGAGGGCTTTGGCAGAGTAGCAATCCTACTCCGCCGTGGAAGTGGAGAAAACGCTAATAAGATAAAGCCTTGTATTTAGAACATCCGTCTTGGTTACCATAATCGCAAGCAAGCCCAAAATATTCTTTTGCTTTTAAAATGTTAAACCTAACTCCAATTCCTTCTTTGTATGCTGTCCCCACCAAGAGGCAAGAGCCACCATCTTTATATTGTTTGCACAAAAGCTCACTGATTTTTGTGGCCGTTAAATAATCCTCATCTTTTATTAGTAAGGGTTGTTTTAAAAGACATAAACAAGCGTCATTTATTTTATCATCTGGGACAAAAGGCTGCGGCTTGCTTGCGTCGTATTTGTTAGGGCAAGCACCAATTGTATAAACTGTTAGTAAGGCCTCGCTGAGATCACTTAGTGTCTTATATTGCTCTTTTGTAAAATATCCACCATCATACAATGCTTTCGCTACTTTTTCCTCATCTTGTGCGATTATAATAATTTTATAGTTTATAAAATTTTTTTCAGTATCTTTTATTTGGTTCTTAGCCTCTGCCATATAAAAAACAGCAATAGTGTCTAACACATTTAAGATGTTAATTTTAGATACATTTTTATTCTCAAAATTTTGTTTCAGAATATTTTTATAGAGATATATGCATGAGGGGATTGTTGTCGGTTTATTTCCCTCGCATTCCTTGGCTGCAATATTCCAAAGTTCATCATCTGTAGCATTTTTATGGGCTGTTTTAAACATTGATATTTGTCTGGTCTCATATTCTAGGAGCTTATAGTAATAATCCTCACAAACTTTAGCATAAGAAAAAACAACACCAAGACATAAAACCAACAAAACTCTAAATACTCGCATTGTAACTCCTTATATTTTAACAATTATATAACAATTAATTTAAAAAGTATATAACTTTAAGTAATATTTTAAATAACATTAAGTTATATTTAATATAACCTTTGGTAATATTCTCTCATCGAAACAAAAAGTAGATAGGCTTCAAGCGTAAGCTGACAGAGTGAGCCTCCTGCGAGTTTGCAGGTAAATCACGTTTCAATCTGAAGCGTCAGTGATAGGGCGAAAATCTATCACTCAGCACCAGCCCTGATTTAGGATAGTTTTTCACAGGGTTATTAATAAAACGAAAAACACTACTTTTTCTAATAAAAGCCTTGCTTGCTTATTTCAAGGGCGGTTTGTCTGCTCCGCTCTTTTTGATTTGGCTTTTTGCTTTTTATTGCATTAATCAATCTTTCGGCTAGCTTTACTTGACCCCTTGGCGTGGGCTTAATACCTTATTTTGTTAAATCGGCGGTGGCGAGCAAGGTTTCTATTAGAAAAAGGAGCTAGAGATGAGAAACAGACAAAAATATTTAAAAGTAACGTTTGACGGACACACTAGATACTCTACAAGAGAACCAAATTTTTACACCTACGAGGTTTATTTCGACACATTGGGGCTAGTGCTCTATATCCACAAAGATGCGCTTATGCTGCTAGCGGTAAAAGATAAAAAACTAAACCCAGTAAAACTAAGTAAAAAACAACTATCCAGCTTTAAAGCCGAGTATGTTTATGAGATAGTTTAAGGAGCTAGAGATGAGAAAGATAATTAAGTTTTTTAGGGTGCTTTTTAGCAATGGTGGCGAGATAAAGAATATTGCCTATCTAAATATCAAAAGGGGTTAAAAATGAGTTTAAACTACGACCTAATGCGTGCTAAAAACGACGTAGAAAATATAAATTTTGAGCAAGAATACGACGAGCTAATAACTGACATTAAAGCTGTATATAACCTCCACCGCTACACATTTAAAAATGCACTTGGCGAAAACAGCGGCGAAATAGTTGATCTGCTTATTGAACATTGCAAAAAAGACTTTTTCGCCTACGCAGCGCTCGTCTATGTGCTATGCGTTGAAGCTGAAATGAGTAATGAGGTAGTCTTAAGCTATACAACTACCTACAAACAAACGCTTAAAAAACTACGAGAGGAGGCTGAAAGAGATGCGCTCTTATATTCTGATGAGGCTTGTTGAATTTTATTATGAGCCAGGTATGACTGTCGGCGAGTTTTTAAAAATTATAAAAGGACTTAACAATGCTAACAAATAAACAATACCACGCACGCCCTGAAATATCAAAGAGTGACCTTGACCTACTTGCACGTAGCCCCTTACACTTAAAAATGAAAAACGAGCTTAAAAGTGAG
Organism: Campylobacter concisus; assembly: GCF_015230015.1. Lineage (GTDB taxonomy): Bacteria > Campylobacterota > Campylobacteria > Campylobacterales > Campylobacteraceae > Campylobacter_A > Campylobacter_A concisus_AF. The sequence continues at coordinate 25,598 of NZ_JAAKZC010000004.1, read as the reverse complement.
CCTAGTGATGCTCTAATTTTAGGCTCTGCAGTGCATAAGCTAGTGCTAGAAAGAAAAGATTTTTTAAACGAGTTTAAGATAGTTCCTGGAGCCGATAAACGCACCAAAGAAGGCAAAGCTATACATGAAGACTTTTTAAAAAATTTAGGCGAAAAAACTCCAATAAAGTGGCCTACTATTAAAACAGCTTTAAAGATAGCAAACTCGGTTAATTCTATGTGTGAAACAGCTAAATCTTTAAGAGACGGACTAGCCGAGCAAAGCTATTTTAGCGAGATAAATGGCGTAGCGGTCAAATGTCGCCCTGATTTTTATAATGAGAAAATGGGTGCAGTAATTGATCTAAAAACAACTTCTGACGCTTCGGCTAGCGGCTTTGCTAGATCGGTAGCTAGTTTTAATTACCACGTGCAAGCAGCGTTTTACAGCGATATTTTAAGGAGTTTAGGCAAAGAGGTAAATTATTTCTTGTTTATCGCCGTTGAAACAAAAGCCCCTTATTTTGTAGGGTTTTATGAGCTTGATGCCGCAGCAATAGAACAAGGTCGCAAAGCATATCTTGAATTACTAGAGCTTTACAAATATTGCAAAGAACATGACGAGTGGTGGGGTTATGCGAAAAAAGATGGCGACAAGATAGAGGCGGTGCAAACTTTAAGCTTGCCAGCGTGGAAATTTTACGAAAATATAGCGTGATTTTTGTATAATCTAGTTTTTTAAAGGAAAAAAATGAGCGAAAATATACAGATTAAATTTCGTATCGAAAAAGACAATCCGTTAGATATTACGACCTTAGCCACTGCTCTATTATCTTTTAATAATTCTATTGATGAGTTTGTAGCCACACAAACTGGTGTAAGTGGTGCAAGAGCAACATTGCAAAGCGTAGAAAAAGGTAGTGATATTTTTAATATGGTAATTTTTGCAGCTTCTGGTGTGCTGGCTATCGGGGAGTTTTTGCCTACTATTAACGCCTACTTCGAGTTTTTCAGCAATATAAAAAATATGGGCAAAAAAAGCGTGGACGACATTATACAAGACCCACTTTTAACGCCCACTTCTCTTCAAAATTTAGAAAATGTAGTAAAACTTGCCGACAAAGACAGAGTAAGTGTAGAGATTACAAGCCCAGTTTTTAACCATTGCGTTTTTATCAATCAAGACAACAAAGAAGCCTACAAACAAGGCATCGCAACAGCTAGACAAATAAAAGATTTTGAAAATAAAGAAGCGGTTAAAAAAGTCTTTGAAAAGATGTCTATCACGCTTTATCAAACTACCAACACAGATAAAAAGGTTAAATTTAAAGCCTACTGCTACGAGCTAAGCGATAAAGCTATACCGATATTAATAGATGATGAAACATTAAAGGCAGAGATTTTAGAAAACCCTTATAGCTACCGCTTTGTATGTGATATTGAAATACACAAAGACGAAAAAGGCAAAATAAGCCTTTATCGAGCGTTTAATTATGTAGATAAATTTGAGATCATAAAGGATTAATAATGGCAGATGAAAAAGAAATATATTATGACAATGAAATAGACCATGTAGTGATTGTGTCTGGCAAATATGTCGATAAAATAAAAATAGATACAGAGCCAAAATACTCGAATTATACAAAAATAAAGGAAGAGCTAACGCAAAAGGTTTCGGCACTATACGGGTCACCTATTAGTCCGTCTAAGAGCGGCGGTAGGCATATAGTGCTTAAAACCGAAAACGGGGATGAGCTTTATGTGGTAGAGTGGCATTTTGAGAAGCAAAACATCGTTAAGCGTGTATGTAAAGAGCTAGGCATAACTCAAAGAGAGTTAGCGGAGAGGATAGGAATGAGCGCGGATAGCTTGCGAACATTAAGCGCAAAGGGGCAAATCAGCACGCAAACCGAAGCCGCCATAAATTTGGTGCTTGAAAATGAAAATTTAAAAAAGGAGCTTGAGAACTACAAAGCGTTAAGAACCGCGATAAAAACGATGATTGATTAATAGACAGAATTTCTGGCTATTAAAAAAACTTAATGGCTGGGATTTCCAGCTATTAAAATTATCCACACTTTTAAAACTATTTTGTGAATAATATCTACAAAACTACTTGACAAATCTAAATAATATTGCTATACTTTCGTCAAATATTTAAATAATATCCACACAAGGGGCGAAAATATGCAAAGTTTATTTCAAACAGAACCAACACAAGTTGAAATTCTAAATTTCCAAACCTTTACTACAGAATATGTGGCGGAGCGCTACGGCACAACCGTGAATAACATCAAAGAACACAAGCGACTACACGCCGACGAAATCGTCGAGGATATTCATTTTGTCGTAGTTAAAAACGATCGCAATCGCCCACTCATTAAATGGACTTTGCGTGGCATCATAAAGCTTGGTATGTTTATCAGAAGCAAAGAGGCTAAATACTTCAGGCTTTGGGCGGAGCAAGAGCTAGAAAAAACAATACTTAGCGAGCTAACACTTGCAAAAGAGACTAGGCAAAAGAATTTATCCCTTGTTAGCAAAGTAGCCGACCTTAACGCCGTCTTGATCGACAACGCAAAACGTCACAAAAGAGAGATAAACGGCTACAAAAGCCAACTAAAACAGCATAATGACAAAATAGTTGTTTTAAGACACGAGCTAGAAAAGGCGAGTAACCCACGCCCAAGCGATCCAATATACGCACAGATAAAGGCAGAGCGTGACTACTACAAAGAGAGATACAAAAAGCTTTCACAAAGCAAAGACGAAACGATCATTTTAAATTTAGCAAAGATACAAAAAGAGTTAGAAAAGAGCTATACAGCCATAGGAGCAGTTATGGCGTATGCTGACGGAGACGATTATTTCATAAAGAAAGGATAAAAAATGAACCAACTACAAGAATATCAAGATAGGAAAACGGAGCTTGAGGTAAAGAAATTTGAGCTTGAACAAAGGAAAGCCAAAGCTTTTGTGGCTACTGATTTTTTCCCAGCTCATTTACGCAAAGGTAACGAAACAGCAAATATCGGAACGGCGATTATTGTGCTTGATTTAGCTCAGCGTATGAATATAGGCGCTTTAGAGGTAGCACAAAGTATTTATATCATTCACGGCAAACCTAGTTTTGAAACGAAATTCCTAGTTGCCAGGCTAAACTCAAGCGGACTTTTAAAGGGGCGATTGCAAACTATTGTAAGCCCTGATGGCACTAGCGCACATTGTGAAGCCATAGACGCCCAAACTGGACAATTATTAAAAGGCACAACCATAACAATGGAAATGGCAAGGCGAGAGGGTTGGCTAAGTAAAAATGGCTCAAAATGGCAGACAATGCCAGAGCTAATGATGAAATATAGAGCACAAAGTTTTTTTATAAATGAATTTTTTCCAGAAGTAAAATATGGACTAAAAACATCTGATGAAGCGGAAGATATTGTTATGTTTGAGCCTAATGAGCAATCAAAAACACCGCCAAAAGCTGGGTTAAACGAGCTTTTGAGTAGTTCGGAAAAACCGAACAGCTCAACTGTAAACCAAAAATTGACAGTTGGCGACGCCGAATTTATCGAAGCCGCGCCCCTTGAAGTTGAAATCGCCCCACTCCCCCACGATCTACTACAAAGCGAACTGGTGAAAAGAGGTGCGAGTGAAACAGAGGCTGAAAAATTAGTCGAGAGATTAAGCATTGATGAGGCGACTGCGTATCTAAATGATCCAAGTAGCATAGACAATTTAATAGAAAATTTAAAGGATAACTAATGAATGTAGGCTATTTTAAAAATCAAACTTTCAAAGCTCAAGACGGCAAAGAAGTAAAATTTATAGGGGGTATGATAAACATACCCTTTTTACGCCCTATTGAGTGTGGGCTGATCCCAACTCCTGATGAGGAGCTAGCTAAAAATCAAAACGCCCCAATATATAAAATTGTGCTCTTTAAGCCTAAAAATTACGAGGGAGCAAGGCAGATTATAGGTGGAATTTGGAATGCGGTTAGCAATGACGGAAAAACAAATTATTTTAAAGGGCATATTGAAACGCCATTGGTGTCAGGCGGTCGCATTTATCTAGCGTTATTTACTCCAAAAGAACCTAATGGGTTAATGTTTGAAGCTACGTGGAGCGCACCAAAAAGAAATAATAGCTCGCACACGCCACAAGCTAACACCACCATAGATGATGAAGTAGATATTGATGCCGACAAATACGACAACGACGAAACCATACCGTTTTAAAGGTTTTTAATGCGCGTTTTCGTATAATCGCATAAATTTAAAAAAGGATAAAAAAATGCAAATCAGTGCAGACGAAGTTAAAAATAAAGTAATACAAGGAATGGTTGATAATCTTTATAATAAAGATTATGCCGATAATCCAGAGGATATTTTTAAACTAATAATAGCACACATAGAACAAAAACTAAATTATAAATACGATTATTCAAGTATAGAAATACTAATGAAAAACATGCGTGATACTATTGTAATGGCTATTCTAAATATTAAGGCTCCAGAAGAAAAAGAAAAGATGAAATTTTATTCAAGCTTGCTAAGTATTGAGGATTGGTTTGTTGACCTTGACACATTTGAGAGGAAAATGCAAGAAATGTATTTACTAAAAACTAACATCATAAAACGCGTATGTTATGAGCTGGGGCTAACATATAAACAGCTAGGTGAGGCGATAGGATTAAGCGAGGGAAGCATTAAGCGACTAGCAACGAGCGACGAGATAAATACGCAGGCTGTTAAATCGTGCGAAATGCTACTTGAAATTAAAAACCTAAAAAAGCAATTATCGAATACCGAGACGCTAAAAACCGCTTTAAAAACACTTTTAGATTAACCGACGCATTTTTGCGTTGGTTAAAAAGTCTCAAAATACTACTCAATTTTTTATAAAAAATCTCATTTTAATACTAAAAAATATTGACTTAGTCCTAAAATAATGCTATAATTATTCCATCAAGCAACAAAATGATACTTGTTTGATAGAAAGGAGTAGCACAATGCAAAGGTTAGATTTTTTAATCAAACTCGCGATACTGATTTATCTAATCTGCAAAATCCTTAAAATATGGATTTAGACAAGGGGCGAAAGCCCCACCTACGCATTGCGCTACTCATATTTTAGCTAAAGGAGCTTAAAATGAGTGAAGTATTAGAAGTCTTGCAAGTACTTTTACTTGCTTATATTGTCTTACAACTTACAAGGGGGCAAAAATGAAAGCCCCTACTAAACAGAAATTTGCCGAGTATTTAGAGCTATACAAGATAGAGCCAAGCGACAGCGACGAGGAAGTGAGCTACAAGGTGCTTGACTGCGCTTATGATTTATTCTGCGCTTTAGAGATGTTAGCCAATAATCATAATGCTATGAGAGCCAAAATTTTAAACATACTTCAACTAAAAGGAGAAACGAAATGACAGAGCTAATCCCTATCAACAAAGCGGATTTTAACGGCGCCGAAATAAATTCGGTCAATGCGCGAGAACTACACGCGGTTTTGGAAAGCAAAACAGACTTTTCGACGTGGATAAAAAGGAGGCTAGAGGAGACGGATGCCGTCGAAAACGCCGACTACATCATCGTTCCCCAAAAATGTGAAACGATGACCGAACACGGCAAAAAGGCGAGTATCAAAAATGAATACATCCTCTCGACCGACATAGCAAAAGAGATCGCGATGCTGGAGCGAAACGAAGTCGGCAAAAAGGTCAGACGCTACTTCATAGAGTTTGAAAAAGCACATAAACAAATTTTTATCCCGCAGGATTTGCCGACAGCGCTAAGAGCGTATGCAAATGAAGTAGAACAAAAAGAACTCGCGTTAAAACAAAGAGATCAGGCGCTGGCTACTAAAGCGTGGATAGGCTCAAAAAGAGAAGCTACGGCTATGGCTACGGCAAGCGCGGCGAAACGAGAAGCCCAAAAGCTACAAATTCAGTTAGACCAAAACGAGGACTGGGCGACCGTTAAAAAAGTAGAGTTTGCGCTGGGCGGCTCTTATGACTGGCGAAAACTTACGGCAACGAGCGCAGAGCTGAAAATAGAGCGTATAGACGTGCCCGATAAAAACTACGGCACGGTAAAATCGTATCATAAGGATGTATGGCTTAAGGCTTACGGCATAGATATTACAAATTTGGATTTTAAAAAAGGAGCATAAAATGAGAAAATTTAACGTAGTGGTAACGGATGAGCTAGTTGTATCAAAAGCCTTTTTCGCAGATACTCTAGAGGAAGCTAAAGATCAGGCGGACGCTGATTACAATAATATGAAAGTTGACGTTTTGGTGCAAAACGGATATAAAGATATGAGTAACAAAGAATACGAACTCGGCGTCGAACTTACGCGGGAGTATATGCTCGATGAAATACAAGACGCTTACGGCAATTTTTGGGACGCCACCGTAGCACTAAACAAAGAGCTGAACGACTGGACGCCTGAAAGCGTGGCGACTATCTTTGGCAAGGGCGGAACTCTAAGAGAGGAACTAATGGTGCTACAAAGCACTCTTAGTAAAATGCAACGCAAGATTGAGGATTACGAGAAAATAAAAGACATTGTAGCCTAATCTCCTACAAAAAGGCTACAAAAAAGCAACTCCAAATTATACAAATCGCGGGATTAATTCCCGCTTACTACGAGGCAAAATATGACAACAGCAGAACTAAAAGACGCCGCCATTTTTGTAATGGCGTATAGCTTTTTGCAGATGGATAGCACCGAGAAGTTAGGATTATTCATAAACAAAAAAGCGAGCAATTTTATCGATGAGCTAATAGAGGCAATGACGCCGATCGTTGAGTATTACCGCGAATTTAGAAAGAGGATTGATACCCAAATTAGCGCCCTTGATAATAAAGCGTGTATCGCCAAGCAAAACTTTAGCACAACAGCCCCACAATTAGCTTGTGATCTGCTTTATTTGAGGCTAGCACCACACGAGCGAAAAGGGCAAAGATTAGCGCCGATACTAGCCGATTTTTACGCGGCGAACAAAGAAAAAATAGCGTATATCTCAAACAAAAGTTGTGATACAAAATACCGCAAAGAGGCAGAGGATAGCCAAACGCTGGCTTATTTTTATATTGAGAATATTTGAAAGGACTAGTAATGAGTAGCCCAGAAAGAGAAAAACACCTAGCAGCCCTTGCAAACCTAGAGGCGTTTTGCGAGGCACACAATGAAAAAATAAATTTAGTCGAGCGAATACAAGCTCTTTTATTTAAATGCGACGTCCGCTATTTACGGCACGCATTGCGAGATTTAAAAGATTACATCAAGGAGAGGAAATGAGCGACACATTTATTACACGCGATGAAGCCTTAAAAGAGCTAGGCATATCTGCACGATCGCTTTATGACAAAGTAAAACAAGGCGCAATAATCGCCAACAAAATAAACTCCAGGGTAATTTATTACTCTCTAAAATCTATACGTGCCTACAAATCAGGCAAAGCCACCCAAGCTATCTAAATAATCACTCCACCATTGCATGAGCTTCGCCCTTGTTTTTAGGTTTTTGGCGTGGTTGTATGCGTCCTTAACCTTGTTGCTCTCAACGTGAGCGAGGCAAAGCTCGATAACATCACTATTGCAGCCGTGCTTATCTATGTTCTCGTTGGCGACTGTGCTAAATGTAGCCCTAAAGCCGTGTGGCGTTATCATATCTTTGTTAAAGCCTAAATTTCTAAGCATTATGCGGATAGTATTATCGCTTAGCGGGGCGACGTTTGATTTTATGGACGGAAAAATTAACTCACTTTTTAAAGGCAAGCGCTCACGATATGTTTTTAATAGGTTGATTACACTTTTTGACAAAAACACTTCGTGGGGCTTTGCCATTTTCATCTCGTCTGCTGGGATATGCCAAAGGCAATTTTCAAAATCTATCTGCGACCACTTAGCATTTCTAGCGTTTTGCCCTCTTACTGCGGTATATAGTTGAAATATCGCGCACGTTTTTACTCTTATATCTCCAAAATAATCTCTTATCGCCATTAATACGGCTCTTATCTCATCATCATTTTTTAAATATGCAAAATGTTTCACTTCTCTACGCCCTAGTAGAGTTTTTTTGTCAATATCCGCTATTATGTTGTGATCTACATACTCGTGCAATAGAGCATATTTGAAAAAGCCGTTTAATATGCTTAGCACTCTATCGGCTGTTTCTAGTTTTTCATCCTCTAGTAGTGGGCTAATGGCGAATATTATATCTTTTCTACTTATCTCTTTTATGTTCATTTCTCCAAGTTTTGGCAATAATAACGTCTCAAACCGCCTTTTCATCCAAAACTGCTGCTTCTCACTCAACTTACTTTTTGTTTTATACCACGCTTCAAAAACTGCTTTAAATTTTGTTTTTTCTTCTGTTTGTATTAGGCTCTCGCCTTGATTGAGTTTTAATCTTAACTCACTTCTTTTATCTCTTGCTTCACTTAGGCTTATTTCATCATATTTGCCCAGTGTTAGGCGGTGGCGCTTGCCATTTTCTCGAAACTCATATATGAAAAATTTTGTGCCGTTTGGCATTATTTTAATTAGCAAATTATCGCCGTCGCTGACAAAATATGGCTTCTCTTTTGTTTTGAGATTTTTAAACTGCGTGATCGTGAGTTGGCGTGATAGTTTAGGCATTTTATACCCCTTTGGCTGACTATTTTTATTTTTTTAGCTACTTTTTTAAAGGCAATCAGCCAAAAATCAGCTAAAAAGTCTTTGCTGTTACTTGCTTTTTATTTCTTTTTATTGCCGTAAGTTTATGAGATAATGCTTTAAACTATTGTTAAAATCGAAATTTTATTGCTGTAACTTGCTTATTAATTCTGTGTGTTTCTTAATATGGTGGCGGGTAGAGAGAGATTTGAACTCTCGGTGAGTTGCCCCACACACGCGTTCCAGGCGTGCTCCTTAAACCGCTCGGACATCTACCCAAGAAGAAGGTGATTATATCTTTATTTGTTTAATGCTTGGCTTTTAGAGCTTTAGCCCCAAGATAACGACATCCTTGTACTCATTATCCATCAGGCAAACGCTCGGCAGTTCGCCCCATTTTTCAAAGCCTAATTTCAAAAAGAGCCCAAGGCTTGCTTCGTTTTTGCTAAAGATTAGCGCGATGATATTTTTTAAATTTAGCTCTCTAGCTTTGTTTATACTGTGGGCTAAAAGCTGCTTGCCTATGCCCTTTTTAAGAGCCTTTTTAGCGACATATATGCTTATCTCTACGCTTATATCGTAAGCGATTTTAGGGTTAAAGTCGCTAAGCGAGCAGTAGCCTAAAATTTCGCCATTTTCTTTGTAGATAAAGATAGGACGCGAGCCGCCGTGGGCGTTAAACCAAGGCTCTCGCTCCTTTGTGCTAACTGGCTGCATATCAGCAGTCGCACTTCTTTCTAAGATGTAGCCATTATAAATTTGCGTGATCGCAGGAAGATCGCTCGGCTTTGCCACCTCGATCAAGTCTAGCCCCTTTTTGCCGCCTGATAGACCGGCTCAAGCTTGGCCGCGACCTCTTTTAGATCTTTGATCCTGCTCTCGTTTGATGGGTGAGTGCTTAAAATTTCAGGTATTTTGCCAACATTCGTCTTGCTCATCTTGACCCAGACTTCGACCGCCTCTTTTGGATCATATCCGGCTCTTGCCATTAGCTCAGTGCCGATGCGATCGGCTTCGGTCTCATGTGAGCGAGAAAATGGCATTGAGATGGTGTATTGCGTAGCTAAACCTAATGCGGTTATTCCAGCACTACCAAAGCCAGCAACATTAGCTATAGCAAGGATACCTGCACCTATTAATTGGTTAGTGCTTGCTTGCTCTCTGCCGTGCTCTCTAAGTGCGTGGGCGATCTCGTGACCCATAACCGCTGCTAATTGCGCATCTGTTAGATTTAATTTCTTAACAATACCACTATAAACAACGATCCTGCCTCCTGGCATGCACCAAGCATTTAGTGTATCTTCGTTTATGACATTTACTTGCCACTTCCATTTTAAGGCGTCCTCTCTGAAAACGCCAGTTTGTGCGATCAGTTTTCTTGCGATATCTTGAACTCTCTTTGTGAGGATCGGATCGACATTTAGCTCGCCCTTGCTTCTAGCGGCTGTTAGCATCTTGACGTAAGCTTGAGCCGAGCTTTGCTCCATCTCTTTAGCGGATACTAGCATAAATTGTTTTCGATCTATGCCGACAGCGCCTGATTTTGTGACGCTCGTGCAGCCGGTGATAAGCATGCTGGCTGTTAATAACGTAAGTAAAATTTTTTTCATTTTTATCCTTTTTGGATTAAAATTTGGCGTATTATAGCTTGTGTTGGATATGCATTGTTAAACGAGGGGTGAAATTTAAATTTTGCGATTTCAAAAATAGAAATTTGCTTATTTTGTAAATTTCAAATCTTTACTCACTCGCCTTGATATGTGTGCTCGTAAATTTTAAAATTTACAAAAGTTTTAGACTGCATGCTGTGCGTTAGCACTATTGCATGCACTTTGAACGTTGTCGGGGTTAGGGGATTGTTAAGGGGGAAGGGAGCGACTTCGTAATTCAAGCCTCTTCCCCCTTAACAAAGAAATAAAACTTTAAATTTCTAAAAATCTATTTTTGCAAATTGTAAAACTTTCATTCACCCCTAAGAATTGACTACTAAAATTTGGCTTCGCTTATAGCTTAGCTCAAATTTTAGAGCCGAAATTACTCGTTCATGAAATTTTAAAATTTGTCTGAGTTTTTTGATATATAAATTTAACCCCTACACTTTGTAGTCTATATTTCTCTCAAATTCTCTCAAACGCTTATTAACAGACCTTAGCTCTGTTATCGTCGTCCAGTTATCGATAAAGACACTAAAACTCTCTCTGACCTGCGAGAAGGCATTGCTAGCTTGGATCAAAACACCAAGCGTGATGACACCGCTAAATAGGCCATTTCCCATGATGATGTAAGGCACGATGACTAAAATTTGCGAAAACGAGATGAGCCAAAGATTGAAGTAGCCGTAGTGCAAAAATAGCTTGTAGTAGTTTAGCTTCACCCCTGTAAAAAGCTCTAGCATGACGTTTGGCTGGCAAAATTTGAGCTTATCATCCTCGCCATAAACTAGCTCTTTTCTAAAGGCCGCCTCTGCTTTTTGGTTGTTGTACTCAAGATGTGGTAGCTTTATGCCTACAAACCACGATACGATGAGGCCTCCGATGCTAATTAGCAGTGCGATATAAACTAGCGAGCCCTCAATGTCCTTGATGAAAGGTAGGCTCACGCTCTTGCTTAGCTCCCAAAGCACTGGTATAAAGGCAATAAGCGTCATAAACGCCTTTAAAACCTGCACACCAAGGCTCTCCATGATCTTAGCAAAGCGATAAACATCCTCTTGGATACGCTGTGAGCTGCCCTCGATGTCGTTTTGGCAGTTTCGCCAAAATTTGAGATATTTAAAGGTCATCGCCTCCCTCCAGCGAAAGACCCAGTGGCTCGCAAAGAACGATATCACCGTGTAGGTCACGACATATGGCATGGCGATCTTTATGAAATTTAATATCTCGCGCCAAAACTCATCTACTTTGTGATCCTTTGAGTTTTGCACGATGTCGTAGAAATTTTTATACCACTCGTTGATGCGGACGTTTAGATGCGTTTGATAGACAAGTAGCAAGATGATAAATATCGCTCCGCCGTAAGCCCAAAGCGCCCATTTTTTGTCTTTGAAAAATGATGAAAACATAAAGTGCCTTTTGTAAATTTTGGCAATTATAGCAGGCAAGGTTTAAGCATTTATATAAAATTTAAACCCAAGCTATATCATTTTGCAAATTTTAACGTAAAGGAAAATGATGAAGAAATTTGCATTTTTAGCTCTTAGCCTTTGTGCGACCTTAGCGCTTGGGGCAGACATGAAGGTCTATAAAAGCCCAACTTGCGGTTGTTGTGGCAACTGGGTCAATGCTATGCAAAAGGCTGGCTTTAGCGAAGAGACCATAAAAGTAGATGATATGGTCAAGGTCAAAAAAGAATTTCACGTGCCACTAGAGCTTTCAAGCTGCCACACAGCTATCGTTGATGGCTACGTCGTTGAAGGTCACGTGCCAGCTGATGAGGTCAAGCGTCTGCTGGAGCTTAAACCAAAAGATGTCGTTGGTATCGCAGTGCCTGGCATGCCTATGGAGAGTCAGGGTATGGAGCAAGGCGGCAAAGCTGAGCAATACGACGTCATACTCTTTAAAAAAGATGGCTCGCAAGAGGTCTTCGCTACTTATATTGGCTCTAAAAAGCTAAAATAACTTCAAATTTAGACTTAGCTCGTCTTTTGATGGGCTAAGTTAAAAAGAAATTCCCTTGCTAATAGCGATGATGCAGAGCAAAAAGGCTATTGGCACATAGATAAATTTACCCACAAAATACCAAAATGAGCCGTAAGTTTTATTTGCTCCTGAATTTACCTCGTCTAAAATTTCATCTTTTTTAATGATCCAAAACCAAGATATTGCGCCGATGACTGCGCCGATCGGGATGATGTAGATAGAGACAAAGTCCATCCAAGGGCCCCAGCTGCTAATAGGCTCCATAAACGCTCCAACACCAAAGCAAACCACACAAAGCAGCGCAAGCACCCAAAATCTACTAAGGCTAGGAAATTTATGCATAAGCGACTCAGCCACGACCTCAAACATATTTTGAAGAGAGGTGATACCACCAAAGATGACTGCGGTAAATAGTATGATCGCAAAAATTTGACCACCGATCATATTTTGTAAAATTTTAGGAAGTGTTACGAAAAGTAGCTTTGGTCCGCCAGCTGGGTCCATAGCGTAGGCAAAGACCGCTGGGATCATGACAAGCGCTGCTACAAGCGCTGCAAGCGTGTCAAAAAATGCCGTAGTCTTGGCACTTTCTACGATGTCTTCATCCTTTGAAAGATATGCTCCATAAACTATCATGCCTGATCCCGTGATAGAGAGCGAGAAAAAGGCTTGACCCATCGCAGTGACCCACACCATCGGATCTTCAAGCTTGCTAAAGTCAGGGATAAATAGAAATTTATACCCCTCAAATGCGTTTGGAAGCATCGCGACATTTATAGCCAAAATGGCAAATAGCACGAAAAATAGCGGCATCATTATTTTATTGGTCTTTTCTATACTTTTTGCTCCAAAAAATAGCGTAAGAAGCGTGCCAACGATGACTATGAAGTGGTATGGCAGGACTGAGTACTCATGAAGCGCAAATGAATTAAACCAAACATTTGTATCAACGCTCATAAATGAGCCAGTAAGTGCCTGAGTAAGCGCCTTTAGCACGTAAGCGATGATGACAGCGTAGCCGATGGCTATGCAAAGCGAGCCAGCAAGTGGAAGCCAGCCGATGATACTGCCGATGACGCCTAAATTTCTACTTTGCCAAGCAAATTTATATGATCCTAGCGTGCCAGTCTTTGCGCGTCTGCCGATCGCATACTCAGCGCTCAAGCCAACGTATGAAAAAAGAGCTACAAAAAAAACGTAGATGAGCAAAAACGCTCCGCCACCATTTGTACCAAGTTTGTAAGGAAAGCCCCAAACATTTGCCATACCAACGGCTGAACCAACTGAGGCTAGTATAAACGCCCAGCGTGATGAAAAATTCTTTTTGCTCATTGTAAAATCCATAAATTTAGTGATGAAAATAATGTTACCAAAATATGATTTAAGAACTTTTTATAAATCTTAAATTTAAGAAACGTTGTTACTTTTGGGCGTGGCTAATTTGACCGCTAAATATAAATTCGCTATAATCAGCCAAAATTTTTAACTCTTAAGGATCATAATTGTACCCCAGTAGCGATAACTCGCTTTTAATGGTAATACTTGCCATTATATTCATTTTACTAAACGCATTTTTTGTTTTGTCGGAATTTTCCCTTGTCAAGGTTCGCAAGTCTAGACTTGAAGAGCTTATAAAAGAGAAAAAGCCAAACGCCCAGCTTGCCTTTGATATGTCAAACAAGCTTGATACCTATCTTAGCGCCACTCAGCTTGGCATCACGCTAAGCTCACTTGCCCTTGGTTGGATCGGTGAGCCAGCAGTCGCAAGGCTCATAGAAGCCCCACTTAAAAATGTTTTTAACCTTAGCGATATCTTAGTTCATACAGTCGGCTTTGCGATCGCATTTACGCTTATCACACTACTTCACGTCGTTATGGGCGAGCTTGTGCCAAAGTCAGTCGCCATAGCCAAATCAGAATCAGCAGTGCTTAAAATCGCTCGTCCGCTTCACTTTTTCTGGATACTATTTTCGCCTATCATAAAGCTTTTTGACATCCTAGCTACATCTGGACTTAAAATTTTAGGCATCCAGCCAGCAAAAGAGAATGAGCTAGCACACTCTGAAGAGGAGATCAAGATCATCGTTGGCGAGAGCTTAAAGGGCGGTGTGCTTGATAGTTTTGAGACTGAGCTTATCAAAAATGCAGTTGATTTTAGTGACACGGTCGCAAAAGAGATCATGACTCCAAGACGCGACATGATCTGCATAAATAAACAAAAGAGCTTTGAAGAGAATTTACAAGTCGTTTTTGAGTCAAAATATACTCGCTATCCTTATATAGACGGCTCAAAAGATATTATTTTGGGCATGATACACATTAGAGATATCTTGCAGCTACACTTTAGCGAGGATAAAGAGAAGAGTTTTGATGCGATCGTACGTAAATTTGTCATCGTGCCTGAGAGCCTCTCTATCTCAAAGGTGCTTGTGATGATGAATAAGGAGCAAATTTCAGCCGCACTTGTCGTCGATGAGTATGGTGGCACGGCTGGACTTCTTACGATGGAAGATATCATGGAGGAGGTGCTTGGCGACTTTAACGACGAGCATGACGAGGTCGATCAGCACTATAAAAAGATAAATGAAAACATCTATGAATTTCAAGGCAGATACGACTTAGAGAGCGTTGAAGAGGTCCTTGGCATAAGCTTTGATGAAGAGACCGATCAAGTCACTATCGGCGGATATGTCTTTAATCTCATCGGTCGTTTGCCAGTAGTTGGGGATAAGATCGAGGATGAGAACTGCTACTACGAAGTGAGAAAGATGGATGGAGCTAGCATCTCACGCGTAAAAGTTAGAAAAAAGATAAAAGAAGAAGAGGAGCCTGCTCAGGCTTAGTTTATAAATTTAATGGCTTTTTTGGCCATTAAATTTAACCTCGCAAAATCATAAAATAACAGGGTAAATTTAAGTGAGATTACGCTTTTTAAAAGCCATCAAATTTAACTCATAAAATCGCAAAATTTAAAGTAACACCATCTTTTTTGTAAATTTGGTTATGTAATTTAAAAATGGTTTGCTGGTAAAATTTATCATCTGCTCGTAAAAGTAGCTGTTTGAGCGATCTTGTTTGTGAGATTTAAATTTACTAAAGTAAATTAGCCTTGGCTGGAGTCACGATACTGCAAAATTTCGTCATAAATTTCTTTACCACGCTCATCTCTAGGCTGCAACAAGAGAGCCAAATTTCTTTTGTTAAATTTTAAAGCGCCTCTTAATAGCTCTTTTGTAGCCAAATTTGCTTATCTATTTTTATGTGTAAATTTATAATTTATAAAAGCGTGCTAGATCTTTGCCATACTTTAATGCTAGCTCGTAGTAGGGCGTCTCTGGATCCTCAGCTATCATCTCGTAGAGCTTTTTACGAAGCTCTGGTAAAAGGCGAAGATCGCTATAATCTATCCTCTCTTTATACGCTGGCAAGCCTTGTAAGAGCAGGGCATTTGAGTAGTTTATGCCACCAGTTTTGCTGCCAGTGATGTTAAATTCGTTCTCATATTGCGTGCGAGTTAAGCCAGTTGGTATGCTAAGCTCTCCACGTTGTAGGCAAATTTTGTCATTGCTACTGACGATATACTCTGGAAATTCTAACTCTTGGTAGTTGATATCTTCGTGATCATAATATACCCACTCCATAGCATCTTTATTTTTGCGGTTGAAACTGCTTTTGTAGATGAAGCTTCCTGGAATGATAAATTCACGGCTTTTTAGTACTGGAGCGTCTGCTATATCTTTATAAACAGCAACCAAGTAGCAGTCACTAAAAAAATCAAGCGGCCAAAGAAGCCCCTCATTTGCTCGCTTTATAAAACGGCTCATGATATCAACTAAGATTTTGCCAAAGAAATATCTCTTGTAGTAATCATTATAGACGTAAAATATATCGCCCTCTTTGAGCTTTTTCTTTTCTGACATTTAAATTTAGCTCTTCCAGATATTTTTATTTAGCTCCAAATCATGCATGATCTGCGAAAAGTCGCTGATACTAGAGATGTAGTTTTGCACGCTCTCGTTGCTGTTTATCGGCTTTTTAAGATCAGGCTCAAAGCTATCTTTTCTAAGATCGATCGCGATGAAAATTTCATTTTTTAAAAATACCGCCGAGAGCGGAGCGTTAAATTTAGTTCTTAATCTGCTTAAATTTTCCATCAGCTTTGGCGTCAGAGCGTATCTAGCTGCGATCTGATCGGTCGTGTAGGTTTTAAAAAGCTCATTAAATTTAGGGTTGTCCATGACGGCTAGTTCACCCTCGCTTCTTAGATCAGAAGTTCGCTTTTTATCGCAGACATAGATCGTGGCGTTTAGCTCTTTTTTAAACTCAGCCTTTAGCAAGATGCCTTGAAATTTCACCGTTGTGGTGGTGCGTTTCTCGCCTTTTACTTCTTTTGCCGCATAAAAATCACAAAGCTTAAACTGCGTGTTATCGATCTGTCCGTAGATCATATCCTCTGCGTAGTGTCTATTTACATCGGCGTCATAAATTTTTAAAAAATCATTCAAACTTAGTCCGCCATTTGCGCTGAAATTTAGACCATAGTTTTTTACGATTACACTAACTACTTTTTGTTTAAATTTTGCTATAAGCTCGTTTTTTAGCCCATTTATCGTCTTGCCAAGATAAAAAACTCCGCCGATTAGCAAAAAGAAAAATAAATTTCCAAGGTGCAGTGATGCCAAAAAACCACTTACAACTATGATGCCAAGAAAGCCATAAACGATCATTTTAAAGGCTTTTTGCCCCATGGCAAGACGCTCTTTTTCAAGCTCGTCAAGGTCGCTTAGATCGATGCCTTTTAGTTCGTCTGCTTGCATTTTTATGCCTTATTTTTTAAAAAGATCACCGAT
Organism: Campylobacter concisus; assembly: GCF_015230015.1. Lineage (GTDB taxonomy): Bacteria > Campylobacterota > Campylobacteria > Campylobacterales > Campylobacteraceae > Campylobacter_A > Campylobacter_A concisus_AF. Next base: position 8,462 of record NZ_JAAKZC010000004.1, on the reverse strand, counting down.
GTTTGGAGCAGCTGCTTCATTTTCTGGGATATCAAAAAATACATCTTTGTGAAAGCCAAACATTGAAGCTACGATGTTTGAAGGAAACATCTGTGTGGCGTTGTTGTAAATTTCAACAGCTGAGTTGTAAGCGCGTCTGGCAGCTGAAATTTGCTCTTCGACCTCGTTTAGTGTGCTTTGGATGTGAAGTAAATTTTGATTTGCTTTTAGGTCTGGGTAGTTTTCTACGCTAACTCTTAAACCATTTAGCAAGCTTGAAATTTTGTTATTTAGCTCAAATTTCTCCTCATTTGTAGAGGCGCTTCTAGCACTCTCTCTAAGGGCAGTGATGTTTTCTAGCAGGCCTTTTTCATGCACCATGTACTCTTTTGCAGTAGCTACTAAATTTGGTATGAGGTCATATCTTCTTTTTAGCTGTGCATCGATGCCAGCCTCCACGCTTTTTACCTGGTTTTGCTTTGCAACAAGCGAGTTGTAAAGGCTGATGAAAAAGACAAAAATGACTGCGATAACAAGTATCACGATGACTAACGAATTCATAACTTTTCCTTTGAAATTTAAGTTTGTTGTAGTTTATCCAAAGTTGCTTAAGAGTATTTAAACACCGATGGTGGGTGATTAAATTTAATATTATAATTTAATCTTAAATTTTACATATAATTTATATAATTAAAAATTGTTTTTTACGAGGAGGATAAATGAGAACGGTAAACGTAAAAGATATAAAAGAGGTCGTTGCAAAGCTTTGCAAACAAGCCTGTTACGTCGTTACACCAGATCTAAAGGCTGCTTTTACAAAAGCTCAAACCACTGAGAGCTCATCTCTTGGAAAAGACATTTTGGGCAAAATTTTACAAAATGCCAAGCTAGCAGAAGAGGGTGTTGCGCCTATTTGTCAAGATACAGGTATGACAGTTGTCTTTGTAGAGATCGGTCAAGACGTGCATATAGAAGGCGGATATATCGAAGATGCGATCAATGAGGGCGTTGCGAAGGGCTACACTGAGGGCTATCTTAGAAAATCAGTCGTTGCTGAGCCACTTTTTGAGAGAAAAAACACTACAAACAACACTCCAGCGGTCATTCACACTAGGATCGTGCCAGGAGATAAATTTAAGATCAAAGTAGCTCCAAAAGGCTTTGGTAGCGAGAATAAGTCAGTTTTAAAAATGCTTGTGCCAGCTGATGGCGTAGAGGGCGTTAAAAAGGTCTTCTTGGAGGCTGTGAAATACGCTGGACCAAACGCTTGCCCTCCAATGACAATAGGCGTTGGCATAGGTGGCACTATGGATAAAGCAGCACTTCTAGCCAAGCAAGCTGCAGTTCGTCCAGTGGATAGTAAAAATCCTGACCCAAGATATGCAAAGCTTGAAGAGGAGCTACTTGAGCTTGCTAGTCAAACAGGCGTCGGTCCTCAAGGACTTGGCGGCGATACAACTGCTATAAAAGTAAATGTCGAGTGGTATCCAACCCACATCGCAGGCCTACCAGTAGCCATAAACATCAACTGTCACGCTGCACGCCACGCAGACGCCGAGCTTTAAGGAGATAACATGTCAGAAGTAAAAAGAATAACAGCACCATTTGATAAAGAGGTGGTAAAAAGCCTAAAAGCAGGCGACAATGTCCTAATCTCAGGCACTATCATCGCAGCTCGTGACGCCGCTCACAAGGCGCTAACAGAGGCTCTAGCACGCGGCGAGAAGTTGCCAGTTGAGCTAAAGGGCGAGACTATCTACTACGTCGGACCAACTCCAGCCAAGCCAAACCAAGCTATCGGCGCAGCAGGTCCAACAACAAGCGGCAGAATGGACAAATACACACCAACCATGATAAACGAAGTTGGCATAAATGGCATGATCGGCAAGGGTTACCGTAACGACGCCGTAGTCGAGGCTATGAAAAAATCATGCTGTGTTTATATGGTCGCTATCGGTGGTATCGGAGCGGTCATTAGCCAAAGTATCAAAAAATACGAAGTCTTGGCATATCCAGAGCTAGGACCAGAGGCAGTTGCAAGACTCACAGTAGAGGACTTCCCAGCGATAGTCGCTATCGACTGCGAGGGCAATAACTTCTACGAAGTCGGTCAAGCACCTTATAAAAAGATCTAAATTTGATCCGCTAGCAGCCTAAGCTAGCGGAATTTCTCCCAAAATGAAAACTTTTTGCAACGATCAAGCAAAGCCACTACTTAAATTTTTCACAAAAACCAAAAGTGAAATTATAAATTTAAAGCTAAAGCAAATTCTGGACGAGGGCTTTGTCTCAAAACCACAAGGGATATTTTTAAAAGCTGCCATCAAAAAAGGGCAGAAATTTGAAGAAAATAAGACACAAAATGAGTGGTCGCTAAATGAGATAGTGGTCTTTGAAAGCGAGTATGAGAGCCCTGAAGAGTATTTTAGTGATGTGGGGTTGTTTGTTGTGAAATTAGCTGATAAATTTAGAGCAAGTGACATTAGCGAGGAGTTGGTCTTTGCTGTTTCGTTTCAAGCACTGCAGTTTATCACGCTGAGTAGCGAAGAGTTTAAATTTATATATGAAGACTACAACGAGAGCACAAACTCCGCTCACATTAAAATTTACGCCAAAAGAGAAAACGACGAAATTTTACTATATAAAGATAGGATAGGGGGCTACAAAACTGAGGCGCTAATCGTTTACGAGGTGGCTAGTAGTAGCCAAGACACATAGTATCAGTTAGTTTTATGCGTTTTTCAAAGGGTGCTGGCGAGAAAAATTTGCACTTTTCGATGTAAATCCTATACGAGTAGTTAAGCTTTAAATCATCATAAAATTTCTTTAAATTTAAAAATTTGATACCGCAAATTTCATGAAATTCAAAAAGCTCATAAATTTTAGAGCCATTTTTGGCGACAAGGTGCGAAGGTGCAAGCGAGGTAAATGAACAAAAGACGCCAGTTGGGATAAGTCCATCTAGCGGCGTGCAGGCTTGTAAGGCGCTCGCAAATTTCTCTGGGACGCTCTTTTTTCTAAGAAAAACGATGCGTGAGTTTTCAAATTTAGCGATGATAGCATTTTTCCAAAAAAGATAGGCATTTGATGAGATGCCGGCGTTTTTGGCAAGCTGAGCATTAAGCACGTAGTCATCTAAAAATTCGTTTGGTGCAAGGGTTATTTGCATCTTTGTCCTTTTGAAATTTTGCTCATTATAGCCTTTGGTGCCTAAAAATTTAGAAATTTATAGTAGGATTTTGCCAAAATTTAAAGGAGAAGATATGAAAAAACAAATTTCAACAAAAAACGCTCCACAAGCGATCGGACCATACTCTCAGGCGATTAGCGCGAATGGATTTTTATTTATCTCAGGGCAGCTTGGCGTCACACCAGGGGGCGAGTTTGCAGGCAGCAATGTAGAGGCTCAGGCGCAGCAGTCACTTACAAATTTGCAAAACATTTTGGCTGAGGCTGGACTTAGTTTTGATAATGTTGTAAAGACTACGATATTTTTAGCAGATATGGCAGATTTTGCCAAGGTAAATGTCACATACGCTAAATTTTTTAAAGAGCCATATCCAGCTAGAAGCACGGTGGCTGTGAAGACTTTGCCAAAAGATGCACTTGTAGAAATTGATGTTATCGCAGCACAATAATGTCACAAATGTACCAAGGCACAATTTACAAAGAGGATTAAGATGTCTTAAAATTACGTAAATTTTTTTACGATAAGGATAGACATGCAAACTCAAGTAGGAGTTATCAAACAAATTTCAGGATTGGTCGTAGCCATAGATCAAAACGGAGTAAGCCGCGTACTAAAAGCTGGCGACGCTCTTTATATAGGCGAAGTAATCAAAACCTCTTTGGCTTCCTCAAAAGCCGTAGTTTCAATGGATAATGGCAAAGATGTCACCATTTTGGGTGATGAATCGTTAAAACTTGACGAAAATGTAGTCGCGGGACAAAATTCAAATAAAGTAGCCGATGTTAGCGACTTGCAAAAGGCGTTGCTAAATGGTGAGGATCTAACTAAACTAGAGGAGACTGCCGCTGGCGGTAATGCAGCCGCAGCTGGCGGCGGAGATGGCGTTAGCCTTGGTGCAGCGTCGTTTGATGAGGGTGGTCACTACTCAAATATCAATGAAAATTTCCGCTCGATAGGTGATCTAAACAGCGCAAGAGGCGCTGAGAGGATAGGCGGTGTAAGTGGCGCAGCCGATAATGCTGGTGGTGACGCTGGTTTTGTAGATACTACTACCCCAACAGTAACTCTAGATCCAATTAACAACACTTCAACAGTAGTAACTGGTAAGGTTCCAAATCCTGATCCAAATACCACTGTAACTGTTGAAATTCCTGGTCATACCCCAGTTACAGTCCCAGTAAATCCTGATGGTACATTTAATGTTCCTACACCAAATAATGAACCATTAAAACCAGGTACTGAGGTAAAAGTTACTCCAAAAGATGATGCAGGCAATGGTACTCCAGCTACTACTCCAGTATCAGACGTTGTACCGCCGCAGGCAGATCTCACTCCAAAGGCTGACGGCACAGTTGATGTAGTGCCTCACGACAATGACGCGACAAAGGTTGAAATTTCATACACAGATAATGGTGGCAACACGCAAACTATAACCGTGGTCAAAAATCCAAGCGCTGGCTGGGTCGTAGATAGCACCCCTGGCAAGACGACAGCTCCTACAGGTGCTTTCAAGCTTGATTCAAACAGCGGTAAGGTCACTATCAGCGACGACGCGACAAAAGACAATACTCCAGTGACGGCAAAAGCAACTGACGCAGCTGGCAACACAGCCATAGGCGAGACGACTTCTCCAGATAAATTTGCTATCAAATTTAATGATGATACAGATAGCAACGGCACTATCACAAGAGGCGAGAACTATGCTGAGGACGGCGCAAAAGCTACTGCAACTATCAGCATACCAAATTTGGCAAAAGACGGCAGCAAGATCCACGTTGTAGGCACGGGTATAAATGACTATTACACAGTTCATAAAGATGCTAGTGGCAACGTTACAAGCGTTATGGATACAAAAGGTAACAACGTATTTGACGGCGATAATGGCATAAAGGTTGGCTATAACTATAACCACTACCAAACAGCCCTCGGAAATGCAGCTAGTATCACAGCTCAGTTAGAAGGTACAACTCTTAAAACTACTTCGAGTGTTAAATTTGAAAATGTCAAAATGGCTGACGTTGAATTTGTAGAGTTTGATAAGAATGGTAATGTTTTAAGCGATATGAAAACTGGCAACATAGATACTACTAGGAGGTATAATAGAGCCACGGCTGCACTTGATGGTGACATAAACCACACCACAGCTCGTATATCATTACCTGACAATATCCAAGATGGCGACGTTATAACCGTAAAATATGGTTTTGGACCTATTGCTGCATCTTTAGCCGCAACAGGTGGCACAGATACGACTGCTTATAAATATTTCTTAGTTCATAAAGCAGCTGATGGCTCTATGACAGTTGATCAGATCACTTCAGCTGATGATAAGACAGTTATCAAATCAGGTCTTACATCTACAAATGGTGCTGGTGAGAAATTTGGTATAGATATCCACGATATGCCTACAACTACTAACTTTTTAACAACATCACGTGGTATACGAGTAGATATAACTGGCGAAGATGGTTCAAGTGTAAGCATGAATCCTAGATATACAAATAGAGAAAAGATGCAAGCCCCAACTGTTGAATTTATAGAAGGCAATAAAATATATAGTCCAAGCGAGTCAGGAAGCGGCTCAGGTGCATTAACTGCCTGTATAAAAGTAGCTGACGCTATAAAAGACGGTGATATCAGCCACACTACAGCTCCATAACATTGCCAAAAGTGTTCTCAGACAGCGATAAACTAACAGTTGCCATAACTGACTACAACAAAATTTATGCCGACACTGGTGTAAAACAATACCCAGCAAATAACCCAGAGCCAACATTTGTTAAGGCATTTATCATTCACAAAGCGGCTAACGGCACTGTGACTTTTGACGAGGTCGATGCAGCTGGTAATGTCACACATGCAGGCATCCCAGCGCTAAATAATAACGCTATCGAAATAACTGGCGTGGCCACTATATAATATGTATGAAAATGGCGTTGTGAAGTCAGATTATGTACATGCAACAGGTGTTGATGCTACTATCACAGACCACCTTAACCTAAATGGTAACGATAGTGGAAGCAATTTAAGTTTTGCATTCTTAGCGAACGTAAATGTTGTCACTATCACAGAGGTGATCGACGACGTTGCAGGCGGTATCGTAAATGGCAATATCAAAGATAACGACGTAGCAGTAAATGGTGTAACTAAAAAAGGGCTAACAAACGACAGCACTCCGACATTTAACGGCAAAGCAGATCCTAACTCAGTGGTAGAGCTATACGATGGCACAACTAAGATAGGTAGCACAACAACCGATAAATTTGGCAACTGGTCTATCACTCCGACCACTCCACTTGGTGAAGGCGCTCATAGTATCACAGCCTCATCTCCAGCCACAAACGCGATCAAGGCCTCTGACCCAGCTACTATAACAGTAGATACAAGTACTAAGGTTACATTTGATAGCGTTATAGACGATGTTATGGGCGGCGTTGTAAATGGCAATGTTAAGGGCAATGATGTGACAGTTGAAGACAAAACACTAAAAGGCCTAACAAATGACAACACACCAACCCTATCAGGCAAGGCTGAAGCTGGCTCAATTGTTGAGATCTTTGATGGTACAAACAAGATCGGTCAGGAAGTGGCAAAAGCTGACGGCACTTGGAGTTTTAAAGTGAGCACACCGCTTAGTGAGGGCGAGCATGAGCTGAAGGTAAAAACTACTGACAAAGCTGGCAACACAGCCGAGGCTGATCCAGTAACCATAACTGTTGATACGAAGATAGTGGATGCAAGAGTTGAATTTATCGAAGATAAAAATAACGATGGTAAATTTAGCTGGGGTGAAAACCTTGCAAATGAAAATCCAGGACGTATCGCATGGAAGATCGATCTTCCAAAAGATGGTTCGGTTAAGGTTGGAGATGAGCTATATTACACCGTTAAATCAAACTATATGATTGAACAAAATGGCAAACTTGTCCCTGCCTGGACTAGTGCACCTGATACACGTAGAGTCGTAACTCAAGAAGATATAGACAAAGGCTACATGGGCTGGAAAGCGACCAATCAAGACCAAGAAACAAAGATAGTTGGTGTCTTTGGTAAAAATGCCAGTGGACGTTATGTCGAGGCCGAGGCTTACTTTGTTGATAAAGCTGGAAACAAAAGCCAGGTAACCAAAGATAAGGTTGTCTTTGACTTTACAACTACTAAGATAGATGGGGATGCTATTTGGCAAACAAATCAAATATGAATTTCACATCCAAATAATATCGATGCAAGTAATCTTCAAAATGATATAGATTTGGATCGTAATCGCAACTTTGAAATTACTGCAAAGCGTATCGTTAAAGGCGCCAATATCACCACAGGAGACGGCGATGATGTGATTACGGTAGTTGATGGCTGGGGTGGCCGGATAAATAATCACTCTAGTGTTGATTTAGGCGATGGTACCAACATGCTAAAAGTTGCTAGAGATATTGATGAGTCAACGGTTAAGGCAGGAAGCGGCAATGACGTGGTAACTGTTGGTAATTGGATAAGAGAATATTCTGATATAAATTTAGGCAATGGTAGCAATACCCTTACAGTTGGCAATAAAATAGTAAATTCTACTGTTACTACTGGTGACGGTAATGACCTTATAAAAGTAAATAATGCTATTATTGGCTCAACTGTAAAATTAGGTGCGGGAGATGATACTGTTGAAGTTGGTAATAAAGATATCACAGATAACACTCTAACAGGCAAGAGCGATATAAATGGTGGAGATGGTTATGATAAACTAACTATCACAAATCCAGGAACGACTATAAATTTAAGTAATATTGCAAGCCAAGCACATAATTTTGAAGAGCTTAATATCTCCAACAAGGGTCAAAACACTACTTTAAGTGTAAAATTATCTGATGTATTGAGTTTAACAGATAATGACAATACATTAAAGATCACAGCAGATGCTGGCGATAAAGTAGAATTTAAAGATGCTGGTTGGAAAAAAGGTGAATCAACAAATGGTTACACTACATATACAAATGATACTGGTGGAAGAACTGTTACTGTCGAGATCAAAGATGAAGTAATACAACCTATATAATCATAAACATGTAAATTTAGTGATAAAACAAAATTTAGAGAGCAAGGAAGCTCTCTAAATTTATTATGTAGAAAATAAAATTTCAATTTATAAAATATTTTGCAATTATTTCAACTGTCTTTAAGCATCCCTCATATATAATTCCAGCTCACGAAACGAGAAACCACCTTTAACTTCAACGTTAATAAAGCCTTTTTCTTATCGTTGTTCTTTTAACTTATAATTGTTAAACTATTAGTCAATCTT
>NZ_JAAKZC010000003.1 GCF_015230015.1 Campylobacter concisus | reverse complement strand
ATGTATCTGATAAAAAAATATTTTAAGTGACATTGATTATTATGAAAAATATTTGGGTAAAATACGATCATGCGGATGGCACTATTGATTATTAAAAATAGGAACCTTGAATTTGGTAAAAATTCTAGACAGTATATTTTATAAAGACTTGCCAATCAACTACAAACTCCGCGATATTCTAATAGAATACCCAGGTGGTAGCATTAGCAAAGACTTGGCAGACTATATATTACAAACTTACCAATATAACGATAGCGTATCTATCCAAATCTACGACCCCCTAATCCTAGACCTAAACGGAAATGGTAAAATAGACCTTACCTCTACCTCAAACGGAGTTCACCTCGATCATGACGCAAACGATGTATCTTTTAAATCCTCATGGGTAGATAAATAAGACGGTTTTTTAGGTTACGATAGACATTGCTTTAAAAAGCTATGATATGAATAATGACGATATCATAGATAGCAACGACGAGATATAAACATCTTAAAACAATGAGGTATTATGATTATAAAAATATTAAACTACAAACTACTTATTTTCATTATTGCCGTTCCTATTATATTTTATACTATAGCTAATTGGGAATTTTTAAAATATACTCCGATATATCAGTTTCATGAAACAATCGATATCTCAAAAAGAGGTATAGCATTTGATAAAAATATTAGCATAAATAAAACAGGCCTTTATGAAATAAACTTTATTTATTCACAAGAATTACTTGAACAAATTAAAGAAAAAGAAATGTCAGAAAAAACTAGGCCGTCAAGAGAAAATATTGAAGAATTTGCAAAATGGCTATGTAGTAGCTCATCTATTACTAAAATAGCAGGATTATACAAAGATGACAAGATGAGTGATTTATCATTAAATGAAAGGCAAGATACTAAAAATATCTGCAGTGGTAGCAAAATTGTATTGAAGATTAGCATAACACCGCTTCATGAAAACATTAATCAATGGAAATATTTTAAAGGAAATGATAATGATGTTTATATCCAAAATGCTAGAACTTTAAATGACATAAATTTCCATATCACCTCCGATCTATCCAAATATGGAAATTTTAAGATTTCTACCGCTCCAAATGGTGCAATAGCAAATTATAAAAGAATAGCAACAGTAGAACTAAACAACGGAAATTTTAATATCAAAATAGAGTCCTTAAACTATGTACCCGAAGTCAAAAATATACTAACATATTTTGAACTTGAAGAGATACTCAAAGAAAGCCCTATAAGCATAAAGTAAGCGCGGAAACGTGCAGGGTAATAATAAACGGCGGACTGGACTGATAAATTTAAAAGAACCTATCTCGATCTAGACTTATTTAAAAAATAAATTTCATGGCAAGCAAGCTCAAACTCACTCGCTATAAATTTTTACTTTCCCTCTGGATCTAGGCCATTTAGGATATAGCCAACCTCTTTGTCAGTTAGGTCGTAGTGCAAAAATTCTTTATAAAATTTCTTTGTTTCAGCTGCTATGTCTATATCATCAAAAAGCTCAGGGTGCAATATCTTAGCCGCCCATAAAATTTGTAATGCTCCCTCGGCACCATATCTATCCCAGCTAAAGACGCCAGCTGGATTTACGAAAACTTTTTTGTTTTTACTGCATTTGTGTCGGCATAGATAGGATTTTCATATATCTTTTCTATAGCCTCTGGCGACTTGGTCTACCTATGATGATAACGTCTGGGTTTAAATTTGGTATCTCTTCAGCGTTAAGCTCAAGCATATTGCCCTTTGCTTGCAGCGCATTTACGCCACCTGCAACGCTGATCCACTCGTCGATTATGGTGTTTGAGCCGTCCGCTTTAAATAAATTTTTACCTTCTGCTATGTGAAGCACTTTTGGCCTCTCATTTTGGGCGATCTTACTAGTTTTACTTAGCACTTTTTGAAGGTTTTGATCAAAATAATCGTTAAATTTCTTGGCTATCTTTGGCGCGTCATCGCCTATCACCTCAGCCATTACAGATACACTCTTTTTCATATCCGCGTGGTTTGTAAATGAGGGATAAAGCACGGTAAAGCCGTTTTTAACTAGCTCTTCTTTGTTGTTTTTATCAGCAGCTATGACGATATCTGGGTTTAGTTTGACTAGCTCTTCAGCCTGCAAGCTCTTAGCATTTACGCCATTTGGTATGCTTGAAATTCTAGGATATACGTGCGCAAACCACTTATTGTTTTTGATGAGATCAGTCGTCGCTACTATCTTATCAGCCCCACCTAACATCAAGACGATCTGGTTGTTTGCATACCAAAGCGTGGCGATCTTTTCTACATTTACAGGGACTTTGACGATATCGCCAGATATATCTTTAACCTCTCTAAATTCGACCGCATTTATGCTCAAAGCAGCCACCAGCACCACAAGGGCGGTAAAAATCTTTCTCATTTTCTTCCTTTATAAAGAAATAAAATCTGATTGGTATTTTTAAAATTTGAGTATAAATTTAGAGAAAGGTTTTGGTCCAAAGGCTCGCCTTTAGACCAAATTTATTATAGAGTTACAACAACATCCTCTTTGATATCTACGCTTATCGTAGAGCCTGTTACCGTGTATGTTTTGTAGCCATCATGTGAGCCAGCCTCTCTAAAGCCACCTTGTAATGTTACTCTATCGCCTTCTTCGCCGTCTATCTTAAGCTCATTGTTTCTAAGGATATCATCTTTGCTTAGCGTGATATTTAAATTTTTATCAGCTCCACCAAGCTCAAGGCTTGTTATTTTCTCAACCTTACTAAAGTCCACAGAGCCATCTTCTATGCTAAGTTTGCTAGCTTTTGTACCGTCGCTAGAGCCAACTACTTTACCATTTATAGTAGAGCCTGAAATTTCGATCTCACTATCACCACCGCGAGTGCTACCCTCTACGTCGCCTTTTACTGTGGCATTTTTGATGATCACTGTATTTTTATCAGAGTCTTGAGCGCCACCATATACATTAGGGTTTTCGCCACGACCGCCGCTTACATATTGATTTACAGTGGCTCCGTCTAAAATTCTAATAGTATCAGCATCTTCGTCGCCTTCTACATACTCAGTCACGGTTGTACCAGCACCTGTTACAGTTATGTTGTCATTGCCCCATCTGCCGATTACTCCTTCAACCGTTGCTTGGTCGCTAACTAAGATAGTATCGTCGCCACCTCTTCCGTTTACTGCGCTTGTGAATGTGCCAGCGCCAGTTACAGTTATAGTATCGTTGCCCTCGTCTGCTTGGATAAGTACAACACGCGCACCATTTTCTACTGTGATGGTATCATCGCCGTTTCCACCACCTATATTTTTTACGCTAGTTCCTGCGCCGCTTATCGTTATAGTGTCATTACCAGCGCCATTATCTGTTATATCTAAAGATGGGTTTACCTGTTTTTCATGCATATCGTTTTTAGTCTTTGTATCACCAAGCACCCAGCCGTCCACTTTGGCACCGCCTTGAACTACTATCGTATCTTCGCCAGCGTTACCAAACACATTCTTACTAACAACAGAGCCATTATCTATCGTTATAGTGTCTTTTCCGTCGTTTCCATATACGCTTTTAGCAACTTTTGAGCCATTATCTACATTTATAGTGTCGTCGCCCTCGTTGCCCACAACTATGCCAGTGATCGTAGTTTTGTTTAGATCGACCACGTCATCGCCTGAGCCACCAGAGATGTTGCTAAGCTTTGCAGAATTTATACCTGAAATTTTATCAGCGCCAACACCGCCGTAGACATTATTTATCTGTGCGTTATCTACAACTATTTCATCGTTGATGTCTGAGCCAAAAACATTTAGCTGTGCATTTGGAGCTACTATCTTTGCCACTGTGCCATCATCTGGGTAGTTGCCCTCATTTGCGTTGCTAGTCACTGCTAGCTTTTTAGCCTCATCTTGGCCGATAGCTAGCTGGCCGTCGTTGCTCACGTACCAGCCATTGTTATATGTAAATTCATTTACGCCATCATCAGGCACTAAGTAGCTTCTGCCGTCAGCTTGCTTTTGTACGCTATATCCGCTAGGTATCTTTGTCGTAAATGCCGGTATCAGCTCAGCCGCTGGGTCCTCTCCCTTGTGAGCTGAGAGTGGGATTTTGATTATGCCATTTGGTTGTGGTGGCAATGGTGGTTGTGGCGCTACGTTATCAGTAGCCGCGCCGTCACCTAAATTTTCACCCTGTCCGCCGCCGACTGAGCTAACTGGAGCTTCAAACGCAGCACTTAGGTCACCAAGATTGTTAAAATTCGCACTTATATTTGAGTAGTGACCACCATGTTCAAAGATAGCTTCACCAAGAGAACTTAGCTCTTTTATAAGCTCTTTACCAGTAGCTGTCTCTTCTAGCTCTTCAATAGTTTTACCATTAATAATTTCATCTTGAAGTTTTGCTATCTTTTGAATAACACCATAAGTGATAGGGATTATAGTTGTTGCCTGACCAGGCTCAAGGGTAATTTCACGCTCATTGACTATTAGTGTAATAGCCTTATCAGAGCTATTTTTAACCCTATCTCCTATGTAGATACAACACTCATTCTCTGCATCTTTTTACTTCGCCATTAGGGCGAATAATATCTATTCCATCCTTGGCGCTTATCTTGCCTATTGGTTTTAGTAAAACATCTCTTAATTTCATTATATTTTTATTTTCCTAGTGTTAAAATAAGAGGCCGCCATAGCCTCCTTAAGTGCTCTTATAGATGATCGTCCATTGGTGCAACAGAGATTGATTCCATTGGTATATAAAAAGTTGTTGGTGCATAATCGTATGTATTGCCAGCCTCATCTACAGAAGTAACTTCTGCTTTATAGGTATAGCTCCAATTTGGTTTTTCAGCACTAATTGACCAATCACCATTAGCATCAGCTGTTGTTTTAAGAATATCAGCAATATCACCTTTAGGAACAGCGTGATCTGGGTAATAGTTGTAAGTATCATCATCGGCAATGATTTTTAGATAGATATCAGCATTAGCCTCTGCTTTACCACTAAATTTTAGATTGGTATCCACACTTGTACCTGTTGGTAAATATGTTGTATCTCCAGTAAGATCAGCTACTTGATCGGTAGAGACATTTAGAGTTAGAGTATCGTTGATAGAATCAACTGTAAACTCTTTATATGTAGTCTCTTTTAGCTCACTACCATCAGCCGCAGTTTTAGTAGCTTCAACTGTAATTTTGTGATCACCCTCAGCTAGAGCTGTTGTAGGTGTATATTCCCAATTACCATCACTATCAACTGTTGTTCTACCTAGTAATGGAGCATGCTCACCTTCACCATCAAATAGGCTTATAGTAGCACCTGGTGTAGATTTACCAGCCAATGTTGGCGTATTGTCATTTGTTAGTTGCAATCCACTCTTATGGCTATTTGGATTCTCTAAAATATTGTTAGAGATATCTAGGTGTGAGCTAACATTTGGGTCTAGGTTGCCATCGTGACGAGCATCATTAACCTCATCAAAGCTTATCCTAATTGTCTCATGCACTGGTGTAACTGGTGTAGCATAGTTGTTATCAATAGCTACACTAAGAGTATCTAAATCAGCACCACCAGCTATAGATGAGACCCCTTCAGTTCCTCTAGCTACTATGCTATCAAGTCCTCTAAAATCATCAGTGATATTAGAATTAAGAGTATCTAAATCAGCACCACCAGCTATAGATGAGACCCCTTCAGTTCCTCTAGCTACTATGCTATCAAGTCCTCTAAAATCATCAGTGATATTAGAATAGTGACCACCCTGTGCAAAGCTAGCAGCACCAAGACTTACTCCGTCACCTCCAGCGTTTCCACCGGCTTGAGGACCACCAGCTGCAGTCTCTTCAAGAGCGTTAAGGTCTTGACCGCTTAGTATTGCTTTTTGAAGTGAATTTATATCAGCTGTTGTTTGAGAATTTTCACTAACGCTTTGGTCTAAATTTATTGAGTCTTTACCTATTAGGCTTATCTCTTTTCCATCTGCTTTTGCTATTACTACTTTTGCGTCAGTTGATTCAGTGACTATCTTTTCACCTTGATATACTATGTCACCTACTTTTAATTCTCTGCTTTCGCCTGTTATGCTTACAGCTTTTACGCTTCCTTGAGTTACATTTTTTACTACGCCTATTTCCTTTGACATGTGTCTCCTTTTTTAAATTTTTTCGTAAATTTAGCGATTTTGATAAAACATGACTATTGTACTCAGGTACAAGTGTGACATATTTATGACTAGAAATTTTGCAAATTTAGAATTTTTGGGGTTTGGTCTTGTTAGAAAATTTTGGATATTGCAAAGAAATTTAGATCAAATTCCTTTGCAAATTTGGATTTATTTGACAAAATACTCTTGTGCTAGCTTTTTATCTTCAGGTTTGATGATAAATTTCTCATTGGCGATGCTAACTTCAAATTCATTTTCTCTACTAGCTTTTGTATAAGCTAGCGCGAGCCTTGCAGCAAGCTCTTTGTCGGCCTTGCTAGCATTTTTACTTATGAAACTAACAGCTCCCACGATGTCGTCACTCTCTTTAAATTTCACCTGCTCAAATTTATCATTTGGATGTGCCAAAAGTGCGTTATTATCGCTCTCATCACGTCCTATTATCATTTTAGCGCCATCTACCAAGCGCAAATGCCTGCCAAGCTTTAGCCACACGACATCGATATCTCTCATCTCTTTATCAAATTTCAAGTAGTCTTTTATCTTTACAGCAAAGCTCTCGATCGTTAGCAAACAGCCACCTCCTGGCGTTGCAAAGTCTTCAAAGCCAAATTTCTTTGCCAAAGCAAGCTGCGGCTTTCTATCGCGTCCGCTTATATCAAGTAACTTCTCTCTATCGACCCAGCCCTCGCGCTCTGGCTTAGTTGGCGGCAAGAGCTTAGCGCACATCGGACGAAGCACTAGATCGTCCTCATCATCAGCTAGGCGCTTAACCTGAAAAAGTGCGTCTCTGCGCTGGCTCATCGGTCTTTGACCCACGACTTCACCTGTGATGATAAAATTCGCATTTTCGCTTTTTAGCATATTAAGAGCGGTTTTAAACATATATCCGTGGCAGTCGATACAAGGATTAAACTGCTTGCCGTAGCCGTATTTTGGGTTAAAAAGCACGTCACGAAGATACTCGTTTCTCATATCAACCACTTTTAAGCTAGCTCCTGCCATTGCTGCACGGCGCCTTAAAACTTCGTGCTTCTCCTCATCCACGCCAAATCCAGTATCCATATAAAGTGCGACCACTTCGATACCTTGATTGCTTATTATTTTCATAGAGAGCATGCTATCAAGCCCTCCGCTAAACAAAGCTAAAGCCTTCATTTTTGTCCTGAAAGTAAAATTTAAAGCCTAAATTTACTAAATCTAGGCTTTTATGAAGTTTATTTAGCAGCGTTAATTACGATTTTTTTGATCACTTCGCTTGCGGCTTTTAGGCTGCTAACTGGCAAGTACTCGAAGATAGAGTGAAAGTTATTTCCCCCTGTGAATAAATTTAGCGTTGGCACACCCTTTGCAGAGATCGCGGCACCGTCGTATCCACCACGCATCGGTTTTATGTTTGGCGTGATATTTAGCTCGCTAAAGGCATCTTTTGCTAGTTTTATAGGCAGTGAGTTTTCGTCTTTCAAGAACTTAAAGACGTTTTCATAGCGTGTTTTTAGCGTGATCTCACAGCACTGCCCATAAATTTTGTTAAAAGAATTTGCCATGTCACTTAAAAACTCAAGCCTTTTTTGAAATTTAGGCTCGTCAAATTCTCTAATGTCGATCTTTAGCGTCGTCTTTGCGCTGTTTCCGCTAAGCTCTTTCACCCAGAAATAGCCCTCTTTGCCCTCGGTGCACTCTGGCACTTCGCCGCCTGGCAAAAGCGAGATAAATTTATGCGCAAGAAGCAGCGAATTTACAAGTTTGCCCTTTGCGTTCATCGGGTGGGCCGAAACGCCTTTAAAGACCATCGTGCAGTCAGCTGCGTTCCAGTTTTCATATATTAGCTCGCCTATCTCGCAGCAGTCTAAGCAGTAGCCAAAATGAGCTCCTAGTAAATTTACATCAAGCGCCTTTGCCCCAAGCAAGCCCTGCTCCTCATCAGGCACAAAGCAGATCACGATCTTGCCGTGCTTTACGTCAGGATTTTGCATGAAAAAGCTAGCCATATTTACGATACTAGCGATCGCCGCCTTATCGTCAGCGCCAAGCAAGCTAGTGCCGTCAGTCACGACTATATCGTCGCCAACGTATTTCTTAAGCTCTGGGTTGTCGCTAAATTTTAGATAAATTCCCTGCTCTTCATTTAGGCAGATGTCGCCGCCTGTGTATTTTACGATCTTAGCTTTTGTGTCGTTTTTTTGCTCGCTACTTGTATCTAAGTGCGCAAAAAAGGCGATACTTGGAGCGTTTTCGCAGTTTGCAGGAATTTTTGCTATCAAGATAGCATTATCTTGCAAGATGATATCTTTTATACCAAGCGAGCTAAGCTCATCTTTTATAAGAAGAGCCAGCTCATACTCGGTTGGATTAGAAGGCATGATACCTTTTAATCCATTCTCTTTATTTGTCGTGGTGTTAAATTTCGTATAGTTTATAAATCTCTCTACGATATCCATCTTTCATCCTTAGATGACGAAAAATGCGATCGCTACAACAGAGAGAAACATGCCTAAAAATGTCCTTTTTGCAAGCTCGACTGGGCTAACCATAGCAATACCTGCACAAACGATAGCAGCACCTGCTATTGGAGAAGCTGAACGTCCAAGTGAGCCAGCTATTGCTGCAGCCATACCAAGCTTATCTTGCTCAAAGCCAAGAGCGGCGGCGTTTGTTGTGACAGCTTCGTTAAATGCAAATGTAGCAGCGTCGCCTGAGCCTGTAACTATACCCATGATAAATGGCACAAATGTTCCGCCAAATTTAACATAGCTTTGATCTGTTTTTAACCATGCGATGACCACATCAACAGCTCCGCACGCCTTTAAGCCAGCGACAAAGACGCCAGCTGCGATGATGATACCGATAACATCAGCGTAAGCGTGACCCATGCCGTTAAAGAACTCTTTTGTGATCTTTTGTGGATTTGTAAGCGTAGCAAAGATAGCTATGATAGCGCCAAGTATCATCGCCTCAGCAACACCCATCTTTGTCCATGCCAAAAAGCTATAGTCTTTTGCAAGGCTAGTTCCGCCGATAACTAAGATCACAAGCGGGACAAGTGGCATAAGCGCGTAGATCAAATTTACTTTGAAATTTGACTTCTCTTCGCTTGTAGCACCACTTTCAAGAGTGAAATTTGTACCTTTTTGATAGTCTTTAAAGAGCAAGGCAACGATAGTTAGCATGATAACTACGATAACAAGAGCTGTAAATGCGCTTGGAATTTGTACTTTTATGATGTCTTGAACTGTGTAGCCCTCAACTGTCTTTTTAACAAGATCAGCCACATATATGTTGTGCGCAGAGCCTGGGCTTAAGACTGAGCCAAATGTACCAGCAAAAACAGCCGCACCAGCCATTGCAGGGCGAACGCCTGATGCCATTAGAAGTGGTATAAGTGTCGCACCAACAGCAGCCGAGCAGCCAGCAGCTGAAGGGATAGCGATATTTATAAAGTAAGTTAGCACGGTTGTTACAGGGATCAAGATAAATCCCACGTTTTTAAGTGGCTTTGTAAGAAGCGCAACAAGGTGCTTATCGCACATTGTGTATTTCATAACGAAAGCAAAACCCATACTAGCACAAATAGCTTTTATAAGACCAGCTTTTGTCATATAGTCAGTAAAAGCATTTAGTGCCCCCATCGGTTTTAGTGCGATTATGCAAAGCACCAAACCAACACCTATTAGCACTGTTCTTGTCTCTTTTTTTAAGACTAGAAGTGCGACAACTGCAACGATGCCAAGAATGGCAGCAATGAGTTTGAATGAATCCATACCTCTCTCCTTGTTTAGATTTTAAATTTAGTTCCAACTTCTATTTTCTCTATCTCTTTTTGATACTCAAATTTTAAAATTTCGCTATGTCCTATAACCTCAACTTCGCTACCCTCTATGAGCAAAGCCGTGCCCTCAGGCAGTGCGTAGATAGTCTCTTTTGGATTTGCTATCAAAAACTCCTCTAGCCTCTCCTCCCTGCTCTCGCCGTTATGACCTGCTAGCTTGCCACTTATAAAGTGCGGATTGATCTGATATGGGAAGATATTTAGGCTATCAAAGGACTTTGGCATGATGATAGGCATATCATTTGTCGTCATCATAGTCTTGCCAGCGATGTTTGCGCCAGCTGACCAGCCAAAGTACTTTGTGCCATTTGCCACTGCTTCTTTTATAGGCTCAACTAAATTTAGCTTATAAAGCGTGTAAAGCAGCATAAAGGTATTACCGCCGCCAACTGCGATACTGCTGGCATTTTTGATAGCTGAAATTTTATCCTCGTAGTGGTGGATCGATTTTATATTTTTATTTTTTAGGCGGTCGATCACCTTTTGCTCGTATTCGTCATTTGTTCGTCTAACTCCAGCGTAAGGGATAAATAAAATTTCCTCCTTACCGCTCTCACCCAAAAAGTCCTTAACCCAGTTTTTGCAGTGTCTCAAGTAGCCAGTATCTTGGTAGCTTGAAGCGCTGATTAGTAAAGCATTTTTCATTTTTTAGCTCCATTTAGTTTGTAAGCAGCCCTTAGATAGATATCAACCCCAGCGACTAAGCACTCCTCGTCAAAGTCAAATTTGCTGTTGTGATGTCCTGCTTTTAAATTTGTACCGATCATCATATAGCCGCTCTTTGCGCCCCTATCTTGCAAAGCTCTCATAAAGTGAGCGAAGTCCTCGCAAGCGCCAAAGTCAAGCTCTTTAACGATCTTATCATCATCTATAAATGGGCTCTCTTTTGCTGCTTCATAGAAAATTTCAGTCACCTCTTTGTCGCTATTTGCCCCGCTTGTGCCCCCAGTCATCACGACCTTGCTCTCGACACCGTAAATTTCACTCACACCTTTTACGATATCCATACATTTTTTATACATAAATTCATTTAAATTTGTATCCTCACCCCTTGTTTCGCAGGCTAGATAGCCATTTGGTGCTATGACGTTTCTGCCCTCACCTGCTCTTAAAACGCCCACATTTATCCTAGTCACGCCCTTTGCATGTCTTGTGATGCCATGCATATTTAGAGCCATTTGAGCAGCGGCTAAAAGGGCATTTGCTCCCTCCTCTGGCGCTCCTGCTGCGTGAGCTGAGCGACCAGTGATATGCACGTCAAATTTTGAAGTTGCAAGCAATTTATTTGTGCCACAAACTATGCCCCCATTAGTTTCTGCTTGAAAGCCGATGTGTCCGCCAAGTAGGTACTCGATGCCCTCAAGCACGCCAGCAGCCTCCATAGCCACAGCGCCCCTTGTGCCCTCTTCTGCTGTTTGAAATATAAATTTAAATTTGCCGTTAAAATCATCTAAATTTTTAGCGATCAGCTTTGCAAGTGCTAGACCCATCGCCATGTGTCCATCGTGCCCACAAGCGTGCGTGATACCAGCGATATCTGAGCCAAAGCCCTCTTTGCAAGGTCTATGAGCAGCCTCTGCGCTCTCTGTCACATCAACGCTATCGATGTCAAATCTAAATGCGCTAAATTTACCAGGCCTTTTTGTATCGATAAAGGCGGTTAGCCCAGTTAGTCCGTCTTTCATATATTCAAGGTATTTTGCCTCGTCAGGATTTAAAAGACTTTTTGCCCGCTCGATCGCCTTTTGGCACTGCTCTTTGCTACCAACTCCAAGCCTTGCATCGCTCTTTACGACCTCTTCGCCAAGCTTCACCTCATATCCTAGCTCGCTAAGCCTTTTTGCTAAAACCGCAGTCGTAAAAAAGGTAAACCAGCCAGTTTCTGGGTGCGAGTGAAAGTATCTGCGATCTTTGATCATGTCATCTTTTAAAGATAGTGCTAAATTTGCTATTTTGTCCATGACTACTCCTCGTTTGAAAGTCTTATTAGTGCGTTTGTTAAAATTTTTGTTGCGGCTACTGCGTCTTTAAAATTTATTGCCTCTTTGGTGTTGTGGCTGATACCATCCACGCAAGGGATAAAGAGCATGCCAACGCTGCTTGCAAGCTTTGTTAAGTTCATCGCATCATGCCCAGCCCCACTTGGCAAAGTAAGAGTTTTTACGCCAAGCTTTTTGGCTTCATCTTCAAGTAAATTTATGGCGTGCTCGCTTAGTTTTACTGGCTCATCGCTACTTAGCTCTCTTATCTCGTAGCTAAATTTAAGCTCACGGCTTAGCTCAGCCACAAAATTTCTAAGCTCTAAATTTAGCTCCGCTAAGCTTGCCTTATCGATATCTCTTAGATCAACGCCAAGCCTTGCCTCGCCTGGCACGACGTTTAAAACGCCTGGTTTTGCATGCACGTAGCCAACGGTTGCGACAGCTGTTTTTTTGTTTTTAGCAAATTTATTTGCAGCGATTATGATGTGTGAGGCGGCGAGCAGGGCGTCACTGCGCATATTCATAGGAGTTGCGCCGCTGTGATCAGCCTTGCCCTGTATAGTGATCTCAAATCTAATAGGCGCTGCGATCCCGCTTACCACGCCAACGCTTATGCCGCTTCGCTCTAAAACTGGACCTTGCTCGATGTGAAGCTCAAGATAGGCGTGTAGGGAGTTTTCTTTTAAGATGGCTTCATCTAAATTTTGTGGCTTAAACCCAGCCGCACTCATCGCCTCAAAAAGCGAGATGCCATCTTCATCTTTTAGCTCATGAAGCCTTTGCTGGCTTAGTTTGCCGCTTATTATCTTGCTACCGATAGTCGCTGTCTTAAAACGGCTTGACTCCTCACAGCAGAAATTTATGAGCCAAAGTGGGCGTTTTAGCTTGATGCCAGCCTCTTTTATAGAGCTTAGCGCTTCAAGCCCAGCCATAACGCCAAGTGTGCCGTCATAAAAGCCGCCATTTGGCACGCTATCTATGTGAGAGCCCACGCAAACTGGCTTCTCGTCCGCTTCGCAGCCCTCATCATAGATGGCATAGATGTTGCCAACATTGTCAATTTTAAGTTTAAAGCCATTTTTTTCTATCAAATTTATAAGAAATTCTCTTGCTTCAAGGTCCTCTTTGCTAAAGGCTAGCCTTGTTAGCCCGCCACCTTTTAGCGCTCCAAACTCGCTTATAGCGTTAAAATTTCTCTCAAATCTTTTAGCGTCTATCATCATAAATCCTTAAAATATAAAGCCAATCTTAAAAAGATTTATTACTTTAAGCATTTTACATTTTGTTTTATGATTTGAAGCTGAAAAAGTGTGAGTTTTTAAATTTTATAAAGCTGAGTCTTGAGATCTTTGATGATAAATAGCAGTTTTTCTAAAATTTCTATCTTTTTTGGATTGTCAGAGCCTTTTAAAATTTGCTGTTCATTCTCATAAAAGGCTATTTGCATATTTAAAATAGCCTTTTGCAAAGTAGTTGGATCAGTGATCTCATGGATCTTTTCGTCCATTAAAATTTCTCTAACCATCTCCTCATCGCTCACGTCGTATCTATAAAGGATGGCGTTTAGATACTCAGGATGCTTTATAAAGTATCTAGCTCCAAGCTTTGAGAGTATCTCATCTCTGTAGTTTGGGTTGTTTAGCATGGTTTTAAAAAGTGCAAACTCAAGCGGGTCTTTGTTCATCACAGCTGGCACCTCATCTACCATGACAGAGTTGTCAAATTCATCTTTGCCTTTTTTTCTAAATTCTCTTTTAAATTTAGCTTCATTTTTTGGCTTCTGCTTTAGCCCAAACCTATCTGCCACGCTTTGTGGAGTTAGGTTAAATCTTGCCGCTACTTCTGTCACATACGAGCTTGCTATCTCCTCTCCAAGCTCGTCCATATAGGCTTTTATCTCGCTTAGGCAGTTATCTCTTTGCATTGAGCGCGCGATGTCATACTTTTGCATGATCTTTTCTATATAAAATTTCACCGCATCCTCGCCTGAGCCAAAGAGCTCTTTTAGCTCCTTTATCTTACCTGCAAAGACCATATCAGCAGGATCTGCGCCGTTACTTATGATGACTACTTTTGTATCTATCTTATTTATACTTAGTAGATGAGCGGATTTTATGGCTGCATTTATGCCAGCGCCATCGCCGTCAAAGCAAAGCACTACGCTTATCTCACCCCTTTTTAAAAGTGGCAAGTGGCTTGTAGTAAGTGCTGTGCCAAGCACAGCAACAGCGTTTGTAAAGCCAGCGTAGTGAAGCATGATGACATCAAGATAGCCCTCTGTTATTATTATCTGATTTTTCTCAAAGATGCTTTGTCTAGCTAGATGGTAGCCATAGAGCAGTTTCGACTTGTCAAATACCGCACTTTGGGGCGAATTTACATACTTTGCAGGATGGTCTGAGATCGTCCTGCCACCAAATCCAACTAGCCTTGTGGTGTGCGAGTAGATGGGAAATGTTATGCGCTCGATGAAACTAGCATAAATTCCCTTCTCATTTTGCTTTACGATGCCAACTTCAAGCGCCTCTTTTGGCTCTATATTTTCATTTTGCAAAAGCCTAATGGTGCTTTTACTATCCCCAGCCCAGCCAAGCTCAAATTTCTCGATCATCGCGTCATTTATACCGCGTGACTTGATATATCTAATGGCTGCTTCGTTTTTGTAAAACTCACTTCTATAAAAGGCATTTACCTTTTCTAAAATGTGCTTATTTTCTTTTTGCGTTGGCACCTTGTCATTTGTGTATTCAAGGCTAAAGTTTGAAATTTGAGCGATCTTTTCTATCGCCTCTGGGTAGGTTAGCTTTTCATAATCCATCACAAATTTAACCGCATCTCCGCCAGCCTTGCAGGCAAAACAGTGATACATCTGCTTGTTTTGATTTATACTCATGCTTGGGTTTTTGTCGTCGTGAAACGGACATACGCACTTGTAGCTTGAGCCCATCTTTTTTACAGGGATATACTGCTCGATGATATTAACAATGTCTATTTGGTTTTTTAATTTTTCAATGGATTTTGGATCTATCATAAGCAAAATTATACAACTGCTTTGTTATAATTAAAGTAAAATTTTATTACAAAGTGTTAGCGTGGATATTTTTTTCATTGGACACAGAGATCCGATATTTAGCCTTATTATTCTATTTAGTATCATCTTGATGATCGCCGCTTTAAGCTATGCTTGGGGCATATTTTCTAGCAAAGATGAGAAAAAACGTATCGAGAAATTTATCAAGAAATTTGACAGCAAAGATGGCATAAGCGACGAGCACAAACAGATGCTAAAAAGCCCAGAAGTAGATATACCAAGCCTTAGCATGCTAGGTCAGACCTTTGCTAAAAATGGCGACTTTGAAAAATCGATCGGCGTCTATCTCATCGCACTTGAAAAGGTAAAAGATAAAAACGAGAAGGAATTTATCCTAAACGAGCTTGGAGAGGTCTATTTTAAGGCTGGATTTTTAAAAAAAGCTAGCGAAGTCTTTGAAAAAGCGCTCGAGCTAAGCCCTAGAAACGTCCTCGCACTGCGCTTTTTAACGATGATAGACGAGAAGCTTAAAAACTACAAAGAAGCACTTTATGCGCTAAACTCACTTGAAGAGCTTGGGGCAAATGTGAAAGATCAAAAGGCCTATATAAAGGCGATTAGCACGCTTGATGATAGAAATTTAAGCTTTAGCGAGAAGGTGGAAATTCTCTCGCACCTTAGCCAAAATTTTGAGCTTTTAAAGCGTATGATCTTAGCCCTTTTCATAAGACACAATGAAAATTTAGAAAATTTAAAAGATTTTGCCAAATTTGAAGATGTGCTAGACCTGCTTTACAACCTAAAAACGCCTATAAATTTAGACGATGCAAAATACAAATCACTCTTTTACGCAAAGGGTGACATAGATGAGCCATGTGAAATTTACGGCTTTGAGCTAAATGCCATAAAAAGGCTAAAAGATGCTAAATTTGATGCAGCTGGGCTAAGCTTTAACTACGTTTGCAAAAACTGCAAAAACTCTTTTCCTATGCACTTTTACCGCTGTCCAGTCTGCCACGAGCTAGGAAGCGTGAAAATTTTATCCCACATCACAGAAAAACCAAGTGAAGATAGTAACACTTTTTAGCGACGGCTCATGCCTTGGAAACCCTGGAGCTGGCGGCTGGGCATATATTTTGAGATACAACGAAGCGCATAAAAAAGCAAGTGGCGGCGAGGCCTTTACAACAAACAACCAAATGGAGCTAAAAGCCGTGATAATGGGGCTAAAAGCGCTAAAAGAGCCCTGCGAGGTAAGGCTAATAACCGATAGCTCATACGTGGTAAATAGCATAAATGAGTGGCTTGCAAACTGGCAAAAGAAAAATTTTAAAAATGTAAAAAATGTCGAGCTTTGGCAGGAGTATTTAGAAATTTCAAAGCCGCATAAAGTCGTGGCTAGCTGGGTCAAAGGGCACGCAGGACACCCTGAAAACGAGGAGTGCGACCAGATGGCAAGGGACGAGGCATTAAGAATAAAAGATGAGAATAAAATATGAAAAATTTAGAAGAATTTGAACGTAATCTTGGGTATAAATTTAAACAAAGTGAGCTTTTAGAAGAGGCGCTAACGCACAAGAGCACTAAGCAGGCGCTAAACAACGAGAGGCTCGAGTTTTTAGGCGATGCGGTGATGGATCTACTCGTGGCTGAGTATCTTTTTAAGAAATTTAGCAAGATCGCAGAGGGCGACATGAGTAAGCTAAGAGCTGCGCTTGTAAATGAAAAAAGCTTTGCAAATATGGCTAGACGGCTAAATATGGGCGAGTTTTTAAGGCTTAGCCAAGCTGAGGAAAACAACGGCGGCAGAGAGAAAGATAGCATTTTAAGTGACGCATTTGAGGCGGTGATGGGCGCTATCTACCTTGAGGCTGGACTTCTTAAAGTGCGAGAAATTTCGATCGCCTTGCTTGAGCTTTGCTACCCAAAGATCGACTTTGCGCACCTTGAAAAGGACTACAAAACAGCCCTTCAAGAGGTCACTCAAGCAACCCTTGGTGTCATACCAACATACGAGCTCATAGGCTCATTTGGCCCTGATCACAAGAAAGAATTTGAGATAGCCCTGCTGCTAAACGGCAAGGAAATTTCACGTGCTATTGGTAGCTCAAAAAAGCAAGCCCAGCAGCTTGCTGCAAAGATAGCGCTAGAAAAAATCAAAAAATAGGATAAATTTTGAATACATTTGGCAAAAAACTAACCTTAACTAGCTTTGGCGAGAGCCATGTGGTGGCGATAGGTGGCGTGATAGACGGCCTGCCAGCTGGGCTAAAGATCGATATAGACTTCATTCAAAGCGAACTTGATAGGCGTCGCCCTGGGCAAAGTAGCTTCACAACGGCAAGAGATGAGCCTGATAAGATAGAAATTTTTAGCGGCGTTTTTGATGGCATGAGCACTGGCGCACCGATAGGTTTTGCCATTTTTAACAACAACCAAAAGTCAAATGACTATGAAAATTTACGTGAGATTTTCCGCCCTGGCCATGCTGACCTTACCTATTTTAAAAAATATGGCATCAGAGATCATAGAGGTGGCGGGCGAGCAAGTGCCAGAGAGACTGCAGTAAGGGTCGCTGGCGGGGCATTTGCGCAACTACTTTTAAATGAATTTAAGATAGAAGTTTTAAGCGGCGTGCTTGGCATTGGCAAGGTCATTAGCGACAAGGTTGATTTTGCTTTTGCACAAAATTCGCAAATTTACGCCCTTGGCAACGAAGAGGCGATGAAAGAGGCGGTAAATAAAGCTAGAAGCGAGCACGATAGCGTAGGAGCTGTGGTTTTAAGCGTGGCTAGGGGCGTGCCTGCTGGTCTTGGTGAGCCACTTTATGATAGGCTAGATAGCGCTCTAGCGGCGGCCTTAATGGGCATAAACGGCGTAAAAGCCGTAGAGATCGGCGCTGGCGTAAATGTAAGCTCTATGATGGGCTCAGCCAACAACGACGAGATGGATGAGCTTGGCTTTTTGAGCAACAACGCTGGTGGCATACTTGGCGGCATAAGTAGTGGCGCCCAGATCGTGCTAAAGAGCCATTTTAAGCCAACGCCTTCGATATTTAAAGAGCAAAAAACTCTAAATTTAGCTGGTGAGGCGGTTGATTTTGAGCTAAGAGGCAGACACGATCCTTGCATAGGTATACGTGGCAGTGTCGTTGCAACCGCGATGATAAGGCTAGTTCTTGCTGACATGCTCCTACTAAATGCAAGCACGAAACTTGAAAATTTAAAGAAAATTTACGGATAAATTTATTTACTAAATTTCAGCTAAGCTTCGAGTTGAAAACAAGTCAAATTTAGCCCCCAAAGTGAGAGCTAAATTTAGAAATTTACAGCGACCAGCTTGATCTCGCCTTTATATTTTTCTAAATTTCCTAAGACCCTGCGTCTGCAGTTGCTTTGAGTGGTGCTAGATGTGGCTTTGTCGCAAGTTAGGACATTGACGCAGCCGTGCTTGCAAAGGCTCATTTGCACTCAGCCTAGCGTAGTTTTTGGTCACGGAGTTATTTTGGTATCTTTGATGTGTGGTCTTTGCACTCAAATTTAGCCTTTTTTCTAAAAGATTTTTATTAAAATTTTAAGCCATTTCAAACAAAATTTACAAACTAACTTTTACCAAATTTCATCTATAATCCCCTTATGAAAAACGAAAATTTACAAGAGAAAATTTACGCCGTTATCGACCTAAAGTCTTTTTACGCCTCGGTTGAGTGCGTCGAGCGCGGGCTTGATCCATTTAAGGCTGATCTAGTCGTGGCTGACGCTAGTCGTGGCAGTGGCGGCATCTGCTTAGCTGTTAGCCCTGCTCTTCGTGCAAAAGGGGTGAAAAACCGCTGCAGGCTCTTTGAGATACCAAGAGATATCAAATTTATCGCTGCACCGCCTAGGATGCAGTTTTACATCGACTACGCCGCTAGGATTTATGAAATTTATCTAAAATATGTCTCCAAAGAGGACATCTACGTCTATTCGATCGATGAGTGCTTTATCGACCTCACTTCTTACTTGAAATTTTACGCTCTTGGCGCAAAAGAGATGGCGAAGATGATGATGGATGAGATATTAAAAACGACTGGCGTTACGGCGACTTGCGGCATTGGGACAAATTTATACCTCGCAAAGATCGCCCTTGATATACTAGCAAAGCACCAAGATGACGGCATCGCGTATCTTGACGAAGAGCTTTATAAAAAGCAGCTCTGGACGCACCAGCCACTAAGTGACTTCTGGCGTATCGGTAAGCAAACTAGACTAAAGCTCGAAAAATGCGGCATCTTTTGCATGAAAGATATCGCAAATGCGCCAAAAAGCCTGCTTGAAAAAATTTTTGGCGTCGATGCTTACATCACGATCGATCACGCAAACGGCATAGAGCCAACGACGATAGCCGAGATAAAGGCCTATAAACCAAGCACGAAGTCCTACTTTAGCTCGGAAATTTTGCCCAGAGACTACGAGCGCTGCGAGGCGGTGATCGTGCTAAAAGAGATGGCTGACAGGCTCGCACTTAGGATGATAAACAAAGATGTAAGGGCAAGTGGGCTAACGATAAATGTGAGATTTGCCGATAAGCTTGAGCCACAGCAACGTGCAAGCGCGCGGTTTAAAACGCCAACAAATATCTCAAGCGTACTGATGAGCACGGCTGAGGAGCTGCTTTTAAATAAGATAAAAAATGCTGGGCTAATCAGGCAAATAGGCATATCAGCAAACGACGTCGTGAAAGAAAATTTGGCAGAATTTAGCCTATTTGAAGATGACGCCAAAGAAAAAGCGGTGCTAAAGTCGCTAAATTTGATAAAAGAGAAATTTGGTAAAAACTCGATCCTGCGCGCGATCGACCTGCTGCCAGAAGCGACTGGGCAAGATAGAAACAAAAAGATCGGAGGGCACAAGAGCGGTGAGTAAAGATAGGGCAAAAATTTTTAGCTCGTTTAATCCTCTCTCAACATTAGAGCGAGCCTTGCGACAAAAAGAGCGAGAAAAATGCGAAAAACTAGAGCTTGACGAGAGCAAGGTCGATGAAATTTTAAAAACGGTAAGCGAGCTAAAGATAGCTGATGAGGTGCGTGTGATCTACCACGACGGCTTTACTTACATAAAAACTAGCGGCCTAGTATCGGATGTAAATTTCAAAGATAAAATCCTCATGATCGTAAAAACTAAGATCAAATTTGAGGATATAAACAGAATAGAGATCGTTAAAAAATTTGTAGTATAAAAACTAAATAAGCGTTTTTACCTTCTCCCAAAGCTCGATGTCGCCGTCTATCTTCGTAAAAATAGTAGAAATTTCTATATTTTTTACATTTAAATTTTCTTTGTATTTTTTTAAATCTCTTTGCTTTAATTTTTCTTGCAAGAAGCTAAATTCATACTCGATTTGACCTCTAGTAACGGCGATCTTGGATAAATTTTCTGCATCAAATTTGCCAACTTTTGAAACATCAAATTTATATCCACGAGCGCAAGCTTCTTTATAAACTTCCAAAAGATAGGCATTTATAGCATCGATAGAGTTTTGATGAGTGTAAAATCTAATTAATTGTGGGTGGTTTTTATAGCCTTTTGTCAGCCCTTCTAAAACATTTTTAGCCAGCAAAGCCTCTCTCCACAAAGCCACAAGACCCTTTGCGTCAAGATATTTAAAATTTATCGTCCAAAGTCTCATTTTTACCTTATTTATATAATTAAAAATATTAGTTACCATTTGCTATCTATGGTTTTTTGTTTTAGTAAGTCAAAAAGTCAACTAAAAAGTTCTGATAATAATAGTTTGCTATTATTGTAATAGTTTGTGATTTTATGCATAAAGGCTTTAAAATAACGTTAAAACCGTGGCTCAATGCTTGTAAAAGTTGATAAAAGTTTGTGCTGTTTATAAATAGTAGCTACCAAATTTTAAAAATTTAATCCTTCCAAAGCCACCATTTTAGCTTGGCTTTGTCTGGGTGCGGAGTGTTTGCGTAGTAGCAAACCATGCGGTAACCGTAGAGGATACACCTGTCGCTGCCACGTCCAAGTGCCTTTGTGCGCTCATACATCTCATCAGCATCTGCGCCTTTTAGCGAAGCGATGTCAGTGTAGCCGAGTGCTAGTAGATCGGCCTCGGTTGCCTCGCCGACATAGGGGATTTTCTTAAAATCGCTCAAATTTGCCTCCAATTTCTTTTAAACTCCGCCAAACTTGCCGCTTTAAATGAAATTTTAAATTTCATCTTGCTACTGCGTTCAATCGCCTCACGAAATAATTTTATTAAAATTTTCTCGCACAAAAAAAACCACCCTTAAAATGATTTCGCGTCAAATTTCACGCAAACGCGGGCGCTAAATTTGCTCCAAAATGCGTTCGCAAATTTCT
The DNA here is from genome assembly GCF_015230015.1 of Campylobacter concisus. Taxonomy (GTDB): domain Bacteria; phylum Campylobacterota; class Campylobacteria; order Campylobacterales; family Campylobacteraceae; genus Campylobacter_A; species Campylobacter_A concisus_AF. The sequence goes on along the minus strand of NZ_JAAKZC010000003.1, from coordinate 114,964 downwards.
CTTGGATTTGCGTTTTCGTAGATCGGTCTGCCAACAACAATAAAGTCGCTGCCCTCTTGCTTTGCGCTAACTAAATTTGCAACCCTCTTTTGATCGCCCGCACTCTCGCCAAAAGGCCTAACTCCAGGGCAAAGCGTGATGAAATTTTGATTTGTCACGTCTTTTATGAGCTTGCTTTCAAAGACCGAGCAGACCATGCCGTCAAGCCCCGCTTCAAAGCTCATCTGGCTAAATTTCCTAACCGAGCGCGAAAGTGTATCGTTATAAACCGCTTCAAATTCGCTCTCGCTAAAGCTAGTTAGTGCCGATACAGCAAGTACTAAAGGGCGATTTTGTAGCGCATTAAGACGCTCCATTACAGTTTTCATTGCACGTACGCCAGCGCTTGCGTGCAAATTTATCATATCCACGCCTATCTTTGAGACGACCTCAGCGGCATCTGCCATCGTGTTTGGGATATCATAGAGCTTTAGATCAAGAAAGATTTTAAACTCCCCTGCCCCTTTTAGCTCCTCTATAAATTTAGCCCCATCACGCAGGTAGCTTCTAAGCCCCACTTTTAGCCAAAGATCAAGCCCTTTTAGCTCACGAATGAGGGCTAAATTTTCATCCTTGCTCGCCATGTCAAGAGCGACGCAGAGCTTCATAAAGCGCCCTTTATCTTATCTAGCACGCCGTTTATAAATTTTGGCGCCTGGTCACTTCCAAGCTCTTTTGCAAGCTCGATCGCCTCGTTTATGATGACGGCTTTATCTGTCTGGCTAAATTTCATCTCATAAAGCCCAAGTCTAAGAATGGCAAGCTCTGTTGCGCCAACCTTGCTAAAGTCGCCATCTTTTAGGTGTGGTTTTAAAATTTCATCTAGCTTTTCTTTGTTTGCAAGCACTGCTTTAAAGGTCTGCAAAGCCTCGTTTTTGCGCTCGTTTCTTATCTTTTTCTCTTCTAAAAATTCCTCTTCAAACTCAGAAGTTACGGGATTTATCTCGTTTGAGTAAAGTAGCGAAACGATCGCTTGTCTGACCTGATGACGTGTGGCCATTTTACGCTCCAAGCTTTTTGTATAAATTTAGCATCTCAATAACGCCTGTCATCGCTTCAAAGCCCTTGTTTCCAGCCTTGCTGCCAGCTCGCTCGATCGCTTGTTCGATGCTATCTACCGTTAGCACGCCAAATGTGACTGGTTTTGCGTATTTTAGCGTTACGTTTGCGATGCCTTTAGTGGTCTCTGCGCTTACATAGTCAAAGTGCGGCGTTGCACCTCTTATCACCGCTCCCACGCAGCAAACCGCATCAAATTTACCGCTTGCAAGCACCTTTTCGAGTGCCATAGGTATCTCAAACGCGCCAGGAACTAGCACTAATGTTAAATTTTTCTCATCGCCGCCGTGGCGTAAAAATGCGTCTTTTGCGCCCTCTACCAAGCGGTCTGTGATGATGTGGTTAAACCTTGCGTTGATGATCGCTATCTTCTCATCGCCTTTTAAAGCTAAATTTCCCTCGATTATTTTCATATTTGCTCCTTTTTTTGTGCAAGTTTAGCAAAAGCTTGTTTAATCATCAAACTATTTTTAGCATGATGACGCTAAAGATGATAAGAGTTAAAAACAAGGCTTTTTTAAAATTTATCTTTTCACCTTCAAAAACTACGCCAACCACGACTGCTCCGATCGCTCCGATACCTGTCCAGATCGCATACGCCACCGACATAGCGATAGTTTGCATCGCATAGCTAAGCAGCGTTAAAGAAAGGGCGAAATTCCCAAGCAAAAGGATGAAATTTGCCCACTTTTTTACGCCTGTGCTTTTTGAAAATTTCGTGATAAAAAAGACGCCAGAGACCTCGCAACATCCAGCTAGCAAGAGCGCTAAAAAGTGGATCATTCTTTTATGCCTTTTAGCCCAAGCACGCCTAAAATGAGCGTCGCTATGAAAAATAGCCTAATGAAATTTGGCATGATCCCACTTGCCACGTAGTCGCTAACGATCTCAGCTATGACGATAAAAACTGTCCCAAAGCCCACAAATACGGCATAAGAGATGCTTACAGGCAGATACTTTAAAGCCTTCATAAACGAGACAAAACTTATGCTTACAAGCGCAGTCGTGAGCAAAAACTCGCCTAAATTTGAAGCGTGTTTTAGCCCATACGCCCAGCCGCACTCAGCCACCGCGCCAAGAAATATCCACAAAAAGCCTCTATTTGACATAAATTTACTTCATGCCTTTTATGGTATCAACGATCTCTTTTACATTTGCGCTAATCGCCTTATTTTCAAGGCTATCATCGTTATTTTGTCCAACTATCCCCTTTAAATTTCCAAAAAATCCAGGGTCAAACCTTAGCTCGCTAGAGCAATAATGTCTCAAAACTTTGCCATTTCTAATAACTTCTACCTCGTAAGTAAGGTAGATATTGCCCATTCTGTCGCTTTTAGCAAAGGTTGCTTCGCCTATAAATTCCCTGCGGTGAGTTATCTTTATCTTTAGCTCATCGCTAGAATTTGGATCAAGCAAATTTTCTTTTGTAAGCGCCTCTGTGATTTGCTTATTGTACTTTTTCTCGACCATTTTTGGGCTTTGGTAGAGAAATTTGGTCGGCTCGTGGTGTTGCACATGAGCGTACTCTATGCCCTCAAATTTATACTTACCCGCAAGCGGCACCTTTGGTTGAGATGAGCTACAACCCACTAAAAACAGCACTCCTAAAAGTAGCGTTAAAATCCTTTTCATCACTCTCTCCTTAGTTTAAAAATTTAAAATTTCCTCTATCTTTAGCGTATCACTTACGACCTTTTCAAGCTCATCTAAATTTAGCATATTTGGCCCGTCACATAGCGCCTCACAAGGGTTTATATGTGTTTCATAGAAAAATCCATCTACCCCAACGCTAGCTGCCGCTCTTGCAAGATACGGCACAAACCTAGCGTCGCCACCGCTTTTCTCGCCTAGAGCTGATGGCATCTGCACGCTGTGAGTCGCGTCAAAAATGACTGGCGCAAATTCTCTCATCAGCACCAAATTTCGCATATCAACGACTAAATTTCCATATCCAAATGTGCTTCCACGCTCTGTTAGCCAGACACCATTTGCCTTTGCGACCTCGTATCCGTCGCCACTCACACCCCTTGTTTCAAGCACCTTTTTAACAGAGTGCTTCATAGCTGACGCTGCTAAAAACTGCCCTTTTTTGATATTTACGACCGCTTTTGTCTTTGCAGCTGCTACTAGAAGGTCTGTTTGACGGCACAAAAATGCAGGGATCTGCAGCACATCAGCCACCTCGCCAACAGGCGCCGCCTGATAGCTCTCGTGGATATCGGTTAAAATTTTAAAGCCAAATTCTTTTTTTACCTCAGCTAAAATTTCACACCCCTTTTCAAGCCCAGGCCCACGAAACGAGCTAATGCTCGTGCGATTTGCCTTGTCAAAGCTTGACTTAAAGTAAAAGTCAATTTTTGGATTTTCACTAAATTTAACTAGCCTTTTTGCCACTTCAAAAATAAGCTCCTTGCTCTCTATAACGCAAGGTCCAGCGATTAATATCATATTTTCTCCTTTATTTTTCTTTAACAACTAAAATTCCACTCACTACGACAAGTACAATACCTGCGAGTGCCAAGTGATTTGGCAACGCATCACCCATAAAATAGCCAATAATAAGCGTAAAAATGACGTCTGCGTAGCTAACAGCAGCGATGACACCAGCCTTTTTACCAACTGCAAATGCCTTTGTCATAAACGCCTGAAAATAGTAGCCACTAAGCCCCATTAGCAAGATAAAAACGACGTTGTGCCAGCTTGGCATAGTAAATTTAGAAAATAAAAAATCCAGAGGCTCGTATGTAAAAAACTCAGCCATCCCCATGCAAATAAGCGGCAAAAACGAGCCCCAAAGCATGAAGCTTAGCACGATGATATTTGTGCCGTAGCTCTTGTTTAGCTCCTTGACGCTTGTGTAGGCAATAGCCGCTCCAAGACCGCTCCAAATGCCGATGATATCGGTTTTATTTATGCCTAAATTTGGCTGAATAACAAGCAAAATTCCGCCAAATCCTAAAAAAACTGCAAACCAGCCAAGCGAGCTTAGACGCTCCTTAAAAACAATAGCTGCGAGAATGGCCGTAAATATCGGGTTTGTCTTTTGAAAGGTAAAGGCTGTGGCTAAATTTACGTGTGCGACGTTGTAAAAAAAGGCAAAAAGCGCCACCGTACCCACAAAACCGCGAAACATCAGCAAGAAAAAGTGTCCGCCAGTTTGCTTAAATGGAAATTTATAGATGGCGTAGATGACGATGAAAAGTCCTATTAAATTTCTAAAAAAAACAACTTCGATAGAAGGCATATCTTTGCTCAGATACTTTGCAAATGCGCCAGTCACGGCAAACATAAAGCAAGCAAAGAGCATGTAAAAAATGCCAAGATGTGAAATATAAAACCTTTTTAACATCGCAAAACCTCTAAATTTAAAGCACTCATTTTAATAAAAAATGGCTTAAATTTTGGTTGATTTTTTCTTTTATTTCGGCGCTTTTAAGCGTAATTTTATACTTTATATAAGAGAAAAATTTGTATAATCAGCCATCATAAAAAGGACAAAATTTGCAAAAAGTAATATTAGTAGGCAAGCCAAATGTCGGCAAAAGCTCACTTTTTAACCGCTTAGCAAGAAGACGCATCGCCATAACAAGCGACGTTAGCGGCACTACAAGAGATACAAATAAAGCTAAGATCGAAGTTGAGGGCAAAGAGTGCATATTAATCGACAGCGGCGGCCTTGATGATAGCAGCGAGCTTTTTAAAAACGTAAAAGCAAAGACTTTAGCAGAGGCTAAAAACTCAGACGTTATCCTCTACATGGTCGATGGCAAAATGATGCCAGATGACGAGGATAGAGCCATTTTTTACGAGCTTAGCAAGCTAAATTTACCAATCGCTCTAGTCATAAATAAAATCGACAGCAAAAAAGACGAGCAAAGAGAGTGGGAATTTGTAAGTTTTGGCGCAAAAAACTCATTTGGAATTTCAGTAAGCCACAACACCGGCGTCGATGAGCTTAGCATCTGGCTAGCAAAACACTTAGAAGCGAAAGTGCAGATAAAGGCCGATACGAGTGAAGATTTTGATGATTTTTTAGAAAACTATAACGACGAGGGCGAGCTAAGCGACGAGATAGACTATGAGAGCAAAAACATCAGAGTTGGCATCATAGGCCGTGTAAATGTCGGCAAAAGCTCACTTCTAAATGCTCTTGTAAAAGAGAGCCGTGCCGTTGTTAGCGACGTGGCAGGCACTACGATCGACCCGGTCAATGAAATTTACGAGCATGATGGCAGAGTTTTTGAGTTTGTCGATACTGCTGGTATCAGAAAGCGTGGCAAGATCGAGGGCATCGAGAGATACGCGCTAAATAGAACTGAGAAAATTTTAGAAGAGACAGACGTGGCGCTACTTGTGCTTGATAGCTCTGAGCCACTAACTGAGCTTGATGAGCGCATAGCCGGCATCGCTTCGAAATTTGAGCTTGGCGTCATCATCGTGCTAAACAAATGGGACAAAAGCAGCGAAGAATTTGACGAGCTTTGCAAGGAGATAAAAGATAGGTTTAAATTTCTCTCATACGCGCCGATCATCAGCGTTTCGGCACTTGGTGGCAAAAGAGTGCATAAAATTTACCCACTCATAGTTGAAATTTATAAAAACTACACCCAAAAAATCCAAACTTCAAAGCTAAATGAAGTGATCGGCGAAGCGACCAAGGCGCACCCACTGCCACGAGATAAAGGCAGGGTCGTGAAAATTTACTACGCAGTGCAGTTTAAAACCGCACCTATCATGATAGCACTCATCATGAACCGCCCAAAATGCCTGCACTTTAGCTACAAACGCTACCTGACAAATAAGCTTAGAGAGAGCTTTAGTCTAGCTGGCGTGCCTATCGTGCTAATCCCTAAAAAACGTGGAGAGAGTGATGAAGACAAAGAACAATAATATCGTTTTGATAGGGTTTATGGGCGTTGGCAAGGGCACGACTGCAAGGGCGCTAAGCAAGGCGCTAAAGACGATGAACCTTGACTGCGACGACTTGCTAGAGAGCTCACAAAATATGAAGATAAAGGCTATCTTTGATGAATTTGGCGAAGAGCATTTTAGGCAGCTTGAAAAAGATCTGGCTAAATTTCTAGCCACAAGTGTCAAAAATGCGATCATCTCGACAGGTGGGGGCTTTGCGAAAGTTAAAAATTTAAACAAAATAGGCACCGTGATCTATCTAAAAGCAAGCTTTAATGCAATCATGCAAAGGCTAAAAAATAGCAAAAATAGCGAGAAAAAGATCGCTAAACGCCCACTTTTAAGCGACTTAAAAAAGGCTGAGGCACTGCATCTGGAGCGCGAGAAGCTTTATGAGAAAAAGGCTGATTATATCGTTGAAGTGGAGGGCAAAACTCCAAAACAGATCGTAAAAGAGATAAGGATACTTTTAAAAGTTTAGTTGCAAAGTGGCGAGGGCTGCTTGCAACGATAAATTTCAAAATCAGGCTAGATGGCTGTCTGGCGTGGTGTTGGAATTTGTGATGTTTGAGCCAAATTTAGCGTTTTGTAGTGAGAAATTTTGGCGAAATTTTGAGATGAATTTTGCTTCACTTTGTTAGAGCGTTAAAGCGACAAATGTTGTGCAGTCAAATTTTATCAAGACTAGGCATTTAGCCTGCGAGATAAATTTTAACATCAAGCTAGACACACAAAGTCTAACGTGATGTTAAAATTTAAACGTTTTGGCGAAGAATTTTTTGTTTAGGCGAGGCGAAATTTTGTTTTTAAGTGAGGGCTAGACACATGGTCTGCCGAGCTTGAAAACAAAATTTCAACGAAGTATAAGCGAAAAAGTCAAAGCCAAATTTGAAAGGATAAGATGAGAGTATTAACCGGCCTCCAACCCTCCGGCAAACTACACCTTGGCAACTATTTTGCCTCGATAAAGCAGATGGTTGATATGCAAGAGCAAAATGAGATGTTTATGTTTATAGCAAACTACCATGCGATGACCAGCCTTAGCGACGGCAAAGCGCTAAAGCAAAACACTTTTGACGCTGCGTGTGCCTTTTTGGCGCTTGGGATCGACCCAAACAAGAGCATTTTCTGGGTGCAAAGTGACGTTAAAGACGTGCTTGAGCTTTACTGGGTACTAAGCCAGCATACGCCTATGGGCCTACTTGAGCGCGCGCACAGCTACAAAGACAAGGTCGCAAAGGGCCTTAGCTCGCACCACGGACTCTTTAGCTATCCGGTTTTAATGGCGGCTGATATCTTGCTTTATAACGCGCAGGTCGTGCCTGTGGGCAAAGACCAGATCCAGCATGTAGAGATTGCGCGTGATATTGCGATCAAATTTAACAACGAACATGGCGAGATTTTCACTCTGCCTGAGGCAAAGATCGATGAAAACGTCGCTACCGTGCCTGGCACAAACGGCGAAAAGATGAGCAAAAGCTACGGCAATACGATCGATATCTTCGCAGACGCCAAGACGCTTAAAAAGCAAATTTCTAGCATCGTGACTGATGGCACGCCGCTTGAAGAGCCAAAGCAGTGGCAAAACTGCAACGTCTATAATATCGCTAAACTTTTCTTGGACGAGAGCGGACAGCGCGACTTGCAGGCTAGATATGAGCGCGGTGGTGAGGGACATGGGCACTTTAAAGCCTATCTAAATGAGCTTGTTTGGGACTATTTTAAAGATGCAAGAGAGAAATTTGAGCACTATCAAAACAATCCTGACGAGGTGGCTAAAATTTTAGATCTAGGCGCTCAAAAAGCTCAAAATGTGGCTCACACAACGATAAAAAAAGTGCGTGAAGCGGTTGGAATTTACAGATAAGGAAAAATATGCAAAATTTATACCCCTACGCGCAGATAATTCACCTTTTTTGTGCGATCATTTTTGTTGGTTATCTATTTTTTGATGTGATCATCTTAAGAGCGGCGAGCAAAAAGCTACCACCAGAGCTTGCGCAAAAGGCAAAGCAAGCCATCGGCTCAGTAGCTGTTAAGATCATGCCTATTTGCGTGCTACTTTTAGTTTTAACTGGTGGCATGATGATGAGTAACTGGGTCGGCAGCAATGCTGGAGGCTACTTTGAGACAAATTTACAAGTCGCTTTTATGATCAAATTTTGCTTAGCGATGGTGATCGTAGCTGCGGTGATAGTAAATTTAAGCTGCAAATTTATATTTAAACGCCCTAGCCCACTTGGCAACATCCACCCTATCGCGCTTACGCTTGCGGTGCTAATCGTCCTACTTGCAAAAGTTATGTTTATGGTTTAAGGAGAGGATAATGATAAATTTAAAACTACTTGAGACAAACTACGATGAATTCGTAAAAAAACTAGAGGGCAAAAACGTTAAAGCCAGCTTGCTAGACGAGCTTTTGCACACTTTTAACGAGCTAAAGCAAAAGCGCAAAGCGCTTGAAAATTTCCAAGCGATCCAAAACGCAAAGAGCAAAGAGCTTGGTGTAAAAGCAAGAGCTGGCGAGGACGTAAGTGAGCTAAAAAATGAGCTAAATTTAAACAAAGCTGCCCTTGCTGACGCTGACGAGATCGTTAAACAATATGAAGAAAAGCTTGAGCAAATTTCATTTAGCGTGCCAAATATCACTGACGATGACGTGCCATTTGGCAAGGACGAGGACGATAATGTCTGCATAAAAACGGTACTTGAGCCAACTAAATTTGACTTTAAGCCAAAGGAGCACTGGGAGCTAGGCGAGAGCCTTGGCTGGCTTGACTTTGAAAGAGGCGCAAAGCTCTCAGGATCTCGCTTTACCGTGCTTCGCGGCATGGGAGCAAGGCTTAGTAGAGCGCTTGTTAATTACATGATCGACTTTAACAGCGCGCGCGGCTTTGAGCTTGTAAATGTCCCCTATCTAGTAAGCTCAAACACGCTTTTTGGTACTGGTCAGCTGCCTAAATTTGAAGAGGATCTTTATAAGGTGCGCGACGAAGACCTCTATCTCATCCCAACAAGCGAAGTGCCTGTGACAAATTTATACAACGACACCATTATTGAAGCCGAGCAGTTACCTATAAAGATGACTTGCTACTCAGCATGCTTCCGCCAAGAGGCAGGCTCAGCAGGACGTGACACGAGAGGCATGATCCGTCAGCACCAGTTTGAAAAGGTCGAGCTTGTAAGCATCACAACGCCCGATCAAAGCGAGGGCGTGCTTGCTGAAATGGTAGCGTGCGCGAGCGACCTACTAACTAGCCTTGGGCTGCCTCACCGCCACATGCTACTTTGCAGCGGCGATCTAGGCTTTAGCGCCGCAAAGACGATAGACCTTGAGGTTTGGCTACCAGGTCAGGGCAAATACCGCGAGATCAGCTCTATCTCTAATACTCGTGATTTTCAAGCAAGACGCGCAAAAATTCGCTTTAAAGATGGCAAGAAAAATATGCTTGTAAATACCCTAAATGGCTCGAGCTTGGCTGTGGGTAGGACGCTAATAGCGATAATGGAAAACTACCAAAAAGCTGACGGCACTATCGAAATTCCAGAAGTTCTTAAAAGGTATATGTAGTGGCTGATGACGAGGTTGTAGTTCTAAAACCACCTGGCGAGCAAGCAGAGCAAGCGCCTGAGGAGGCAAAAACCGAGGCGCCTGAAGAGATCGTCTCACTTGATAGCATCGCAAATGACGGCGTGCTGCAAGATGAGAGTATCCCAGAGCCAATACCAGTAAAAAAGAGCAAGAAAAAGCTCTTTATTATCATCGGTGCGGCTGCTTTGGTGCTTGTCATCTTGATCGCTGTTTTGCTAATTGTTTTGCTAAAAAAAGATAAAAAAGAGGAGATAGACACTACTGCTATCGTAAAAAATATAGAAAACAACTACCAAACGCAAAATTTTGGCGCTTCAAAGATCGATGAGATGATAAACAAGGCAAACCAGCTTTATGAGCGTGGCAATAAATTTGAAGCGTTAAAAATTTATGAAAACATAGCTGTTTATAACCAGTCACTTTCAAACTACAATCTTGGCGTTTCGCAGATGAAACAAGAAAAATGCGACGAGGCGATCATCTCGTTTAACAAGGCGATAACTGATCGTGAAAATACCGCAGTTAGCGCCATAAACGCCGCTGTTTGCTCGCTTGAGCTAAATAACACTAAAAATTTCAACTACTACATAGGGCTTGCAGACTCCTTTTTGCAGTATGAAAACAGCTCGCCGCTTTATAGCTACTACTATGCGCTGGTTAATTATTACAAGGGTAATTACTACGAGGCGTTGCAAGCTCTCTCTCACCCTAGCACAGATGACTATAAGGGCGAGTATGCCTACTTGAGCGCCAAAATTTTATCGCTTCTTGGAGATGACGAGAGAGCCATAGCTAAGCTTGAAGGGCAAAAGGCGTTTAAGGCTGACTTTACGCTAGCGCAGCTTTACGCAAGGCTTGGCAAATACGACAAGGCAAGGGACTATCTAACAAAGGCGTCTAAAAATACGCCAAATATCGACCTTATCAAGATGACTGAGGCGTTAATCGATCTAAAGACTGCCGACTACGGAGACGCAGCGGCATTTATCAAAGATGTTTATGACTACAACGCCTCGATGCCAAGCAAAATTTACAAGATAAAGACCATACTAAAGCCAGATCTCTTTGACGTCAGCCTAGCTCAGGCGCACTTTAGTGACGATATGTTTTTTGATAGAACAAGGCGCTATGAGACGCTATTTTACTTCGCGCCGTATAAGGTTTTTGACGCGAAACAGAGCATCGAGCAGATAAGAAAAGGCGGAGTTAGCGTCTTTTTAGATGATACCTCAGCGGCAAATGACTACCTTAGCCAAAGCGCCGCCGCCTCAAAGGTCAATGCAAAACTTAGTGAAGCCATCGCAAAGGCACTTAACTACCGATTAAAAGAGGCAAACAAGGACTTTGAAGAGCTTGCCAAGGCCTATCCAAACCACTCGATCTTGCAGTATAACCTGGCTCTAAGCTACGCTCAGCTTGGGAATTTTAGCCTTGCAGCAAAGCACTTTATAGCAAGCTATCATCAAGATGTAAATAACCATCTTTCAGGCATCTTTGGCGCGATCTGTATGGATATAAATAGAAATTTAAATCCAAAACTAGTTGAGGAGATCGGCGAAAATTTAGAAAACGACAAAAGCCTAAAGCCTGTAAATTTATATGCCTCGCTTTTAAGCCTAGTTAGTGGCAACCAAAGTGCGATGATAAGGTGGCTTGAAGAGCCAAAAGAGCCTACGACGCTAAATTTAGCCTTTGATATCATCACCGCTAAAATTTCAAACAACGATGAGCTAATGTCAAAAAAAGCTGATGAGCTCATGAAAATCTTGCCAAACGACATCATCGCAAATATATTAAATTTCATCTCTAAAAACAAAGATCAAAACATCAAAGAGTACGCAAAAGCGATACAAATTTACTTTAACGATAAAAATCTCGACTCAAATGCCTTTTATCACGGCGCTGATATCATTAAAAAGCAATACATCAAGCTACTTCAGATCTCAGGCTTGCTAACAAGGGAGCGCGATAAGCTAAGAGCCGAGCTAAAGAGTGCGCCAAAAAATATAAATTTGATCCAAACTCTAGCCTACGTGGATATCTTTACAAACGACTTTGACGAGAGCTATAAGCTTTATAACGAAGTCATAGACGAGTTTAAGATGAATGACGCTGGAACGCTATTTTTAGCCTCTGTGGCTGCGACTGGAGCGAACAAAATAGCAAATGCGATCGCACTTTTGGAGCTTACAAAGCTAAATGACCCAAGTGCGGTTGAAAACAGAGCCGCCCTTGGCTTTATGTATCAGCAAATCGATAACATAAAAGCAGCTCTTATACAATATAGCAAAGTAGGAAACGTAGGATATAACAACGAATTTTATGATTTTATGATAGATAACTAAAGAAATTTAAAGCTAGGAGCTTAAATTTAGCCTCTAGCTTTAGATAAAAACGGCTCTAAAATTTAAATATTAGCAACCTCAAGCCTTATCTGATCTGAGACTTCACTAAATTTATAAAGCAAATCACCGCATTTATACTCTATGCATTTTTCATTGATCTCATCTTTTTTATCCTTTTTAGACAAAATTTTCTTCACAACGCCAGGAAGCTCTCTTTGCAAAAGCAGTTTATAAGACATCCCCATGCCGTGAGTTAGAGACTTTATAAATTTGCCATCAACCTCACTCTCATCTTTTATCATATGAAGCGTCGCGTCAAATTTAAGCTTTTTAAGAGTCTCGTAAAGCTCAGTCTTATCCTTTGCGGGAGCTACATCTTTGTCATAAATGCAGTGATAGCTAACATAAACTGGTTTTTTATAGCTGCTTTGAACATTTAAATGATCTAAATTTAGGATGTTTCTTATCTCTTCTCTTGCGTCACTAAAATAATATGGTGATTTATCATTAAGAGTCCAATAGGTTTTATCGAAGAAGTAAAGATTTAAATTTTTATATAAATTTCCAGTGCCACAACCAAAAAACCTAGTAAAATCAATCTCCTTGCCAAAACCAATAAGTTTCCATAAAAATATAGCGTAAGAGCTATTATCTATCACTCCATCAACTAGCCATGGAGCGATCTTAGCGCACATATGTGCCAGATATCCACCATGTGAGCTTCCTACCATTATCACTGGCAGATGTTCAAATTTGGCACTATTTATATATTTTTTTGTATAAAGAACGGCATTTAGCACATCCATTGCCTGCATAACGCCAAAATTTTGATATTCGTTTTTTGTCGGCAGCATAGTCATACTGATATCTAAACTAAAATCGTCTGGCAAGACCCCGCTCTCTTTTCTAATAGCGATCTCCTCGTTAAGACTTTTAAGTAAAACGCGGGTTTTATCATAGTTATCAACTATTTTTAAATCAATAGGTAAAGTTATACCAATCTTTGCCAATTCTCTTATTAGTATCGCACTGTCTATATCATCAAGTCCAAATTTTGCCCCAAGCTGTGGGCGGTTGCCTATACAGTGATAATCCACACTAATACAAGCCACATCATACGCTTCTGTCATTGTCTTCATAAGATGAGTTCTATAGCTAGAGCCAGAGTCTTCTCCAAAACCAGAAATGATGACTAGAAGTGCTTTTGCCTCCTTGACATCGTCATAACAGGTATAAAAAGACAAAGCAGAGCTTCTTTTTATGCCAAGCTCCACATCATCACAAGATAAAATTTCGTAGCTTCCATCAACTAGCATCTTAACTCCTTTTAAATTTTGCTAAATTCCTCTACCTTTGTGAGACGTTATAAAAAAAGCTAACGATCTGTTTTGCTAGGCGCTCTTTGAAAAATGGCCAGATATAGCTTGGCGAATAGACATTGCCAGCTTGCATAAGCGAGATATTTGTCGCTTTCTCGCCACCATCTTTTGGGCGCACTAGCACGCTTACTTGCATGTAGTAAGCATAGCTATTTGTGCTAAAGTCGTCATCATAATCATCATAACCAAATGGGAAAAACATCGAGTAGCCAAAGCCAAAACTTGGTCTGCCAAAGCCATATCCCATGCCCATTGAAAATCTAGGATCTCTTTTGGTTGTCCTAGAAAAGCTTTGCACGTCGCCAAGGATGATGAAGTCAGCATTTTTGATATTTGGCTCATTTCTAAAGCCAGCCTTTGCAAATTCGCTTAAAATTTCAGCATTTACATCTTGTCCAGTCGCGCTATTTTTAAAATTTACATAGACGCTTTTGTTTGCTTCACCAAGCGTAAAAAAGATCGGATCGCTCGTTTTTACCGAGATATTTGGCGTGCTACTAGCACATCCGACAAAAAATAACGCTAGGACAAATAAAAATAAATTTCTCATCTTTCACTCCTATAAGAGCGATCTTATAGCACCTTCAAGCACACTTTTTGGTGTAAGACCGATAAATTTTGATCGCATCTTACCATCTTTATCAAAAAAATAGATAACTGGCACGCCCATAACGCCACCAACTGCCTTGCTGAAATAATCCACCGAGACCTTGTCGCTTGTAGTTTTAAAGGTGATGTTGTGTTCTTTTAAAAGCTCTATATCCTTATCAAAGCCCTTGCTAGGTCCTAAAATGCCAATAAACTGAACCTCTTTGCCATACTCTTTTTCAAGTGCGTTTAGATCAGGGATCGCAGCCTTGCACACTCCGCAGTCCGTGCCAAAGAAAAAGAGCATATATGGCTTGTCACCTATCTTTAGGCGCTTTTCGGTCGGGAAGAACTGCGTGTCGATGCCACTTGAGTCATTTAGCGTGATGTGGTGCTTCTCATACTGCTTGACGCAGCCCAAAACTAGGGCTGAGACTAGACATAAAAGTAAAATTTTATATCGCATTTGGCACCTTTGGATTTTCTATAGTGCGGATATTCTCTAGCTTGCCATGTCTTAGATAGACGATCTTATCGCCATACTCGCCTAGATCTGGATTGTGAGTGACTAGAAGTATCGTTTTGCCCTCTTTTCTTAGCTTGCAAAAAAGATCAAGTATGATCCTCTCATTTGCCTCATCAAGGTTACCAGTTGGCTCATCTGCTATTAAAATTTCAGGGTCATTTATGAGCGAGCGCGCGATACAAAGGCGTTGCTGCTCGCCGCCACTTAGTTGGCTTGGTCTGTGTGTGAGTCTGTGAGACAGTCCAACTGCCTCAAGTGCCTTTTTAGCATCCTCTTCATCAACTGAACTATGATAATACTGCGCTATCATCACGTTTTCAAGCGCGCTAAGATATGGCACTAGGTGAAACTGCTGAAAGACAAGTCCGATCTTTTCACGTCTAAATTTAAGCGTATCATCGGCATTTAGATTGCTCGCATCATCGCCGCCAAGCATATATACGCCGCTACTTGGAGTATCCATTAGAGAAAGGATATTTACAAGCGTACTCTTACCACTACCACTTGGCCCCATGACGCTGACCCACTCGCCCTTTTTAACCTCAAAACTTATATCATCAAGTGCTTTTACATCGCCAAAAATTTTACAAATATTTTTAAGTTCTAGTGCATTTTGCATATCATTCTCCTCTTAGTGTATCTGCCATTTTGTTATTAAGTGCCCGCTTAATCGGGTAAAACGCTGCGATCGCTGCAAAAAGAAGTGATATGACCACAGCTACTGGGATGCTTAGAATTCTAAAATCAATACTAGAATCAAATATCGCATAACCTAAAATTTGAGCTAGTAGATAACCTAAAAACGCTCCAACTAACGCTGAAATAAGCGCTGTCACAAATGTCTCAAAGCCAAATAACCTCAATACATCTTTTTTGCTTGCACCTATAGCTCTAAGAAGTGCAATCTCACGTGATCGAGAGAGCAAGATAGCACTAAGCGTTGTATTTACGCACATTGAAGTAATGAGTAAGATGACAAGGCTCACAAGAGCCATTAGAAGTTTGATCTTCTCTAAGATGTAGCCCTCAGACTTTGAAACCTTTGCCACTGGTTTTGCGACTATTTCGTCGTTGCTTATAGTCTTTGCAAGCGATGTTATCTCGTCAAAATTTCCAAGCACAACAGCTTCAGCATAGTTTATCTTGCCAGCTTTGTTTGAAATTTTCTGAGCCAAAGATAGCGACGTGATCAAAAGGGCGTCTTCTTTGTCGCCACTTGCCACTACGCCTTTTATCTTTACATTTATGCTCTCATTTGAGCCAATGGCGCGAATTTCTATATCATCGCCTGCTTTAAAGCCAGCTTGACGAGCAAGATCGACGCCTATTAGCACGTTTTTATCGTCAAAATCGACATTTATCATAGTTCCATCTCTAACATCTAAAAATGGCTTAACTTTTTTTAGATTGCTAAATTTTGTCCCCATGACGATGGCATTAGTTGGACCGATATTTGCCTGAGCAAAGAGATAACCGCTCTCGCCAAGAAGCTTGTCTTTTGGCACTTTAGCGATCATTTCATTATAAGTTTTTTCACTCATATCATCACTTGTCGCCATATCTTTTGGAGCAAAGATCATGTTCGCTCCATAAGTTTTTAGCTCGCGTGAGACCTTTGAGTCGATGTCAAGATAGACATTGACAAATGCCGCACACACGCATGCTCCAAGCAAGATCGAGATGACGATGACCATAACCCTTGATGAGCCATTTTTTAGGCTTTTGTAGATTAGATTGTAAAAGAATTTGCTATTTGCGGTCATATAGCACCTCCGCAGGTAGTAAATTTATGACGTTTCTCATTGGCATTAGCGAGCCAACAACTGAGATGAGCAAGGCAAATGCCACGCTAATTGGCAGCACGATCCATGCTATGCCTATGCCGTGAGAGAAGATGATGTAAGACATCACGTAGCTTAGCGCGTATCCTAAAAACGCCCCCGTAATGCCTGCGAAAAAGGCAACCACAAGGCTCTCGCTAGCAAAAAGGGCGTAAATTTCAAAGTTACTTGCGCCTATGGCTTTTAAAAGGCCGATCTCCTTTTTGCGGCGGTAAATTTCACTTGTCATTAGCGACGTTATGCCGATGGCTGAGACCACAAGAGCGATGATACTAACGATGCCCATTAGGCTTTGAATTTTCTTTACGATATTACTCTCAGCATCACTTACTTGAAGGCTTGCTTTTGCGCTAACGTTTGGTAAATTTTCTTCTATCTGAAATGCGATCGATCCCGCATAAGCTGAGCAGTACCATTTATCGTACTCTGCGCTATCAAGATTGTCTAAATTTCTTCTTGCTTTTAGTGATAGGTCGTTTTCTGGGATCGTCATGGCTGAGACCTCAGCTTTTGTGTATGAGCCAGCGTGTCCTGAGAGATCGCCAGCAAGTTTGAGCGAGCCTATTAGCTTATGTGCCTCATCGCTTGCCCCTTTTAAGATGCCAACCACGCTAACCTCTTTTGTGCCGTTTTTGCCCACAAGGCTAAGCTTGTCGCCAACTTTTAAATTTTTAGCCTTTGCAAGCTCATCTCCTACTAAAATTTCATCCATGCTCTCATCTTTTGGCCAAGCGCCCTCAACACCCCAAAATCCATACAAGCTCTTAACACCTGTGCTAAATTCTGGCTCATCTTTTAGTCCGATATTTTTATCAAAATATGTCCCCTCAAAGCTAAACTCATCGCCCTTAGCGTCTTTCACCTTTGTCTCTAAAAACGGAGCAAAAGCAACGATATTATTTCTCCAAAAGATCTCTTTTATCTTGTAGATATCAGCCTCTGGGAGTAAATTTTGTGATTTTAGTGGGGTGAAATTTTTACCCTCGATCTCGATGCTTAGGCTCTCACCGCGTGGCAAAACGACGATATTTGAGCCATATCCTCTAAGCTCGCTTGCCACTTGATCGCCGATTTTTAGCGTGATATTTAGCATGCAAGCTATCAAAAGAGCAGCTAGCAAGATGGTGATAAACGCCATCGTCTTTTGCACCTTTGAGCCAGTGATCGAGCTTTTTATCATTCTTAGTTGCATATTTTTCATTTTAACGTTCCATTTGTTTCTACATATTTTTCTGGATTTGCTTCAAATTTCGCCTGAGTTTCGTTGCTCTCAAAGAAATATGTGCGTCCGTAGTATAAATATGATCTTGAATCAAGATTGCTCACCTTTTTGTGGCTTACAGGATCAAGCACCATCTTTTCGACAACCTTACTAAAGTAGTTTGCCCCTGCGACGATCGTTTTATAATCAACTATGATATTTTTACCATCAAAGGTAAATGCCATAGGGATCGGGTTACAACCACCCTCTTTACCAACTGACGGCAAGAAAATTCTAACATTACAAGAGATACAAATAAGATCATTTCCTCTTTTTATGTAGCCCATATCGCCGCATATCATACATGAGTCAAAGACGATGACAGGAGATGGGCGGTCGCTAAAGCGGTTTAGCAAGAAAAATCTTATCTGCTTGCCCTCATCTGTGATGTAGGCAAATCTGTGAAGTTCATTATCTTTTAACATATCAACATCAAATATAAATTTATCTCCCACTGGCTCAACCAATATTGGCTCTGAAATTTGAGGTGGGCGAGATGCGTAAAGATCATAATAAAGTGAAAAGCCAAGCGCTATTAAAACGCTGCAAAATGCAAATTTTGCATTGTCAAAGACATTTTCTCTAATGGCTTTTGTAAAGCGGTATTTGATAGAGCCAAATGCGTTTTTATCGATACTTTTTGGCATAAAGCAAAGTGCTATTATGCATAAAAGTAGGATCACTACTATGTAAAAATAGGCACTAAATTCTGTGACATAGATGCCTTTTGCGCTGATAGATAAAATTTGAGAATTTAGCTCGCTACTTATCTTTAAAGCGCCTGCACGTAAAAGCTCGAGTGCAGTTTGCGAGCTTCTATCAACTAGTAAAAATATTAATGTGATAAGAGCTAAAATTTTAGCTACTAATGATGGGATACTAGCTTTTAAATTTGAAATAAAGAAAAATAAAAATAGTATCAAGATCATCGCAAAGATCATCAAAAAGAAGCTAATGACCGAAAGCGTGTCAAGCAGCTCGCCACCAAAAAGTGGGAACAAGGCGCTACTTGAGCTATAACCAAAACCAAAGCCGATGCCTAAAATAAAAAATGTTACGATTTTTGCTATCTTAAGCTCGAAAAATATCCATAAAATGCTAATTAGTAGAAAAACCAGTGTCACTGAATCGATGAAAATTTTAAACTGGTCATCAACAAGCGCATGACGAGCAGCTTTAAAGATAAGCACACCGGCAACAACGCCAAGAAATGATGGTAAAAAGATCGTTTTTAAACTTTTGCCATTGTTATTTAAGGCAGCAAAAAGCGTAAATCCAAGGAGGGCTAAAAAGACCTGATAGAAGTAAATTGACATAACTAAACCCTATGAGAATTTTTAAAAAGGGGCGAAAACGCCCCAAAGTGATTATTTAACAGGACCACCTGTCCATTGAAATTTATAAGTTGTTGTGAAAGGCTCAAACCATTTACCAACACCAGTCTCTTTGTCAGCGTGGCGACCAAAGCCTTGTTTTTCTGGATTGTCGATGTGGAATTTAAGCTCATAGTTACCAACACCTGTATCCATTTTTACGTTAGCACCGTAGTGTGGGCCATCGCTTGCAACCATAGGCATAAATGTACCTTTTTTAGTTTTACCATTATCAAGGTTTTTTAGCTCATAGTTGATCTTTAGATATGGGATCCACTCGCCTTCGCCAAAGCCGTTTTTGTTGCCTTTTATAGCGTGGATGTCAGCTTCTAAGTGAAGATCAGCCAAGCTTGGAGCTAGATCAACGCCTTTTGGCTCCATGTCGATTGGCTCAAGATAAACTGCAGCTATCTCCATGCCATTAGCCTCTACAGGCTCGCCGATTGGGTGCTCTCCAGCAAGTGCAAAACCAGCTGCTAAGCTAAGTGCTAGAGCTGAACTAAGAATTTTATTCATATCCTCTCCTTTATATAAGATTAGTTTTTATTTTGTTTTGATTTCATGATAACG
Organism: Campylobacter concisus; assembly: GCF_015230015.1. GTDB lineage: Bacteria > Campylobacterota > Campylobacteria > Campylobacterales > Campylobacteraceae > Campylobacter_A > Campylobacter_A concisus_AF. The sequence continues at coordinate 95,480 of NZ_JAAKZC010000003.1, read as the reverse complement.
ATGCCTATAATTAGGGCAAGCACCATAATGATCTGAGGCACTAAGCTCTCGTAATATGGCATAAGTCCTAGCCAGTCTCTCATCCAGTCAGGAAAATTTAGTCCTTTTATGATAGTTGGGATGAAAATTTTGCCCTCAACTAGCTCGCCAACGCCCTTGCCAACAAAGACGATCGACATATAAAAGATGATCGCTGATGTAAATATAAAAAATGGCTTAATAGGAATTTTAACAGCGAAAATTTTAAATAAGAAATAGACTATTAAAAGAACTATAAGACCTACGACAAAGCCAGCTGCGATCATTGAGTAGCCAGCAGAGTCTTTTGCGTCAAAGATAAGTGCTTGATAAAATAGCACTGTCTCAGCGCCCTCTCTAAATACCGCTAAAAATACAGTCCACCAAAGCGCTGTGCTTGAGCCACTTGAGATAGACTCAGATACGTGTGATTTGATGTAGTCGTTCCATTTTTTAGCGCCAGCATTTGAAAGAAGCCAGAAGCCAACGTAAAATAGAAGTCCCACTGCAACAAGCATCGTGATGCCTTCCATAAGCTCTCTTTTTTGACCTGCTGCCTCACCAAAGATGATGTTCATTATCCAAGCCATAACAAAGCTTAAGATGACAGCCACGCCAACTGAGCTATATACGACTTTGCCCATAGATTTTGCATTGCCAGTTTTTACAAGATATGCAACAACGGCTGCAACGATGATAAGAGCTTCAAAGCCCTCTCTTAAGATGATAGTTAGCGCCCAGATAAATAGTGTCCAAGGTGAGCTTGAACCGCTAGTTTTCTCAAGTGCCGCTGCTAGCTGAGATGACATCTTGCTAGCGCTTTCTTCAAGCGTTTTTTCGTCTGCGCCTGATTTCATAAGGGCTACAAGGTTACCAAATGTAGCTTCGATAGCTGTTTTTAAATTTACATCTATCGCACCTACTTTGTTCTCCATGCCGCTACCTTCAAACTCATCAAAGTAGATATCTTGGATATCGCCCATAGCTTTAGCGCTATTGCCGCCTTTGTAAAGCGCGATGGCTGCTTGAATTTTGTCATTTATGTTTTTAACAGTTTGAGTGTAGTCTGTGCCACTATCTTCGCTGCTATCGCTAGATGCTGCACTACTCATATCAACTTTTGCTAGTTTTACTGTTTCAGCTGGAAGTTTAGCGATAGCGTCATACGCTAGCTTTTTGATCTCTTCTAGTTTTGTTTTAAAATCATCTTTTGTTATGCCATTTGTGATGCCGCTTATTGCTTCGCCCATCTTTCTTTGGATGTCAGCATCTATGCTTTTACCATTTTCTATATATTGGCGAACGGCGATTTCAAGTTGGGTGTTTCTATAATCATTAAATTTAGCATCTTGGATAGAATTTTTAGCATCATCTTGTTTGTCACCCTCGTAGCTTGCTATAGCTTTATCAAGAGTTGCTGATAAATTTTCAAATGCCACCTTCCACTCAGGGATAAATTTAGAAGTATCATAGCCACTTGCAGCAGCTTGTGCTGGGCTGTCTGAGTACTCACCAACAAGCTTATGTCCATTTAAAATAACTGGCAGAACTTCAGCGATTTCGCTATTTATCTGATCTATTCTTTTTTGCACGTCATCTGGTGCTTCGCCAGCTTTTATCGCCTTTCTGATCTCGCCAAACTGCTTCTCCATTGAGTAAGCTTTTTTCTGACCTAAATTTATTCTGATGCCAGCTTCGACATCTTCAAACAGACCAAAATAAGCATTTTGAGTATCGCTAACTGCTTGCTCGACGTTGCCAGCTCTATACTCTGTTATTACTTTTTGTAATGACTCTTTTATCTGAGCTGCGACTTGTGTGTAGTCGTCATTTTTTGCCACAAGCCAGATAGGCAGTAGCATGATAAGCATAAATTTAAAAAATTTATTCATTAATTAAACCACCTGTGAGATTATTTTAAAGCGAAATATTACCAAGGCTTTACTTTGATTAAAATAAAAACGATTATCATAAAAGAATGTAAATTGAAAGCACAAATAATATTTTTTACAATCTAATAATCAACTTTACGTAAATTTAGGGCTTTAGAGGGTTAGGGTTAAATTTCATATCAAGATAAAAAAGTTATATATTTTTGATAATTTTAATAGATAAGAAAAATTATTGATGAAATTTTAGATTATAAAAATCATAAAGATAATTTAAATTTTATAAATTTAAAAGGAGAGCAAGCGCCCTCCTTAGTGTTATACGTTTAGTCCTGTATTTCTTAGCATAACGCGTTTGCGATATACATTTGAAACCTCAGCAGCGTCGCCAACTAAAAGCGCGTTTGTAGCACAGATAGCCGCGCACATAGGCACTTTGCCCTCAGCCATTCTATTTTGGCCGTAAAGCTCTCTCTCCTCGTGTGAGTTAGTTGGCTCTGGACCGCCTGCACACATAGTACATTTATCCATTACGCCTTTTACGCCAAATGCCCCGTCTTTAGGGAACTGCGGCGCACCAAATGGACAAGCATATAAGCAGTATCCACAGCCTATGCACTTGTTTTTATCGTGAAGCACGATGCCATCAGCTCTAATGTAGAAGCAATCAACCGGACAAACTTGCTCGCAAGGTGCGTCGGTGCAGTGCTGGCACGCGATAGTAGTTGAAACCTCTTTACCCTCTATGCCATCGTGAAGCGTGATAACCTTTCTTCTATAAATTCCAACTGGAAGCTCGTGAGCAGAAGAGCAGGCGACTTGACATCCAAAGCAGCTGATACATCTATTAGTATCTACAAAAAATTTCATTCTTGCCATTTTTCTCTCCTTACTCTTTACCTAGGGCGTCTCTCTCGCCATACTCGTGAAAAAACGACGTTTTAAAGGTATTCTCTTCAGCTTTTTCTATACGGCAAAGACCTGCGTTAAATTCTGAAATTTGAGTAACAGGGTCAAATCCGTAGTTAGTAACTGTGTTAAAGCTCTCGCCGATAACATAAGGCTTAGTGCCCTCTGGGTAGCGAGCTGAGAGATCGACACCTTGCATAACGCCAGCGAAGTTATAAGGCATACAAATTCTATCTGGAGTTACCATATAGCTGTGGTAGCATCTTACTTTGATCTTCGTGCCTTGTGGGCTGTGGATCCACATCATATCGCGATCTTTTATGCCGTATTTTAAAGCAAGCTCAGGATGGACGTTAGCAAACATCTCAGGTGTGATAGCTGAGAGGTATTTACTTGTTCTTTCGATCATTCCCGCACCACTTAAATTTACGACGCGTTGCGTGCTAAATACGATAGGGAATTCTTTTGACCAGTCTTTTGCTTGTTGCTCTGACTTAAATTTAGTAGAAACACGGAAATTTCTAGCTTGATCATCAAATGTCGGATACTTTTGGACAAGATCCCAGCGTGGTGAGTGGATAGGCTCTCTATGTTTTGGGATAGGGTCAAGAAACTCCCAAACGATAGCTCTAGCCCTTGCGTTACCATACGGCACTACGCCTTTTTCACGGCATTTTTCTAAGATGATACCGCTGTAGTCCATACTCCAGCTAGCTCCTATCTTAGCTCTCTCTTCTTCAGTTAGAGTGATGCCTAGGACTTTTTCTATATTATCTTTAGTTATTTGTGGGTAGCCACCTTTTATAGCTGAGCCAACAAGTGTGCTCTCTTCGCTAGCTAGCTGGCTAACGCCGTTATGCTCTAAGCCAAAGCGGTTTCTAAAGCCAGAGCCGCCCTCTGCATAAGGCTTGCTCATATCGTAAAGTATCGGTGTGCCAGGGTGTTTTTCATCCCATGCTGGCCATGGCTTGCCGTAGTACTCGCCTTTTACCTCGCCACCAAGACCTATTAGCGTATCTGGGTCAAATTTATCCCAGTTTGCTTGGTGACATCTAAACATCTCAGCAGTTCTGCCGCCAAGACCTATAGAATTTCCAACCCTTGCTATCTCATTTGTCGCATCATCTGGCCATACAAAGTCATCTTTAACTTGTTTTAGCTCTCTATCTACAACAGCCATCTTCATGCCTTTTACGTATTCATCGTAAAAGCCAAATTTCTTAGCAAATGCAAACATTACTTCGTGATCGCCCTTGCTCTCATAAAGTGGATCAACGACTTTTGTTCTCCACTGACCTGAGCGGTTTGTAGCGTTTAGGTGACCTTCGTTTTCAAAGGCAGTTGCCACTGGCAAGATATAAACGCCATCTTTTCTATCTGAAAGGATAGAAATTTCATTTACAAATGGCTCAGCAACTACGATCATATCTAGTTTTGAAGCCGCTTCTTGAATTTTAGCTAGGTGCGCCATAGATGTAAGGCCAGTTCCTTGAACCCAAAGAACTCTTAACGCACCACTGCTAAAGGTATTTTCCTCTTTTAAGACGCCTTGCCACCATTTTGAAAGTGACCAGCCTTTTTCATTTCTCCAGTTTCTATCCTCTGGGTTTTTAGGATCGTGGTAGTAATACTCTTCAAAAACAGTATTTTTAACTGGCGTACCGCCTTGTTTTGGTTCTTTGGTTGAGACTGCAAAGCGTTTGATAAATTCGTCATAATCAACGCCCCAGCCTTGGCAGTAATACTTCCAAGCCGCGTCAGTTAGTCCGTAGTACATCGGCAAGCTATCTGAGAGGTTACACATATCGGTTGAGCCTTGAACGTTGTCGTGACCACGGATGATGTTACAGCCGCCGCCTGGTTTGCCCATGTTGCCTAGGATTAGTTGCAAGATAGGTAAAATTCTAGTATTTGAGCTACCAACTGAGTGCTGAGTGATACCAAGCGCCCAAACCACAGTGCCTGGTTTTGTGTGAGCTAGGATATTTGCAGCCTCTATCAGCTTATCAACTGGCACGCCTGTAACGTCAGATGTGACCTCTGGTGTCCAGTGCTCAGCCTCTTTTGCTATCTCGTCGATACCGTAAGTTCTATTTTTTATAAATTCTTTATCTTCCCAGCCATTTTTTAAGATGATATGGATAAGTCCATAAACAAGCGCTATATCAGTACCTGATCTTTGTCTTAGGTATAGATCAGCATGAGCGGCTGATTTTGTAAAATTTGGATCAGCTACGATCACTTTTGCGTTGTTTCTATCTTTTGCTTGTAAAGTATGCTTCATACCGCCAACTGGATTTGCCACAGCTGGATTTGCACCTATTATAAATATACATTTTGAATTTGCAGCCATATCTCCAAAGTGATTTGTCATCGCGCCATAACCCCAAGTATTCGCCACACCGGCGACTGTTGCGCTATGTCAAATTCTTGCTACGTGGTCGTTGCTGTTTGTGCCCCAAAACGCAGCAAATTTTCTAAAGTAATATGCTTGCTCGTTGTTAAATTTCGCAGATCCTAAGAATATAACGCTATCAGGACCATCTTCTTTGCGGATCTGAAGCATCTTATCACCGATCTCATTTACAGCTTGATCCCATGAAATTCTCTGCCATTTGCCATCAACTTTTTTCATAGGATATTTGATGCGCTGTTTGCTATGCGTAAGGTCGATCTGATCGATACCTTTTGAGCAGTGTGAGCCTTGAGATATCGGGTGAAACATCGCCATATCTTGACGAACCCAAACACCATCTTGTACCTCAGCTTCGATACCACAGCCTGCTGAGCATATAGAACAAATAGTTCTAACCTTTTTTGAGCCAGGGAAAGGATCTTTTATCTCCTCTGCGCTAGCGTGTCTTATCGTATCATTTTGTCCAAAAGCCATTGTAGTGCCTGCACCTAGTGCGGCTAGCTTTAAAAATGAACGTCTTCCTATACGTGCATCACTCATGGTTATCTCCCTTAGTATGCGATTTTATAGTAGGTTTCCCAGTTCTTGCTTTTTTTATAAAGCACCTCTTTTTTGTTAGACTTGCCTACGACAACGCCATTGTCATCAGGAGCCAAGTCATCGCTAGTCACTTTTGCTACGGCTGAGACTGCGAGTACTCCGCTGGCAGCACCGACTTTTAGAGATTTTTTAAGAAAATCTCTTCTTGATCCTTGCATTTTTTCTCCTTATGCCTCAAAAATTTTTGAGAAATTTGGTTCATTAATATGTAAAATTTGCATATTTAGAATTTCTAAAATATCGCAAATAGCCCATTTTAGGGCATTTTAGTACCCTAAAGTTAAACTATGTAAATTTAGCATATTTATAAGTTAAGCAAAGTAAATATAAAAGTTTAATTACGAATGTTAAGTATTTATTAAAAATATAGTTAAATATACTTTAAATTTATGAAATTTATTTGTAGTAGAAATTCTAGGGAGAGCTCCCTAGAAAATATTATTTTAGATCGCTTTTATTTACGATAAATGGTACTGATCTAACGCCAGCTGCAAAGTATTTTTTGCGGAGATTATCGATCTTTGCGACATCTTCTTTGCTAACGCTCTTATCATCTACGTTGTAGTCTTCAGCGTAGTATTTTCTTAAAATTTTAACCTTATCGCTGTCACTCTTAGCAGCTTTTGCATCTTTGTAGATTAGTGAGCTTTTTTGAAGTGATGAGATGTCATGCACTGGAGTTAGGACGATCTCAACGTTGCTATCTTTTAGTGTTGTCTCGATCTTTGCTAGCTCAGCTCTGCAGTATGGGCACTCAGGGTCTGAAAACATTATGATAGTTGGCTTTTTAGGATCGCTACCAAGAACGATGATGTTTGCCTTGTCCTCATCTTTATAAATTTTAGAAATTCCCTTTGCGATGACCTCTTTTTTCACTTCAGCTAGGTATGATTTTTGCTCTTTTAGATCGATCACGTCTGGGAAGATGAAGTCGCCTTTTGTAAATACTATCTCATCTTGCGAGTTGCCATCTTTGCTTAACTTCACAACGACAGCTTCGATGTCGCCTGCCACTTTGTGACGGTCAGCTACCTTTACTTTTACGCTGCTATCAACCATTTGAGAGTAGAACTCCTCTATTTGCTTATCGCTTGCTGCCATTAGGCTAGTTGCCGCGATGATTGAGGCTAAGATCACTTTTTTCATTTTTATCCTTTTTAAAAATTTGGCGGATTATATTTGCTTTTTGTAAATGAATACTAACTGCGAAAAACCCTATCATTTCCCTGCTTCATTATGTCACTCTCAAGATCGAGCTGCTCAAGGTAGGCGATTATATATTTTCTACTTAAATTTAGCGCATCCTTGGCGTTTGTGACATTTACAAAGCCTTGATTTTTTATGATCTCTCTTAGCTTATCAAGTGCCATTTTTAGCGAATTTCTAGTTATAAAAAGGTTATGCTCTAGCCTTATGACCCTACCCATTGCGGTTAGTTTTTTTAGCGCATTATCGCCACTAACTCTATCGATCTCAAGATCATCATATATGTTATATGGCGCTGCTGGAGCGAGCTTACCACTTTCTAAAATTTCATAAATTTTCTCTTCAAGCCTTACTTTTAGTTTGCTAAGATCAACACCTTTTTTGGTATAAACGCCACTATCTTTTGAGATCAAATTTATACTTTCAAGCTCATCAAGCGCTTTTTGGGCTAAATTTAAGCTAGCCCAAGTAAGTTTTAGGCTGATGCTTTGAGCTGAAAATACAGCAAATTCATTCTTTTCTATCATAAATTTAATGGCTGATTTTATCCGCTCAACCGCGCTTAGATCGTAGATGTTTAAAGCCTTTTCATCGACAAAAACGTTTGATACTTTTTTGGCGATAGCCACGGCCTCTTCGTGATTTAGACCAAATCTTTGATAAGAAGAGATGATGCCAAAGCCATTTTTGTGAGCCTCTTTTAAGATAGAAAATGCCTCAACAAAATCATGCTTTAAAAGTGCAGCTAAAAAGAGAATTTTGCCAGCTTTTTTTAGTGGCTCAAGCACAGGGTTTAGCACCCTACCACCGCCTATCACGCGCGCATCTGAGATGAGCACAAAGGCCTCGTCAAATTTCAAAAACATATCGCTTTGAAATTTAAAGCTCACGAAGTAGCTATCATCTTTTTGACTAAGGATTAGCACCTTTGCAGGCACGTTTTTAGCGCCCACACAAAAAGTTACACTTTGAGAGTGGATGAGATTTTTAGCAGTTACGACCGCATCAACCTCTCTAAATCCCCTAAAAAAGCCCTTTTTGCTAAGTAGCTGACCCTTTTTTAGCTCACTAAGCTCTATGCCAGTTAGATTAAGCGCCACGCGGCTGCTTACCCCTGCGCTATCAACGAATTTATCGTGGCTTTGCACGCTTCTTACTAGCACCTCCTTGCCAGCGTCGTAGTTAAAAAGCTTCTCATTTTTACTAACGCTTCCCTCTATCACGGTGCCAGTTACGACATTTCCGATACCTTTTAGGCTAAAAACCCTATCGATGTAGTATCTAAAAACGCCCTCCTCATCGCGCTTTTTGGCTCTTAGCGTAAAGAGGTAGTTTCTAAGCTCATCGATGCTTGCCTTATCCTTTATACTAACGGCGAAAATTTCTAAAATTTGCAGGTTTTTAAATTTAGAAATTTCATCTCTTATCTCTTTTTTTCTTAAATTTATGGTGGCCTCATCGACCAGATCACACTTTGTAAGCGCAACGATTATAGATTTCACGCCAAGGAGATTTAAAATTTCAAGATGCTCCAAGCTTTGAGGCATAAGCCCGTCATTTGCCGCCACCACAAACAAGCACGCGTCAAAGCCATACGCGCCACTTATCATCGTTTTTATGAGATTTTCATGCCCTGGCACGTCGATAAATGCGATATTTTCGCTATTTTTACTTAAATTTGAAAAGCTTAGATCGATCGTTATGCCACGCTTTTTCTCCTCTTCAAGATTGTCCCCCTCAAAGCCGTTTAGCTCCTTTATAAGCGCGGTTTTTCCGTGGTCGATATGCCCTGCTGTTCCTATTATTAAACTCATTTTTCTTCCGTTTCATTTATTATTTTTATTAGCGTCTCTACGTCATCATCAAGAAGCGATCTAAGATCTAGCATAAATTTGTCATTTTCTATGCGTCCGATCACCTTTTTTTGCCTAAATTTTAGCTCGTTTAAATTTGCGTCGCCACCAAATGCCAAAGCCACACTTGGGATCTTTTTATTTGGCATCGCCCCACCTCCTACAAAGGTTTGTGTGCGCACTATCTCAAGCGGAGTTTTTAGGCTTTTATTTATAAAATTTGCTAAGCCTTCAAGCTCTTTTACGCTTTTATGAAGTAGTTTTTGCGTTGTTATTAGCTCAAATTCTTTATTTAGATAGGCTTTTATGCTCTCAGCCAAAAGGGAGATGATCACTTTATCTACGCGAAGCATCCTTAAAAGCTGGTTTTTTCTAAGCTTTGCGATGAGCTCTTTTTTGCCAACGATGATACCACACTGCACCGCACCAAGCAGCTTATCACCGCTAAAACTAACTAGCGAAACATCTTTTAAATTTTTTAGATCTGGCTCGTTTTTGTCAAGATTAAAAGGCAAATTTCCGTAAAATCCACTGCCAAGATCAAAATAATCTATCAAATTTTTCCTGCTTGCTAGCTCGCTTAGCTCATTTGCCGTGGTCTCTTCGCTAAAGCCAACGATGTCAAAATTTGATCTATGAACCTTTACAAGCATCGCCGTTTCGTCACTGATCGCCTCTTCGTAGTCTCTTAGCCTAGTTTTGTTCGTAGTGCCGACCTCTTTTAAGATACAACCTGCATTTGCCATCACCTCAGGCACTCTAAAACTGCCGCCGATCTCGACTAGCTCGCCTCTGCTAACGACCACCTCCCTGCCCTTTGCAAAGGTGTTTAGCACCAAAAATACAGCGCTTGCGTTGTTATTTACAACGATGGCGTCTTCAAAGCCAAAGGCCCTTGCTATTAGCGAGCCAACGTAGTCATATCTGTTGCCACGGCTGCCTGTTTTTAAGTTGTACTCAATGTTTGAGTATCCTGTGATAACAGGTGTTGCTCGCTTTAAAATTTCTTTATCGATAACGCTTCTAGCGAGGTTTGTATGTATGGTGACACCGGTTAAATTTAGCACTCTTTGAAGGCTAGCTTCATTAAATTTATAGTACTCATCTAGGATTAAATTTATTATCTCTTCGCTCTCAAAGCTTGCATTTTCATTTAAAATTTTAGCTCTAACTTCATCTAAAATTTGCCTTGCAAGCATAGTGACTAAACTCGTATCAAGCCCCGAAAATGCTTCGTTTTTTATGATCTTATCAACTTGTGGGATATTTCTTAAATCGTTCAATTTGCGCTCCTAGTAAGTTAGTTTTACCAAGCCGTGATTTTAACATAAAAATATTATAAATTAAAACTTAGAGCAAAAAAAGAGCATATAAATTTCAGAGTCTATTAATCCCATTAATATTAGAATAAGCCCGTTTTTGATAATAGGAGAAACAATGAAAGAATTTGGCTTTTATAACGATTTTGACGATGCTTTAATGCTAAACGAGCAGATAGAGATCAACAACGAAAATGGCGACTATCTAGTCTCAAACTCTCCAAAGCTAAAAGCAAATGTCATCGCCCCTGAGATAAATTTCTACCTTAAAAATACCACCGCAAGCGTCTTAGAAAAAGCCAAAAACACACTTTTACTCTACGAGGCAAGAGCTAGCGCCTTTGATATGGCAAAAGATGTGGATTACGAAAAAGAGGTCGGCAAAAATGTTGTCATAGTAAGCAACTCAGGCCGCGAAGAGCTAGCAAATTTACTAAAAGAAAATGGCTACAAAGTGATCGAGCTTACGCACTTTGAGGTTAAATTTATATATGGCGCTGCTGGTGAGCTAAGCGTTTTAGTGCTTAGAGCAAATGATGAATTTGAGGTTGATTGTGACTTTTTCTTGGTTGAAAACGCAAGGGATTATATGCTAAAGCAAAGCGGCTGCTATGAAATTTCAGGGCTAAAAGATGAAAAAGTGCTTGAAATTTTAAACGCAAAAAGTCCAAAATTTAGATACAAAAGCTTTACGCAATACGACTCATCAATCTGCCAGTATCACGAGCGCAGGACTGAAATTTGCGGACGTTGCGCCGAGGTTTGCCCAACGGTTGCCATCCTAAAAGAGGATGCGACAAAGCACCTTGTCTTTTCACAGATAGATTGCACAAACTGCGGAAACTGCATCAGCGTCTGCCCTAGTGGCTCGCTAGACTCTACTTTGATGCCGCAAAGCTCGTTTGCCGCGGTTGCCAAGCTTTATAAAGGAAAGACTGCGCTTATCGTGCCTGAGGAGATAAATTTAGAAGATCTTAGCGTGAGCCTGCCAGAAAATGTCCTGCCTTTTGCCATCTCGGCCGCTCATTTTTTAAGCCAAACGCACTTTTTGACACTTCTTCAAGAGAGTGGCTCGAGTGTCATTTTATATAGCAAGAGCCTTGGCAAGGGCGAAAAAGACGCCATTAGCATCTTAAATCAAATTTATGAGCTTAAATTTAAAGAGAGCGCGATATACCATGCAAAAGATAAGGCTGAGCTTGAAAATGCGCTAAAAAAGGCTAAACTAATAGACGGCTCTCAGCACTCAATCAACGAATATGCGTTACCAAAGAGAGAAATTTTTGCCAAAAGGCTTGAATTTATCGTAGGTAGCGATGATCTTGGCGTGGTAAAAAGCGGCGAGATGATAAGATATGGCGAGGTCAAGATAAACGCTGATACCTGTACGCTCTGCCTTAGCTGTGTTGGAGCTTGTAACGTAAGCGCCTTGGTGGCTGATAAGAAGACAAATTCTATTTTATTTAACCCAAGCGTTTGCACCGCCTGCGGCTACTGCGAGCTAAGCTGCGCTGAGAAAAACACCATCTCGCTTGAGGTCGGCAAGATCGCTCTTAAGCCTGAGTTTTTCGTTTATAGCGAGCTTGCGCATGACGAGCTATTTGCCTGCGTAGAGTGCGGAAAAGAGTTTGCGACTAAAAAGGCGGTAGAGAAGATCGCATCGATCATGCAACCACGCTTTGGCAACGACAGAGCCAAGATCAAGTCACTTTACTGTTGCGCTGACTGCAAGGCAAAGATCATGGTGCAAGCCCAACTAAACGCGATGAAAGAGGATTTATTAAATGGATAAAAACATCACAAAAGCAAGGTCATATTTTTACGAATTTTTGGCGTATCCACTCTTTTTTCACACCAGTGATGATGGGTTTGCTAGGTGGAAAGAGCAGCTTAGCTACCTAGCGCAAAATCCTTTGAGCGAGCAAAGTGCAGAGGCGTTTGCAAATTTAGATAAATTTAGCTTTGACGAGCTTGTAAATGAGCAAAATGACGTTCTTTTTGGCTTTACAAATATCCCTTTAAGCGCCTCATTTTATGAAGAGGGTAGAGATAACGGCGCGGCTAGACTTAGGGTGATACACTGCCTAAACCTTAGCCCATATAGGCGTGATAAAGAGCTTTGCAAGGATAGTGAGGACTATGTTGGATTTATATTTTTAGCGATGGCAACATTTTTAAATGACGAATTTAATGGCGCGAAAAATATCAGCGACAAGCTCTTTGGCGAGACTTTAAATTTATTTGTAGATGAGTTTGGCTCGCTACTTTTAGCTCATAAAAATGCAAATTTCTTCCGCTCCTATGCGCTCATTTTAAAAGATTTTATCGAGCTTGAAAGAGCCGTTTTAAGCCTAGAAGCACCAGCCAAGCCACAAGGCGATAGTGTCGCTATGGCAGCGCTTAAAAAAGAGCCTTATCAAAGCAAGATGCCAACTTTTAAAACCAAACTTCACTGGGAGGAATTCTCTCCAGTTATCTCACACGAGTTTAAAGACTAGCTTAAATTTACTCTTAGCCTAGCTAGGAGTAAATTTAATGTCCGCTTAAATCCCGCAACTATTCTTGATATTTTTTAACTATCTTAGTCCTTTGGTAGTAAATTTCTTTAAATTTTTACAAAGGATTTACAATGGTAATGACACACTACATGGAGCTTTTATCGCTCGATCAACCTTACAATCTAATCCTCTACATGGTGATACCTATGGGGCTTGCGGAGCTTTTAGTGGCGATGGAGTTTTTTACGATGTATCACATGGATAGCGGCAAAAATGCTGGCTTTAAAGCTATTAGTAAATTTGTTGGCATAGTGCTTGGGGTCTATTTTACAGCTCTTGTGATCTATTTTATGGCAAAAATTTATCCATCCATAAAATGGCGTGGATATGCCGATTTCATCGCTATCTACTCATATCTCATCGGCGTCATACCACTTCTTGGCATCGCGCTTTTAGAGCTAAATTTGATCTACAAAAACGCAAGCGAAAAGGCAAAGCTAAAGCTTCACTTTTGCCTGCTCATCTTCTTCTTGATCGTCGGACACATCGCGATGATATTTGGCATGGTTGATCCTACCATAACTGGCTACAAGGCTGAAAACGGTGAGATGGATATGCATATGAATATGCCGATGAACATGCCAGCAGATATGCCAATGCATGATCACCACAAGATGATGATGCAAAATATGAGTGAAGATAACTCAACTAATATGCACATGCATCACTAAATTTAAAAGCTCCAGATTTACTCTTTAGAGCTAGCTAGCAAGATCTCTCTAGGTCTTGCTTCAAGCTCCTTTACCTGCGTATCTTTGGGATTTATAGCGATCTTTTTAAATTTCTCCAGCCTGCTATCAAGCCCGCCTTGACCGCTCACGCTCTTCACGACCTCGTTGAAGTTATCATTTACCGATCTCACCGAGTTTCCAAGCCTATTTAGCTTCTCAGCGACGGTGCAAAATTTCTCATAAATTTCATTTGCACTCTTTAAAATTTCCTTCGCCTCTTTGTTGCCATTTTCCATACGCCATAAATTTGCCACCACGCGAAGTAGCGGCATGAGCGTCGTGTGCGAGACTAGCACCACTTTTTTCTCATAGCCGTAGTTAAACAAATTTGGATCAAATTTCAAAGCCTCCAAAAATGCCGGCTCAACTGGCACAAACATCAGCACAAAATCAGGGCTTTTCACAAGCGCTGAGTAGTCTTTTTTAGCTAGCTCATCGATGTGCTTTTTTATTGAGGCGATATGCTCGCCAAGAGCTAGTTTGCTCTGCGCCGGGTCAGCCGCCGCGACTGCTTTTTCGTAGGCATGCAGTGAGACTTTGCTGTCTATTATCATCTGTTTGTCGTCTGGGAAATTTATGACAAAGTCAGGTATGAGCTTTTTGCCACTCACATCAAAACTCTCTTGTGTTGCGTAGTGCGTGCCCTTTTCTAGCCCCGCAGCCTCTAGTGTGCGCTCAAGCTGCATCTCGCCCCAGTTGCCAAGGACCTTGTTGCTGCCTTTTAGCGCCGTGCTTAGCGAGTTTGCCTCTTTTGACATATTTTTGCCAAGCTCGACTACCTCTTTTAGCTGCGCACTAAGCTCGCCTGCGCTCTTTTGCGAGTCGCTGTGGGCGTCATTTACCCTCTTTTCAAAGCTTACTATCTTCTCCCCAAGTGGCGTTAGCAAGAGCTCAAGCGACTCTTTGCTATTTTTTGAGAAATTTGCGCTTTTTTCTTCAAATATCTTATTTGCAAGGTTTGCAAACTCTAAATTTAGCTCGTTTTTTACCTTTTTTAAATTCTCTTCTTGCGATTTTAAGATATTTTCTTTTGCCTCGATCTCGCTTTTTAATGCGACGATAGCGCGTTTTAGCTCGTTTTCACTCTCGTTTGATCTTTTTAGCTCGTCCTCTTTTTGCGTAAGCTCATTTTGTAAATTTATAGAGAGCGCTTTAGAGTTTTCAGCCGCCTTTGTCTGGCTGCCAAGCTCCTCTTTTGCCGCTCTAAGCTCGACTTCTAGCCTATCTTCTTTTTCATCTTTTTGTCTGAGCGAAATTTTATACTCGTCTAAATTTTTAGCTAGCTCATTTATCTTGTCGCTGCTTGCTTCAAGTTTTGCCCTTTGCTCGATATTTAGACGCTCGCTATCTTTTAGCTCATCTATTAAATTTTTTAAAATTTCTCTTTGCCTTGTTTTTTGCAAATTTGAACTTATCAAAAAAGCTGCCAAGATCACGCAAAGAAGCGCAAGGGCCGCTATCAAAATATATAAATTTTCTATCGTTAGCACTGAAATTTCCTTTTAAATTTTTGGCTTTATTATATTTGAAAATTTGTAAAAGAGTTGTGAAATAAAGGAGCGAATTCTTAAGACTGGATAGGCAGTTTGTTGCATAACTAAATTTAATAAATTTAGGCGAAGTATTTTTCGCTTAGACAAGGCGGTTTTAAATTTTGTGACGAGAGTTACCGACTGGGTAATGACCGAGCAAAATTTAAAACCAACGAAGTATAAGTAGAAAAAGAGAAGCCTAATAAGTCTAAAATTTAAACTTCGTATCTCTCTCCTGGCTTCATTTCAATCATCTCCCACGGCAGCCCCTGCTTATTTAGCTCGTCCATGAAAGGTTTTGCGTCGAAGTTTTCCATATTAAAGACGCCTTTTCCGCTCCAGATGCCTTTTGCCACCATTAGTGAGCCTATCATCGCTGGTACGCCCGTGGTGTAGCTAACAGCCTGCGCGCCTGTCTCAGCGTAGCAAGCCTCGTGGTCGCAGACGTTGTAGATGTAGACTTGGCGCTCTTTGCCATCTTTGAGCCCTCTTATCACGCAGCCGATGTTTGTTTTACCTTTTGTGCGTGGGCCAAGGCTTGCAGGGTCAGGCAGCAAGGTCTTTAAAAACTGGATCGGCACGATTTTCACGCCGTTATGCTCGACCTCGTCTATGCGGAGCATGCCGACGTTTTCTAGGCACTTCATGTGGGTTAGGTAGCTTTGTCCAAAGGTCATGAAAAAGCGAATTCTCTTTAGCCCTTTGATGTTTTTAACTAAGCTTTCTAGCTCCTCGTGATAGAGCAGGTAGCTGTCCTTGACGCCTACTTTTGGGTAGTCCCACTTAAACATTATCTGCATCGGCTTTGTCTCGATCCATTTGCCAGCCTCCCAGTAGCGGCCATTTGCGCTAACTTCGCGTAAATTTATCTCTGGGTTGAAATTTGTCGCGAACGGATATCCATGATCACCTGCGTTGCAGTCAAGGATGTCGATCTCGTGGATCTCGTCAAATAAATTTTGCTGAGCGTAGGCGCAAAATACATTTGTCACGCCCGGGTCAAATCCAGAGCCAAGAAGCGCCATCGTGCCAGCCTTTTTAAAGTCACCATCCTTCGCCCACTGAAGCTTGTACTCAAATTTTGCGGTGTCTGGGTGCTCGTAGTTTGCGGTGTCGATATAAGGTATGCCAGCCTTTACGCAAGCGTCCATAAGGGTTAGGTCTTGATATGGTAGCGCGACGTTTAGAAGCAAATCGGCCTTTGTTTGTTTGATAAGCTCCACCACAGCTGCTGTGTCGTCAGCGTCGATTTGTGCGGTTTTTATCTCTACGCCAAGGCGATCTTTTATAAATTTAGCGATCGCATCGCACTTGCTTTTTGTGCGGCTTGCAAGGGTGATAGATGTAAAAACGTCCGAGTTCATCGCACATTTTACGGTTGCGACTTGGCTAACGCCGCCTGCACCGATGATTAAGATATTTGACATTTTTGGCTCCTTAAAATTTTAGTGATTTTAGCAAAGTTAATATAAATTTCTAGCTTCAAAAGGTAAAATGAGCCAAATTTTAAAGGTAAAAAGATGAAGAAAATTTTGCCATTTTTAGTGCCTATTTGCCTCTTTGCAAGTAGCTGCGACGAGCTGGTGCAAGATAGCGTAAATGAGTTTTATAAAAGTGATAGAAATTTAGCTCGCGCTATAAATTTAGCCAAGCAAGCGACTGATGTCTGCTTAAAAGAGAGCAACACCGAGCAGGCGATCACTTCGCTCGTAAATAGCGGTAGCCTTTACATGGTAAATGGCGAGCCACAAAAGGCACTAGAGCTCTCACAAAAAGCCCTAGAGCTCGCGGCAAACGTTAGTGACAAACTGCTGCTAGCGCGCTCTTATCAAAACATAGGCGCAGCAAAAAAGGCGCTAGGCAAATATGACGAGGCGCTTGCTAATTTTCAAGAAGCTCAAAAAATTTATGACGTCACGCCAAATACCCCAATGCGCGACGAGCTGCTTTGCATAAAGTCCATCGGCAGCACCTACTACATGAAAAATGACTTTGCAAAAGCCTACGACAAGCACATTTTAGCGTTAAATTTACTTGATATCACGCCAGAGCTAAGTGGCAACGAGCTTGTTCGATCAGAGCTGTTAATAGAAGTCGCTAACGACCTAGCAAAGCTTGAGCAAAAGGACGAAGCTGCCAAAAACTACAAAGAAGTGCTTGAAATTTTAAAAGGCAAGGAGCAAAACCCTCGCGCGCTTGGTCTTTTGGAGCGAGCTAGCAAGGGATTAAAAGAGCTTAACTAAAGTTTTTCTTTAGACTTTTTAGCACAAAATTTGCAAGTTCGAGCCCCTTTGAGCGGTGAGAAATTTTAAGCTTTGTCTCGTTATCTAGCTCGCCAAGCGTCTTTGTAAAGCCATCTGGGATAAAGAGTGCGTCGTAGCCAAAGCCGTTTGTGCCACGCTCCTCATCTATCGCCTCACCATACATAAAGCCATGCGTCGTATAGTCTCCAAATTTTGAGCTAATGGCGATACAAGCGGTGTAGTGAGCTGGTGAGCTCTTTAAATTTAACGCCTTTAGCTTGCTAATTAGCTTTGCTCTATTGTTTGCGTCATTCGCGTTTTTGCCGCACACTTTGCCATTTTCATCAAGGTCAAAGTAGCGCGCTGAGTAGATCCCTGGCTCGCCACCAAGCGCATCCACGCTGATACCACTATCATCGCTAAGTGCGATAAACTCACTATCAAGTCTCTGCTCTTTAAGCTTTGCAAAAACAGCTTTTGACTTTATGAGCGCATTTTGCTGAAAAGTGCTACCATCTTCAACGATCTCAAATGGCTTCACAACCTCGCTTAGTGCGTAAATTTCATAGCCTTTTAAAAACTCTTTTATCTCTTTTACTTTGTCTAAATTTGATGTCGCAAGCACGATTTTCATCGCAAAACTCCTTGATTTTTGGGCGTATTTTACAAAAAAGTAGATTAAATTTTTAAATTTAAATTAGTATTAAAATGATAAACTTAGTCCTTTTAAAAATAAGGGAAAATTTATGTTAAAAAGCGTTTTGCCACTATCTTTTATCGTAGCTAGCAGATTTTTTGGACTTTTTATAGTCCTACCGGTGCTTAGCCTTTATGCCCTAAATTTAGAGGGCGCAAACGAATTTTTAGTTGGGCTAATAGTAGGCGTCTATGCGATCTCACAGATGATATTTCAAGTGCCTTTTGGCGCTCTTTCAGATAAGATCGGCCGCAAAAAAGCGCTAACCATCGGGCTTTTAATCTTTGTGGTTGGCTCTATCGTCTGCGCTCTAGCAAGTGAAATTTACACGATGCTTTTTGGCAGGTTTTTACAAGGTGTGGGGGCTGTAGGAGCAGTGGCAACAGCGATGATAAGCGACTTTGTGGCTGAAGAAAATCGCTCAAAAGCCATGGCGATAATGGGCGCTTTTATAGGGCTTAGCTTCACGCTTTCGATGGTGCTTGGACCGCTACTTGCTAGAAGCTACGGCCTATCAAGTCTCTTTTATCTAAGCGCTGCTCTTAGCCTACTTTGCGTCGTCCTGCTCTACACCGTCGTGCCAAAAGAGATAAAAGTGAGCGCAAAGGCCCAGAAGGTGCCATTTGGCAAGCTCTTTTTACAAAAAGACTACATGATTATAAATTTCACCTCTTTTATGCAAAAGATGCTCACAAGCATCGCATTTTTGGTGATACCGATCATCTTAGTAAAAGAGTATGGCTTTGAGAGTGGCGAGCTTTACAAGGTCTATACGCTTGGCGCCGTGCTTGGCTTTTTGGCTATGGGGCTAGCTGGCGCTTTGGGCGATGGCAAGGGGCTTAGCAAGGTCATCTTGATAGCTGGCACGATACTTTTTGGGCTAACTTACGCCATTTTTGCCTTTAGCTTTACGCTATTTGTCTTTGTGGTTGGCATAGCGATATTTTTTGTAGGTTTTAACCTTCACGAGCCAATCATGCAATCAACCGCGACAAAATTTGTAAAATCCTCACAAAAAGGCACCGCTCTTGGCATCTTTAACTCATTTGGCTACTTTGGCAGCTTTGTTGGGGGCGCTGTTGGCGGATATATCATGCACACCTTTAACTTCAAAGTGCTTGCCATCGTCTGCGTGGTGCTTTGCGTGATCTGGCTTGTTTTGCTCTTTAGCCTAAGCGATCCAAGAATTTTTAAAAATATCTACCTAAGCCCAGAAGCGAGCTTAAATTTAGAGCTTTTAAACAGCCAAAAAGGCGTGGTGGATTATTACAAAAACGAGAAACATCAAGTGATCAAATTTGACTCTCGCATAACAAGCGAGGCGGCTTTAAAAGAGAGCTTGAAATTTTGATCTACGATGTCATCATCGTTGGTGCTGGCGCTAGCGGGCTCTTTTTAGGGGCAAATTTAAAAGGCAAAAAGGTCGCTATCTTAGAGAAAAACAGCAGCGCTGGCAAAAAAATCTTAGCAAGCGGTGGTGGCAGATGCAATATCACAAACCGCTTCGTAAGCGCCAAAAACTACCTTGGCGAGCAAAAAATTATAGAGCAAATTTTAAAAGTACTAAACCCTGATCAAGTTTTGAAATTTTTTAACGAGCTTAAATTTAGCGAGCAAAAGCAAAATCAATTTTTCTGTGATAACGGCGCAAAGAGTGTTTTGAGCCTGCTTTTAAAAAGGCAAAATGCAGATATTTTTTATAACAAAGAGGTCGTTGGCGCTAAAAAAGTAGATGAAATTTTTGAAATTTCAACGCTAAATGAGAAATTTAGAGCTAGAAATTTAGTCATCGCAAGTGGCGGACTAAGCTACAAAGCCCTTGGCGCAAGCGATGTTGGCTACAAGATAGCAAGTGAGTTTGGACTTGAGCTCTCACCTCTTGCGCCTGCTCTTGTTGGCTTTAGCGTGCAAAAAGATGAGTTTTGGTTTAAAGAACTTAGCGGCGTTAGCCTAAGCGCAGCTGTAGTGATAAATGGCAAAAACGAGAGCTGTAAATTTAGTGGTGATGTGCTTTTTACGCACAGGGGCATAAGTGGCCCAGCGATACTAAATGCTTCACTCTTTTGGCAAAAGGGTCGAATTTGCATAAATTTTTTGCCTAAATTTAGTGAGAAAAATTTAGTAAATGGTAAAAAACAGCTTAGCTCGGTTTTGCCATTGCCAAAGAGATTTGTGCTGGAGTTTTTAAGAAATTTTGGCTTAAAAGATAGGGCGTTTTATGAATTTAGTGATGGTGAAAAGAGCATCATAAAAAGGCTTTTTGCCTATGAGTTTGCCCCGGCTGGGACATTTGGCTTTGAAAGGGCTGAAGTTACAAAAGGCGGTGTAAAAACAGAGTTTTTAGATGACAATTTAGAGAGTAAAAACGTAAAGGGGCTTTATTTTATAGGTGAAGTCTTAGATATTACCGGTATGCTTGGTGGATACAACTTACATTTTGCATTTGCAAGCGCTCTAAAGGTGGCTAGCGCTTTAAAAAAATAGCTAATCAAATTCAGAGGAATTTAGCTAGTGGCAGCCAAAACTGCCACTAAATTTATTATTTCTCGTTTAGATACTCTTGCAAGCTTTTTACTTCAAGCGCCTTACCAGTTTGAACTGTGCCTAGCGACTTAGCAGCTGCGAGTGCTGCACGGATCGTTGTAAAATATGGAATTTTAAATCTAAGCACATTTTGGCGGATTTTTTTACCATCATCGACGCTTGATTTGGTATCGCTTGTATTTATAACAAGTGCTATATCGCCGTTTTTAAGTCTATCTTCGACGTTTGGTCTGCCCTCACTTATCTTATAAACAAACTCAGCCTCCACGCCAGCTTCGATTAAAATTTTATGCGTACCGCCAGTTGCGACGATGCTAAAACCAAGCGCTATTAGCTCTTTTGCAAGATCAGGCGCGTAAGATTTATCAGCGTCAGCTAGCGTTAAAAATACCCTGCCCTTGCTTGGCAAAGTGTTGCTAGCAGCGATCTGGCTCTTTGCAAATGAGCTTGCAAAGTCGTGGCTTATGCCCATGACCTCGCCCGTGCTCTTCATCTCAGGGCCAAGGATGAGATCAGCTCCACTTAGCTTGTTAAATGGCAGCACGCACTCTTTTACACAAACGTGCGAACTTACGCGAGGTTTTAAGATGTCGCCATCTTCATAAACAACCTTGTAATCATCATAAAATTTAAGTGCCTCACGTAAATTTCCCTGCCACATAACTCTTGTAGCCACCTTTGCCATAGGCACGCCAGTAGCTTTGCTCACAAACGGCACAGTCCTGCTCGCGCGAGGATTTACCTCGATCATATAAAGCTCGTTTTCATAGATAGCAAACTGGATATTCATAAGGCCGACAACGCCTAAATTTAGCGCGATATCTCTGGTTTGCTTCTCCACTTTTTTTATCATCTCATCGCTTAAACTCATCGGTGGCAATATGCAAGCTGAGTCTCCAGAGTGAATTCCAGCCTCCTCGATGTGCTCCATTATCGCACCTATATAGACCTCTTTGCCGTCACATATCGCATCTACGTCGAGCTCTTTTGCGTCTTGTAAAAATTTATCAAGTAGCACTGGCGAGTGGTTGCTAACCTTTACCGCCTCGCTCATATACTCTTTTAGCTCGCTCTCGTTATGCACCCTTCTCATCGCCCTGCCGCCTAAGACGTAGCTTGGGCGAACAAGCACTGGATAGCCGATAGTAGCGGCCTTTTGTAAGGCTTCTTCTAGGCTAGTAGCGGTGTCATTTTTAGGCTGAAGGACGCCTATTTTATTTATAAATTCACTAAATTTCTTTCTATCCTCGGCCACGTCGATCACTCTTGCAGTTGTGCCGATGATCTTAGCGCCGATCACGCTTAGGCGCTTTGCAAATTTAAGCGGAGTTTGGCCGCCAAAATGCACGATCACGCCGTCTGGCTTTTCGCGCTCGATGACTGATCTAACGTGCTCAAAATCGATCGGCTCAAAATACAAAATATCGCTCGTGTCGTAGTCGGTTGAGACGGTTTCTGGGTTGCAGTTGTACATTATCGTCTTTACACCAAGGTCTCTTAGGGCGTAGCTTGCATGCACGCAGCAGTAGTCAAACTCTATGCCTTGGCCGATCCTGTTTGGACCGCCGCCTATTATCATCACCTTTTTAGCGTCTTTTACAGGCTCTTTTTTAGGAAATTTAGTGATATTTGTAGATGAGTAGAGATACGGCGTTAGCGCCTTAAATTCGCCCGCGCAAGTATCGACCTCGTTGTATTCAAGCTCGATGCCAAGTTTTTGCCTAGCAAAATAGATATCATTTTGGCTAAGCTCAAGATCGTCTTTTTCATTTATAAGCACAGCTATCATCTTGTCTGAAAAGCCCATACTTTTGGCCTCTCGCAGTAGCTCTTCGTTGTTTAAGATATCCATGTCGATCTTATCTTCAAATTTAACTATCTCGTAAATTTGCTCCAAAAACCAAGGATCGATCTTGCTAAATTCATGCACTTCAGCCACGCTAAAGCCATCTCTAAAGGCTTGCGCTAGATATAAAATTCTTCTCTCATTTGCATTTCTGATGCCATAAATCAAAGCGTTTTTCTCTAGGCTAAGACTGTTAAATCCGCAAAGATCACGCTCTAGGCTACAAAGCGCCTTTTGGATACTCTCTTTAAATGTCCTACCTATCGCCATGACCTCGCCAACTGACTTCATCGCAGTGCCTAGATATGGGTTTGATCCCGGAAATTTCTCAAATGTAAAGCGTGGAATTTTTGTCACGATGTAGTCGATCACCGGCTCAAAGCTAGCAGGCGTGCCTGTGATGTCATTTTTTATCTCATCTAGGCTAAAACCAACTGCAAGCAGTGTCGCAACCTTTGCGATCGGATAGCCAGTAGCCTTACTAGCAAGCGCCGAGCTTCGGCTAACGCGTGGGTTCATCTCGATAACGATCATACGGCCAGTTTTTGGGTCTATGGCAAACTGCACGTTGCTGCCGCCAGTATCAACGCCGATCTCGCGAAGTATGGCAAAGCTAGCGTCACGCATAGCCTGATACTCTTTATCTGTGAGCGTTAAAGCTGGCGCAACCGTGATACTATCGCCTGTATGCACGCCCATTGGGTCAAAATTTTCGATCGAGCAGACGATGATGCAGTTGTCATTTCTATCTCTAATGACCTCCATCTCGTACTCTTTCCAGCCAAGCAAGCTCTCTTCTATCAAAATTTCATGTATCGGGCTTGCGTCAAGGCCAGTGTTGGCTAGCTCTTTAAATTCGTCCATATTATAAGCCACGCCGCTTCCTGCGCCACCAAGTGTGTAGCTTGCTCTTATAATGAGTGGAAATCCTATCTCATTTGCCGCATTTAGCGCGTCGTCCATGTTATAAGCATATCTACTCTCAGGCAGGTCCATGCCGATCTTTTGCATGGTCGCTTTAAAAATTTGTCTATCTTCGCCCTTTTTTATCGCTTCTGGGTTTGCACCAAGAAATTTAACATCCTTTAAAAGGCCACTCTCAAAGACCTCCATAGCGGCATTTAGCGCCACTTGACCGCCCATCGTTGGCAAGATAGCATCAATATTTTCTTTTTCAATGATCCTTAAAATGCTATCTTTTGTGATCGGCTCTATATACGTTGCGTCGGCGAAATTTGGGTCAGTCATGATGGTGGCTGGGTTTGAGTTGATAAGCACTACGCGGTATCCAAGCTCTTTTAGTGTCTTGGCTGCTTGCGTGCCTGAGTAGTCAAATTCGCAGGCTTGACCGATGACGATAGGGCCTGAGCCGATTAGCAAAATGGTATTTATATCTGTTCTTTTTGGCATCATTTTTCCTTTGTTACAACGTATAGGTAGTTTGGTATGTTTAGCTTTGCATAGGGCTCAACTATCACGCTTTGATAGGAGCTCTCTTTTAAAATTTTACTCACGCGCCCTACTGGCACCCCACTAAAAAATATCCCGTCAAGCCCGCTCGTAAAGACCTCGTCGCCCTCTTTTGGGCTGAGCCATTGCGGGATAAATTTCACCATTATTTGGCCTTGATTTCCATGCGCGACGCCTGGAATTTTCTCATTTCCTATATAGACTGCAAATATACTTTTTGGGTCATTTTGCAAGTATGCTAGCGGCTTGCCGTCTTTTGCGATGACGATGCCAGCGCTGCTTCCTTGATATATGAGCCCATAAATTTTATTTGGGTCGTATCCTTCAAACTCGCTTATCCAAATTTTATTATAATCCCCGATATGCACGTAGCTAAGCCCTTTTACTAGCTTTACGGCTGGGGCGTAGGCAGTTGAGTTTTTATCTTTTAAAATTTGATTTAGCTCGTTTGCAAAAGTAGATAGAAGCGTGGCTGAGCGCTCTAGCTCTTTGTTTTGCGCTCTTAGTTTTTCTATCTCGCTAGCCTGCCTAAAATATTCGTTTATATAGTCTTTTACGCTTTTAGCAAAATTGTCGTATGAATTTATAGCGTAGTTGCTAAATTTGATAGATATGTTGCTTAAAATTTCGCCCTTAAACATCGAGGCGCCAGCAAGCAACGCTATAAAAACAAAAAGAACAATCTTACTCTTCATTTGTTAGCTGTTGTAAAAGTCCGATCTCTTGAAGTGCCTTGCCTGTGCCTCTAGCAACAGCAAGAAGCGGCTCATCAGCTACAAATACTGGAAGTTTAACGATATCAGACAAGAACTTATCAAGCCCTCTAATAAGCGCTCCACCGCCAGTTAGCACGATACCAGTCTCGACGATATCGCCAGCAAGATCAGGCGGCATCATCTCAAGCACGGTTTTTAGAGCATCTGCGATCTCTTTTAGTGGCTCTCTCATCGCCTCTCTCACATCCTCGCTTGTCAGCTCAACCCTGCTTAAAAGACCGCTCACTTGGTCGCGTCCTTTTACCACTACGCTTAGCTCTTTTTCAAGCTGCACAGCAGAGCCCACAGCGATCTTTATCTCCTCGCCTGTTCTCTCGCCTATTAGTAAGTTGTATTTTTCTTTTATGTAATTAACTATACTGCTATCTATCTTGTCGCCAGCTGTGCGGATAGATTTTGAGATGACTAAACCGCCAAGTGAGACGACACCGATCTCAGTCGTACCACCACCGATATCAACTACAAGGTTGCCTTGTGGCTCGCGAACTGGTAAATTTGCTCCGATAGCCGCTGCCATAGGCTCTTCTATCAAAAATACCTCTCTTGCACCAGCACTTAGCGCACTCTCTCTAACAGCCTTTCTCTCAACCTGAGTAAGTCCGTAAGGAACTGAGATGATGATCCTTGGGCGTAAGAAATTTTTCCTTCTATGGGTCTTTTCTATAAAGTAGCGTATCATCCTCTCTGTCATGTCAAAGTCCGCGATAACGCCATCTCTCATCGGTCTTATAGCCTCGATGTCGCCAGGAGTTTTTCCCACCATCTCTTTTGCAGCGTGGCCGACTGCTAGAATTTTTTGTTTTCCATATTTTTCACGTCTTACTGCAACAACTGATGGTTCATTTATGATTATTCCCTTATCTTTTACCAAAACCAAAGTGTTTGCCGTACCTAAATCTATACCCATATCACTTGAGAAAAAACCTATAACCTGATCTAAAAACATCTATTTCCTTTACGCTGTTAATTTATTGTGCTTTACCAAAATCGGCTTTGCCTTATCTTTTACCGTCTCTTTTGAGATCACGATATCGTAGTCTTTTAGCTCTGGCAGATCATACATTATATCTGTCATGAGCTCTTCCATTATGCTTCTAAGCCCTCTTGCTCCAGTCTTTCGCTCGATAGCAAGGCTCGCTATCTCTTCAAGCGCCTCATCATCAAATTTAAGCGTAGCGCCGTCAATCGCACAGAGCTTTTGATATTGTTTTAATATCGCATTTTTTGGCTCGGTCAAAATTTTAACCATATCCTCTTTTGTTATCTCATTTAAAGTAGCAACCACGTGAAGTCTGCCGATTAGCTCTGGGATGAGGCCGTACTTTACAAGATCGTCTGGCTCAAGCAGGCTTAGCAAATTTTCTTTTTCATTTTTGCCACGTTTTTCTTGGTTAAAGCCAAGTACGTTTTTACCAACTCTGCGCTCGATGATGTCAAGAAGTCCGTCAAATGCACCGCCGCAAACAAATAAGATATTTGTCGTATCTATCTGTATGAAGTCTTGGTTTGGATGCTTTCTGCCGCCTTTTGGTGGGATATTTACGACGCTGCCTTCGATGATCTTTAAAAGCGCTTGCTGCACGCCCTCACCTGAAACGTCTCTTGTGATGCTTCTGTTTTCGCTCATTCTAGCGATCTTATCGATCTCATCGACAAAGACTATACCCTGCTCCGCCTTTTTCACGTCGCCATTTGCAGCTTGCAAGAGCCTTGTAAGGATGTTTTCAACGTCCTCGCCGACATATCCAGCCTCAGTTAGGCTTGTCGCATCGCAAATCGCGATAGGCACATCAAGAAATCTCGCTAAAGTCTGAGCCATCAACGTCTTGCCGCTTCCAGTTGGGCCAACAAGCAAGATGTTTGATTTTGAAATTTCAGTGTCGTCTTTGATGTCGCTTTGTTTAAAAATTCTCTTATAGTGGTTATATACGCCGACGCTAAAGACCTTTTTAGCCCTATCTTGACCGATCACGTAGTTATCAAGTACCGCTTTTAGCTCCTTTGGTGTGAGCTTTTGATACTCTATCGCCTCATCATTTTTACTCTCTTCTACACTCGTATCACCATGTATCATATCGTATGCTGCTGCTATGCAATACTCGCATATATAGGCGTTTCCTTCGATGTCTGCTAATAACCTTCTCTCAGCAGACTCGGCCTCGCCACAAAAATTACACTTTCTAGCCATTAATCTCTTCCTTTTGCAAGCGGAATTCCTCTTGTAGTTTCTAATATAAATTTACACATTTTTTTAACATTTTCGTCGCTAGTTTTTACGATCAGCTCGTTTGCTTGATCTTTTAGGCTGATGCCTTGATTAAACAAAAATTTATAAGCGCGAACAAGCTCTTCAACCTGCTCTTTGTCAAATCTACGCCTAATGCCAACTAAATTTAAGCTTCTTATATAGGCTCTGTTGCCCTCAGCTAGGCAAAATGGCACTACATCTTGACTGAGCGCACTTGCCCCTGCGACCATGCAGCTTTCCCCAACTCTTACAAACTGATGAATAGGCGTAAGACCGCCCACAACAGCGTAGTCGCCAAGCTCTACGTGGCCTGCTAGAGTTGCGTTGTTTGCCAAAATGACGTTACTACCGATGATGCAGTCATGTGCGATGTGAGAATATGCCATGATAAAGGCGTTATCTCCGATCCTTGTTATGCCATCGCCCTTGTGCGTGCCTGAGTTTATCGTGCAAAACTCACGTATAGTTGCGTGCTCGCCGATAATGACGCCAGTATCAACCTCATCTTTATAGCTGATATCCTGCGGGATGTCGCCTACGATCGCATAGCTAAAAATGCGAGAGTTATCGCCGATCTTGGTCTTGCCAAGCACCCTAGCACCTTGCTTTATCGTGACGTTGTTGCCAAGGACCGCATCTTTGCTCACAAATGCGTAAGCCTCGATATTTGCGTCATCTCCAATGATCGCTCCATCTTCTATAACGGCTGTTTGGTGGATATTTTTCATTTTTTCTCTTTTTCTTAAGCAAAAGCCTATTTATCGACTATCATCGCTTTAAGTTCAACCTCGGCGCATAGCACATCATCGACATATGCTTTGCCCTCAAGCACCCAAATATTTCCCTTGTGTTTTAGCACGTTTAATCTATACTCTAGCCTATCTCCAGGGCGGACTGGATGGCGAAATTTCGCTCCGTCTATGCTCATAAAATAGACCACTTTGTTCTCGATGCCAGCTTGGTGCTCGTCACTCATACTCTTAAACGCTAGCACGCCGCCAGCTTGCGCCATACCCTCAATGATCATCACGCCAGGATAGATCGGGTGACCCGGGAAGTGCCCCTGAAATATCGGCTCGCCAATGGTTACATTTTTATAAGCGACGATGTTTTTTGCAGGATCAAGCTCGACAACTCTATCGATAAGCAAAAATGGAAATCTATGTGGGAGAATTTTTTGAATTTCTACGACGTCTATCACGTTTTAGCCTTAGTAATGTAAATTTTGGCAGATTGTAACAAATTTATACTAAGAAAAAAATTATTAACCTCTTTTAAAATCTCTGAAATTTAGCATTAATAGGTCTAAATTTAGCCCTCTAAAACCAAAATTTCTTCGCTGTCGTTATAAAAAGCAGCCTTTGCGTAAATTTCGTAGCTGCCCTTTTTGACCTCGTCTAGGATGATGATAGGATTTTGTGAAAACTCCCCGCTTATATCACGGCGAAATTTCATCTCAGCGCCAAGTTCAAGCGGCCTTTTACAAAGCTCATCAACGCTTTTAAATTTGCTATTTGTAAATTTATTAAAGCGCTCTATGCTCATAAAAACTACGCCCTCTTTTAGCTCATCGTCCATTTCGCAGTCACGCTCCACATTTAGCTTTAAGCTCTCTCTTTTAAAGCCAGAGTAGAGCACAAAGTAGCTTGGCACCACAACTGCTTCAAATTTCACACTAGCGCGCAAGAGTCTGTAGTTTAAAAACCTTCTTCTAAAAAGGTGAAATTTCTCTCTTCTCGCTTCGCACTCGCGCACATTTTTGTAAAGCTCAAGTCTCGCTTCTATGCTTCCATAAAGTGCCCTTGCGCGAACATCGCTCATTAGCTCACTTTGGGGCAAATTTTGCGAGTCACGCTGCTTTTTTAGCGCAAAGACGCAGCCGCAGTAGTTTTGGTGATAGAGTTTGTCTTTTTTAGCGAGGATAAACTGCTCGCTTGTGCCGCCATTTTTTCTATAATCAACCGCAACCGCTTCTAAATTTGAGCCAGCCACTGCCTCATCAAGCGCCCTTTTAAGCTGAGAAAAGTCTTTTTTGGGGCTCATCAAAAGCGTCGTCGTGATCTTATTTAGACCAAGCTCAAGCGCCTTTTTGGCGGAGTCTGCCATGCGAAAATGAAAGCAGTACTCGCACCTTTTGCCCTTTTCTGGCTCATCTTCAAGCCCCTTTGTGCCACCAAGCCACGCTTCGTAGTCGTATTCGCCACATATTAGCTCGATGCCTAGCTTCTCGCAGCTTCGCTTCACGTCCTCAAAACGCAGTAAAAACTCACTATATGGATGTATGTTTGGATCGTAAAAATAGCCTACTATTCGTTCATTTGGATAATCTTTTCGTAGGCGCTGTAAAAAGTAGTGGCTATCGACCGAGCAGCAGATATGAACTAGCAAATTTGACCTTTTTTGCTTGCATTATATCAAAGTTTGCCCTCATAAAATTTAGCTGCGTCGAGGTATTTTTTAAGGACATTTTGGCTTGATAGATCATCAAATTTACCAAAAGCCACTTGATTGCCAGATTCGATTATTAGCACCTTTTTGGCTATCTTCATCGCACTTAGGATATCGTGCGTGATGAAAATTATGCTGATATTTTCATCCAAGCTTAAAAGCAAATTTATGATCTTTTGCTTTGTCTCATTGTCAAGTCCGCTTGTTATCTCGTCGCAGATTAAAATTTTTGGTTTTGAAAGAAGCGCTAGCAAGATCCCGACCCTTGTCGCCTCGCCGCCACTTAGCTGAGAGGGAAATTTCTCTAAAATTTCATCTTTTAAATTTAAATTTACCATTAGCTCCTTAAGCTCATTTTCGCTAAAACTAAGCTTTAGATACGATCTCACGTGGGCGATGGCTGTTTTTACTTTTAGCGCTGGATTTAGGGCTTGTTTTTGGTTTTGCAAGATATATCTGATATCTTTTTTGAGCTCATTTTTGTCCGTGATCTCTTCATCGTTTATATAAATTTTGCCCCCACTTTTTTGCTCGCTAAATGATATAAGCTTTGCAAGCGTGCTTTTACCACTGCCACTTTGACCCAAAATGGCTAAATTTTCGCCATCATCAAGCTCGAAATTTATCCCCTCTAAAAGGTGCAACACTTCAGCCTTAGCGTTAAAATGTTCCTTAAAACTTAAACTTTTTGAGACGTTTTTGAGCCTTATTTTCACGCATTTTCCTTTAAATTTAGCCGCCCATCTCTCATCTGCCAAATTTCATCACTAAGATAGTTCGTTAGCGCCTCATCGTGCGAGATAAAGATGACGCTCATCTTGCCCTTTAGACTCTCCAAGATGCCTGCCACGTGGCTACCGCTAATGCTATCAAGCCCGCTTGTTATCTCGTCGCAGACTAAAATTTTTGGCTTTAAACAAAGCGCCAGAGCTATCTGCACACGGCTCGCCTCACCGCCACTTAGCTCGTATGAGTATTTGTGCCAGATGAGATTTGCATTATCTAGCCCAAACTCCCTAAAATAAGCAAACGCAAGCTCTTTATTCGCCCTTTTGTCGCCATCAAGATAGGCATTAAAGTGATCGCCCACGTTTAAGAGCGGATGAAGGCTGGCAATAGAGTTTTGAAAAACAAGCGCAGCGACCTTTCGTCGGTGCTCTTTTAGCTCGTTTTGGCTTAAATTTAAGATATCTCGCCCAGCTATCTTAAATTTATCCGCCCTCACTCTAAATTCATCATCAAAAAGCCTTATTAAGCTCTTTGCAAAGAGCGATTTGCCACTGCCACTTGCACCCGTGATACCTATAAATTTACCCTCGCTCATGTCAAAATCAAGCTCACGCAAAAGCTGCCTATCTTTATAAAAAACGTTTAAATTTTTAATCTCTATCATATTTTTATATTGCCATTTTTTAAATTTGAGGTGATGATCGAGGTTGCAAGGATGAGCAAAAATAGCGTCACGCCAGGGAAAAGCACCATCCACCAAGAGCCAAGAAAAAGCGCTTCTTTGCTCTCATTTAGCATGATGCCAAGGCTTATTTTGTTTGCATCACTTCCCACACCAAAAAAACCAAGCGTGGCCTCCATGACGACCGCATTTATCGCGTTTATGCCAAAGATGCTAACTACAAGATGCTTTAAATTTGGCAAAATTTCAAAGCAGATAAGGCTAAATTTACCAGCGCCATTTATCACAGCTTGCTCGGCGTAGTCGCACTTTTTATTAAGCCTTAAATTTTGCATAAAGACTTTTGCACCCTGCATAAAGGAGCAAATGGCGATGATAAAAGATGTTATAAAGATATCTCCGCTACTAAATGAGCTAAAAAGCATGATAAAAACGATGTTTGGTATGCTCAAAAAGGCATCAAGCCCCTTATCAAAAAGGCTCTCGCAAACACTGCTCTTGCTCGTGCCAAAATATGCGTAGATGAGCGAAAAAAGCGTCGTTAAAAAGCCAGCTAAAAGCAAGACAAGAAGCGAGTTTTTAAGCGCATAGGCAACTCTTATGAGATTGTCCCTGCCTAGGATGTCAGTGCCAAAGATATGCTCGCTACTTGGGGCTAAATTTACCGCCATAAAGTCAGTGAAATTTGGCTCAAATTTAGAAAAAAACGGCGTCACAAAGGCAAATAAAATAAGTGCCAAAAAGACAAAACAGGCTAGAAAAAATATGACTTTTCTCATAAATTTCTCTTATCTGCTAATATTGCAAAAATTTTAGCTAGCAAATTTGCAAAAACGACAAAAACAGCCGTTAGCAAAATGGTCGCAAGTGCGACTGGGTAGTCCTTGGCAATGACTGCATCAAGGCTAAGCTTGCCTATGCCCGGAAATGAAAAAATGCTCTCAATCACGTATGAGCCAGTAAAAACGCCAGCCACAAGGGTTGCAAAATAATAGACTATATCGGTGCTTGCGTGCTTTATGGCAAAGAGATAAATTT
Source organism: Campylobacter concisus (assembly GCF_015230015.1). Classification (GTDB taxonomy): domain Bacteria; phylum Campylobacterota; class Campylobacteria; order Campylobacterales; family Campylobacteraceae; genus Campylobacter_A; species Campylobacter_A concisus_AF. Next base: position 63,728 of record NZ_JAAKZC010000003.1, on the reverse strand, counting down.
TGCCCCGCCCCAAGCCTCTTGCGTGAGCCGTCTGGATAAAGTCGGCGTTTAGGCTTTGATTTAGCGTGTCTCTTACAAATTTCACGTTTGCGCCAAGGTGTGGCAAGATGATGGCAAGCGTTGGCAAGATGATAAATTTAGCTCCTACACCGCTATATCCTAGCTCGTTTGCGCCAGAGCTTGGCAGCACGTTTAGATAGACGCTAAAGATCGCTATTAGCACGAGTGCGATATAAAAATGCGGCAATGAAGCCAGCAAAAAGGAGCTAAAATTTATAAAGATGTCGGCAAATTTATTCTTATAAATGGCACTTAAAAGCCCCAAGAAAAAGGACAAAAAAACTATCAGAAAAAATGAGGCAAAAAATAAGATAAGCGAGTTTAAAAGCCTCTCTTTAATGAGTAAAAAAACGCTTGCTCCACTTACAAAACTAGTGCCAAAGTCCCCCATGACAAAGTGAGCTAGCCATCTAAAATACTGCACAAAAAAGCCATCTTTTAGCCCCAAATTTTCTAAAATTTGCTCTTTTATAGCCACGCTCACCGCCTCACTTCGCAAAAACATCGCATCAGTGACGTTTCCTGGCAAAAAATATATGAGCAAAAATAGAAAAAATGAGATAAAAAACAGCAACCCAAGGCTTGAGATCGCTGTTTTTAAAATGGCTCTAAACAAAGTTTTTATCCACTATTTTACTTGCCACTCTCTTATATTCCATAAAAATCCAGCCCCGTGATGTCCCAAAATTTGCGTCTTGATGCCTGAAATTTTGTTGTTAAAAACGAGCGGATAGTCAAGATAGGCTATAAAAATGTAAGGTGGGTTTTCATGAAGCGCTTTTAGAAATTCTTTGTAGTGCTTTTTCCTAAGCTCCACGTCCTTTGTATATCTAGCGTTTTTTAAGGCAAGATCGACGTTTGCGTCCTTGTAGTGGCTAAAGTTCCAGCCATTTTCATTTACGCTCACATCGGCAAATCCGCCAAAAATTCTATACGTATGAAAGTCTGGATCAAACGGGCTTCCCCAGCCGATCACAAAGCTATCAACCTTACTTATGCTAAAGGCTGTTCTTGGCTTTGCGTAGGCTTTGGCTTTTACGCCAAATTTATTTAGCTCGCTGCTTAAAATTTTGGCTAGATTGACCCTTAAGATGTCGTTATTAAAGGCGTAGATGTCAAAGCCAAGCTCCTTGCCATCCTTTTCAAAAAAGCCAGCCTTATTTTTCTTAAAGCCGCTCTTTTCAAGTAACTCTTTAGCCTTTGCAGGATCGTAACTAAATTTAAACTCCTCATCATTTGCAAAGCTTTTTTCTATCGGATTATTCGCTACGCTTGCATATCCGTGAAATAAATTTTTAACGATCTCATCTTTATTTACAGCGTAGTTTAGGGCTATCCTTACATTTTTATCTTGAAAAAGAGGATCTTCAAAGTTAAACATCAAAGCCCTATAGTCCGCACTTTTAAACTTAAGCAAGCTTAATTTTTTATCATCTTTTATGAAATTTACACCAGTTGGAGAAATGAGCGCAACGTCGATCTCACCGCTTTTAAGCCCAACGAGCCTTAAATTTTCATCACCAACTATCTTTAAAAATAGCCTTTTTATCTTTGGCTCGCCTTTATAGAATTTCTCATTTGCCACAAACTCCAAACTCTCATCTTTTTTCCATTTTACAAGCTTGTATGCGCCAGTTCCTACTGGGGCGTCATTAAATTTATCAGTTGCGATATCTTTGCCCTTTAAAATGTGCTCAGGCAAAACGCCAAAGCTAAGTGCGTCAAGAAACGGTGGAAACGGCTCACTAAGCGTGATCTTTACTTTATAATCTCCTAAAATTTCAACGCTTTTTACCACCTCGTAGTTTGAGATAGCAGGCGCGTTTAGCTTCTTATCTTGAGCCGCTTCGATGGTAAATTTAACGTCCTTTGCGCTAAATTTCACCCCGTCATGCCAAAAAGCATCATCTCTTAGCTCAAAAATATACTCCAGCCCGTCATCACTCACCTGCCAAGACTTGGCAAGCTCAGGCACGACGTGGCTATTTTCATCGTGGCTAGTAAGTCCAGAAAAAACCAGCGAAAGCGTAGGATCGTGATCCTCGTCATAGAGTGGATTTATACGAGGTGTTTGCTCCTCGATAGCGACCACAACGGCATTTTCATTTGCATAAGCAAAGGCAGAAAACAACAAAAACAATAAAGCCAAAAATCTCTTCATCACTCGCTCCTTTGTTTAAAAAATATTTGACAAATAGTAATACGAAATGCATAAAAGTATTATTAAGATAAGTATAAATTTAATGTATAGAAAATTTGAAATTTCTAACTATCTTTTAACCTTTTTTAAAGTAAAATCAGGGCTCATTTTAGCTGACAAAAAGGTAAATTTCACAATGGATAAAAAGAAAAAAATAGCCCTAATCACCGGCATCTGCGTAGTCTCACTTTTGCTTATCTACACGCTTCTTGGCTTTTTTGGTCTGCCTTATGCTATCAAAAATATCGCGCCAAAATACCTAAAAGACTACAACGCAACGCTTTTTGTAAGTGATGCTAAATTTAACCCATTTACCTTCGAGCTAAACGCTACAAATGCCGAGCTAAACACCACTTCTCCGCTTTTTAGCACGAAGCAGATCGACCTTAAGCTAAAGCCATTTTCTATCTTTAAAAAGCTAGTTGAGATAGACATTTTTAGGCTACATGAGCCAAAAGTAAAGATCGTAAGAGATAAAAAAGCAAATTTTAACTTTAGCAATTTTATAAGCGATGATAACGCAACTAGCGAAGATAACAGCACTAGCTCGATAAATTTCGCGCTAAATAACGCAAAAATCATCAAAGGCTCATTTTCATATAGCGACCAAAATTTAACAAAGCCATTTAATGTAAGCTTTGATGATATAAACTACGAGCTAAGCTCGCTAAATACGAAGAAAAATAGCGCTGGCAGTCACATCTTTGACTCAAACTCAAGCCTAGCGCACAAGATCGATCTAAATGGCGATATCAAGCTAAATCCACTAAAAATAGAGGGCAACGTCAGCATAAAAGACTTTAGCATAAAGCCAGTCGCGATAAGTTTTATCGATAATGACACGTTAAATCTAAAAAATGCCATCATAAACTTAAAGATAAACTACGCTTTAAAAGCCGATGAGAACGCAACTGGGATAAATTTAAAAGATGGCTTTTTAAGTGTAAAAGGACTAAGTTTAGATGAAGGCGCAAATGAGCTTAGCCTTGGCGAACTTGAGCTTCCAAAATTTGATCTTGATAGTAAGATAGCTGATAAAACGGAGGCTGCGCTAAATTTAAGTGCTATAAATTTAAATGATATCTCTTTTAAAAATGCTACCTCTGCAAGCGTAAAATCACTAAATTTAAGTGATATTTCGCTTCTTGCAAATTTAAATGAAAAAAGCGAGCTAAACGCCACAGCCAAGCTAAAAAGCATAGGTGCAAACGCTCTTAAAATAGATGAAGCAGATAGAAATTTAGCAAATTTAAAAGATATAAATGCTTCAAATTTAAATCTAAATTTAGCAAATAACAAAACCGCTCTAACGCTTGAAAAAATAGCACTTAATGGCATCAATGCGCCACTTAGCAAAAGCGCAAGTGCAAATGTAGCAAGTGCTGGCGTGACAAATACAAGCTTCACAATGGATGGTAACAAAAGCCTTGCTAGCCTTGATGAGCTAAACGTAAAAAACATAGAGCTTAAAGCAAAAAATAAAGATATAGCAAGCGTCGCTGATGTGGGGGTAAAGAGCATAAGCTTTGATCTTTTAAAAATGGTTCTAAATATCGCTAGTGTCGATGTTAATAAGCCTAAATTTACTTCAGAACTAAACGACAATGGTCTAAGCGCTGTAAATGAGCTAGGATTTGGCGAGCAGAGCGCAAAACCTGCAAAAGCGGCAAAACACACCAAAAAAGTAGAGAAAAAGACTGAAAATAAAAGTGCTTCAAAAAGCAAAGAAAATGAGTTTAAATTTGATATAAAAAATATAAGCGTAAATAACGCTGACATCGCTTTGACACACCTTTTTGAAGGCGAGAAGATCGCTCATAAATTTGATAATCTTTTTGTAAAAGTAGCAAATTTAAGTAGTGATTTTAGCAAGCCATTTGACGCAAAAGTGGCTATGAAAAGCTCACAAAAGCTAAATTTGGATGTTGATTCAAAGATAAAGATCGAGCCACTTGACGTGAGCGCAAAAATCAAGCTAAATGATACAAATTTACCAAAGTATTTTGCCTACGCAAAGCCCTTTTTAGAGGCCGATCTAGCTAGCGGACAGCTCGAAAGTAGCGCTGAGATAAGCTACGCAAAAGATATCAAAGCAGACGCAAAAGTTAGCATTAAAGATATAAGATTAAACGGCAAAAAAGCTGAAAAACTAATCGCCTTTAAAAGCCTTGATCTTGAAAAAATTTCATTTGCCAAAAACGACCTTGCTATAAGCGGAGTGAGCTTAAATTCTCCATTTATCAAGGCTCATCTAAGCAAAGAGCGTAAATTTAACCTATCTCAGATCGTAAAAGAGGATAAAAATAAGGCTAAAACCGAGGCAAAACCTGAGAGCAAAAAAGTAGCTAGCAAAAAAGAGGACGAGCTAAAATTTAGCGTTAAAAACTTCTCTTTAAAAAATGGCGAGGTTGATTTCTCGGACGCATCGCTATTTATGCCATTTGCCACAACGATCTCAAAGCTAAATGGCAAGCTCACTGACATCGATAAAAAGCACCCAAGCTCAGGCGAGTTTCAAGGTGTGGTTGGCAAAAATGGCTTTGCGCAGATCACTGCAAAACTTTTTCCATTTGAGCTAAAGCAAAATACCGACATAAAGCTTGACTTTAAAGATATCGATCTAACTGATATAACGCCATATAGTGGGCAATTTGTGGGCTATAAGATCAAAAAAGGCAAGCTAAATTTAAATCTAAACTATAGCGTCACCGACTCAAAACTAAATGGCTCAAATTTTATAAATTTTGACTCTCTTACACTTGGAGAAAAAGTCGAGTCAAAAGATGCTGTAAATTTACCGCTATCCCTTGCTATATCGATACTTAGCGATCAAAATAATCAAATAAACATCGATCTGCCAGTTGAGGGAAATTTAGACGATCCTGACTTTAAATATGGCGGCGTCATCTGGGCTGCAGTGAAAAAGCTCTTTGCCGACATCACGCTAGCTCCATTTAGATTTTTAGGCAACGCCTTAGGACTTGGCAGCAAAGATCTTAGCTCTATTGATTTTCTTGCAGGAAGTAGCGAGCTTATAAGCTCAGAAGCGCCTAAGATAGCTGATTTTATAAAGCTAACTGGCTCAAAACCTAAAATGAAGCTTAGCATAACGCCAACATACTCAAAACTCGATGAGAGCTTTTATAAAAACAAAAAACTAGATCAAAAGATCAATCAAATCATCGCTTCAAGCGGCAAAGACTACATCGCGGTTTTAAATGAGCTTGCGCCAAATTTAAAAGATAGAAGCGAAAAAGCCTTAAGAGAAGAGGCGCTAAAAGGCATCGAAGTGGGTAAAGAAAAGCTTGTAGAGCTTGCAAATGAGCGTGCAAATGCGGTAAAAGAGGCACTTATAAAAGCTGGGCTTGAGGCTGGCCGCATAGATATGAACGATGCAACAAGCTCAGAGCCTAAGCAAAACACCTACACAAGCGTGCTAATGGGAGTGGCGAACTAAATTTCATTTATTTCGCTGCTTCTTGCATTATAGACAAACCAGCTAAGAAGCATAAGCATCATAAATGCGCCAAAAATAAGGCTTGCATAAAAATATAATTTAAAATCAGCTCCGAGCAAATTTGCGTTGTGAAGGGCGATCATGACGCCAGCTAAAGCGATTAAATAGCCAATTAACTTGATGATGAAAATTTTTGGATTTACAATGATCAGCAAAAGGCCGCAAAGTATGATGCCAAGGGCTATTTGTAAATTTGAAACGTCAGCTTGAGCGTTTGAGCTAAGTGTTAAAAAGCCAGCTAAAAGCGCCATTAGTATCATTAAAACTGCATAAACCACCCTGCTTCGTCCAAAGCCATACATAAAGCAAACAAAGCCCTTATTTTGCCTGTTATAATCCATTTTTCGCTCCTTTTGGAAGTTTGCTTATTTTAATGCCAAATTCTTAAATAACGGCTTTAATCTGAAATTTCACTCATTTTGGCTAATATTTTGCATCTTAAAAAAGGAGCAAAAATGCCTTATGTAAATATAAAAATAGCAGGCCCAGAGCCTACAAAAGAGCAAAAAGATCAAGTGTTTAAAGAGGTGACCGAGACGCTTGTGAGGGTACTTGGCAAGAAAAAAGAGGCGGTTATGATATTTATAGAAACTCACGATGCTGGCAATATCGGCGTAGGCGGCGAAAGCGTAGAGAATAAGAGAAAGGGGATAAAATGAGCGAATTTAGCAAAGCAGACATGGAAAGAAAGATAACACTTGAGGTTGGCGACAAGGCGCCAGAGTTTGAAGCGCTAAATCAAGACGGCGTAAAGGTCGCACTAAAGGACTTTGTAGGCAAAAACGTAGTGCTTTACTTCTACCCAAAGGACAACACTCCAGGCTGCACGACTGAAGCTTGCGAATTTAGCGCAAACTACGATCAGTTCATCAAAAATGACACCGTTATCATCGGCGTTAGTCCAGATAGCGTGAAGTCTCACGTTGGCTTTATCGCAAAGCAAAATTTAAAGCACATCCTCTTAAGCGACGAGGATAAAGAAATTTCAAAGCTTTATGGCGTTTGGCAGGTCAAGAAAAACTACGGCAAAGAGTATCTTGGCATCGTTAGAAGCACCTTTGTGATCGGTAAAGACGGCAAGATAGCTAAAATTTATAAAAGCGTAAAAGCCAAAGACCACGCCGCAAAAGTGCTAGCTGATCTTGTAAAATAAGGAGCAAAGATGAAGCTTATAAAAATGCTAATTTTAAGTGCGTTTTTTGCGCTAAATTTATCAGCACTGACTGAAGGTGTTGAGTATCAAACTCTAGCAAAACCGCTTAACGTGCCTAAAAACTCAGTCGTCAAGGTCTTTAGTTACGACTGCCCTCACTGCTATAAATTTGATCGAACGATCACAAGAAAGCTGATGGCAAAGCTTGACGGGGTCAAATTTATCCCATATCACCTAAGCACCAAAGGCAAGCTTGGCGAGACTACAAGTAAAATTTTCGCCGCTCTTATATCGATAGATGAGGCAAATGGGACTGATCTGCTAAGTGATGAGTCTAAATTTAAGCAAGCTAAATTTGCGATCTACAAAGCAAGGCACGATGAAAAAGATGACTTTAATGACGGCAAAGATAAGCAAAGATTTATCGATCTAGCACTAAATGCGGCTCACGTAAGCAAAGATGAGTATGAAAAAGCGTTAAATTCAGATCGTGCAAAAGAGCTTTTAAACGAGTGGTTTGCCTCTTATGATGTAGCAAGTATCAGCGGTGTGCCAGCCTTTGTGGTAAGCGGCAAATATCTAATAAATTTAAGTGCAGCATCATCGATCGATGAGATGGCAAGGACGATAAAAGAGCTTTTAGATAAGTAACTTTAGCCTAAAATTTACGGACATTTTGGGCTTAGAAATGTAAATTTAAAGCAATTTTAGATAAACTCGGATCAAATTTCTAAAAAAGAAAGGTTTAATTATGAACGCTTCAGAATTCATCTGGATGGATGGAAAATTAGTCAAATGGGACGATGCAAAAGTACACGTTCTAACTCACTCTTTGCACTACGCTAATGCTGTATTTGAGGGCACAAGAGCTTATAAAACAAAAAAAGGTCTAGCTATTTTTAGACTCAAAGACCACACAAAAAGACTTTTAAGATCAGCAAAAATGACCGTTTTAAATGTGCCTTACACTGAAGAAGAGCTTGAAAAAGCACAGATCGAGCTACTTCGCGCAAACAAATACAACAGCAACGTCTACATCCGCCCACTTATCTTTTTAGGATACGGCGTAATGGGCGTAGCGCACACAAAAGCACCGGTTCAAACTGCTATCGCTTCATGGGAATGGGGTGCTTACCTTGGAGATGAGGGCCTAGAAAAAGGCATCAGGGTTAAAATTTCAAGCTTTGCTAAACTAGCTCCTGCTGCTCAAATGAACAGAGCAAAAGCTAGCTCAAACTACCTAAGTTCACAAATGGCAAACTACGAGGCAAAAGAGGCTGGATACGACGAGGCACTACTTCTTGATAGCGAGGGCTTTGTAGCTGAGGGCCCAGGCGAGTGCTTCTTCATCGTTGAAAATGGCGCATTGATCACTCCACCAAATGACAACAGCCTACTTAGCATCACTCAAGATACAGTCATAAGACTTGCTCACGACCTTGACATCGAAGTAAGAAGAGAGCGCATCACAAGAGATCAGGCATATACAGCTGACGAGGCGTTTTTTACTGGCACTGCAGCCGAAGTAACACCGATAAATAGCATAGATAACCGCATCATCGGCAACGGCGCTAGAGGTGAAGTGACAAAGAGACTACAAAAAGCTTACTTTGACGTAGTTTATGGTCTAAACAAAAAATACGAATCATTTTTAACATATATTTAAGATTTAAAGGAACGAAATGCCCGCTGATTTAAATGATTATTTCAACAAAAAAAAGCCAGGTAATGACAACAGGGGCTCTAGTCAAAATAACGACAAAGAGCCGCCTTTCAAAAAGGATTTTAAAATGCCAAATATACCAAGCGGCTTTGGCAAATTTGGTGCACTAGCCTACATCATAATCGCCATTATCGCGATCCTTGCTATCACTCAGCCATTTAAAGTGATACACTCAGGCGAAGTCGGTATCAAAGCCACAGCGGGTAAATACGAGCCAAATCCTCTGCAGCCAGGCTTTCACTTCTTTTTGCCATTTATCCAAGACATCATCATCGTGGATACCAGAGTTAGGATCATAAACTACACTTCTGGCGAGGATATGGGCGAGTCAATGCAAAAGTCATATCAAGGCGTTGGCGCTGGAATTTTACGCAAAAACTCTATCTCGGTTTTGGACGCTAGAAATTTACCAGTTAGCATCGATATCACCGTGCAGTACCGCCTAAATCCAGAAAATGCACCTCAGACTATCGCCTCATGGGGCCTTAGCTGGGAGAGTAAGATCGTCGATCCTGTCGTTCGTGACGTGGTTCGCAGCATAGCTGGTAAATACACAGCCGAAGAGCTACCGACCAAAAGAAACGACCTAGCTAGACAGATCGATGATGGCATAAGAAAAGACATCGACTCACAGCCAAACAAGCCAGTCGAGCTTCTAACTGTGCAGCTTCGTGAGATCATCTTGCCTTCAAAGGTAAAAGAGCAGATCGAGCGCGTTCAGATCGCTAAACAAGAGGCTGAGAGGACAAAATACGAGGTCGAGCGTGCAAATCAAGAGGCTCTAAAACAAGCCGCTCTTGCAGAAGGTAGCGCAAAAGCTGCGATCATCGAGGCAAAGGGTAAGGCTGACGCCATCAAGATTGAAGCTGACGCGACTGCTTATGCGAACAAAGAGATCGCAAAAAGTGTCGATCAAAATTTACTAAATTTAAAGCAGATCGAGACACAAAATAGATTTAACGATGCTCTTAAAGAGAACAAAGACGCCAAAATTTTCTTAACACCTGGCGGGGCTGTGCCAAATATCTGGCTAGATGCAAAAGATAGGGCAAAAGCTAGCTCGGTTAGCGAAAGGTAAAAATGAATAGCGTAGCAAAAAGTATAGACTGGCAAAAGGTTGGTGGTTTACTCCCGGTGGTGGTTTGTGATCACGCTACAAACGAGGTTTTGATGCTTGCTTATATGAACGAAGAAGCACTAAATTTAAGTCTATCTAGCCGCTACGCTCACTACTTTTCACGCACTAAAAATAGAATTTGGAAAAAGGGCGAAGAGAGTGGCAACACGCAAGAGATCAAGGCTGCATTTTTAGACTGCGACAACGACACCTTGCTTTTAAAAGTCGTTCAAAACGGAGGCGTCGCTTGTCACACTGGGGCAAGGTCTTGCTTTTTTAACGAGATAAATTTAGAAAATTTAGAAATTTCAGATGAAAAAAGCGAAGTTAAAAAGCCAAGTTACGGCGTCATTGACGAGCTTTATCATGTTATAGAAGATAGAAAGCTAAATGCAGATCCACAAACTTCATACGTGGCAAGTCTTTTTAAAAAGGGTGAAAATCAAATTCTAAAAAAAGTTGGCGAAGAGGCAGGCGAGTTTATCATGGCTGCAAAAGATCTTAGTTTTGCCAAGCAGACAAAACAAGATGAGCAAAAGGCAAAAAATGACCTCATCTATGAAGCAGCTGATCTTTGCTTTCACGCGCTTGTGGCGCTTTCATCCCACAACATACATCCAGATGCCGTCAAAAACGAGCTTGCAAGACGTTTTGGCATGAGTGGCATCGAAGAAAAAAGATCGCGAGATGTTAAATAGCATCAAGCACAACATACTTTTCATACTTCAAAATGCCAAACTTATCGACTTTCTAACCTATGGTTGGGTGTTTTTAGCATTTATATTTATCGTGCTTTTAGGAATTTTTGTTGCGATAAAGTCGTGGTGGCAGATAGGATTTTTATTTATCCTAGCTGGTTTTTTGGGACTTTTTGCAGGCAATTGTTACGCAAACAAATATATAAATGAAAATCTAAGACCAGTTAGTATAAGCAAAATAAACACAAAGCAACTTCAATATGTCGATGCCTTGATGGTTGATTTTAACATCACAAATAATTCAAACTACACATTAAACGTTTGCAAAATCGAGCTTGGCTTCTACCTTGGCTCAAAGCAAAGCACGAGAAATTTTCTAAATTCACTAAACCCTTTTGCTAAAAAAAGGATCATTTTAAATGAAGCGCTTTTACCAAAACAGAGCAAACAAATAAGAGAATTTGTCAATGACTTTGCCTTCATTGACTACAATATCACCAAAAAAGCGGAGTGTTTTTGATGAGCTCAAACTACTTTACGATCGTTCATATCATCGTTCTTTTTGCGATCGCACTACTTTCTATTTTATTTCTTGTGCTCTCACTTAGAGCTGAGCGAAAGCTATTTTTATCACTGCTTTTTACAAATATTTTGGTCTCAACCACACTTGCCATCTTTTTGATGCTCGTACTTGACAAATACACCAAAAAAGGCATAGTCGAGGGCGTAAAGAGCGAACGAGTGTTGAGAAATGAAAGCATTGTATTTCGAGGTCAAGTAAGAAATGTCGGCAAATTTACTATTAGCAAATGCACCCTTACAATTAAGCTCATAAATCAGCCACTAAACAAAAATGACCTTGGCGGAGAGGCGCTTTTTAAACCAAGTGGAATTTCATTTTTCTCATGGGTTTTTGGAGGGGATGAGGATGAGAGACCAAACACCGTGGCATATAAATTTGACGTAGCTCAAAATTTACCAAAGCAAAAAGCAGTGCCATTTACTGTGACTATGCCCTATCCACCATATTTTAAAAATGGTATGAATATCACAAAACTTAGTTGCTACTAATAAATTTAGATAAATTTTTTAGTATTTATTGCATTTTATAAGTAGTTATAAACTGGCTAAATTTCTCTTAAATTTAAAATAGCTCAATACCTAAAAATAAATTTAAATATGAAATTTTAAACCAAAGCCAAAAAGGCAATGGTTTAAAATTTAGTTTTAATGTCTTGAAAGATAGTTTGTATCGTAGTTGTTGCTTAAAAAGTCTTTGTTTTCCATCATGGCGATGTGAAAATCTTTCGTTGTTTTGATGCCACTTATTATGAGCTGGTCAAGAGCTACTTTCATCTTGTGAATGGCTCTGTTTCTATCAGTGTCCCAAACTACAAGCTTGCCGATCATACTGTCATAATACGGCGGTATAGAGTAGTCTTGATAGATGTGGCTGTCCATTCTCACATTGCGGCCACCTGGACAGACGTATTTTGTGATCTTGCCAGGGCACGGAGTGAAGGTATTTGGATCCTCAGCTGTGATCCTGCACTCGATCGCATGGCCTTTTAGCTCGATGCTTTTTTGTGACGGTAGCTTTTCACCCTCGGCCACTTTTATCATAAGCTCAATGATATCAAGTCCGCTTACCATTTCGCTAACTGTGTGCTCGACTTGAAGCCTTGTGTTCATCTCAATGAAGTAAAAGTCTAAATTTTTATCAACCAAAAACTCAAACGTACCAGCTCCCTCGTAACCTATCGCTTTTGCCGCTCTTATGGCAGTTTCGTGCAGCCTAGCTCTTGTTTTTTCATCAAGCAAAATAGCCGGGCTCTCTTCGATCAGCTTTTGATGACGGCGCTGCATAGAGCAGTCGCGTTCACCTATGTGAAGCACGTTGCCATGGCTATCGCCGATGATTTGAACCTCGATGTGGCGTGGGTTTAAGATATATTTTTCCATATACATTGTGTCATCACCAAATGCACTCATCGCCTCGCTCTCAGCCGACCAAAATGCTTTTTCTAAATCAGCCTCTTTTTCAACCACGCGCATACCGCGTCCGCCACCACCTGCAGCAGCTTTTAGTATGACAGGGTAGCCTATCTTTTTAGCTAGCTCTTTTGCTACTTTTGTGTCAGCCACAGCGCCGTCTGAGCCAGGGATGACTGGCACGCCAGCTCTTTGCATGACCTGTTTTGCCTTGCTCTTATCGCTCATCAAAGCCATCGCAGCAACGCTTGGTCCAATGAATTTGATCTTGTGGTGTGAGCAAATTTCAACAAAATTTTGATTTTCACTTAAAAAGCCATAACCTGGGAAGATAGCGTCTGCTTCGCTGATCTCAGCTGCGCTTATGATAGCTGGGATATTTAGGTAGCTATCACTTGAGCGCTCTTTACCGATGCAAATGGCCACGTCGGCGTATTTTACGTAAAGCGCGTCTTTGTCAGCGGTTGAATAAACTACAACGGCTTCTTTACCCATCTCCTTTATCGTTCGCAAAGCACGAAGAGCGATCTCGCCGCGGTTTGCGATTAAAATTCTTTTTAATTCCATTAATTTTTCTCCACGCCAAATAACGGCAATCCAAACTCAACTGGCTGTCCGTCAGAGACTAGCATCTCAGTGATCTGGCAGTCAAACTCAGCCTCGATCTCGTTCATGATCTTCATAGCTTCGATGATGCCCACTACATCGCCCTTTCTCACTCTTTGGCCTGCTTTTACAAATGGAGCAGCGCCTGGGCTTGGAGCAGCGTAGAAAGTACCTACCATAGGAGATTTTATGCTATCTTTTGGCGAATTTGCAGCTGGTTTTACCTCTGAGCTAACGACAACATTTACAGGTGTTGGCGCTGGAGCTGCTGCTTGTGCCACTGGCTTCGCAGGCGCGCAATAATCAGCAAATTTCTCTACCTCGACCTCAAAATCACCACTTTTTATCTTGATATGATTCATCTCCATACCATTAAAAAATTCGATAAGCTCTTTTATATCTTCTTTTTTCATAGAAAATTCTCCTAAATTTTTATATAAGCCCCTAATTGTAGCGAAATTTAAATAAATTTAATTTTTAGCTGGCAAAAATTTTGTGCTAAATCCTACTTTTTTCTAGCAAATTTATAAACCAAAACAAAGTAAAACTAAGCATAACCAAAACAAGGCTTAAAGCGAGTGCCTGATCGTTTTTGTCGTCATAGACTGCGTTATAGATAGCAAGCGAGATGGTGTCTGTTTTGCCTATGATATTGCCGCCTAAAATGAGCGTTATACCAACCTCACCAAACCCTCGCGAGAGCGCTAGGATAAAGGCTGTAGCCACGATATTTGCTGGGGCGTAAAGTGCTTTATCTATCAGGATAAAACTACCAAATTCATCCTTGTGCGCGTTTAGCTCAGTTTGATTGATAAAGTCAGCATCAACTTCGCCGCTTAATATATAGGTAACGACCTATGTTACGCCAGCAACTGCTAAAATTTTATCCTTTAGCTCGCCCTCTAAATTCGCTTTTTGCATAAATTCACTAGCTCTTTTGCCTGCGCCAAATTTCGCTAAAATGGTATAATCTCGCCAAAAAACAAAAGGACAGACATGAACGAACTTGAGCTAAAGATGCAAGGCAAGATAGATAGGCTAACAGATAAGACTTTTAGGCTAGATCCAAGGATCGGCGAGGGCTACTTTACGGCGAAATATTTTCTAAAAGTAAATGAGATAATTAAGCAAAATTTGCCTAACCAGCACGTGACGATGCAGTTTTTTCAAAGGCGTGATGATATCGTGCTTTGCGGCATCGACGAGGTTTTAGCTATCATCAATAAATTTGCCAAAAATCCAAGCGAGCTTGAAATTTACGCACTTAATGATGGCGATATCATAAACGCAAACGAGCCAGTTTTAAAGATAAGCGGCAAGTATGAAAATTTTGGCTTTTTAGAAAACGTCATCGACGCGACACTTACTAGAAGAAGCTGCGTGGCGACAAACTCTAGAGACGTGATAAAAGCGGCAAATGGCAAGGATGTCTTTAGCATGGCAGACAGGCAAGATGACATCTGCACGCAGCCAGGCGACGGATATGCCTCATTTATCGGCGGCATCAAAAAGGTCGCCACAGACGCTCAGGGCGAGCTTACAGGGCTAAAAGGTGGTGGCACCATGCCTCACGCACTCATTCAAATGTGTGGCGGAGATGTGGTGAAGGCTTGCCAAATTTACGCTAAAACCTTTGAAAGCGAGCAGATCACGGCCTTAGTGGATTATAACAACGACGTGATCACGGACGCACTAAAGGCAGCAAATGGACTAAAAGAGAGGCTTGGCGCGGTCAGAGTTGATACTAGTAAAAATTTGATAGATAAGTATTTTGAAGGCAAAGATACGAGCAAATTTGACCCGCATGGCGTTTGCAAGGAGCTTATATTTGCCCTAAGAGAGGTGCTTGACAAAGCTGGCTTTAAGCACGTCAAAATCGTCGTTAGTTCGGGTTTTAATCCGCAAAAAATGAGCGAATTTGAGAAATTTAACACCCCAGTTGATATTTATGGCGTGGGAAGCTATCTTGTTAAAAATGATATTTGTGGTTTTACAGGTGATCTAGTCGAGCTAAACGGCAAAAATGAAGCCAAATTTGGCAGGAAAAATTTTGCTTCAGATAGACTAAAAAGAGTTAAATTTTAGGAGAAAAGATGAAAATTTTAAAAATTTTAACATTTCTAGCACTTTTGCTCTCTAGCTGCATGGCTGCAAACTACGCTAACGCCTTTGAAAAGGTTGGCATAGTTGAAGACGGCGTTTATCGCTTTAGCCAAAATGACGCAGGGCTCAAAAAAGACCTGCTCGTAAAGGTGATCTCAGTGCAAAATGCGGACAGCTCGCGCAAAAAGATCATCTCCATGCTAAATATCCCTAAAAAGTCTAAAATAAATGACTTTAAATCAAGCGACGCAGGCGTTATAGTTTGGCCTTTTTATGAGTTTGAGGATAAATTCATAACGACCATTATCGTTGAAAATATAAAAAAAGAAGATAGCGATCAAAAACTACTTAAAATGCTTGATCTTAAGCACCCTTACTACTCGACCTTTTCTTCACGCAACAAGGGCAAAAATGACGCCATAGACGTGAAATACGTGCTAAATTTCAAAGAGGCAAAGCTGGTAAAATCGTTTATTAACCGCCCTTAAAACTTTATTTTAAATAAATTTCATTAAAATGGCGTAATCAAAAAAAGGATCATCTTTGCATAATCTAAAAAACATAAACGTCGCTCACTCGCCAGACGCTGACGATATTTTCATGTATGCTGCGGTCAAATTTGGCTGGGTTAGCAGTAAAAATTTAGCCTTCACATCAAAGGCGCTTGACATTGAAACGCTAAACGAAGAGGCACTAAAGGGCACTTACGAGGCAACGGCGATCAGCTTTGCTTTGTATCCAAAAATTTGCGATGAATTTGCGCTTTTACGCTGTGCTGTGAGCTTTGGCAAAGGATATGGCCCAAAGCTTATCAAGCTAAAAGGCAAGCAGCTAAAGCGAAATTTCAAGGTCGCACTCTCTGGCAAAAACACGACAAATGCCCTACTCTTTCGCATAGCCTACCCAGAGGCAAGGATCGTTTATAAAAATTTCTTAGATATCGAAAATGCCGTGCTTAGCGGAGAGGTCGATGCTGGCGTGCTCATACATGAAAGTATATTAAATTTCTCAGACCAGCTCTGCGTCGAGCGTGAAATTTGGGACATCTGGAGCGAGCTAAACGGCGAAAATTTACCGCTTCCACTTGGTGGCATGGCACTTAGGCGAAGCCTGCCCATAACTGACGCCATCGAGTGCGAAAGAGTGCTTAGCGAGGCCGTTCGCATAGCCACTTCGCACAAGCCATTTTTATCTCACATGCTAATGGAGCGAAATTTAATAAGAGTTGGCAAAGATGAGCTAAAAACGTATCTAAATTTATATGCAAATGACGAGTCTATCAGCATGAACGAAACGCAGCTAAAAGCGCTAAATAAGCTCTATCAAATAGGCTACGACAAAGGCTTTTTTGAAAAGCCAATCGACGTAAACGACTACCTTATACCCACTGAATACAGCGAAGCAAGGTTTAGCTGATGCAAAGTACACTTGTTTCACTTGGAGTTGAAACCTTTAAGATCGCCCTTTATATCAGCCTTCCGATGCTACTAAGTGGCCTAATAGCAGGTCTTATCATCTCCATTTTTCAAGCGACCACGCAGATAAACGAAACCACGCTAAGCTTCGTACCAAAGATCTTGCTAGTCGTCGTTGTCATCATATTTTTGATGCCTTGGATGATCTCGATGATGGTTGAATTTACCACCCGCATGCTTGATTTTATACCGGAATTTATCCAGTGACGAGACTTGTTGATTTTTCTAAATTTACCTCTGTTAGGATAGGTGGCGTGCATGAAATTTTCGAGGTTGATAGCCTTGAAGATCTAAGCTCACCTCACTTTTTAGGCTCTGTGATGATAGGCAGGGGCAACAACTTGCTTGTCTCGCCAAATCCCCCAAAAATGGCGATGCTTGGCAAGAGCTTTGACTATATAAATTTAGAAATTTGTGATGAAAAAATTTGCCTTGAGATAGGCGCTGCGACAAAGTCTGCCAAAATTTATAACTTTTCAAAACAAAACAACATAGCTCACCTTGAGTTTTTAAAAAATATCCCCGGCACGCTTGGCGGACTTATCAAGATGAACGCTGGGCTGCTTAAATTTAGCATAAGCGACAACCTCACGCATGTGCGTCTGGCTCGTGGGTGGGTCAGCAAAGATGAGATAAGCTTTAGCTACCGCCACAGCGGTATAGATGAGGCCATTTTGGGGGCTAAATTTAAGCTTCATAGTGGCTTTGACGCTGGCATATCTGAGGCCATAAGCGCAAAAAGGGCAAACCAACCAAAAGGAGCTAGCTTTGGCAGCTGTTTTGTTAATCCAGAGGGGTACTTTGCAGGGGCAATGCTAGAGGCAGTTGGGCTAAAGGGATACGTGATCGGCGGAGCGAAATTTAGCGAAGAGCACGCAAATTTTTTGATAAATTTTAACCACGCAAGCTTTGAAGACGCCACAAATCTTATAAATTTAGCCAAGGCTAGAGTTTTAGAGAAATTTGGCGTAGAGCTTAAGACCGAAGTTTGCATTTTATAAGGATGGTGATGAGTGAGTTTTTAGCAGAAGTTTTAACACTTTCTATTTTGTTTATTATGATTGGCTTTTACGCCATTTATAGGGCTACAAAAGCGCAAAGCGAGCATGAGAAAAATGTGGCTGATTATGATAAAAATCTGCTAAGCTTTGCTCAAATTTTAGGCGTAAAAAATCACATCGACCTAGTTAAATTTGATGAAATTTTAGCCGAGGCCTTAAAAGAAAAACTAATTTTTAAATTTAATAAATCTACTACCAAAGAGGAATTTATCTCTTTTATAAATGAAGAAAATTTTAAAACAAAGCCACAAATTTCGTCAGAAAATATCGACGAAGCCTTTCTTAATCTCTGCGCAAGCTCGCTTATAGAGCCACTAAATCTTGCGATACTAAAAAACGAAGATCAAATTTATGGATTTTTGTTTGAAAAAGAGCAGCTTTTTGCTCTCATTGATAGCGCTGCGCTGCTTGGCGAAAATATTATAATTTGCGAGTAAATCAAGTAAAATTCATCTCTTTTTAGATAAAATCAAGCCAAATTTCAACTATAAGGTAAAAAATGGCAAAAGAAAAAGATAGTGACAAAAAGATAGCTATCCCAGAGAGCGAAGCGGACAAGAAAAAGGCGCTTGAGCTTGCGCTAAAGCAGATCGATAAAGCTTTTGGCAAAGGCACGCTTTTAAGACTTGGCGACAAAGAGGTTGAGGCGATCGAGTCGATACCGACCGGCTCGCTAGGACTTGATCTGGCTCTTGGCATAGGCGGCGTTCCAAAAGGCAGGATCATCGAGATCTACGGACCAGAGAGCTCTGGTAAAACCACTCTCACTCTTCACATCATCGCCGAAGCGCAAAAAGCTGGCGGAATTTGTGCATTTGTCGATGCAGAGCACGCACTAGACGTAAAATATGCTTCAAATTTAGGTGTAAATACTGACAACCTTTACGTTTCTCAACCAGACTTTGGTGAGCAAGCACTTGAGATCGTTGAGACGCTTGCTAGAAGTGGTGCGGTCGATCTTATCGTAGTTGATAGCGTCGCTGCTCTTACTCCAAAGAGCGAGATAGATGGCGACATGGGCGATCAGCACGTTGGCCTTCAAGCAAGACTTATGAGTCAGGCGCTTAGAAAGCTGACTGGAATTTTAAGCAAGATGAAGACAACTGTTATCTTCATCAACCAAATTCGTATGAAGATCGGTATGATGGGATATGGCACGCCAGAGACCACAACTGGCGGTAATGCACTTAAATTTTACTCATCTGTAAGAATAGACGTAAGAAAGATAGCCACACTTAAACAAAACGACGAGCCTATCGGCAACCGCACAAAGGCAAAAGTCGTTAAAAATAAGGTCGCGCCTCCATTTAAAGTGGCTGAATTTGACATCATGTTTGGTGAGGGTGTGAGCAAAGAGGGCGAGATCATCGACTATGGCGTAAAACTCGACATCATCGACAAATCAGGCGCGTGGTTTAGCTACAAGGCCGAAAAACTAGGTCAAGGTAGAGAAAACGCCAAAGCCTACCTAAAAGAGCACCCAGAAATTTCTGACGAGATAGTAGCGGCGATAAAAGGCTCAATGGGGATTGATCACTTAATAAGCAGCGGCGCAAAAGACGAAGACGACGACACAAACGAAGCAGGAGATGAATAATGGTATTTATTGAAGATGTAGAAGCTCACGAGGTTTTAGACAGTAGAGGCAACCCAACAGTCCGCGCGACAGTTAGACTAAGCGACGGCACCGAGGCAAGCGCGATCGTACCAAGTGGCGCAAGCACTGGCAAGCGTGAGGCGCTCGAGCTTCGAGACAAAGACGAGAGATATGCTGGCAAGGGCGTACTAAAAGCCGTTTCAAACGTAAATGAAAAGATCGCTGAGGCGGTGATAGGCCTTGATGCTTACAATCAAAAAGCAGTCGATGCGGAGATGCTTGAGCTTGATGGCACGCACAACTACTCAAATTTAGGCGCAAACGCAGTCCTTGGCGTATCTATGGCGGTAGCTCGCGCAGCTGCAAAGAGCCTAAATATCCCACTCTACCGCTACCTTGGCGGTGCAAACGCTAGCATATTGCCAGTGCCGATGTTTAACATCATAAATGGCGGCGCACACGCAAATAATAGCGTTGATTTTCAAGAATTTATGATAATGCCATTTGGCTTTAGCACATTTAGCGAGGCGCTAAGAGCTGCAACTGAAATTTATCACAAGCTAAAATCTATCCTAAACGCAGCTGGCCACAGCACGGCTGTCGGCGACGAGGGTGGTTTTGCTCCAAATTTAAAAGACAACGAAGAGCCACTAAAGCTTATCTCTCAGGCTGTAAAAGAGGCTGGATATGAGCTAGGCAGCCAGATAAAACTTGCCCTTGACGTCGCTTCAAGCGAGCTTTACAAAGACGGCAAATACGAGCTTGAGGGCAAGAAATTTAGCAGCGACGAGCTCATTAGTTACTACGAAAAACTTTGCGAAAAATATCCGATATTCTCTATCGAAGATGGTCTTAGCGAGGACGACTGGAGTGGCTGGGCTGAGCTTACAAAAAGGCTTGGCAGCAAGGTTCAGCTAGTTGGCGACGATCTATTTGTTACAAATGAGAAAATTTTACGCGAGGGCATCGAGAAAAAGATCGCAAATGCCATCCTCATCAAGCCAAATCAAATAGGCTCAGTCACGCAAACTATGCAAACTGTCCGCCTCGCTCAAAGAAACGGCTACCGCTGCATCATGAGCCACAGAAGCGGCGAGAGCGAAGATGCGTTTATCGCTGACTTCGCAGTCGCACTAAACACTGGAGAGATAAAGACTGGTGCCACTTCAAGAAGCGAGCGCAACGCAAAATACAACCGCTTGCTTGAGATCGAGCTTGAGGCGGGTGAGTTTTTAGGGGATAATATTTGAGCGAAATTTTAGATGAATATGGCAAAGAAGATGGCATATTTCATAAAATCGTAAAATTTGTTCGGCCAACACTGCGCTACGTCATAGCCACCATCTGCGTGGCTATGTTTGCTATCTACGTAGGCAACATGATGTTTGGCAAACGCTCACTTGATGTGATGCTAAGCCTTCAGAGCAAAAAAGAGAGGCTTAGCGAAGACGTGGAAATTTTAAAAAAACTAAACGCACGTCTGCAGAAAGATTATTTTGAATTGCAAGGCCTTGAGCCAGACTCTAACAAAAAGTAGGAACGATGAAGAAAATTTGGTTAGTTTTATCTATATTAACAGCGAGCTTATGCGCTAGAGAAAACCCATTTATGCCTATTAGCGAGCTAAATACAAGCGTCATGACGACAAATATCATTGAGAAATTTGATGATTTCAACTCACTATCTTTTAAATTTCCAAGCGACGCAGCGCTTTTGATGGATGTGAGCATAAGATATAGGGCGAGTGACGGCAGCATAAAAGAAAAAAGACTAACCGATATAAACAAAACTATCGACTGGAACGATGAATTTGCACTTATGAGGATGAAGACTCCAGAGCCAGTCGCAGCTAAAAAACTAGACGTCTCAGTCACGATGGCCGATATGCCAGCTCAAAAGGTTAGCACGCCAGTGATAATAGAAAAAAAGGTGAGCACGCCAGTAACAATGGAAAAAAATGAGACGCAAATTTCAAATAAAGATAGAAATAAAACCTCAGATGTGCCAACTCCAAACGTCGTAGTGATCGACCTTGGCGCAAAAAAGATAAAAGAGCCTGCTAAGCCTGAGCAAAAAGTAGTCGAAGTTAAGATCGAGCCAGCCTCAAAGCCTGTTAAAGAGACAAAAAGCAGCGTAAAAGAGGTTAATTTTTTAAAATTTGTGAGCTTTTTAGCACATGAAAAAGAACTAAATATCATCACAAAGGCTAAAAATTTAAAGCACTTTGCCTACGAGAAAAACAAGATCGTGCTTGACTTTGCAAAGCCTCCAAGAAGCTTTAAAACCAAGAGCTTAAAGCTTGAAAACGAAACTTTTAAAAACGTAATAATCGGCTGGCATGACAAGTATTTCAGAGTGGTTTTAGAGCTTGATAAGATGCATAAATATAAGCTTGAAACCGTTGAAAATGGATATGTGCTTAAGCTTTTATAGTTTTTTAGCTTTTTCATAGAATTTCAAATATAATACTTTTCAAAATAAAATTTTAAAGGTCGTTATTTTGAAATTTCCACTTGACTGCAAAGATAGTTTTGAAAACTCATTTATTTTTTGGCTAACTCGCTATGTCAAATTTAAACTTAGCTCGCTTTCAAACAAGGAGCTAAGGGACCCAAAAGCGCTTGCTAGTGTAAATTTTGCCCTAAGCCGCGAGATAAAAAACATAGAGCAGCTTGATGGGCTGGTAAAAAGCGCTAGAAATGCAGGATTAACTGGCATAAATACCTACTTTAACCCGCTTAAAAAGATATATGAGACGATGAAATTTTATGAGCTTGGCAGCCTAAAACAGATCGATGAAGAGCTACTAAGTGAAATACTAGCTAGCACAACTGGCGGACTAAGTGATGCTAGCAAGAAAAACTACAGAATTTCAGTGATAAATTTCTTTGCCTTTTTAGACAAACAAAACGAAGAGGACGGCAAGGCTCATGTTTTTGATATAAATTTAAAAAACTGGGGCGGCGTTAGTGGTAACAAAGGGCAAAAGCTGCCTGAGTTTATGGGCGAAGAAGAGGTTAAGAAATTTCTTGATGCGATCGAGGAGAGCGACTTTAAGCAAAACTCAAACCGCAACAAGCTCATCATAAAAACCATCATCTTTACTGGAATTCGTGTGAGCGAGGCGCTAAATTTAAAGAGAAAAGATATCACCGAAGATGGCGATCTTTTTATCATTAGAATTCGTGGCAAAGGCAACAAATACCGCATCGTGATGATAAAGCGCCACCTCATAGAAGCTCACCTAGACGCCATAGCCATAAACTACATCAATAAAGAGGGCTACCTTTTTATAAATAAAAAAGGCACAAGGCTCACGCAGGCTTATGTTAGCCGCATAGTTGAGCAAATTTTATTTAAAGCTGGTATCAGAAAAGAGAAAAATGGCGCTCACATGCTGCGCCACACCTTTGCTACGATGCTTTATAAAAAGCAAAAAGACCTAGTCCTTGTGCAAGAAGCTCTTGGGCATGCAAGCCTAAACACCTCGCGAATTTACACGCACTTTGATAGTGACAAGCTAAAACTTGCTGCCAAAGTGGCTGAGGATCTGGCGAATTAGAGCCTAAATTTATCAAATTTAGGCTCTAAGTTTATGACTAAAGAAGCCCTTGAATACTTTTGCGATGTTATAGTAAAGCCTGTTGCTGACGGCGGTGAGGGCAGCGTGGAAGCTATGGCTGACGCACTTGATGCTAAATTTATAGATACCATTGTAAAAAACCCACTAGGCACTGAAATTTTAGCTAGATATGCTCTAAAAGATGATCTTGCCATACTTGAGATGTCAAGCGCTTCAGGACTTACTCTTATAAATTCTAATGAACGCAATCCTATGAAAACTAGCACATTTGGCTTTGGTCAGATGATAAAAGATGCTATTAGCAAGGGTGCTAGGAAATTTATAGTAGGTATTGGCGGTAGTGCGACAAATGATGCTGGCATAGGTATGCTAAGCGCTTTAGGCTTTAAATTTTATGATAAAAATGGCTCTTTGCTTGAGGGTAAAGGTGAAGACTTAGCTCAAATTTATGAGTTTTCAGATGAAGAGGCTATAAAAGAGCTAAAAGAGTGCGAATTCTTAATCGCCTGTGACGTGGATAATCCACTCTACGGCCAAAAGGGTGCTGCCTACGTCTATGCTCCACAAAAGGGTGCAAATGGCCGCATGGTAAAGCAGCTTGATGACGGACTAAAACACTTTGTGGGGCTTGTAAAAGAGAGATGGCGAGCAAATTTACTCTGCTCGCCAAATTTATATCAAACTAGCCGATCTTTCTTATCTTTGCAGGAAGTGCTTGTCTAGCGCAAGTGCCCACCAGCCAGTCATTTAGGCTAAATTCGCCATTTCTTTTTGGATCAAGAAGTCCAAGCTTGTTGTGATTGACCCCTTTTTCTAAATTTGCTATCCCAAAAGCTGGCTTTCCATCGACCAGGTGCGTTCTTATACCAAACTCATCATGGCCAAATCCATGCTCTATGCTGATAACCCCGCTAGCAACGCCGTCAGTTACAAATGCCTCGCCAACTTGCGCTCCATAAGGCGTAGTCACTTTGACCTTATCGCCTGAGCGAATGCCCTGCTCGCTCGCTACGTCTGGCGCTATCCTTACAAAGTTGCTAGGATGAACGGCTCTTAGCCTTGGGCTAACAAAGGTGTAGAAGTGCTGGATATTTGACTTTCTTGAGCTAACTGTGTATTTCCACTCAGAGCGTGGGAAAAATTTCTCAAGCGGCGTACCGTCACTTGCTACTGGCAACATCAGACTTGGCACTCCTGGCATATATTCGCCTGTTACTGAGTGTCTGTGTCCGCCAAGTGGCTCATAGTAGATAGAAGCTGGCGTAGGCGCTGGCACTTTTACGGTTGCTTTATCGCCCTTATATGCGCTCTCATAGCTATCATATCTACCGCCTTTTGCTAGCACGTGCGCTACTTTTGGCTTCTCTTCGTCTTTTAGATAAGGATCGAGTTTTGTCATCACTCTTGATATCTTACTAAGCTTTTTATCCTCGTCGCTTATATCTTTCACGCCCTCGCCGTCAAAGGCTAAATTTGCTAGCGCAGCTGCGTAATACTGCTCTTTTACATCAAGGTCCATGAAATTTCCGTCTTTGTCTTTGAAGGCATTTTTGCCAAAGCCTTTTAGTCCAAGCCTCTTTGCTACGGCTATATAAAACGTCTCAACGTCGATCACACCGCCGTTTTTATCCTTTGCCTGCTTTGAGCTAACGGCTGGATAGCGCACGACTGAAGTTTTAGCGATCGTTCCCCAAAGAGAGTTTGGAAGTGCCCAGTTTTCTAAATTTACCCCATCTGGCACGATGTAGTCAGCATAGGCGTTTGTCTCGTTCATAAAGGCGTCGATACCCACAAAAAGTGGTAAATTTTTACTATCTTTTAGTGCGTCTAAAACCGCTCTTTCAAGTCCAGCCTGGCCGTAAAGTACGTTTGTCATGTAGTTTATGAAAACTTTTACTTTGTATGGATAGCCAGCCTTGTGGCTCGTGAGCGTTTCATTTACAAGTGGCATAGAGATAGGATACCATGGCTGAGTTGATGGATAGCCGCTGCCGCCAGCTGCTACTTTACGCTTATACTCAGAGCTTGTTTCGTAGTATTTGCCTGATCTTGATAAATTTAGACCATTTGGCTTATAAGCGCCCTCAAAGCTCTCAAGGTCATATCTGCCCTTTAAAAACTCGTGTGTGCCGGCACTTGCATTGACGTTGCCACCCTTAAAGCCGTAAGTGCCCATTAGCGTATTTAGACAAAGTATCGCATAAGTAGTCATACCAGCTTGCGTATGCATCATACCGCCATGCACGTTTGTGCTCACTTGTCTGCCATTTTTGGTGAAATTTTCGCAAAGCCAGATGATATCTTCAACGCTCACACCACAAATTTTTGAGTACTCCTCTAAGCTGTGCTTATAAGCTGACTCTTTTAAAAGCTGCATTGAGCTTTTTACTTCAACTTTTTTGCCGTCTATTAAAATTTTACCTTTGTAGTAGAGCTTGGCTGGCTCGTTTACCTTGTAGCTTTGTATCTTGCCATCTTGCAAGCAGACCTGCCACTCGTTATTAATCAGTACAAATTTGCCGTAGTCTTTGTGTCCTTTTTCAGTGATGACTAGATGCGTGGCGTTGCACCAGTGTATCTCGCCTGCTAGCTTTGCTTGGTCTAAATTTGGCTGGATAAGGTAGTTTGTGGCGTATTTTTCATTTTCTATGATCCAGCGTATCATCGCCATGGCTAGAGCTGAGTCGGTGCCTGGCTTTATCGCTATCCAGCGGCCTTTGTCTGAAGAGGCGTATTTTACAGCATTTGTAACGCTTGGGTCGACCACTGCGTAGCTAAAGTCATCTCTAGTGCCCCTTGCATAAGAGAGCATTTTTGCCTGTTTTTGGAAAGGGTTGCCACCATTTGACGGCGAAGTGCCCCAGTAGATAACAAATTTAGAGTTTTCATAGTCTGGTTTTGTGTGCGCAAAGCCCTTTGCATTGTGCGCGATCTTGCCACCGACCCTAAAGCCACCGCCGCAAATTCCGCCGTGTGAGTAGTGATTTATAGTGCCAAATGACTTTTTGACAAAGCGATCGACGATATCAGAGCGTCCGTCATATAGGTAAAAGCTTAAAAATTGATTGCGCTTGGTGCCATACTCTGGGTTTTCGCTGTCGATTAGCTCGTCGCTATATATCGCTCTTAGTCCGTCCACGTGCCCCTCACCAAAGAGATCTCCGCCCTCTACTACCTCTTCTACTAGCTGCTCAAAGCTTATGCTCTTCCACTTGCCCTCGCCTCTTTTGCCAACTCTTTTTAGCGGAGTTAGTATCCTTGCTGGTGAGTCTATCATCTCAGGCAAGATCGCCCCTCTAGCGCAAACTGTGGCTCGCTTTTCATCTTCGCCGCTTAGTGTTGTGGCAAGCAAAGCGTCATTTATCGATGTGTCAAAATTTGCCCAGTGTACGTTTGATAGTGGGTGGTATGGGTTGCCGCTACATCTTAAAACTCGGTCGTTTTTATCATCTACGTGAAGTCTTATGCCACACTTCGTTGTACAGCCGTGGCACATAGAAAAGACAACGCTATGTCCATCGTTAAGTGAAATTTTGCCATCTTTTACGCTAAATTCAGGCTCTAGTGAGTTTGACTGCGGTTTGTAGTCGTCTTTTTCGCCGTCTGCTAGCACAGCGCTTGCGGTTACCGTTGATAGTACGGCTGATCTTTTTAAAAATTCTCTTCTTTGCATTACTTATTTCCTTTACTGCGCTATCTCTTCGCTCCAGCTGATAACCTTTTGATATCCGTTTTCAAGCTCGAGTTTCTTATCGTTTTTAGCCAAAATTTCGCTGACGCCGTGGTAAAACACCTGTGGATTTGTATTTTTAGGGCTATCTATGACCATAGTCTCATGTGTGGCTAGAAATTTTCTGATATTTGAGTTAGGATCGTTAAGATCGCCTATTATACGGCTACCACCCACACAGCTCTCTACGCATGCTGGCTGAAGTCCCGCTCTTAGTCTGTGGTCGCAGAAGGTGCATTTATCGGCCTTGTAGGTATGCAAGCTAAGATATCTTGCGTGATATGGACAGGCCTCCACACAAAGCGCACAGCCTATGCACTCTTTTGTGTCGATCTTTACGATGCCGTTGCTTCTTTGGTAGCTTGCGCCAGTTGGACAAACGTCGATACAGGCTGGTTTGTTGCAGTGGTTGCAAAGTCTTGGAAGTGACGCAATGACCGCCATTTTACCGCTTTTATCTTTTGCCTCGTACTCAGAGACGATGGTCCTAAAAGCACCTGGTTGAACGTCGTTTTCTAACATACAGCTCATAGTACATGACTGACAGCCAACACATCTTGTTAGATCTATCGCCATGCCGTAGCGAACGCCACTACCGCCAAAGTCCTTTGGTGCTGCCTTTAGCGCAGTCGTAGCGAAAAACAGTCCTGCAGCTGTGATGAAGCTGCGACGAGAGTTTAGGGTCTGTTGCATAAGAAATTCTCCTTTCTTTTTAGAAGTTTTTCTTATTTTAACATAGTAAATTTTTTTTATAAAGTTTATTTTATATTTTTGCAAAATGTATTAAATTTTGAGAATTTTGGTAGCACTTAAAAGGCAGAAATTTGGATAGTAAAATTTAAGTAAAAAGATAGAAATTTAACTTCTATCTTTTTAAATTTATGCTTTGCGGTTTAGCATATAAAGGTGGACAACTTGCTCGGCTGTCATCTTTAAATTTCTAATGGCATTATCTTTTCGCATGGCCTCTTCTAGTGTGGCTGGCTCATTTAGTATGCAAAAATACGCATCAATGCCGTGCTTATGGCAGTCTTTAGCGCACCTTTGCACACTTCCAGCAAGCGCGATGACTGGCTTGTGGTGCCTTTTAGCTATCTTTGCCACGCCTGTTGGGGTCTTGCCCATAGAGCTTTGAAAGTCCATGCGGCCCTCGCCAGTGATGACAAGATCAGCCTTTTTTATCTCATCTTCAAGTGCTATTGTCTGCGTGATGATCTCGATACCAGGCCTAAGCTTTGCACCCAAAAATGCCACAAAAGCAAAGCCAAGTCCGCCAGCTGCTCCAGCGCCCTTTTGCGTGTGAAATTTAGTACCATTTTTCTCTTTAACAAGCCCTGCAAAGTGTTTTAGCCCCTCATCAAGCTGCTTTACCATACGACCATTTGCACCCTTTTGTGGAGCATATACGTAGGCTGCACCCTTTTGGCCGTAGAGTGGATTATCCACGTCACAGGCGATTAAAAATTCGCACTCTTTTAGCTCTTTTAGCGCTTCTTCATCTGAAAACTCGCAAATTTGAGCTAGATCCTCGCCTTTACCCTCAAGCAAAACACCATTTTTATCATAAAATTTAAATCCAAGAGCGCTTAGCATGCCTGTGCCAGCGTCATTTGTCGCACTTCCACCAATACCTATGATAAATTTCCTAGCACCCTTACTAATGGCATCTTTTATCATCTGACCAAAGCCAAATGTGCTAGTTTTCATAGGATTTCTCTCATCAGGATTTATGAGAGTAAGTCCTGAAGCGCTTGACATCTCGAGTATGGCGAGGTCGTCTTTTAGGGCATATCTAGCTAAAATTTCAGTACCAAGCGGGTTTTTTACAATGGTATCTATAAATTTCGCATCAAGCGCATCAGCCATAGCCTCCACGCTGCCCTCGCCGCCGTCAGCCACTGGCTTTACGACGACGTCACAAAAGTCTTCAAGGGCTTCTTTTACAGCAAGGCCCGCCTCAAGCGAGCTTAGCGAGCCTTTTAATGAATCTATCGCAACCAAAATTCTCATAAAAGCACCAAAGATAGTATATAAACGCTGATCATTCCAACAACGCCCATGATAAATGTCATCGCTGTTTGCGTGCGGTAACCTTGATCTGCGGTCATCTTACTAAAGTTTGTCACGACCCAGAAGTAGCTGTCGTTTGCGTGAGATACGCACATCGCACCAGATGCTATCGCCATGACACAAAGTGCGGCTGAAATTTCGCTCGTAAAGCCAAGTATGTGCATGAGCGAGTTGCCATCGCTAAATGCGCCCATGATAGAGGCTGTCGTGATGATAGCCACGGTCGAGCTTCCTTGAGCTGTTTTTAGGGCGGCTGAGATGATGAATGGGAAGAAAATTCCTACCGCTTTTATAGCTGAGGCATTTTCTTTTATGAAATTTACAAATCCTGCCTCAGTGATGACGTTGCCTAAAACGCCGCCAGCTGCGGTGATAAAGAGTATCGGACCAGCTATCTTTAATGATTCGTTTGTGATGTGGTCAAATTCTCTCATTTTTTTAGTTTCAGCTAGTAAAAATACACAAAAGATCACGCCGATAGCAAGCGCAATGATAGGGTTACCTAAAAATAAAAATACTTTTGGTAAAAGTGTAGCTTTATCAAGCATGCCTTGCTTTGCCAAAACATCGATCACAGAGCCAACCGCCATGAAGATGATAGGCATGATGATAGGAGCAAGGCTTAAAAATCCGCTAGGCAATTTGCCAAATTTCTTTAAAAGCTCATCGTAGCTAGCTGTTATCGTAGCATCAGCCTCTTTCTCGCTGATAGTTACGCTTTTAGCGATGCTTTTTGAAAAGAAATAAACAGCTACCAAAACAGGCACCGAAACTACTGCACCCATAATGATGACAAGAAGTAAATTTCCGCCAAGGCCAAGTGTGCCAGCAGCAGCTATCGGACCAGGAGTTGGTGGGATAAAGACGTGAGATGCGTATAGGCCACCACTTAGAGCGACTGACATAGCAACTGGACTTGCTGAAATTTTCTTATAAAGCGCCTCGCGAATAGAGTTTAAAACGACAAAACCACTATCGCAAAATACTGGTATGCCGACAACCCAGCCCATTATAAGCATAGCAAGCTCAGGGCGTCTTTGTCCGACTAGCTTTACGACCATGTCCGCTAGCTTTAGCGCAGCTCCCGTTTTTTCAAGCACTGTGCCGATGATCGTTCCAAAGATGATGACGATGCCGATACTCTTAAACGTACCGCTAAATCCAACGCCTATCATCGCTGGGATCTTGGATAGATCAATACCTGCGACGATCGCAAGCACCAAAGATATACTCATAAGTGCCAAAAATGGGTGCACCTTGAGCTTTGAGATCATGACGATCATAAGTATGATCGAGATAACAAAACATACGATCAAAGCCATTCCGCTCATGAAAGCTCCTTTTGTTGTGAGATTATTGATGAGGATTTTAGCAAATTTTGCTTATATTTTTTCTGATTTTTTAAGTTTTTTGATTAATTAAATTTATTTGACAAATTTGAGCAAATTTATGAATATTTGCCCAAATTTAGCCATTTATTTTGGATAAAAATTTAAGT
Organism: Campylobacter concisus; assembly: GCF_015230015.1. Taxonomy (GTDB): domain Bacteria; phylum Campylobacterota; class Campylobacteria; order Campylobacterales; family Campylobacteraceae; genus Campylobacter_A; species Campylobacter_A concisus_AF. Next base: position 33,545 of record NZ_JAAKZC010000003.1, on the reverse strand, counting down.
TTATTTTAAAATAACAAAACCAAGACCGATCTTATCTGTGTGCCTGTTGTAGTCTATCAAGCTCTCGCCATATCCAGTGAAATACTGCAAATAGCCATAAACGCCGGTTGAAAATATCGGAAACATATATGAAAGTTCGGCCGCGCCTTTATTTGTTTTATCAAAATGTAAGTTATTTCTTAGCATTAGACTAAAGATGTGGTCGTTTAGGTTGTAGCTAAGCCTTACGTCGCCGTGTCCGATATACTTTAAAATGTCCTTATTATCGCCCTTGTCGCCAACGACTATCCAAGCTCTTGGCGAAACGCTAAAGTTGCCATAAACAAAGTCACTTTGCACGTAGGCTCTGTTCCAGCTCCTTGATTTAGAGCCATCTCGTCCGTTTGACTCATGCAAAAGGCCAAATTTTAGGTTTTGGACGCCGATTTTCTCTAGATATTTTGGTGAGGCGAAATTTAAGAAAATTTCTGGCTGATAGTTTGTCTCGCGAAACGGCGATGACTTTTTAGTGATCTGCCACCACGAAGTCTGCGTATATGCCGCTACAAGGCTCTCTCTAAGACCGAAAACGTCATAAAATAGCGGCTTTGCAAGGCTTATTTGAAACTTGGTCTCAACGCTCTTTCTGCTATCGTTTGGTATATTTTTGGCGTAAGTTACTGGCAAAAGGTAGTTAAATTTATAAAGTTCTATGCCAAGTGCGTTTTGTAGATGATGCTCGGCCTTGTTTTCTTGTGTGATCTTAGCCTGCTTTACCTTTGCTTCTGGCGTCGCTGGCTCGGCATTTAGACTAGCCTGAGAGGCTAAACTTTGCGCGTTTATAGAGTTTTCGGCAATGCTTTTATAAATTTGCATAGCACCTTTTATGTCGCCACTTTGCTCAAGTGCTTGCGCCTTTTGAAACTCGTTAAGTTCGCTTGCTGTTAAAAGGCTAAAGCCAAGAGCCAAAAATAGTATAAATTTAGGCATCTTTTTGCTCCTTTTTTTGAATTTCGTTTGCTATTTTGTATTCTTCCGGGAAATTTACGTTAAAAAACTGCTCTTTATTTTCAAAATTTACCACCTTAAGCTTACAACTTTTTCTTAAAAGACCTATTTTATGCTCATTTTTTAGATAAAGCTCTTTGGCTAATGTGGCTAAATTTGGGCTAAAAAAGCCACAAAGCGAGTGGATATGCTCATCATCGCCAGCTACGACCATGTCAAATTCATCTTTAAATTTAGCCAGCTCGTCAAGACTTACAAGATCAAAAAATGGCATATCAGCTGGGATGATAAAGACGCTATGATCAAAGCTTTTAAGCACAGAGTAAAGCGCTAACATCGGCGAATACTCCTCACTGCTCTCATCTTTTATGAGCTTTAGCGGTGGAGTAAATTTCTCAAATTTAGAGCTTACAAAAACCTCATCAAAGACTTTGCTAAATTTAGAGACTTGGTAGTGCGTGAGCGTTTCAAAGCCCCCAAATGGCAAAAGTGTCTTATCCTGCCCCATGCGTGAGCTCTTGCCACCTGCTAAAATGATGCAAGTTTGCATTTTTATCCTTTTAAATTTCAAAAATTACAAAAGTATAACCAAATTTTCTAACTCATCTTGTTTTAAATTTATAGACAACTCATTAAAAGGCTTGTTAATTTGAGTACATTTTGATAAAACAAGAATAAACATGGCAAATTTAGCGGAAACCCAGCTACTACAACTTTTTAAAATTTATAGATGGCTTTACTTTTTGTAAATTTCAGCCCTCTCTTTTAAAAGACCGGTTTTTAAATTTGGCAAGGAGCTAAGCTCGTCAAAAAGGCCAAAAAGTGCGTGCTGTGGCGGCAAGCTAAGATGAGTGAGCTCTTTTAGAGATAAAATGGGCGAATAGTCCTTGCTTTTTAGTCTTGCTACTAAGATCACGAGGCTGGTAAGCTTAGGCATTTGGCGTAAAAACTCTAAGCTATCTATGTGAATAAATTTAGGCGAAAGTCCGTCGCCGCTGATCTCTAAGCTCTTTAAATTTTGCAAATTTGAAAATGCAGAGTATTCATTTATCTTTTGAAAATTCTCAACATATAGGTTCTCAAGTCCGGTTAATTCAGCGATCGGTGCTATACTTTTCACTCTTGCTCCTGAGCCTATAAAAAGAGACTTTAGGTGAGAGAGGCTAGCCAGTGCGTCAAGTTCCTCGTATGAGCCCCATTTGATATGAAGGCTTTTTAAATTTCTTTGACAGCACACCGCGTCAAGGAGCTCTTGCGGCATTTTTGTGCAAAAGTTAAGCTCGTTAAACGTATCTGGCTCGCTTCTTAAAAATTCACACCACTGATCAAGCAAAGCTCTTTTTTGCTTCGCGGTTTTATACTGCGGCGTAAAGCTATCGCCTAGCTGCGTACCAGTTTATGATAAGGCTTTTTTGCCCTTTATATTCGCTAACTTCGACGATGGTATCGATATTTTGCATTTTCAAATCCGAAATTTATAAATTTGTAGTAAACAAAAACCAAAGTAGCAGAATTTTAATATAAATTTGTATCTTGTGACGAAATTTACAGAAGGAATTTCACTAAATTTTGTGAAAAAGATAAGGCAAAGTATCGTGAGATGGGTTTAAGGCTTTGCTCCCATTGCAGTCGCAACTGCAAGCAGAAGCGACGTAAAAATTTAGCAAAGATAAGACATTTTAGTCTATCGAGCTAAATTTTTACTAGCTCCGTTAAAAACGCTCGCTAGACGAGCCGTTAATTTCTAAAGATCGCGCGGATCGGCTATTTTACCTGCTATTGCGCTCGCCGCTACAACAGCCGAGTTAGCTAGATAAATTTCACTCGTTCTATCGCCCATACGGCCGACGAAATTTCTATTTGTCGTTGAGATACAGCGCTCATTTGCGCCTAAAATGCCCATATATCCGCCAAGACAAGCGCCACAAGTTGGGTTGCTTACAACCGCACCAGCTTCGATGAAAATGTCGATAAGCCCCTCTTTTTCAGCAGCTCTTGCGATCTTTTGCGTCGCTGGAGTGATGATGAGCCTTGTTTTGCGGGCTACTTTTTTGCCTTTTAGTATCTCAGCAGCGATGCGAAGGTCGCTTAGACGGCCATTTGTGCATGAGCCGATAAATGCCTGATCGATAGCTAGATCGTCATGAACTGCCTGTCTTACGCTCTTGCCGTTGCTTGGCAAAAATGGATATGCGATGACTGGATCAAGGTTTGTGACATCTATCTCTAAAATTTTGTCGTATTTTGCGCCCTCGTCTGAGTAGAAAAATTTTGGTTTATCGCGTAAATTTTTATCTTTTAAAAACTCTTTTGTGATCTCATCAACTGCGATGATACCGCTCTTTGCGCCAGCTTCGATAGCCATGTTACACATTGAAAATCTATCATCCATGCTAAGGCCCTCTATCACCTCGCCACTAAACTCAAGTGCCTTGTAAAGTGCGCCATCAACGCCTATTTGGCGGATGATCTCAAGGATGAGGTCCTTACCATAGACGTGCTTATCAAGTTTGCCCTTAAAGACAACCTTGATGCTCTCAGGCACTTTAAACCAGTTTTTACCAGTGATCATCGCATAAGCTAGGTCGGTGCTACCCATGCCGGTGCTAAAGGCTCCAAGAGCGCCGTGCGTACAGGTGTGGCTGTCTGCGCCGATGATGACGTCGCCTGGGATGACTAGACCTTTTTCAGGCAAAAGCGCGTGCTCGATACCCATATCTTTTTCGTCAAAATAGTTTTTAAGGTCGTGTTTGTAGGCAAATTCTCGTGAAATTTTGGCTTGATTTGCGCTTAGGATGTCCTTTGTTGGGATGTAGTGGTCCATCACGATGGCAAAGCCGTCTGGGTTGGCTAGCTTTTTAGCGCCACTTCGCTCAAACTGCTTGATCGAAATAGGCGTCGTGATGTCGTTACCTATGATCATATCGATCTTGCTCTCGATGATCTCTCCTGCGCTTACCTCTTTGCCAACATGATCTGAAAATATTTTTTCTGTGATGGTTTGTTTCATAAATTTCCTTTAAATTTTGTGGCGATTTTAACAAAAATAGCTAAATTTAAAGAAAATTCACCAAGCCAAAAGGCTTAGTGAAACTAAAATTTAACCGATGCGGTGAGCATAAACTGCCTGCCATATCCTGGCACGATGGCTAGGATATTTTTGCCCTCTGAGTTGTAAGAAGTGTAGTAAATTTTATCAGTCAAATTTTTCACATTAAACTGGAAATTTGTCTCATAGCCTGAATTTTTAGTTGTGTAGCTTGCAAATGCGTCATAAGTCACAGCATGAGGCATCTTGTATGCGTCACCAGAATTTGAGTAGGCAAACCATGAGCCAAAGTATCTAGCCCCACCGCCTAGTCTAAAGCCCTTTAGCCCAAGGTGGGTAAAGTCGTAGTTTGCGAGCAAGCTTGCTTGGTGCTTTGGTGTGGCGTCAAATGGCTTGCCAACCTTCCAAGTGTTCTCCTCGTCTTTTAGAGTCTTTGTCTTTGTGTAAGCGTAGCTCGTCCCTAAAGTAAGCCCCTTTGTTATTTTGCCGTTTGCGTCTAGCTCAAAGCCACGTGAGCGCACCTCTCCACTTGCGTAAGTGATGTTGTTTAGGCTGTAGGCTACGTTTTTCTTTTTGATATCAAAAATGGCTGCAGTAGCTGTAATGCTATCGTTTTGAAATTTGCTTCCAAGCTCGATAGAGTTGCCCTCTTCAGGGTCTAGCGAGCCAAGATCGTCATTCATAGATATTTGCGGCTTAAAGCTTTGAGCGTAGTTCACATAGACCGACCACTCTTTATTTAGTAGATAAAGAAGGCCAGTTTGATATATCAGCTTGCCGCCATGGCTGTCGGTAGCTGTTTTAAATGGCTCGCCCTTGCCACCAAGCTGATCGTAGTACTCATATCTTAAGCCGAGCGCGTAGATTAGATTTTCGGTTAAATTTATATTATCTTGCACGTATATGCCGATGCTGCGTATCCTTTGATACTGCTTGTCGTTTTGATTTGGTGTTTTTACTAAAGAGGCGGTGCCAAATACAAGGTTGTATAAATTTACGTTATTTGCTCCGCCTTGACTTCTGTAAGAATTTGCCCTGCGGCGAAGCTCCTCTTTTAGATCCACGCCTGTTATTAGGTTATGCGAGATGGGGCCAGTTTCAACTATGCCGTTTAAATTTATCCCGCCAGCGTGAGTTCTGTGCTCAAAATCGTAATAGTAAGAATTTTCTCTAGTGACTAAGCCAGTTGCTGGAGCAAAATTTCTAACCCTCATTTGTCCGTACTCGTGCATTGATCTTGTAAAGGCGTAGTTTGCTTTTAAAAGCCAATTTTCGCTCAAATTTTTCTCGAAACCGACATCAAATGTGTGAATTTCGCCCTTTATCTCGTTAAATTTCTCATCGAGCCTCTTTTTTGGATCGCTTAGTAGAAATTTGCCGTCCCAGTTTTTATATGCGGCAGTTTTGTTTGTCACCATATAGCTACCGCGGTCAAGCGGATCGGTGTAGCGTCCGTATGAGTAGGCAGCGTCGATGCGGTAGTCGTCGCCTTTGTAGCTGATACTTGGAGCTACGAGTAGGGATTTAAATTTGCCATACTCTCGCCAGTAGTGTTTGCCACTTTGATCGAAAATAAATCTATATGCAAAGCCACTTTCTCCGATAGGTCCGGTGCTATCAAAGCCATAGTTGTAGTAGTGGTTGTTGCCAGCACCAGCGTAAATTTCATGACTAAAGTCGTAAAGCGGTTTTTTGGTAACTAAATTTATGATCCCGCCAGGGTCTTGCACGCCGTAAAGCAAGCTAGCTGGCCCTTTTAGCATCTCTACTGTTTGCACGGTTGCATTAAAACTATGTCTAACGCCAGCTGAAATGCCATTTCGCATGATCGACCCATCTCTGTTTTTGCCAAATCCACGTTTCAAAACTGCGTCAAATATCCCTCCAGTCGAGTTTGCGTAGCTTATGCCGCTCACGTTTTGAAGGCTCTCGGCTAGTGTCTCTGGCTTTTTGTCTTTTAACTGCTGGGTTGTCACGACGTTTACGGTCTGCGGTATCTCGAGAATAGGTGTATTTGTCTTGCCAACTTCGCTCGTTGTCGCCCTGTAACCATCATCCGCGCTATCTTCTACGCTCACGCCTTCTAAATTTACATCAGCGCCATTTAAAGCTGAAATCGCAAAACAAAGTGCGATGCTAACGCGAAATTTACTCAATTATTCTCCTTTAAAAAACTAATTATTTTAAAAATCGTTATCATTATATAAAATTGAAATTTAATTTTTAATGAATTAATTTACATTATATTTATGAAAATTTCTCAATCGCACAAAAACACTATTTTTATTATTTGTATATTTTAAAATTATAATTTAAGCGACTAAAATCAATTCAACGTAAAATTTAGCCTTAAATTTTATTCTAAATCCCTAAAATACTCCATTTATTACTTTGGATAAATAAATCAACAAAATTTATTAAGATTTATCACAACTAACGTTATTTAGCTACTTTTTACCATTTTTTCTTAAAAATAAAAATTAAGAGATATTATTTAATTTTTATTATAAAATACGCCGAAAATTTTAAAAGGATTTAAGATGAAGAGACTATTTTCTAGCTTGTCTAACAAGATAGCCTTTTTGCTGACAGCTTGGATGCTAATAGGCATAGGCATATTTTTTAGCATAAACTACTCAAATTCCAAGTCGGAAAAAATTCAGTCGTACAACAACGTACGAAAAACAGGGCTTAAATCGACGATGTACTTTGTCGATGAGTTTTTAAAGTCAAGACTTCACATGGTGCAAAACTTTGCAAAAGAGATAGAGGATAAAAAGCTCTATACTAGCAGGGACGATATAGCCGAGGCACTAAAGGGGGCTTTTATCATTTCGCCATTTGACGCGCTATTTGTGGGCTACGCAGACAATGGCAACGTCATAAAGACTGATCTTTTGAAAAACAACGAGCCATTTTTGATACCAAATTTTGATGGTCGCACGCGGGCTTGGTTTCAAGGTGCAAGCAGCAGCGAAAAGCCTGGATTTTCAGAGCCATACATAGATGTCACGACAAAGAATTTAACCATCACTGCCTACGCTCCAATATTTAACGACAAGCACCAGCTTGTAGCGGTCCTTGGCGCAAATATCTTCTTAAACAGCTTTAGCCAGGAGCTTTTAGAGATAAAAACAACTAAGACTTCAAATATCATAATCGCCGATGACAACGGCAGAGTGATAGTTCATCCTGATATAAATTTGATCACAAAAGAAGATGAAAACTACAAAAATCTCATCAAAGAGAATATGAAAAAGAGCATAGAGGACGACAAGGTTTCGCTATTTTTCCATAATGGTATGAGAAACGTCATCTACTGCCAAAACCAAAAGCTAACAGGCTGGAACGTCTGTATAGTGGCTGATGCTGATGAGTTTGTAGCTGAGATAAAAAGCGCTTCAAACAAGCAAATTTTGATGTTCAGCCTATTTTTGATCTCGGTCATCATCGCTATTATGGTGGTCGTTAGATACTTCTTAAGACCAGTTTTAACGATACAAAACGGGCTAATCGAGGTCTTTAAATTTATAAACAACAAAACTTCAAACGTCGAGCCTATCAAGCTAAAAAGTAACGACGAGCTAGGCGTTATGGCTAGCATCATCAATGAAAACATCGAGAGCACAAAAGAAAATTTAAATAACGAGCGCGAGTTTTTAGCCAAAACGCAAGAATTTGTAAGCAAGATAAAAGGTGGCGACTTTAGAGCGACGCTTGAAGCGACGACAAATAGCCAAGCTCTGCTAAAACTAAAAGAGGCATTTGGCGATCTACGTGACTCACTAAAGACAAATATCGCTTCAAATGAGCATGACATCTTGAAAGCGCTAGAAATTTACTTTAAAAACGACTTTACAGCCAGGATAAACGACGATGGCGTCATCGCAAAAGGCATCGACGCGCTTGGTGACAAGATCGCGCAGATGCTAAAAAATAATGAAGATGTCGCAAAACTGCTAGAAGACCGCGCTAAAGCGCTAAAAGGCTACATGCAAGAGCTAACGACTAAAGCAAACAAGAGTGCTACATCGCTCTCTGAGGGTGCGGCTGCGGTTGAGCAGATGAGTGCGTCTATGAGGCAGGTAAATGCAAGATCTGATGATGTCAAAAGGCAGTCTGAGGAGATAAAAAATATCATCACCATCATCCACGATATCGCCGATCAGACAAATTTACTAGCCCTTAACGCTGCCATTGAAGCAGCACGTGCGGGAGAGCATGGCAGGGGCTTTGCGGTTGTGGCTGATGAGGTTAGAAATTTGGCTGAGCGCACTCAAAAGAGCCTTGGCGAGATCGAAGCAAATGCAAATATCCTAACGCAAAACATCGATGATATGAGTGCAGCCATAAACGAGCAAACCATAGCGATCGCTCAAATAAACACGCTAGTTGCTGACATCGATAATCTAACAAAAGAAAATCTTGAAGTGGCAAATCAAACAAACAAAGCCACAAACGAGGTCGATGAGATCGCTGATCAAATCGTTAAAGAGGTCGCTAAAAACAAATTTTAACTTTTGTCCTAGCAAACCAGCTAGGACTCTTTGTTAAAACATTTTTGCAACATTTCTGATATAATCCCCGCATGAAGTACGCACATTTAGTTCAAATAGCAGAATATCTATCAAAATTTAAAAAGATAAGCCAAGCAAAGCGCGTAAGCGACATGGCTATACTTATCGAATTTAGCGGCGAAAAGATCATTTTTGATCTAAATAAGTCAAATTCTGCTATCTACAAAGATGATGAGCTAAAAGAGGCGAAAATTTATCAAGCACCCTTTGATAATGTCCTAAAAAAGCGCTTTAACGCCTCACATATAAAAAGCGTCGAGTGCCTAAAAGACAATAGAATTTTAAAATTTACCTGCACACAAAGTGGCTCATATAAAAGCGAAAATTTCATCCTCTATCTTGAATTTACTGGCCGCTTTACAAACGCCGTGATAACTGACGAAAACAACATCATCATCGAGGCGCTAAGGCATATCGACAATAGCTACCGCAAGATAGAAACTGGCGAGGTTTTAAAAGAACTGCTAGCCATTGCTATAAAAGAAAAGCCATGCGAGCCTATAAGGGACTTTGAGGTATTTTTTAAAAGCGAAGCCACTAGGATAAATGAGGCTAGGATAGCAAGCCTAAAAGAGGCAAAGCTTGCTAGCGTGCAAAAAAAGATAGATAGCATGAGAGAAATTTTAAACTCGCTTGAAGATAAAGATGAGCTCATGAAAAAGAGCGAGGAGTTTGCAAACTACGGCACGCTTTTGCTTGCAAATTTGGCAAATTTTAAGGGCTATGAGAGAGAAATTTGCCTAAAAGATTTTGAGGGCAAAGAGATAAAACTAACTCTTAGCGATACGCCAAAAAATAGTGCAAATGAATTTTATACAAGATCAAAAAAACTTCGAGCAAAAGCCCTTGGTGTGGAGATAGAAAAGAGAAATTTAAGTGAAAAGATCGAGTTTTATGAGGGGCTAAAGTCACTTTTAAAAGAGGCAAATAGCGCCTATGAGCTTGAAATTTTAAGTCCAAAAAACAAGGCAAAGCAAAGAGAACATCAGATAAAAGATGTAAGCGAAAATGCTGAAATTTTTTACGTTAGAGAGTTTAAAATTTTAGTTGGCAGAAACGAAAAAGGCAATATAAATTTGCTCGATCTTGCCAAAAAAGACGACATCTGGCTTCATCTAAAAGACGCCCCAAGCGCTCACGTCATCATCAAGACAAACAAAAGCAAAGTGCCAGAAGACGTGCTAGAGATGGCGGCTAAAATTTGCGTGGAATTTAGCGTAAAAGGGGCTGGCAGATATGAGGTGGATTACACCAAACGTGAAAATTTAAGGCGTGAAAATGGCGCAAACGTCACTTACACAAACTACAAAACGATCATCATAAATAAAGGCTAAAAATGGCGGTAACACCTTTAGGAAATAGCAACTTCATCAACCAAAACGCCCCAGTCGTCTCGCAGGTGCATGCAAACCAGCAAGCACGCTTTGACATGCAAGCGCTAATGGCATCTGAGCTAGCCACGCAGCAAAACGAGGAGATAAAAGAGGTGCGTCCGATGGAGGAGTCATACAAGATAGACCCTGAAAAAGAGCACGAACGTCAAAAGAGCGAAGAAGAGGCGAGCGAGTTTGAGAACGAGGAGCAAAACGCAAAAGCCAAACATGAAGAGACCTTGGAAGATGAGCTTGATAGCAATGAAGAGAGCGAAGAGCCGCATGTTTTGGATATAAAAATTTAAACTTTTAAATTTAAAGAGATTGCTTAAATCACACCATCATTTTTAAAATTTACTAGCTAACTGTGCCTTAAATCAAAAAACAAATCATTAAAAAGTAGAAATTTAAAAGAAGTAAAAGTGGCGAGAGGATGAGAGAATCGAACTCCCCACCAGACGGTCAACCGCCCAGTCATCGGGTTTGAAGCCCGTGAGCATCACCAGATTACTTTATCCTCCGTGCGCGTTATTTTAGCAGATTTAGATAAATTTTAGCCCATTTTCTATAAACTTTTTGAAATTACAAAAGGATTTATGATTTCTAAATTTAGCGTTTTTGCATTTTTTCTCTTATTTTTTTGCTCTTGCTCCTCAGTCCTCACCCCAGCAACAGCGCCACTAAATGTATATGACGCATACTCTATTTCTCGCGATAAACGCGGTATCTACTCGATCTCTCGTGACAAATTTATCCAAAGCAAGCTACAAAGCAAAATTTTGTTTTCAAAAGGCCTTAGCAACATCGACATCGAGATAGAGGTCTTTTACGGCGATGCCTATCTCATAGGGCTTGTTGATAGCAAAGAGTTAGGTGAGAAGCTAGTTGAACTTGCCAAAAGCACGGACGGAGTGCGAAAAATTTACACCTATCTTAGAGTAAAAAAGAGCGAGTATCCGTGCGATAGCCTAAGCATTCTTGCAAATTTAAAGCAAAATCTCTTTAAGGATAGCGTCGTTGAAGGCACAAATGTGCGTGTTAGCATCGTTGGCTGTGACGTTGTTTTTAGTGGCGTAGTAGATAGCATCGAGCAAGAAAAGCACGCCATTTGGTATGCTAAGCACATTGATGGCGTGGCTGATGTCTATTCGTTCATCAAAGTTATCAAATAAATTTATACCTCACGCTTCTTCACAAAACTAGCAATGAGACTTGGTAAGATGATGAGCGCACCAAGCAGCATAAATATCATAACTAGATCCGTTAGCAAACCAAAATAGATAGTCGGTATAAAGTTGCTCGTTATCATCACGCTAAAGCCAAGGAAAATGGTAAATGATGTGTAATACATCGCATATCCTATGCTAGCGTGTGCAGCCTTGATGCTCTCAAAAACGTCCTTTGTAAGCAGCTCCTCTTTGAAGCGGTGGATGTAGTGGATGATATCATCAACGCCGATACCGATGCTGATCGCTGCGATCGTAATGCTCATCACATCAAGCGGTATGCCAAAAAATCCCATCACGCCAAAGAGCGTGCAAAGCGGGATCAAATTTGAAACTATCGCGATGGTTGCTAGCTTGATACTTCTAAAAACAAAGCAGAATATAACAAAAAGTATCGCAACCGTTAGACCAAATGTATCAACCTGCGAGCTAAGTAAATTTTGAAGCATGTTGTTATAAAGCACCATCATACCGGCCACTTCTATGCTCACGTTGTCATTTTTGGTAAGCTTGGCAAGCCCAGCCTTAAGCTCTTTTAAAAACTCATTTCGCCTAAGCTCAGAGTCGCTATCGATGATCCTTAAACTAAATCTAAGCTCGTCGTTTTCGACGCTTACATAAGGGCTTAGCAAGATGTTTTTATACTCAAGCGGAAGTTTTTCATACATCGCAGCAAGCAAAAAGTCGTCGCTAACGCCGTTATTTAGCTCTTTTATAGCCTTTATGAGCGTTGCAAGCGAGCTTACGTTGCCTACAAAATTTTGCTCTTTTAGATAGTCGTGAATTTTTTCTGCAACTCTTGTGTGATAGCTATTAAACCAGTATTTTGCGTCTTTTGCGTCCTTTTCAAACTCACTTTCAAAGTCGTCTTTTTCATCACTTTTTTCTTGTTTTGGCTCGATCTCTTTAAATTTAACTATCACATCAACCGGGATCGTGCCACCAAGCTTTGTGTCGATAACTTGCATGCCTTGGCGGATCTGCGTACTCTCTTTAAAGTAGCCAATGAAGCTGTTTTCAACCTTTATCTTGCTTATGCCATATACGCCAAAGCAGACAACTAGCACGCAAACTGCATAGATGATCTTTCTTGAGCTTAGGGCTAAATTTGCGCAGTATTTTGTAAATTTAAAGCTGTTTTCAAATGTCCTAACAGGGGCAAGCTTCTTTAAATTTACATTTACCGCGCCAAATAACAAAAATGCAAGCACGAGTGAAACGCTAATGCCCGCACTCATCATAATACCAAGCATGATAACTGGCTTTATATCGGCACTCATTAATGAGCTAAAGCCAATAACCGTTGTAAATATCGCCCAAAAAGATGGAGAAAATTTGTCACGAAGTGTCAGATAGATGAGCTGATTTTGGCTGTATTTCGGGTGCCTTGCGTAAAATTCCCTATAGCTTACGACTAGGTGGATGACTGTTGAGATGGTGATGATGAGCTGAAGTGCGATGTAGTTTGAGCTAATGACCGTCACTTCCCAGCCAAACATACCAAAAATTCCAGTCGTAAAAATGGCACTCACTGCGCAGATAAACATCGGTAAGATGATCCATCTTAGCTGCCTAAAAAATAGCCACAAACTAAAGCTAAGAAGCGCTAGAACGCTTAAGCCGTAAATCAAAAGATCGCTCTTTATAAAGCCTATCATATCATCAGCGATCATATTTGCGCCGCCTAAGAATAGCTCATCATTTGCGTTAAATTTAGCGATAGTTGCCTTTATGGCTTCAAGGTTTTTGTGATCGCTCTTTCTAAGCTCATCTCGGTAGGCCTTAAATTCAGCCACAAGTGCTTGAAATTTAAGCTTTTCTGCCTGCGTGATAGTGCCATTTGACTCCTTTTGGCTAAGTAAATTTCGCTCATTTAAAAGCTCGTTAAATTTATCATCTTGCTTTAAATTTAAAGCAATCGCCGTGGTTTTTAGATCTTTGCTTATCAAATTTCCACTATAAATGGGGCTTTTTGCAAACTCAATCTTTGCTTTTGAGATATTTATATCTTTATCACTTAGTGTTGGCGTGTGCTCTAAGATGCCTGTAACGCCGCCTTTTACGCTATTTAGAAGCGGCACATTTAGGATAGAGATAACACTGCTAACCATCTCATTTTTGGCAAGTTCGTCACTTAAATTTTTAATAAGCTCTAAATTTTTAGGTAAAAAAAGATCATCTTTTGGAGTAAAAGCGACCACCAAAAGCCCAGGCGAGTCGTAGCGCTTTGCTATCTGCCTATAAGCTTTTAGGTCAGGGTCATGTTCAAGCAGCAAGGTCTCGGCTGAGGCGTCGATGCTTAGTCTTGTGCTAAGGTAGCCAAAAACAACGCTTAAAAGCAGGACAAGCGAGATAACAAGCTTGTTTTTGGCAATGATAAATTTAAAAATTTGTCGCATCAAGGATTAGTTTTGTTTTGATCAGGCAAAACCGCTTCGTTTAGTTTTTGTAAAAGCGTATTAAAATCGCCATTATTTAGCACGTCGCCAAATTGGCTTCTATAAGTTTGTATAATGCTTACACCAACGATATCAAGGTCGTAAATGAGCCAGCCGCGCTCTTTTGCGTCGTAAAATTTATAGATAAATTCATAGCTTTTGCCATCATTTATAAGCTCAGATGTGATCCAGTATCTATTTTTTTGTGGCTCACTTTGGCCTGTTATACGGATCTCTTGATCTTTGTAGCCTAAAAGTTTGTCGATGTATGAGCTTTTTAGTTTTTGCTCAAAAGCAGCGTCAAATTTAGCTTGCTCGTTGACACTTAGGCTGTTGTAGCGCTTGCCAAGGCTGATTTTTGCCATTTGTTTATAGTCAAAAAATGGATCAAGCAGAGCAAAGATCTCTTTTGTCTTTGCATTATTATCTAAATTTGCATTTTTTAAAACCTCGATCACTTTAGCAGTTTTTGCCTCTATTTCGGGCTTTATCTGCTCTTTTGACATAGCAAAAAGGCTAGTTGCAAAAAGTAAAATCGCTGCAAGAATTTTTAAAATTTTCATACTTACTCCTTGATAAGTTTATCGCGTCTTTGCTCGTAAGCATCGCGTAAAAATGGATATAGATCGATCGCGTCTTTGCGTAGTTTCTCATAAGCTGTTGGGTCTTGTGCAAAGCTATTAAACGTCCTATAAGACTTGATACCAGCCGATAAAAGCATAGGGTCTACGTAGCTGATAGGATCGGCAAAATAGTCCCCAACTAGGCCTCCAGTATCTCTTAAATTTGATGGTCCGATAAGTGGCCAAACGATGTGAAATCCGCTTCCTAGCCCCCAGTATCCAAGTGTTTGTCCAAAGTCCTCGTTGTGAGCCTTGAGATCATAGTATTTTGCTCCGTCTGTTAGCCCACCAAAGCCAATTATCGTGTTTGCTAAAAAGCGTAGAGTCTCTTCGCCAGCATTTTGAAATTTAAACTGAAGCAGATTATTTACAAAGCGCACTGGAAAAAGGAGGTTGTCAAAGAAATTTGCAACCATCGTTCTAGCTGTGGCTGGCACGACATAAGCGTAGCCTTTTGCTACTGGAGTTAGCATGTTTATATAGATAAAGTCATTTACATTTGTCATCACTCTGTTGTAGCCACTAAGTGGGTCAAATACATCTTTTTTTGCTTCAAACTCAACGTCAAAATCATCTTTTTCATTGCCATTAGTCGCGTTTATGTCGGCGCTGGCACAGGCTAAAAGCAGGCTACAAAAGATAGCTAGCAAAAATTTCATCATAAAACCTTAAAATTTATTTATAAAATGTGGCTTAGATTTTATCTTTTTGAAACTTTACAAAAAGTTAAAGAAAATTTGTAGTTTTAAGCTTGGCCATTAATATAATTAGATATACTTTGCAAATTATTATTATATATTTAGAAGGTTAAAATTTTGAAAGCAGATATAAATTTAGAACTATTTCTAGGCGAAGACACGCAGGTTTTAGCAAAGCATATAGCGCTACTAAAGGCGATAAATGAGACAAAAAGCATCACAAAAGCAGCTGAGGTTGTCGGCATATCATACAAAAACGCTTGGGATTGCTTGGATACCATAAATAACAAAAGTAGCAAACCGCTAATCGTAAGGGCTGATGGCAACAAGAAAAATAGCGGTTCAGAGCTTAGCCCATATGCCAAAAAACTCATAAAAATTTACGACGCCATCCTTGAGACACAAAAGGACTTTTTGCAAAAAATTTGTCAAAAGGTTGATTTTGAGGATGTTGATATCATAAATTTACAAAGGATGAGTATGAATTTAAGCGCCAGAAACCAGCTCTCATGTGAGATCGTTAGTATAAACAGAGGCGCTGTAAATTCTGAGATAGTTGCAAAACTAAGCAATGGCAACACACTTGAAGCGACCATAACAGTTGAAAGCGAGAAAAATTTAGGCCTAAAAGTGGGTCAAAAAGTGGTTTATATCTTTAAAGCGCCTACTGTCATACTCGCAAAAGATCTTGACCTAAAGATAAGCACTAAAAATCAGCTAAAAGGCCAGGTCATCGAGGCTAAGATAGGCGCTGTAAATGCTGAGGTCACGCTAAAGCTAAGCGACGAGCAGACGCTCACTGCCATCATCACAAAAGATAGCGCGATGGATATGCAAATAGGCGTTGGCGACATGCTAATAGCGATAGTAAAATCATCTCAAATCATAATAGGAGTATAAATGAAAAGGGTTTTTGAATTTCTGTGCGCAGTAGCTCTGCTTGCCATGAACGCACTTGGCGCAGAGGTAAATGTCTATGCTGCGGCAAACACGACCTATGCGTTTCCTGAGCTTATAAAAGAGTTTAACAAGCTTCATCCAGACGCTAAGATCAACCTAACTCTTGGCGCGAGCGGCGGCCTTGTCACGCAGATACAAAACTCGGCCCCAGCTGATATCTTTATGGCTGCTGATATGGGCTTTGCGCAAAAGGCCTACGACACAGGCTTTGCAGTGGCTGCACCAAAAGTTTACGCTCAAGGCGCTTTGGCGATCTTTTCTATAAGAGATGTGGATTTTAAAAAAGGTATCGAGGTGGTTCGTGGCCTAAAAGCGATCTCGGTAGCAAACCCAGAAACCGCACCTTACGGCAAGGCTAGCATCGAAGCTCTTAAAAATGCAAAAATTTATGATGAAGTAGAGAAAAACATCGTCTACGCTCAAAAAATTTCTGAGACGCTATCTCAGGCACTAAGCGCTTCAGATGTTGGTTTTATCGCTGCTAGTGCGCTTTTTAGCGAGAAAATGGCTAAATATAAAGAGGGCACTAACTACATCTTCGTGCCTCAAGAGCTCTACACTCCGATCGATCAAGGCATCGTGCTTTTAAAACATGCTGAAAATAACGCTGATGCAAAGGCATTTTACGACTTTGTCCTAGGTGATAAAGCAAGAGAAATTTTCAAGAAATTTGGCTACAACGTCCCAGCTAAATGATAAAAGCAAAGATCGTTCAAATTTATTCTAAAGATGGCGTCAGCTTTTTTGAGCTTAAGTGCGTAAATTTAGAAGCAAATTTATATATGCTAGCCTTAAATGAGGCTAGCAAATTTGCTCTAAATGATGAGGTGAGCTTAAATTTCAAAAGCTCAGACGTCGTTTTATCAAAGATAAAGCTTCAGGCTAGCTCGCTTGAAAATGAGCTAAAATGCGTGGTTGCAGGCATAACTCGTGGCGAAATTTTAAGCATAGTTAGCCTAAGGTGTGGGCAGCTTTGCTTTGAAGCTATCATCTCAGATCACGCCCTAAAAGGGCTAAATTTAGAGGCAAATGACGAGCTCTTTGCCTACATCAAATCAACAAGTATCCACGTAAGCGCTTAAAAATGATAGAAATTTCTTGCAAAAAAGAGCTAAATGGTGGTGGCGGTAAATTTATGCTTGAGGCTGAGCTCGCCTTTGAAAGCGGAGAATTTGTCGCACTTTATGGAGCAAGTGGCGGAGGCAAGACCACGATTTTAAGGCTCATTGCTGGCTTTGAAGCCCCACAAAGTGGCGTGATAAAGGTTGGGGATAAAGTCTTTTTTGATGAAAAGACAAATTTAGCCCCACAAAAGCGAAATATCGGCTTTTTGTTTCAAGACTACGCCCTTTTTGAAAATATGAACGTCTTTAAAAATTTGCTCTTTGCAAATAACGATGAAAATTTAGCAAATAAACTACTTGAAATTTGCGAGCTAAAGAGCCTAAAAAACGCCAAAATAGGCGAACTCTCAGGCGGTCAAAAGCAACGCGTAGCACTTGCTCGTGCGGTTATGAAAAAGCCTGAAATTTTACTGCTCGATGAGCCACTAAGTGCCCTAGATAACGCTATGCGTGAGAAGCTGCAAGACTATTTGCTAGCGCTTCACGATGAGTTTAAGATGAGCGTTGTTTTAGTAAGTCATGACATAGCTGAGATTTACAAGCTTTGCAGCAAGGTTTTTGTCCTTGAAAATGGCAAAATTTCAAGGTCTGGCAG
Source organism: Campylobacter concisus (assembly GCF_015230015.1). Taxonomy (GTDB): domain Bacteria; phylum Campylobacterota; class Campylobacteria; order Campylobacterales; family Campylobacteraceae; genus Campylobacter_A; species Campylobacter_A concisus_AF. The sequence goes on along the minus strand of NZ_JAAKZC010000003.1, from coordinate 15,895 downwards.
TGCGAGTGAGATATTTTTAAAGAGTGCAGGATCGCAGAAATTTGCATTTAACGCTAAGGTTTTGGAGATCAAAAAGCGTGACGCCATTTTTGTGGCAAGCGTGCTAATAAACCGCCAAATTTGCGAGGTTGTGCTAAGTAGCGCAGAAGCTAGTGGGCTAAGAGCTGGTGACACGGTGGTGGTTAGTACAAAAGCCTTTGGCGTAAATTTGGTAAAAGCATGATGAGCGAGCTAGCAAATATTGATTACGAGCCGTTTTGGCTCTCACTAAAACTCTCTTTTATCACGACATTTATACTGTTTTTCTTCTGCGTAGGGCTTGCTTACTTTATGTCGCAAAAGAAATTCTTTGGCAAGGCATTTTTAGAGTCCATCATCTCGCTGCCTTTGGTGCTGCCGCCAAGCGTTCTTGGCTTTTATCTGCTCATTTTTCTCTCGCCCTACTCATTTTTTGGCAAATTTATCGAAGAGCTCTTTGGCGTAAGGCTAGTTTTTAACTTCACTGGCCTTGTTGTGGCAAGCTGCATCTACTCGCTGCCATTTATGTTTGGGCCCATTTACGCTGGTCTAAATAGCCTAAAAAAGAGCCTTTTTGAGGCGAGCTATAGCCTTGGTAAAAGCAAGCTTACGACCATTTTTAGGGTCATCTTGCCAAGCATCAGATCAAATTTACTAACCGCGATCGTTGTTAGTTTTGCTCATACGATGGGTGAGTTTGGCGTGGTTTTGATGATAGGTGGCAGCGTGGCTGGCGAGAGCAAGGTCGCTAGTATCGCGATATTTGAGGCGGTTGAGATGCTTGACTATACCAAAGCTCACATCTACGCTCTTTTGATGCTAATAATCAGCTTTTTCGTCCTTTTTGTCGTCTATTTTTTAAATTCTAAAAAAGCTTAAAGATATATAATAGATAAAATTTTTAAAGGACGAAACATGATAAAAGTGCCTACAAGCATCTATCTAAGGACTTTAGACGGTAAAGAATTTGACTTTTCAGCCTTTGCAAGGACCCACAACTGCGTGGTTTTTATCTATCCAAAGATAGGCGAGGACTTCGAGCTTTTAAGCGAACAGCTACAAAAGACTGCTGGCATGAAAGGCTGCACCAAGCAAGCGATAAACTACAAAAAACTTCTTAAAGAATTTAACGATCTTGGCTTTATGGTGGTCGCCATCGGCTCCCAAGATATCGCGGCTCAGAAGAAATTTGAAGAAGAGACCGCAACTGGCGTGATGTTTTTAAATGATAGCGAGTTTATGCTAGAGCGCGCGCTTGAATTGCCTGTATTTGCAGCTTCAAATGGGCATAAATTTTACTTTCGTCAAACACTTATCATAAAAGGTGGCAAGATAAGGCGCGCATATATCGTAGATGAGCCTGAAAATGACGCTAAAAATATGCTAGAAAAATTGCAAAATCAAGAGTACTAGGAGGGTAAAATGAGCCAAAATAGCAAAATAGAAAAATCTTATGACGAACTAACTTACAAATCAGCAGCATTTGCGCAGTCATCGCCTTATAAACTAGAGGCTTGCGCTACACTTCTTGGCATCAATCCACCGCCTTGCAAAAATGCAAAAGTTTTGGAGATAGGGTGCAGTTTTGGTGGAAATTTGATCCCATTTGCTGTAAATAATAAAAATGCAAGAGTAGTTGGCATCGATCTTAGCGGTGAGCAAATAAGGCGCGGACAAGAGATCGTAAAAGAGATAGGACTGCAAAATTTAGAGCTAATTCACGGCGATATCTGTGAGTTTAAAAGTGATGAGAAATTTGACTATATCATCGCTCACGGCGTCTTTAGCTGGGTGCCTGACTTTGTAAAAGAGGCGATACTAAGAGTTATAAGAGAAAATTTAAGCCAAAACGGCGTGGCGTTTATATCTTATAACACATACCCAGGCTGGAAAGTAAAAGATGTAGTGCGTGATCTTATGCTGCTTGCTGCAAAGGATAAAGAGAGCACGGAGGATAGACTAAAGGCCGCAAGAGAGGCGCTTTTGGTTTATAAGGAGGTCTTGCTAAAAAGAGATAATGAAGAATTTGAAAAATTTATGCCTATTAAGTCGCTTATCACTTGGATAGATGATATTCTTAGCAAAGATGATTTTTATGTAGTGCATGAGTTTTTGGAGGATATAAACGATCCATTTTACTTTAAAGATTTTTGCGAAAAAATAGATAAATTTGACTTAGCTTATCTTTGTGATATTGATATGAAAGATGTATTTGTGCCTGATTTTGGAAATGCTCTTGTGGATGACTTTAAAAATGTGCATTTTGCAGATCGTATACAAAGTGAACAGTTTTTAGATATTTTAAGTATGAAGATTTTTAGGCAGAGCCTAATCGTTCATAAAAATGCTTTTGAGGTCATTAAGGCAAAACAGATAGGTCCAAGTGATATAAATAAACTTCACGTTGTGGGGGATTTTATAAAAAGAGATAACGGATGGTATGATAGATTTCATATCATGCCACAAGATACATGGTGGCTTTGTGAGGTTTTTAACAAGATGTTTCCAGCGAGCATAAACCTCTCTCAGATTTTAGAAATTTTGCCAGAAGACAAGCTTACAGTTTATAGCGCTTTTGTAAGGCTTATAACTAACTCGGCAAACACAATGATAGTAAAAGATGAGCTAAAAGATATAGAGTATAGGCCAGGGTATTCAAGGCTAAACCCAAATTTGATAAATTATGTTAAGTATTTTTTAAAACATAAAGATAAGACGGACATTGTTTTTGCAAATAAATTTGGAGTTTCTGAAAAACTAAATTTGGTTGATTATTATATATTTTTACTACTAGATGGTAAAAATAACTTAGAAGATATTGTAACCAAAGCTTTAAAATTTATAAAAGAAAATGATGTCAAGCTTTTTGAAACAAATGGCAAGGAGATAAAAAGAAACAAAGTTGTATCAAATATATTGAACTATGTGGCAGGCACTATAAAAATAGCTAGCATGCTCTATTTGCTTGAGGAAATTTAAAATGAAAAGAATTCTTGCACTTATATTTTTTATATTTCTAGCAGGTTGTGCTAGCAAACCAAGTGTAAAAAACCTAAATCTTAAAAGTAGCCTAAACTACGGCGGAGAGGAGCTTGCAAAGATACTTGAGCAAGATGATGCAGTGGCATTTAGCAGCAACTTGCGTGAGGGGATTTTCATCTACATAAGTAACGCTAAAGTCGCAAACTATCTTGGCGTAGTAAGAGCCGAGAGACACGCTAAATTTAGCGTAAAAGAGCTAGGTCAAAACGATCTTTTGATAAAAAGCGTAAATGACCTAACGCAAAGCTTTGATGCTAGTTTGGAGCGAGCTAGAGAGCTAAAATGTGGCACTTTGGTGATCAGACTAAAAGATAAATTTCAAGATTTAGAAGTGGCAAATAAATTTTTAGAGCAAAACGAGAGCGCATTTTTAAAGATGAGTGGCGAGATAAGGTGCAAGTAGCCTTATCTACCCTGCTCTTTAAATTTACTTATAAGATTAAAAACTTCATCTTCTAAGCTCAAAGTATTTTTGCCAAAAGCTACGTAAAATGGGCTTTTTAGATCCGTTAGCTTGTAGCTTGGCTCGCATCTACCGCTAGCATTTAAGACCTTGCCACCGCTAAATTTCACTATTGTCTCGCCTGCGGCATTGTCCCAAAGATAGCTTGGGCTAAATCTCACATATATCCCACCAAGCTCAGCTAAACGGCAAAATTTAATGGCAGATCCGATGCATTTTTGCTTGAAATTTAAACTATCTCTTATAAGCGTGGCCCTCTTCGTCTCACCTCTTCTGCTTGAAAAGATGAAGTTATTTAAGCTTTTAGCTTTTTCATTTAGATCTTGCCTTTCTACGATCTCATCATTAGCGCCTAAAATTTCTTTAAAAGCGCCGTTTTCATCAGCGTAAAAAAGCTCTTTGCTAACTGGGATAAAAATGACGCCAAGCACCGGCCTAGCCTCTTTTATAAGCGCTATGCAAACACAAAATTCGCCATTTCTAGCTAAAAATTCTTTCGTGCCATCAAGGGGATCAACTAGCCAAAATTCGTCTTTGTCACTCTCTTGCAAGATACTCTCTTCAGAGCAAATTTTTATCCCGCTTTTACTTAGCTCTTTTAGTATCACCTCATTTGCCGCTAGATCAGCACTAGTGAGCGGCGAGCTATCATCTTTTAGGCAGACTTTGAGCGCCTCGCCATTAGATGAGTAAAATTTCATTATCTCACGCCCAGCACTAATGGCTGCTTTGATGGCTAAATTTAAAAGCTCGCTCATTTTGGTGTTCTGTTTGTCTCCCCAACGTAGAGCTGTCTTGGACGGACGATCTTTATGCTATCTTGCTCTTTTAGCTCGATCCACTGGCTGATCCAGCCTGGCGTCCTGCCGATAACGAAGATGACGGCAAACATATTGTTTGGTATGCCAAGTGCTTTTAGGATGAGCCCTGAGTGAAAATCAACATTTGGATATAAATTTCTACTTACAAAGTAGTCGTCATTTAGCGCGATCTCCTCGATGCGGTTGGCGATCTTTATAAGCTCTGAGCTAATGCCGATCTCATCCATCAGCTGATCCCTCATCTTTTTAAGCACCTTTGCGCGTGGATCAAAGTTTTTATAGACCCTGTGGCCAAAGCCCATTAGTCTAAACGGATCGTTTTTATCCTTTGCTCTAGCGATGTATTTATCGACGTTTGCGACCGTGCCGATCTCTTCTAGCTGGCGGATGACGCCCTCGTTTGCCCCGCCATGAGCCCAGCCCCAAAGTGCGCCGATACCTGCACTTATACATGCGTATGGGTGCGCGTGTGTAGAGCCAACAGTCCTAACGGTAGTCGTTGAAGCGTTTTGCTCGTGGTCAGCGTGTAGCATAAAGACCGTATCAAGCGCCTTTATCTCGATAGGCTTAAGATCGACGTGCTCGTACGGATAGCCCCTCATCATGTAGAGGAAATTTTCTGTAAAGCCACGATCTAAATTTGGATAGATGATAGGAAGTCCGCGTGAGTAGCGGTAGCTAAAGGCCGCTATCGTTGGGATTTTGGCGATGATACGCATAGCCATCTCGTGGTACTCTTCGGGCTTATCCATATTTAGGTGGTCTGAGTAAAAGGCACTTAGCGCTGAGACCGCTGCTTGCAAGATCGCCATAGGGTGCGCCTTGTCTGGAAATGCGTCAAATAGCTTCATCATGCCCTCGTGTATGAAGCTTCTTTTTTTAAGCTCGTCTTTAAAGCCCCTGTATTGCTCGCCAGTTGGTAGCTCTTTGTTTAAAAGCAGGTAAGCAACGTCTAAAAATGTCTTATTTTCAGCCAAATACGCGATGTCGTAGCCTCTATACATGAGCTCGCCCTTTAGGCCATCGATGTAGGTTATAGCTGAGCGGCACATCGCAGTTGAGGTGTAGCCCCTGTCAAAGGTAAACATCCCAGTGTCACTAAAGAAGGTCGATATGTCGATGACGTCTGGCCCCATCGTACCTTTTAGGATAGGAAATTCATAGCTCTTGCCAGTTCGGTTGTCGATTAGTGTGGCTGTATTTGATGACATTTTTACTCCTTGCTTTTTGATTGCATTAAAATTTTGATGATTATAGCTCCTATTATAGCTTGTGCGAGGCTTGCTAGGATAAAAGATGAGTAAGAATAGTCACTTATCTCGCCTGATTTGTGTGCGATAGTAGCAACTGCGATCAAAAGCGTGAGTGGCATAGACTGCGAAATGGCAAATAAAAATATCCCTCTAAAGCCAAGCTTGCCCAAAAAGAGCAAACTAGATACAACTCTCGTGCCAAGCATCGCTAAAAATATAAAAACAGCATCCTTTATCACTTCGCTAGATCCTAGGCTTGAAAGCTTAAAAGTAGAGCCTATGTGGATGAAAAATATCGGTACCAAAAAGCCAAATCCAAAGCTTGAAAGCTTGTGCGGCAAGTCCTTTTTGTGATCAAAAAATGTCGTTATAAACATACCTGCGATAAACGCACCAAAGGCGACCTCTAAATTTAGATATAGCATCAAAGCTATCATCGTGAAAAATACCGCGATGCAAAGCCTGATGTCCTTCTCGTCCTTGTCATAGTGTGGCATAAGCACCACTTTAAGCCCCGGATACCACCAAAAAAGCACGTCCAAAATTTTAAAGCTAAGCACACTGATAGCCAAAAATAAGATCAAATATCCAATCGTTAGCCATAAATTTATGCTCGCTCCAAACTGCAAGTAAGCAGCGGTAAATGTTAGAAGCGTGATGCTTAAAAGCTCGCCGATAGTTGCTATTAGCATGCTTAAATTTAGCCACTCTTGCTGCTTGCCATACTCCTTAAATAGCGTAAATACCATACCAACGGCCATTATCGGGATGATGATGATGTAAAGCAGGCTAAGCTCAAGTCCTAGCGTCAGGGCCGTGGCTAGAGCGTAGATGAGCGCTAGATAGATGAGCCCAAGGCGCAAAATTTTACGGTCGATGTTTATGAGCATCCTAAGATCGATCTCCATGCCAGCTAGAAACATCAAAAAGAAAAAGCCAACTTCGCTGATGAGCTTAAACATCTCGTTGTCGCCAACGACTCCGATGTAGCCAGCAACCGCTCCAAGTAGTATCTCAGCAGGTGCGACTGGGATGCGCAAAATTTTAGAAATATAAGGCGAAGCAAAGACGATAAATGCCAAAACGACAAGGATGCTAAGCTCGCTTGCTTGGTGTAACTGCAAAAAGATCCTTAAAATAAAAATGCTTGATTGTATAAAAAGCTTTGTTATTTTTTGATTAAGCTAAGCGGAATTTTGGCAAAATGGCGGCTATTTTAGAAATTTGGAGTGAAATTTTATGCGTAAAATTAGCCTTTTTATTTTGATATTTTTTGGCGTCTTTTCTTTGGCAGGCGAGCTAAATTTAGTTGAGAGTTTTAGATTTGATGGCAGCACATTTTATAAAAAGCAAGTGGTTAAAAACGAGAGCTTTTACTTTTTAAAAAATGAAAACATGGACGAGCACTTTGCTTCTTTTAGAGTAAAGTTTGACAAAGATGTCAAGACAAAAAACGAGCTAGAAGAGCTAAAAAGGGCTCTTAAGCAAGATAAAAACGTGCTTTTTAGTGAAGAAAATGATCAAATTTTAGCCCTCATAAAAGATGAAACTAAGAGCAAAAATATAGAAATAATCCACTTTTTACTTAAAAAAGATGGAGTTATGATGCTTTCGTATGAGAGGATTTACGATCCAAAAACCTTAGCAGATGCGCTTAAACCGGTACTTTTAAGCGAAGCTAGAAATTTTATGCTGCAAATGCCAAAGGTAGAGGCTAGGTAGAGAGGCGCATGTGGCGGCGCTTCGCACTGCATGGGGTTTTGTTAAATTTGAGCAAATTTTAAATTTTATGAACGAGTAATTTCGGCTCTAAAATTTGAGCTAAGCTGTAAGCGAAGCCAAATTTTAGTGTCAATTCTTAAGAGTGAATGAAATTTTAAAATTTGCAAATTTGTTTTTTAAACCATGTTAGTGTCAAATAAATTTAAAAATTTAAAAAAAACTTGATTAAATTTGTAAAAAATAATTTTAAAGAATACCTATTTATATATGTAAATTTACTAGAGAGAATTTAAGAGCCAAAAAGGCTCTTAAATTTTAGTGGAGTTCGCTCCAGACTTTGCGTTTCCAAAGCCAAGCAAAAATTCCCAAGATAAAGAAGTAGATCATCACGTAAATGCCTGTGCTCTCACGCTCAGCCTTTTTGCTGTCACCTACTTTTTGGATGTAAGATACTATGTCATCTTCAGCGGCTTTGTTTAAGCCAACTCTAGGCATCGCAGTGCCTGGAAGCATCTTTTGAGTATCGTTTATAAATTTATGCAAGTAGTCTGCACCTTTTGAGCGGATCATCATAGATAGATCAGGTGGGTTTGAACCCATATAAGCTGCGAGGCTTACTTTGTTGCTAAGAGTATATTTTTTATCATACTTCATATCGTGGCATCTTTGACATGCGTCAGCGAAGACCTTTTCTTCAGTGATCTTGCTCTTTGCTTCTGCGTCAGCTGATACTTTTTTAAGATAAGCAACTATGTCAGCGATCTCAGCATTGATATCACCGCCAGCGCCCATAAATGCAGTCATAGGATATGGCTTCTCGTCGTTAAATTTATGAGATAGTTTTACAGCCATAGTTGGATTTTTGATAAGTGCTGCCAAAAATCTCTCGTCATAAATTTTACCAGCTGTGCTAAGATCTGGTGGTACTACGCCAAAGCTTTGGCTAGCAGTTTCAGCGTCCATACTAGCTGGCATACCAGCTGCTTCTATGCCATGACATCCTGTACATCCAGCTGCGCCAAATGTCTCGGCTCCCTTTGTAGCATCACCCTTTGCAAGGTCGATCGAGTTTATATCAGCCCAAAAAGCTGTATAGTCATCAAGAATTTTTTGTGCTGTCTCGACATCTTTTGTAGCCGCTTCTATGCTAGCTTTGTTGCCGCCAGCTTTTGCAGCCTCAAGCGCCTCTTTTTTCTGCTCTAAAAAATGCTTTGCATAGTCAGTATCTTCTTTTGAGAAGTTATACTCAGCATTTGCAGTGTGCGGATGAAGCTTTGTGTGAGCGTAAGGCTCGATACCCCAGTATAAAATACCTGAAAGGATAACAACGATGGCAAAAATTTTAAGCTCTTTCATGATTAGCCCCTTTTTCTTTCAAGTATTGTGATAACCGGGAGTGCGACTATAAATAGCACCAAAAATAGTAGTGATGAGTAAAATCCTATCCAGTCGTTGATGCCGCCTGTTGGAAGCTTGCCATATATAGATAAGACAATAAGGTCAATGACCAATACCCAAAACCACACGAAAAATAGCGGTCTTTTGTGAGCTGGTGCCACAAGGTCACTTCTATCAAGGAGCGGTATAAGCATAAATGCCACGCCTGCAAAGGCAAACGCGATAAGACCGATGTTATAAGCTGAAATTCCTGCTATATCAAAGAAGAAGCCACGTAAAATTTCATATTGCCACAAGAAGTACCACTCTGGGTAGATGTGTGGTGGAGTTTTTAGTGGATTTGCTGGCTCAAAGTTGATAGGATCCATCGCAAAGCCAAAGTGATAGCAAACAAGATATATAACAAATATCATAAAAAATGATACATACATGAAGTCTTTTGCCAAAAATCCCGGCCAAAATGGTATAACTTTAGCTTTTGCTCTGTCGCCGTGTAGATAAACCTCAGCCTCTACGTCAAAGTCGATATCTTCGCTTGTTAGGTTATTTACGTGTGGAACTCTTAGTGAGTAGAAGTGGATAACCAAAACAACGATAGTTACAAGCGGAAGCAAGCAGACGTGAAGCATGAAAAATCTAGTAAGCGTTGAGTCGCCAACTGCGTAATCACCCCTGATCCACTCAACCAAAGCATCACCGATAACTGGCACACCGCCAAAAAGCTGAGTGATAACAGTAGCCGCCCAGTAGCTCATCTGACCCCATGGGAGCATATAGCCACTAAATGCTTCTGCTGAAAAGCAGATAAATAGCACCATACCGCTTATCCAGATGACCTCTCTACCTCTTTTGTATGAGCCGTAGTAAAGTCCAGTAAGCAAGTGGATATACATGATAAGAAAGATCGTCGAAGCTGAAATCGCATGGATATGACGCCAAAGCCAGCCGTACTCAACCTCTTGCATGATAGTGTAGTTTACGCTATCAAAGGCTAAATTTACGTCTGGTTTGTAGTACATCATAAGCAAAAAGCCAGTGATGATCAAAAGCAAGAAAAGTGTCGTTAGGATAACGCCCATCGCCCAAAGGAAATTTATATTTTTTGGGATCCAGTATTCGCTAACTAGAACCTTCATAAGTTTTGTAAAAGCTAGGCGCTGATCAAGCCAGTCAATAACGCCAGTTGATTTATGAGATAAAGACATCGCTAACCTCCTAAGCTTTAGCTACTAATTTTTCGTATTCTGGGCTTGTTTCGCCTAGAACTAGCTTGGTACCATCGATCTTAAACGGTGGGATATCAAGCGGTCTTGGTGGAGGTCCGTATATCTGCATGCCATCAACGTTAAATTCGCCGCCATGACAGGCACAGACAAAAATTTGCTTGCTCGCTTTATACTCAGGGATACATCCTAGGTGTGTGCAAAGTCCGATAACAACTACATATCTAGCATCTCCAACTACTACATCTCTCTTGTCGTTTTTAGCCATATCTGGACTTTTTTTGAGGATGAAGATAGGCTTTTTACGCCACTCAACCTGTCTCATCTCGCCATCTTTGATCGGGCTTAGATCGACAGTTGTAAAACCAGCGGCTTTTACGCTAGGGAGCGGATCCCAGGTCTTTTTCATGGCAACTAGCGACATAGCGCCACCCACAGCTGCCACAGCACCAAACGCAAGGCCGATAAAGCTTCGTCTTTCTTGCTTTACTGACATTAATTTCCTTTCTATAAATAAAATTTAAATGATTATACTCTCAAAAAATTAAAAAACTATAATCTCACAATATAGTTTGTAAAAATAAAGTGAATTTAAGCTTTAAATTCACGTTTTTTTGGGTAAATTTTGAAATTTATTTTAAAGCAACTTCTTATTTTCTAATTCAATAGAAAAGAATATTCATACGTCATTCACAACAAGGTTGAATGAATAATTTTAAAAACTAACTAATTCACAAATAATCATTATTATAGAACATTATGATATTATTAGACCATTTATTTTAATAAAATACACATAGTTTTATTGTACTAAAAGAGAGAGCAAATGAATGAAAGCGAAATAAGAGAAGAATTAAAATATACTCTTGAAACCGAACCTGCAAATTATTCAAAAATTTTAAAACTATCGTCTGAGTTATCTAAATTTGATGAGAATAATATACGTTTTTCTATAGATGCTGGGATAATCAATAGATTGGGTAAAGAGCTTGTAGCTAGACATGAAACTGCTGTATCTGAGCTAGTTAAAAACTCTTATGATGCTGATGCTAAAAAAGTTGAGTTAACTTTTATTGATTCGCTTGATGTTGGTGGAGTTCTTACTATTAGTGATGACGGTGTTGGCATGACCAAAGAACAATTAATAAATGGTTTTATGCGGTTAGCGTCAAGCGATAAAATTCATTATCCGCTCTCTCCAATATATAAAAGAAAAAGAGCTGGTCAAAAAGGAATAGGTCGTTTTGCTGCCCAAAGGCTTGGAAGACAATTGACAATAATAACGCAGACAGAAGATTCCAAACAAGCACTTGAAGTAACTATAAACTGGGATGATTTTAAAAATGATCAAGATTTAATGTTTATTGGTAATAAGATAGAATATAAAGATCGAAGGGCAAATAAAAAAAGCGGAACAAAATTAATTATAAGAGATCTAAGGGATAAATGGACAGAGGCTCAGATTAAAAGAGTCTATAGGTATGCGTCTGAAATTTTACAACCTTTTCCTCTTTCAAAAGTAAAGCTAAAAACAGAAGATCCTGGATTTAAGCTTATATGCAATAGAAAAGAAGGTGATCTTGCTGAAGTAATTGCAAATGACAGTACAATGTTTTTTGAACATGCCTTGGCTGAAATAACAGGTTTTGTTGATGAAGATGGGTATATTAAAATAAGCATTGAGAGCAGCAAATTAAATTATAGTGTTAAAAATGTTATTTTAAATCAAAACAACCCATATAAAGAAATACGAAATATTTTTCTAAAAGCATATTATTTTGTCTATGGAGCTTCAGATATACCACCTCAAATTGAATCTTTTATTAGGGAAAAGGCTAAAGAGCTAGGTGGCATAAGATTATATAGAAACGGCTTTAGAGTTCTTCCTTATGGTGAAAATACAAAAGGGATTTCAAACGACTGGCTGGGCCTAGATGCTTCTGTGAGAAGAAGAACGATCTTGCCTACTCATACAAACATTAACTTTTTTGGTTTTATAGAAATAAATGGACAGGATGACAAATTTGAAGAGCTTTCAAGCAGAGAAGGATTGCTTGAAAATAAAGCCTTTGTGGAGTTAACAGATTTTGGTTATAAAATTTTAACAGATGCAGCAATCAAAATAGCTTCAGAGAGAGGCGTAAAAACAAGGACCAATAAAAAAAATTGGAAAAAAGAACCTGAAGAAAAAATTTCAGAAATAATCGAAGAATTAGAAGACATAGCATCATTTAGTGAAGATGAGCAAACATCCGATTATAAAGAAGACCATGATGATATAAAAGAGAAGTTAAGTAGTGTTACTCAAAAACTTAAAGAAGCTCATGAAGAGCAAAGACAGAAGCAAAAAGAGTTATTAGAAGAAAAGAATCTTTTGAGGATTTTAGCAGCTTTAGGGCTAACAATTGGAGAATTTATTCATGAAATAAAACAATATCAAGCTGTTTTGGAAGCAGATATTGAAAATATTAAAGAGTACATAAACAAAGCAGGCAGAGGCCATGAGGTATCTGATAGGATTCGTGAAAATCTTAAAAGCCTATCAACATATACATCTTATTTTGATGAAACTATTTCGGAAAATGTTCAAAGAGAATTGTCGCCAGTTGAACTTGAGTCGGCTGTTTTGGCTTTTAAAAAGGCCATACATAATGATTTAATAAAGCGCAAAATATTGTTTAATTATGAAGCAAAAGAAGCCTTGCTGTATACTTGCCCAATGCACAAATCAGAATGGGCTTCTATTTTATTGAATCTTTATACAAATGCCAGAAAAGCTATACAAAAAGCTAATAAAGGAAATGGTAGTTTGTATATTGAAATTGGAAGTACGGAAAAGAATGTATACTTAGAGTTTTCAGACAATGGAAGTGGTATTCCTCTTGAAGATCGCGATAAAGTTTTTAATCCTTTTTTTACAACAAGTATGCCGGTTGGAAAAATTTCAAGAAATTATGAGGAGATGACGGGAACTGGATTGGGGTTAAAAATAGTAAAAGATATTATTACAGGTTATGGTGGAATAATATATGTAAGAGATCCTATTGAAGGATTTAGTACTACATTTAGAATAGAATTGCCATGCAAGAAAGGATACTATGAATTTTAAGTTCTTATATATTGATGATGCAAGTGATCAAGTGACTAAAGGATTAGCAGAAAGACTGTCTTCTAAAGAGTTAGGATTGTTGGTTGAGTATAAACATGTAAGTATTTTTGATAAATTTAATATACAAGACACCATAGGCACAATAAGTCAATATCAAGGATTAATTCTTGATCTTAGATTAGACAATGAACCTTATGATGGTAAAAATTTTCCTTTTACTGCAACAGAATTTGCCCAGCATATAAGAACTTTAGCAACCAAAGGAGAGTTAAAAACAGATATTCCTATTATTATTTTTTCAACGGAAGCAAAATTAAAAGACATATATTTTAAAGACATGACGAGCAATAATCTTTTTGATAGATTTATTATGAAAACTCAAATTTCTGATTTGGTATCAAAGAAATTATATTCGCTTGCGAATGGGTATAAAAAAATAGCCGAAACAAAAGACTTTGAAAATTTACTACAAACAAACATAAAGGCACTGGATGAAAGATTTTTTAGTAGATTTAAAATCGAAGAAATAATTCCTGTTCATGAGTATGCACAAGTAATATTAAAAGATTTAATTTATGTAAAAGGATTTTTGATAAATGAGCAGTACTTGGCTGCTAGATTAGGAATCGATATTGATAAATCCGGAGACTGGAATAGCGTAAAAAAGCTTTTTGAGGAGGCTAAATATACAGGGGTATTCTCGGATGGATGGAATAGATGGTGGATGCATAAAATAGATGAGATATTTGAAAAGATAGCAAACACTTATTTATCATATTTGAGTGCAAAAGACAAAGTTGAGATTTTCAAAAGTAAAGGTATTAAAAATATTGTTTTTCCAGAGCCTATTCAAGGAAATTCTAGCTACAGGTTTTGGACGGTTTGTAAAGCTTTGGAAAAACCGCTTGATCCAATAGAGGGATTTAAAGTATATACTCGTAATGAGCCAAAGCCTTGGCAAGAATACGAATACATATCATTAGAGGCGTTGCTGCACCCTTATTCTTTGCAGGAAAAAAATATAAAACCACATCCTTCCGAGTTAGATGGTATTAGTTTTGCCATTAAAAATGCGAAAAAACAATGAATTATACTGAATATATAAAATATCTGCGAGAATTTAAAGCTCTTTTAGAGAAAGAAGGATTAAAATGTATAAATTTAGATTCCGCAATATCAACAATCCACAATTATAAAGACTTGAAGTATGAGATAAAGCCGCCTATTAGAATAGAGCTCAATGGCAAATTTCCCAAAAGACTATCCCATACAAACACAGGAATACTAGAATTAGAATTTGACTTAAAACTTCATGGTAGTTTTCAAAATTTAGTTGACGGCAAAGATCCTTTTGAATCATATGGATTAAATATTACAATCTTTGGCTTAAGTGAGTCATATGGTAATATTTTGGTGAATGCAATTCACCTTGATAGACATGACGGTACTCAATCAAATGCCGTACATCCATATTATCATTTTCAGTTTGGTGGAAACAAATTAAAAGAACACGTTAAAGAATATGGGCAGGTTTTAATTTTAGATTCTCCAAGAATCATGTATCATCCTATGGAATTTATTTTGACAGTTGATTTTATAGTTTCAAATTTTTTACCAGAAACTTGGGAAAAATTAAAAAAAGAAAATGTGTATATTACAATTTTGAGGGAAATGCAAAAACTGTTTGTGGGGCCATATTTTAGATCAATTGCCAATTTTTTTCATCATACTTCAAGCCAATGGAAATACGATGAAATTTATCCTCAATTGGTTTAGGTAAATACAGTATATGAATCAAAAAATTTTTAATTATTTAAAAAGGTACAATAGAGAAATTCTTCCTATAAATAGGCTTCTTGTTTCTACATATGTATATTTAAATAACCTAAAAGTAAACAATAATAAGAAAATACTCAAATTAATTATATGTGAACAGGATGGAGATGAGTATAAATTTTTAAAAGAGTTTATGTTTTTAGTTAGAGAAATTAAAAAGGATTTTACTTACGAAGACCTTCTTGAATTATTTGAATTTGTAATTTCTCCATCAGACAAACTAATAAATGGAGCAGTTTACACACCTAGAGACATTCGAGAATTTATAACATATGAAGCATTTAAGCAACACTATAATATTGTAGACATATGTAATTTTAAAATAGCAGATATATCTTGTGGATGTGGCGGCTTTTTAATAAATGCATCCAAATATATTAACAAAGCTACCGGTAAGCCCTATAAGCAAATTTATAAGGAAAATATATTTGGATCAGATATTCAGTCATATAGTATAGAAAGATCAGAAATATTACTATCATTATTTGCCATAAAACATGGGGGAGAGGATGAAGAGTTTGAATTTAATCTGTATTGTGCTGATTCTTTGGAGTTTAATTGGTATAAAGAAAATACTCAAATAAGAGCAAGTAATGGTTTTGATATTATACTAGGCAATCCGCCATATGTATGTTCTAGAAACATGGATAAAAAGACAAAAACTTTAATTTCAAAATGGAGCGCCTGTGAAACAGGGCACCCCGATCTTTATATACCATTTTTTCAAATTGGATTTGATCTTTTAAGACCAAATGGGATTTTAGGGTATATAACCGTAAACTCTTTTATAAAAAGTCTTAATGGGCGAGGAATAAGAAGCTATTTTCATGAAAAACAAGTAGATTTAAAAATTATTGACTTTGAAGATGAACAAATTTTCAGATCAAGAACAACATATACATCAATATGTTTTTTGTCAAAAAGACAATCGGATACGGTTAGATATCTGCCATTAAAAAAATCCCAACTAAAAGATAATTTTAAATATCATGAATATCTGTATAGTGAGT
>NZ_JAAKZC010000002.1 GCF_015230015.1 Campylobacter concisus | reverse complement strand
AAACAAAGTCATTTTTAGGAATAGTGGCTTGGCTGATCGAATTTATATTTGGAGTGTTAGGTAAGAAATTTGCAAAACCTTCGCTTTTTGTCTGTTTTTGGTAGTGCTGTTTTGTTAAGATGGAGTTATAAGAGACTTTCATAGCTTACTCCTTGAAATTTAGTTTCAAAGAGTAAGCAAAAGTTGTGCCGTAAATTTTTATCAACAGGGGAGCATTGTGTGTAGAGATAAGTCACATATAAACTAAATTGTTGAAAGGTCGATTTAGTTATTGATTATACTCTAGCCCATAAAAGCATTAAACCTAAGTAGATTGAATTCATATTCTTTAGCTGAATGTGTGTTGGTGTATAAAACAGCACTGCTGGATAGGTGGTAATATGCTCTAATGCAAATTAATACCATTAAAACCTATGAAAGAGATGTTGGAATATCTAAATAAAGTGAGACCTTAACAATGCTTAATAATATAACCTATTCGCCAAATCTCAATAACGATTCACTATTTGAAGGAAAAGAATTTGCGAGTAGAGTTAATTATAAGAAAGTGATGGGCAATAGCACAAACTTTACTGGAGCTTTTAAATCATACAATGATGATAAACAAACCATTTGGGGCAAAACATCAGATAATGATTTAGAAGGACAAAAGATACGTCAAACTTTAGAAAGATTTGGTGTGTCTTTTAGTAATGAGGGTCGTGAGCTTCTCGAGTCGTCTAATATAAGTGTGGATGAATTTATTGAGAGATATTCTAAGGTTATAAATAGAAGTATGCCACAAGAGGTTGGTGACTATGGACTAATAGATCAAAAAAGCGATCATGAAGAACAAGACAATCAAACTGACACGCAAAAACAAGAAACCTTTAAGCCCATGCAAGTAACTAAGAAATTTAAAACTTATGATATGCAAGCTGACGAGAAATTTAAAGAATTTTACAAATTTATAAAAACTGAATTTGATAATGGCGAAAGCATATTTGAAATTTTAGAAAAAGTCGCAAATACAAAAGTGGATAAAACCGCATAAAAGAACTAAATTTAAAGCAATCATTGTTTTCTATAATAAATAAGATGCTATCTTTAACCGATCAAACCATCTTATTTAAAATTTGCTTCTTATCTATCTTTTGCATAAGCTCTAAGACATCTATGCCTCTTTTTTCTTTAAAATTTAAAAGCTCTCTTGTATAAAGAAATTTTTGATCCTTGTTTATATCATAGGTCTCATACTTCTTTTTAACCTGCATAGGTTTAAATTTCTTCTCATTTTGCTCTTTAGCGAAATTTGCATTGTATTCTTGTTCTTCTTTGATTATCTGTTTTCTTTGTTCTGCAACATCATTTGTAGCTTTTTCTCTTGCTTTGGCAAATAAAGTCTTAAATTCATCTATGCTTAGGTCGGTTCTATTTAAAAGACTAAGCGACTCGTCATTATTATTTGGATAAAGGGAGGACATAGTTTCCATAAAAGCATCTAGTTCATCTTCTTCTTCTTTTGTGCCGATACCTATTAATTTTCCTAACATGGTTGGCTTGCCATCAACAGAGTTGGTAAGTAGCCAATCCATATAGCTTTGTAACTCTCCAACTCTAAATTCTTCCATAGTTTCTGGATATTTTGATGCTAAAGCTCTTCTTTCTTTCATGGGGTAATCAGACAGCATACTATCTATTCGATTTATAGTATCTGTTATCCAGCCCTCTTTACTTTGGTCTATATCAATAAATTCTTTTACATTATCAGTCCAGGGTCTAAACATATACTTTGAGTAATCAAATTTTTCTTCGATGACGCTTTTGTCTTGCTTGCCTTCTTTGACTAGATTTTCTTTTTGGATAGTGTTATCTTGTATTGGTGTATTGCTAAGTCCGTTTATGCTAGTTATCATTTCAACTCCCTACGCCTTTATATCAACATCTCTTTTTATGCCAAGCATATCTACTAGGTATTTTCCAGCTGGGTTTTCATTTAGCTCTTTTACTAAATTTAAAGGTGGCATGCTAAATTTCAAAAAGCTATCCATAAAGTCCTTGCTCTTTTTGCCGTCCTTGTCTATCTCACCAAAAAGTAGCTTTAGCATTTTTAGATTATGCTCCATCATCTTTTTAAATGAGAGTTCGTCTTCTTCATATCCCCTACGTCTATCTTCAGGAGTGCTGACAAAACCACTTTCTAAGTCGATATAGACAAAGTCTCTTTTAGATCTGATGTAGTCTTGCATATATTTAGGCATACCTGCTATGTCATTATCAGTAGCATTTATAAAGCCAGGTCCAAATTTCATCTCGCCCATAAGTTCAAACAGCTCAAAAGCTCTATTAAATTCTTTACTATCTATGCTCTTATCATAGCCTTCTCTTTTGCCTTGTGCTGTTGTCTCGCCCTCTCTTACATCAAGGTTGTTGTTTATAACGGCTGCTATAAGTCCGCCTTTAGTTATAGAGCCGTCTTTATTAGTGTATTTCTCTCCATGCGGATCCATAAATACACCACTTCCCACACTCTCCTTGCCGCCATTGTTGTTGTTAAAGATATCTGTTGTTGGCTTTAATGGCTGTCTGCCGTCTCCTCCTTTAAAGCTTGGGTTGAAAAAGAGCGTGCTTATCATCTGCTTATTTGACTCTTTGCCGTTAAAATCAGCCGCAGCCGAGCCAAATTCATGAATGGAGTTATGAATTTTTGTTACTTGCATACTTTGGCGGTTATACTCAAAGCCTTGAGGGAAATTTCTTATCTCATCTAAGCTAAAGCTATCTTTTGAATTTAGCGTGTCTTCACCAACGACTTGGGAGAGAATTTTATAGGCATTATTTACGGTTTTTAGTATGTCGATGCTATCAAAAGTCCTTTGCATATAGTCAGACTGCGTCTCTATCCTTACTAACGACTCCAGCGTGCTTGAGTGAATTTTATAATCACTTGGTATGCCAGCTTGCTTGTTAAACTCATCTGTAAAGTAGCCATCTTTATCTACCTTGTAGCCTAAAACTAAAGAGCTCGTTTGGTTGGTAGAAACTTTGGTTGATACCTTTATGTTCTGCTCTAAATTTAAGGGGTAGCTACCAAGTGCGTTTATCATTTTAGATCCTTTTAGCTTTAACTCACACCAAAGATATCGTCTTTTTTGTGAAAAGATTTACCTAGTAAATTTAGCTACTTTGGCTAGAGCAAATGTCTATCTTAAGAGATGCCTAAACTACTTTTGTCTGCCTAAAGCATAAATTTGATTTAGCTCATTAAAAGCTAAATTTATATTATCTTCGCTTGGCTTTAGGGTGCTGTTTTTTAGTAGCTCAAGCACTAAATTTTTAAAATTTTCTCTATCTTCTGCTAGCTTTTTAAGACTAGCTACATCGCTCAAGCTTTTGTTTCTATGATCCTTTGTCTGGGCAGCGATGAAAGCGTTATTTAGTAAGACTTCGGGCTTTAGCGCAGTCTCTCCACCTTCTAGGATCGCAGGACTTTCTGACTTTAGAAAACTAATAAACAAAGCCTCTTTTTTGTAACCAGACTCCGTTTTATAGTAAGAGACGTCTGGGCTAAAGCCACCACTATTTTCCTGATCTAAATTTGCAAAATTTAGCTTTTTAAGGTTTATTTTTATGCCTAGTTTTAATAGATCTTCGCTTAAATTTGATGCGAGCTTCATTTCATCTTCGCTAATAAAGATGTTTGTCACGACCTCGTTTTTGCGACTATTTAAAAAATCAATATTTGATCTATCACTCAAATCTGCGTTAAAATCGATGCCTTTCATCCCTTGCGAGATGTAGCCTTTTGGCAAATTTACTAGGTCGCTATCTGTAAAACTATCTTTGTTTAAACTCTTGCCCATTACCTGAGAAAAGATAGCGTAATACTGACCTATCGTGTTTGCTATGTCGATATTTTCAAAGACATCATTGTCAAAAAGCTTGCCGCTGGCGTTGCTATAAAGGACGCTATTTATATTATTTTGCTTTGTTGCGAAGTTTAGAAATTCTTTCAACGTGCTTTTGTGAAGCTTAAAGTCCTGTGGCAAGCCGGCTGCTTTATTAAAGCTAGCGTCCATAAAGCCAGCCTTATCGCTTTGATAGCCAAGCTCGTTTTTGTCTTTAAATTTCACGCTATAAATGCTTTGCTGTGTATCTTTTGTAAGCTCAAGTCTTTGTAAATTTTGTGCAATGTCTTTTGTCTTTTCATTATTTGCAAGAGCATTTTGAAATTTGACACTTTCAGACTGCTCTTTTTGAAGTTTCCTTGCTGTTGCTTCAGTTGCTACTGAGCTATACTTTTGCGTGCTAACACTAAAAATGCTCATTTACGATCCTTGCTTATCAAATTTACATTTAACAAGCAAGGAGTGTTCCTACTTCAAAATGAGTTTTGACTTTTTGTATGTGTTGTAAGAAATTTTGTTTTAATTTAGCTTTAAGGGCAGAAACGAAGAGTTAAATTTACTCTTCACTGCCTTCATTGATGCCAAAAAATGTATCTGTGTGGATATTTTCAAATGCTGCTTTAAGCGAAGTGAAAAGCTTTGGATTTTCTTTCTCTAAATTTGCTAGAAGCTGCTTGGTCTCATATCTAGCGTGTGGCATCTTCACATCAAATCTCATCGCAGGACACGCCTCATCACCAACAACTCTTAGCTCATTTTTGATCGCATTTTCGCGAAGTTGTCTTTCGCGCACAAAGATAAATGGCCTGATCACGACGATGCCATTTTTGGCTCTGTATTTTGGAGCAAGCGTCCTTAGCGCGCCATTATAAGTAAAATTCATAAAAAAGCTCTCGGCTGCGTCGTCCAAGTGATGAGCGATCGCAAGCTTGTTAAAGCCGTGCTTTAGCGCATAGGTGTAGAGATAGCCTCTTCTCATGCGTGAGAAAAAGCTGCAAAAGCTAGAATTTTTGCGGATCTTCTCCTTTGATATCTCAAATATCGAGCTATCTATCACCTCATGCTCTATGCCGTGCTCGTTGCAGTGTTTTGTAAGATATGCGTAGTCTTCGCCCATGCCGTAGCTTAGCGTCACAGCCTTAAACTCAAATTTCTCAGGCGTGACGTTTTGAATGTGCTTTAGCACGTGAGCGAGTGCGAGGCTATCTTTGCCGCCACTAAGGCCAAGCAATATCTTATCCCCGCCCTCTATCATCTTGTATCTAGCGTTTGTCTGACCAACCTGCCTTAGTAGCCTTTTACTAAGCTCTATCATAAGCTCTCCACCATTTCTAGGATAAATTTAGCGCTCACGTTTGCTGAGTCTTGCAAAAATTTATCAAAGTCAAATTCAGCCTCATTGCCAGCTCCGTCGCTGATGGCTCTAAGGATGAAGAATGGCACACCAAGCGTCTCACAAACTAGCGCAACGCTCGCACCCTCCATCTCGGTAGCACTTGCATTAAATATCTTTTTGATCCACTCTTTTTTCTCGTTGTCACAGATGAACTGATCGCCAGTTGCGATGATGCCTGAATTTAGGCTCATGCCTTTTTTACTGGCGACATTTTTAGCTAGCTCATTTAGACCCTCATCACTCTTGACAAAGATACTTGTCCCTGGCACAAAGCCGTATGGATGACCAAAAGCTGTGATGTCAAGGTCGTGCTGCACAAGGCTGGTGGCATATAACATATCACCTATTTTCAAATTCTCATCAAGTGAGCCAGCAACGCCTGTAAATAAGAGCTTTGAAGCCTTAAATTTCTCTATCATCAAGGTCGCAGTGATCGCCGCATTTACCTTGCCAATCTTCGAGTAGGCGATGACTAGGTCTTTGCCTTTGTAGTTTGCCTCGTAAAATTTGTTGTTTGCGTACTCTGTGGTTTTATACTCTCCCACCATCTCAAGGATAGGTGTGATCTCCTCTTGCATCGCTCCAAGTATCGCTATCATCTCTCCTCCAAAATCTTCACAACTTCTTCAAGACTCGCCATGTCCGTGACGCTGTATGTTGGTTTTTCAGTGATCTTTTTGTTTATGCCTTTTAGTGTCGCAGCACCAAGCTCGATAAAGCAATCAACCTCGTTTTCATAGTTTTTAATACTTTGTTTGTAACGAACTGGATGCGTTAGCTGCTCTTTTAAAAGAACTAATGCCTCTTTTTTATCATTGTAAATTTTTGCATTTACATTTGAAACGACTGGGACAAAATTTGCAGCCAAAACGCCCTCAAGCTCGTTTGCTAGTTTAACACTAGCTGGCTCAAGTATCGGGCAGTGGCTAGCTACTGACATATTTAAAGGCATCGCTCTTTTAGCACCTGCTTCTTTAAACTTTGCCTCGTATTTTGCAAGGTCTGCTCTCACACCAGCTACAACGATCTGACCATCGCAGTTGTAATTTGCAGCGTAAATTTGCAAGCCCTCATCCTGTGCTTCTTTACAAATCCCCTCAACAACTTCATCGTTAAGTCCAAGCACTACCATCATGCCAGCATCTTTGCCAACGCAGGCTTCTTGCATAAATTTACCACGTAAATTTACAAGTCTAATCGCTTCAATAAAGCTAAATGCGCCACTAACCGCAAGAGCTGTAAATTCTCCGAGTGAGTGGCCTAAGCTAAATTCTGGCTTGGCTTTTATGAAATTTGAAAATGCCAGGTAGCTCATAAGCGAGTTTAAAACAATAGCAGGTTGGGTAAATTCTGTCTTGTCTAGCTTATCATTTTGTGTAAATAAAAGCTCTTCAAAATCAATGCCTATGTCGTTGCAAGCGTCATTTAAAAGAAGTTTTGCCGAAGAGAAATTTTCATAAAAGTCTTTCCCCATGCCAACACTTTGCGAGCCTTGACCCGCAAAAATAAAAGCAAATTTTTTCATTTTGGCTTCTTAGTGGTGATGATGTCCGTGACCGCCACAACCGCAACCGCCTTCACCATGTCCGTGACCGCCGCAGCACTCATGCTCGTGATCATGATCATGTCCGCCACAACCGCAAGTGTGTGCACCTGCTACCATGCCAGTTGCTTTTTCATCTTCAGTAGCGTCTCTAACTTCTAAAATTTCAACATTAAATAGCAAGTCTTTGCCAGCGTATGGGTGGTTAAAATCAACTGTCACTTCGTCATCTTTGATCTCTTTAACGATGACGCGAACACTTGAGCCATCTTCATTTTGACCAAAAAGCTCCATGCCTTCATGTAGGTCTATACCGGCAAATTGCTCTTTTGGAAGTGATTGGATGGCGTCTTTATTGTATTCGCCACAACCCTCAGCTGCTTTGATATTTATAGTAGCTTTGTCGCCTGATTTTAGCTTGCTAACTTCTTCTTCAAGCTTTTCTATAATATGGCCATGTCCTGTAATAAAAGAAATTTGACCACCTTCTTGCATATTTGACTCTAAAATTTCGCCAGTATTAGCGTCTTTTAGCTCATAAAACATAGTTATAACTTGATCTTTACTCACAATAATCTCCTTGAAATTTAGTTTTGATTAATGCGAGATTATATCTAAAAAAGAGTAAATTTTAGTTTCTGTTGGGAGCAGCTTTGGCTTCTTTACTATCTGGATAGCCTACTTTTAAAGCCTTATAAAACCTATTTGCACTTTGAGTATCACCTATCTTATCAAAGCTTATAGCTGTGTGATACAAAAGTTTTGGAGTGTAGTCAGCCTTATCTTCACTTTGTATACTTTTTTTATAGTATTGTATGGCTGTGCTGTATGATTTTTGACTATAAGCAACTTCGCCTAGATAATAATTTGAAGCACCAGTTTTATAGCCTTTTTTATTTAAGTATTCAAAATATTCAGCTGCTTCTGTGCTATTACCAGAATTTAATAGTTTAATGCCGTCAGCTAAAATGTCCTTGTCGCTTTTGCCACTAAAATTTGAAGTTGGCTTATTTTGTTGTTTTGGATTTGCATTTTGCTTTGGTTGAGCAGCGTTTTTATCCATTATCGCGCCTAACTTATTTAAGGCAGCAGTAATGTTTTTATAGTTTTTATCTTGTATATCTCTAGTCTCATCAACGTAAGCTTTTAGCGATGTTAAACTTACACCAGAATCGCTTATACCACCATTTACTTTGGTTTCAATATCGTTCATCCTTTGCTCAAGCTTATTCATCCTAGCACTCATACTCTCGATCAAGCTTTGCAAACCTTGAAGTTGTTCTGAAACATTATCCATGTTTTCTTCGATATTTTGAACGCTTCTTTTGTTACTTAGAGTTGCTTTTTCATCATCTGTTAGACCGTATGGATTTGCGCTATCCATATTGCCTGCATCAAATACTGAAACTTCTTGAGCTGAACCTATAGAGAAAGCGGCTCCAAGAAGAGCCGCAATGATTATTTTTTTATTCATTATTACTTACAGATTAAGGAAGCACTTTGAAATCTGCACGTCTGTTTTGAGCGTCGCAAGCTTTTGTTTTGTCTGTACAAACTGGGTTGCTTTCGCCAAAGCTTACTACAGCGATTCTATCAGCGCTAACGCCATTTCTTACAAGAGCGTCTTTAGCACTTTTAGCACGTTTTAGACCAAGAGCATAGTTATACTCATCTGTACCCCACTCGTCGCAGTTACCTTCTACTTTTATAGAAAGAGCTTGAGCGTCAGCTTGGTTGAATACTGATGCATTTGAGCTAACAACACCTTGTTGATCAGCTTTGATGTTAAATTTATCAAAGTCAAAGTATACACTTTTAACTTGGCTCTCGATATTAGCGATAAGAGCTGCTAATCTATCAGCATCACTCATGCTACCTGAGTTATCTGCAGATTGATTTGAATTTGCATTCATATCAACTTCAGGGTTTTTAGAGCTACAACCGCTCAACAATAAAGTTGCAACTGCAACACTTGCTAGAACTACTTTTTTCATTCCTTATCCTTTTTGAAAAATTTGGTCGAATTATAACATATTTTTTTAAATATTATCAGAATATTACCAATCAATAGATTGAATTTTACCTACCTTTAGTGGAAATTGGAAACTTCTGTTCTCATTTAATCTAACAACGCCAAGCGAGCTTTGACCGCCAAGTTCTTTGATAAATACGACACTTTGACCGTCACTTGAAAATCTTGGATAGTTATTTTTACCATTTGCTGTAAGCTGACGGATAAAATCTGTTTGAGTTGAGATCAGATAGATGTTAAAGCCACCACTAGCCTCTCTACTTGAATAAACTACATAGTTTTCAAAAGTGCTTACTGAGTTGTTGTTTTTACCATGAAACACCATTTGCTCAACACTTCCGCCTGAAGTTGCAGGTGTTGCGAAGATGTTTGGATATCCAAGTCTATCTGAGACAAAAACTATTCTGCTGTCATTATCTACAAAATTTCCATTTACGTCAATGCCCGGATAGTTTGTTATCTGAGTTAAATTCTTACTACCTGTGTTGTAGATAAAAATATCTGGCTGATCTTTTGGCGCCATAGTTAATAAAATTTTGCTTCCATCTTTGCTAACGTCTGAAGCTATAAGCATACCAACGCTGTCGATTATCTTCGTTTTTGTGCCTGAATTTAGGTCATATCTAAACAAAGTTGGTTTGTTATTCACATAAGATGTGTAGTAAAATTTACTTTGATCAGCGCCTGCCCATTTAGGGAAGATGTTTAGACCACCGCTTACGATTGTCTTTTGATATGTAAGTGTGTAATCAGCCACTATGATAGAGCTTTGGCGAGCCGAAGTGTATTTTGCTAGGATGATAAATTTCTCCATCCAGCCAACTGGTGGTAAATTTAGTTCATTTGTTAGCTCAACTATACTTTTGTGTGCCAAAAACGGATACTTCGCACCATCAGGCATGTTATATACTCTCTCATACCTTGTAGTTGCAGTCTTTGCATCGATGAGTTTTACTCTTAAAGTAAGAGGTGAGCCCATAGAACCCTCAAGAGCATATCTAAAGATAAGCTCAACACCTTTGTCGCTCATTGTATTTGTAGCTGCTGTTCCTTCGTAGCTTGAAGGCACGTGATCTTCGATAACCTCAAAGTCAGAACTAACTTTCAAGTCTCCTAGCATGATCTTAAAGAATTTATCTTTAAAGCCTGCATCACTAACAGCTGTAGTTGCATCTTGCAAAGCTATCTTTGGCAAAGCAACACCTTGGTTTATAACAGATATCGTCGCATCAGCAGCATAAAGCCCTAGAGCAACGCACAAAAAAAGAAAAATTTTCTTCATCTCTACTCCGTAAATTTATAAATTTTAGTTTATTTTATCTTCTAAATTTAAATTAAAAGTAGTACTTTTGTCTGGATTAAATGGAAATTTCTCTGCAGTAAGCTTTTCCAGGCACTCTCTAACCTTTGCATTAAACTCTTCATTGTATGATAGCTCTAAAATTTCATAGTTGAAATTTCCACTCTGATCTATCATGACTTTTACCTTAGCTATATTTGCAGAGTCAGCTTTATAGCTTTGCCATCTTCTTTGAATTTGTTTTGTTATGGCTCCCATCAATGGATCATAAGTGCCCGTCATTTGCGATTTTGGTGCGGTTGGATTTTGATCTATTTTTAGGCTCTTTATAATATCACTAGCCTCTTTTGCAGCTTTTGAGCTAGAAGCCTCGCTTTGTTTGCGGCTTTGCACTTTATTTTCAGCCTTTTTTATACCATCATCTTTTTTAAGCTTAGTCGAGTCTATGTCACTAAAAAGGTCTTTTATATTTGGCTCTTTTGGTTTTGGCTTTTCAACTGGCTTTGGCGTAGGTTTAGGCTCAGGCTTTGGCTCTGGCTTGACATCCTCTTTAGGCTCTTCGCTAGGTTTTGGGATTTCAGGCTTTGGTTCTGGTTTTTTAGGCTCAGGTTTTGGCTCTTCTTTTGGAGGAGTTGGCAAGCTTGGGGTTGGCAATGGCTCATCTGGCACAACAGGCTTATTTGTGGTCTCTTGTTTGTCTTCTTCTGACTCTTTTTTTGGTTCTGGCTTGGTCTCTTTTACAACCTCTTTTGCTTGTTTTGGCGCTTTTATGGTTTGATCAACTTCTCTATCAACCATAACTACATCCATAATAGCATCTTTGTCATCAGTATATTTTTTAGGAGGTTCGCTAAAAAAAGTAAGCTTTATAAACAAAGCAAGCACAATTATAATGTAAATACAAAACGCTACAAAAAACGAACTAAGCGTTGGAAATTTAACTTTATTAGGCATCTTAACCGTTTGTCTCTAAAGCTACTTTATTAAAACCAGCACCTTTTAAAGTCTTTAATACAAACATAACATCATCGTATTTTAAATTTTTATCAGCCTTTATGTATATAGGCGAGGTTTTGTCATATTTTGCACTCATCAGCGCAATATTATCTGGGAGTTCAGCGAGGCTCATTATACTTTGATCTATCCTAACTTGTCCTTGTGCATTTATAGAGACTATAAGATCTTTTTGTTTGGATGTAGATGTCTTTGCCTTTGAGCCATCTGGCAATGTTATATCTTCTTGATATGTTATAGTTGGCATTGTAACCATTAAAATAGCCAACAAAACAAGCATGATATCAACAAGAGGCGTTATGTTTAGCTCTGGTTTTTCGTCGTCGAATTTAAGAGCCATCTATAACGTCTCATCATCTTTTTTAAGTGCTATCATAACGTCAGCTTGACGCTCGATAACGCTCATTAGTTCGTAAGCTTTTCTTTTTATAAGCAAGTTAAATGTATATGCTGGGATGGCAACAAAAATTCCACAACCTGTCGCAACAAGTGCTTCAGAGATAGCTGGGGCTATAACTCCAAGAGATGAACCTGCGCCATTTCCTAGCTGTGAAAATGTCTCCAAGATAGATACAACTGTTCCAAAAAGACCGATAAAAGGAGAAGTAGAAGCTATTACGCTAAGCCATGTAAGCCCACTTGTAGCATTCTTTTCTGCAATGCTTATGCAGACATTTAGCTTTTCTTTTGAAATTCTACCGCTTGCGCATTTCTTTAAAGACGAGTCATTTGGTATATTCTTAGCGCCCATAAGTAGTGCTTCAAGCGCATTTTGCTCGCGTTTTTGCCAAGCTCCTATGCCAGCCATTCTTGAAAAAAGAATTGTAAAACTAACTATAAAATATATTGACAACCAAGTTAAAACTATAATTGTAATAAAACTACTTCTTTGAATGTAATTTAAAAATATATCTATTCCGCCCACTTATCTTGCTCTCACTACATTTTCCATTTTTGATATAGTTGCTGCAAAAGCATTTGTATCACTACTCATACTCTCTATCAAATTTCTAGCAGCTTCTAATGAATTTGCAAGCTCACTTTCACTATTGCCAGAGACATAGACCGCACCGTCAGCTAGTATAACTACTTTGCCCTCATCGATCTTTGCATAGCCCCAGTTAATAGCAACTACATCGTGCTTTTTATGCTTATCTTCTATATCTATAATACCTGCTTTTAAAAGAGATATTAATGAGGCGTGGTTTGGCAAAACACCAAACTCACCCTCACTACCTGGAAGCACTACACTACTCACGTCATCATTAAATATCTGACCTTGAGGAGTTACGATCTCTAAATGTAATTTATCCATTACGCTTCCTTTTTAAATTTAAGCCTTAAGTTTCTCAGCTTTAGCTAAAGCCTCATCTATATTTCCAACCATATAAAATGCTGCTTCTGGTAGATGATCATATTTACCTTCTAAAATTCCCTTAAAGCCAGCGATATTTTCGTCAAGACTTACGTATTTGCCAGGGCTGCCTGTAAATACTTCAGCAACGAAGAATGGCTGAGATAAGAATCTCTCTATCTTTCTTGCTCTATCAACTGTTAGCTTATCTTCTTCGCTAAGCTCGTCCATACCAAGGATAGCAATGATATCTTGAAGGTCTTTATATTTTTGAAGCACAGCTTGAACGCCGCGAGCTACCTTATAGTGATCTGCTCCTAAAATTTGAGGATCGAGCATTCTTGATGTTGAATCAAGTGGATCAACAGCTGGATAGATACCTTTTTCTGCGATCGATCTGTTAAGAACTGTCGTAGCGTCAAGGTGAGCAAAAACAGTTGCAGGAGCTGGGTCTGTAAGGTCGTCAGCTGGAACATAAACAGCTTGAACAGATGTGATCGAGCCTTTTTTAGTTGATGTAATCCTCTCTTGGAATTTACCCATCTCACTTGCAAGAGTTGGCTGATAACCAACAGCTGACGGGATACGTCCAAGTAGAGCTGACATCTCTGCACCTGATTGAGAAAAACGGAAGATGTTATCAATAAACATCAAAACGTCAAGTCCCATCTCATCACGGAAGTACTCAGCCATTGTAAGACCAGTTAGCGCGATACGGTTTCTTGCCCCTGGTGGCTCGTTCATTTGGCCATAGCACAAGGCAACTTTATCCAAAACATTACTTTCTTTCATTTCGTGATAAAGGTCATTTCCTTCACGAGTTCTCTCACCAACGCCTGCAAATACAGAGTAACCGCTATGTTTAAACGCAACGTTGTGGATAAGCTCCATAATAATAACCGTTTTACCAACACCAGCACCACCAAATAGACCAACTTTACCACCCTTTGCATAAGGAGCTAGAAGATCAACTACCTTGATACCAGTTTCGAAAATTTCACTCTTCGTGCTTTGCTCTTCAAATGGAGGAGGATCGCGGTGGATAGACCAGTGCTTATCAAAATTTATACCCTCGCCCTCGTCGATCAAATCGCCAACTACGTTAAAAATTCTACCCAAAACTTTTTCGCCAACTGGCACACTTATAGGTGCGCCAAGCGCTTTAGCCTCTAAGCCACGAGTCAAACCCTCACTCATATCCATAGCGATCGTTCTAACTCTATTATCACCTAGGTGAGCAGCAACTTCTAATATTAGTTTATGTTTCTTGCCCTCAACCTCAAAGAAAACTTCGATAGCTTCATTGATCTTCGGCAAGTAGTCATTAAAGTCAACATCGACCACAGGGCCCATAACTTGACTAATAACACCCTTCATTCATACTCCTTTTATTTCATTGATTCAACACCACTGATAATCTCGATAAGCTCAGTGGTAATAGACTCTTGTCTTGCTTTGTTGTAAGCAAGATTTAACTGTTTAACGCGTTGTTTAGCATTGTTTGTTGCATTATCCATAGCTTGCATTCTAGCGCTGTGCTCAGCCGCCAAAGAGTCAACCAAAGCATAATACATACTATACTCAAAATATTTATTGAGCAATTCATCCATAATCTTAGTATAGTTGTCTTCTGGTTCAAATTCCATCAAAGAATTTGTCTCAACCGCAACTATCTTAGACGGCTCAATAGGCACAATATCATTTACTCTAATCTCTTGAGAAATCATATTTTTATAGCCATTGTGTATTAGCACGACCTTATCTGTTATGCCGTTTGTAAAATCATCAATAGCATCTTTTATGATCTTTTGAGCTTTTTCATAAGTAGGAGAAGAGCTAGCTCCGACATATGTCTCAAGTAGTTCAACACCTTGGAAATTGAAAAATTCAATACCTTTTTTACCAACAGCTCTTAGTCTAACTTTCATCTTTTTGGCTTTTAGCTCATCGATCATGCGCCTAACTGTCTTTATAGTCTGGACATTAAAGCCACCGCAAAGCCCTTTATCAGCCGTCACAAATATAATATCAACCTTTTCTACACTCTTTGTTGTATTAAAGAATTTACTCTCACTCATAACTGAAGCGTATTGATTGATCTTATAAGCTATCTCTGATAAAACCTCATTGATCTTAAGTGCATAAACTCTAGAGTAGCGTGCAGCTTCTTCGGCTTTGCGAAGCTTTGCTGTTGAGACAAGCTTCATCGCACGCGTCGTCTTTTGAGTGTTCTGGACGCTCTTGATCTTTCGTTTTATATCTTTTAAATTTGACATATCTTAGCCCTAGTTAGCGGCAAAAGTCGCTTTAAAATCTTTCAACGCTTTATGTAAAATTTCTTCTACTTCTTTATCAAGAACTTTTTTAGTTCTGATCTGCTCAAAAATTTCAGGGTATTTTGCCTCGATATATGGATATAGCTCAGCTTCAAATTTTGTTACATTTGCAGTTGCAACGTCATCTAAATAGCCCTTAGCACCAGCAAATATAATAACTACTTGATTCTCAACTGGAAGCGGAGAATATGGAGGTTGTTTTAGCACTTCAACCATCTTTTGACCACGCTCTAGTTGTTTTCTTGAGCTCTCGTCAAGGTCGCTTGCAAACTGAGCAAAGGCTTGTAGTTCGCGGTACTGAGCAAGATCTAGTCTTAACGTACCAGAAACTTGTTTGATAGCTTTGATCTGAGCTGCACCACCGACACGAGATACAGAAAGACCAACGTTGATCGCTGGGCGGATACCTGAGTTAAATAGGTCGCTCTCAAGGAAAATTTGACCATCTGTAATTGAAATAACGTTTGTTGGAATATAAGCTGAAACGTCGCCCGCTTGAGTCTCGATAATAGGTAGAGCTGTTAGAGATCCAGCACCTAGTGCGTCATTTAGCTTACTTGCTCTTTCTAAAAGTCTTGAGTGAAGGTAGAAAACGTCACCTGGGTAAGCTTCACGACCTGGTGGTCTTCTTAAGATCAAAGACATCTCACGATAAGCAACCGCGTGTTTTGACAAGTCATCATAGATGATTAGCGCGTGGCGAGAGTTATCTCTAAAGTATTCACCCATTGTTACACCAGCGTACGGAGCAAGGTATTGAAGCGCAGCTGCGTCACTAGCACCAGCATTTACAACTATCGTGTAGTCCATAGCGCCGTATTCTTCAAGCTTTTTAACGACTTGAGCAACTGTTGATTGTTTTTGACCGATAGCTACATAGATACAAATGACATCTTGACCTTTTTGGTTGATGATAGTATCTATCGCAACTGTTGTTTTACCAGTTTGGCGGTCGCCGATGATTAGCTCTCTTTGACCTCTACCAATTGGCACAAGTGCATCGATAGCTTTGATACCTGTTTGAAGTGGCTCATGAACGCTTTTTCTAGCCATGATACCTTTTGCTTTTTCTTCGACGAAGCGAGATTCAGTAGCTTCGATTGGCCCTTTTGCGTCGATTGGCTCACCGAGTGAATTTACAACACGGCCGATCAATGCGTCACCAACTGGAACGCGTAGAAGTTTTTTAAGTCTTTTTACAGAGCTGCCTTCTGTGATACCGCTAGTTTTTCCAAGGATAACTATACCAACACTGCTCTCTTCAAGGTTAAGAGCCATACCTTTTTCGCCGCTTTCAAATTCAACCATCTCGCCAGCCATAACGTTTTTCAAACCATAAACGTTAGCAACGCCATCAGCGACTGAGATGACTTTACCGGTCTCTTCTACATCAACACTTAAATCAAAATTTTCAATACGCTCTTTGATTATCGTGCTAATTTCGTCAGCTTTAATTTTTGCACTCACGCTTTCACTCCTTTTTAAATTGCTTTTAATATATATTCACTCATTTGACTTTTTAGTCTGTCGATAGAGAAATTTACCTCGACACCTAAATCATCTAACTCAACTTTTACACCGTTGTAATCGCTCTTTGAGCCATCAAGCTTGATCTTAGAGTCAAATTTCTTAGAGAAATTCTCTTCTAAAGCTTTTAGCTGCTCGGCGCTTAGATCAAAATTTCCAATAACCTCACCACGATATGTATTTTCAAGCAAAGATTGCTCTATCTTCATCTCGTTTAAGATCGCTGGGATAAGTTCTAGTCTTTTGTTTGCACCAAGAAGCTTTATAAAATTTGCAAATTTGACGTCTGAATTTTTTACTAAAGAGAGTATAAATTCAACCTTTTTTGCAGCTTTTAGAGTTGGCAAGCTTATGATGCTCTTAAATTTATCGCTTCCAAAAGCGGCAGCTAGCTCAACTAAATTTTCGATAAATGCGTTTAGTTCACCTGGCTTTGCATCGCTCAGGATCGCTTTAACATATTTTTTGGCTACTACTTCATTCATTAGCTAACCTTTTTAAGTATGATATTTACAAGCTCTTTTTGATCGACTTTTAGGCTATCGCTTGAGAAAATGTCGCTCAAAATTTCATTTACAACGCCTTTTGTCATCTTGCGCTCTTCAAATTCTTTTTGCTCTTTGTAACCTTTTTCGATATTTGCGATATCGTTTTGAGCCTCTTTTTTAACTTTTGCAGCTAAATTTACAGCCTCTTTTTTCGCGGTTTCGATTAGAGCATTTGCATTTTGCTTGGCCTCTTCTACACGCTTTAGAACGTCATCTTTTTTAGCTTTAGAGTCGCGAAGCTTCTCTTGGATACTCTCAAGCTTATTTGCGATCCTATCTATCCTACTTTGATAAAGAGCTTTTAGTGGCTTAGCAGCAAAATAGACCAAAATAGCAAAGAAAAGTAAGAAGTTTAGTGTTCTCTCGACTATGTCGTAGTTTGTTCCACCATGCTCGCTAGCGTATGCTAGAAATGGAAATGCTAGAAAAAATAAAATTTTTATCTTCATAAATTTCCTTTAAATTTTAGAGAGCTTAGCATTTAAAGCAGCTCTAAGCTCAGGTAGTTTAGCTGATAGATCTGCCTTTAGGCTATCTTTTTGAGAGCTTAAAGCGTTTAGGAATTCGTTATAATCAGCCTCTAAACTACTTTTTACTGCATTTATCTCTTTTAAAGACTCTTCTTTTGCCAAATTTAAGGCCTCTTGTCTTATTTTGTTGGCCTCTGCTCTTGCGTTTTGTATGATCTCTTCGATCTCTTTTTCATGAACGCTTAGATCACTTGCGTTTTTGCTTGTGCTCTCTTCGTCATGTTTTATAGAGGCATTTCTGTCATCTATAAATTTGAGCATTGGCTTATATAGCAAGGGATTTAAAATGGCGATCAGGGCAAAGAAAACGATAGCCGTTAAAAGCATCAATGGCACATCTATTTCTAACATCCACTCTCCTTATTTTGTTATTAAGTTTTATTTAATATTCAAATCAAAGTCTGATTTTACAATAAAATACTAAAAATAAAAATAAATTTGTAATTCTATTTTAGCTTAGCGATAAATTCTTCTACCTGCGAAATATCGCTAAATTCTAATATTAAATTTTTAGATTTTACTTTCGTCTTTATCTTTAAATTTTTAAAAATTTCTTGTAAATTTGATAACTTTTTGCTCATTTCCTCTGAAATTTGAGGCTTTGGCTCTTTTACTTCTTCTTTATTTTTTATCTTTTTTACTAAAATTTCTGTATCTCTAACACTTAGCTTTTGACCGATGATCGTATCAACAACCATTCTTTCTTCTTCGCTGCTAAGTCCTACGATGACTTTAGCGTGGCCTTGCGTGAGCTTATCTTCTTGCAAAAGTCTTTGCGTATAGTCGCTAAGCAGCAAAAGTCTCATCGTGTTTGTTATCTGAGTTCTGCTCTTGTGGATGATGTTTGCTAGGCCATCTTGTGTGATCTTATACTCGTTTATGAGCTCTTTATATGATTTTGCAAGTTCGATTGGATTTAAATTTTCACGTTGTATGTTTTCGATAAGCGCAAGCTCTCTTAAATTTTGAGACTTGATATCAGCGATGATCGCCTTTATCTTGCTTGCTCCAAGCATCTTTGTAGCACGGTATCTACGCTCACCAGCTATTAGCATATAGCCATCATCTTTTTTGATGACGATTATTGGTTGTATTAGTCCGTGCCTTTTGATACTTGCACTTAGCTCTTTTAAAGCCTCTTCGTCAAAATACGTTCTTGGTTGGTATGGGTTTGGTAAAATTTCATCTATATTTATCTCTTCGACTATCTCAGAGTCATTTAAATTTGCGATCTCTTTGCTGTAGGCCTGCTCTACATCTTCAAGTATCGCGCTAAGTCCGCGCCCTAATCCACCTTTTTTCGCCATTTTTTTCCTTATTTTTTAGTTTAAAATACAATATGCCAAATTTTGATACGCAATCGAGCCTGGTGATTTTATATCATAAAGTATCACTGGCTTGCCAAAACTTGGGCTTTCAGCTAGTTTTACATTTCTTGGAACGACTACAAATTCATCCTTGCCGTCCTTGCTCTTAAAGAGCTTATTTTCAAAATGCTGCTTTAAATTTGCAATGGTCTCTTTTGAGAGATTGTTTTGCGAGCTAAACATTGTTGGCAAAAAGCCCTTTATATTTAGCTTTGGATTTATCGTTTTTTTGATGATCTTTACAGTGTTTAGGATCTGCGCCAAACCCTCAAGTGCGTAAAATTCGCACTGGATAGGGATGATCACACTATCGCTTGCACTAAGAGCATTTATCGTGATGCTGCCAAGTGCTGGAGGACTATCGATGATGATAAAATCATAGTCGCCTACAACTTCTGAAATTTTGTTTTTAAGTATTAGTTTATAGTCTTTGCTTTGGTCGTTAAATTCTTGCTCGATGCCAACAAGTCCGATGTTTGACGGAGCTAAAAAAAGCGTTGGGATCTCAGTTTTTAGCACTATTTGTGAGAGCTTTTTTCTATCTGTTAAGACGTGATAGATGTTAAACTCATAATCGCTTCTGCTAAAACCAAGTCCGGTCGTCGCGTTTGCCTGTGGATCGATGTCTATTAATAATACTTTTTTTTCAGCAACCGCCAGTGATGCGGCTAAATTTACGGCCGTTGTGGTCTTGCCAACGCCGCCTTTTTGGTTAGCTATTGTTATTATCTCGCTCATCTTAAAGAATATACCTTTTCCCCGTTTAATAATATCGCTCCATCCTCGCAAATTTCAGCATCCTGAAGCGAAACAGCTCTATTTGCAATATGCGTAATAAAACTTTTTGACTTGCAAAAGTCTATCCTAAATTTGCTAAAAATTGGCTTCCATAAAATCTTTTTATCAAGCATGCCAACAAAGCCCCAAACTAGCTCATCTACGCTAGCTTTTATGTCTAAAATGCCCGCATTTTCAGGCGCACTAGCTAAATTTATCCCCATGCCGCAAATGTAAATTTCATCCACTTTATTTGTCAAAGTGCCGCCTATTTTACGCTCATCCACGTAAAAATCATTTGGCCATTTTAGCCAGCACTTTGAGCCAAGCTCGCTCAAGACTTCACGCATCAACATAGAAAAATATATCGAGATCGAAGGCGGAGGTATGTCACTTGGCAGATCATCTTCGCTTATGCAAAATGACATAAATAAATTTCCGCCAAGTCCCTCCCAGCTGTTGCCACGGCTGCCGACCCCTTTTGTTTGATTGTACGCCACAACCATGTGCGGAGGCTTTATCTCGCCGTTTTTTAGGGCTTCTATCAAAAATTCCTGCGTCGAAGGCAGACTCTGGATAAACTCAACCTTCAAATCACACCTTAAATTTATAGAAGTGATTTACCGGATTTTGTCCGCCGCCGATGATGACCGCGTTTTTGATAGCATTAAAGATATAATCATGCGCATTTTTCACGCTTTCTTTTAGGCTATGGCCATTTGCTAAATTTGATGCGATCGCACTTGATAGCGAGCAGCCTGAGCCGTGTGTCGCAGTCGTTTTTATGCGCTCGTCGCTAAAAATTTCATACTCGCTGCCATCATAAAATATATCAAGCGACTTGCCGTCTATCTCGCCACACTTTAGATAAACGCTCTTTGTGCCAAATTTCAAAAGATCTTTGCAAGCCTCTTTTAACTCGCTCTCGCCCTTTAGCTCACGCTTTAAAATTTCGCGCGCTTCAAAGATATTTGGCGTGATCACGCTTGCAAGCGGGAAAAGCTCCTCTACGATGGCGTCTTTTGCCGAGCCTTCTAGCCAGATGTCGCCATTTTTACAGCTCATGACTGGATCAAGCACGACTGGCGGTAAATTTTTGATCTCTCTTAGCGTTTTTGCGACGCTTTTGATGATCTCAACGCTTGGGACAACGCCTATTTTTATCACATCAACTCTTATATCATCAAATATCGCTCTTATCTGATCCTCGATGAGCTTAGTTTCAACTAGCTGCATGCCAAAGATGCCTTTTGTATTTTGAGCAGTGACCGCTGTGATCGCTCCCATCGCATATACGCCGTGTGTTATAAAGACCTTTATATCAGCTAAAACTCCAGCTCCGCCACTTGGATCAACCCCTGCTATACTTAGCGCATTTTTCATAACCGCTCCTTTAAATTTATTTTAATTCATCGCCAACACTAAGACGCTTACCATTTATATATGCTTTTGCGTTTGTTGGCTTTTTACTTGGCTCTTGAAGCTCGTAAATTTTAACCGCCCCACCCTTGCAAGCAACCACGACGTGATCTTTTTCTACGCTTAAAATTTCTCCACTTTTGCCACTTTTTTCACTTAGCTCAAGAGATAAAATTTTAAGGCCGCTTGCCAGATAAATCCCCGGCCA
Source organism: Campylobacter concisus (assembly GCF_015230015.1). GTDB lineage: Bacteria > Campylobacterota > Campylobacteria > Campylobacterales > Campylobacteraceae > Campylobacter_A > Campylobacter_A concisus_AF. The sequence continues at coordinate 167,165 of NZ_JAAKZC010000002.1, read as the reverse complement.
AGGTGTGAGCGCACGAAATTTATTATAAATTTGCCCCGCCTCTTCATCAAAGCTAAAAAGTCCGTCGCTCTTGCTTATCTTTTTGCAGTGCGAGGACTCTGCGTCATCTTGCTTTTGTGGCTTTAAATTTTCAAAATTTCTTAGTACTTTTACGATTAGCTCGCCGCCAAGCTCGCCTAGCTCACTAAAAAGCTCGCTTGACATCTTACTCTCGCAAGGCGTGTAGATGAAGTCCAGCATATCGCCAGTGTCAAGCCCAGCGTCCATTAGCATTGCAGTCACGCCAGTTTGCTTTTCGCCTGCTAGGATCGCGCTTTGTATAGGGCTTGCACCTCTATATTTTGGCAAGATCGAGGCGTGTAAATTTATACAAGTCGCCACGTCAAGCACACTTTGTGGCAAAATTTTGCCATAAGCTGCCACTACGATAAATTTAGGCTCAAATGCCTTTAGCTCGGCAACCACCGCCTCATCTTTTAGCGTATGTGGTGTAAAGACTGGCACACCATTTAGCTCATTTTGAGCGTAAATTTTGACCTCGCTTGGGGTTAAAATTTGCTTTCTGCCAACTGGCTTATCAGGCTGGGTAAAGACCGCTTTTATATTAAAGCCAGCTTCTTTTAGGTGCCTAAGTATCCTAACGGCATAATCAGGCGTCCCCATAAAAACTACATTCATCACTTTCCTTTAAATTTCAACGACTTTTATTTTGATCTAGTTTTTTGTTATCCCGCAGCCAAAAAGCGCAAGGATCTTTCTGCCAACTAATCTTTTGAAACACTAAACTTCTTAGCTCATCAACGCTAATCTTGTCGTCGCGGTTTGTATCAAGCCTCTTAAATTCCTGCTCAGTGCATAGATCTGGCGCTATTTTTAGAGCTTGGGGCGCTTTGCAGGTCATCCACTCATCTAAATTTAGCGTGCCGTCGCGGTTATTGTCATTAAAATGCAAAAACATATATGCTGGATCGGCTGGCTCACAGCTATATGCACCAAGGCAAAATAGCATAATGCAAAAAATTTTCTTCATTTTATATTCTTAAATTTTTAAGTTCAAAGCACTAAAATATCGCAACTCAAAGCTCCTTTTTAAGTAGCTCAAGCAGTGCAAATTTAAGCTCGTCGATGTTCTCATTTGTCGCTGATGAGACCCGCAAAACAAAGTATGGTTTTTTGGCATCAAAATTGTATAGGTCTTGCTTATAGACAAATTTACCAACTTGATTTAGCTCTAAATTTATACTTTTCATAAATTCTTTTATATTTTCATCTAAATTTTCCGCCGCATCGACTCTTGTAATAGCGATAGCATAGTCCCTGCTAGCAAGCACGCTTGAAAATTTAGCGACCTCTTCTTTTAGCACGCTAAACTGCTCGCTCATGCTTCTGTAGTTCGCACTATCTATCATGAAAAGTAAAATTTTATTTCTCTCAATATGCTTTAAAAACTGCACGCCAAGGCCGCGTCCGTCGCTCGCTCCCTCGATGATGCCAGGGATATCAGCCATGACAAAGCCGCTAAACTCATCGACCTCGACAAGTCCGAGCTTTGGCGTAAGCGTGGTAAATTCGTAGTTTGCTATCTGTGGCTTGGCGTTTGAGACGGCTGAGATAAGGGTTGATTTACCGACGTTTGGAAAGCCAACAAGGCCCACGTCAGCTATTAGCTTTAGCTCGAGCCTAACCTCTACGCTCTCTTCTGGCATGCCCTTTTGAGCGTATTCTGGAGCTTGGTTGATAGAGTTTTTAAAGTGAAAATTTCCTAGTCCGCCCTTGCCGCCTTTTAAAAATAGCGTCCTTTGCCCCTCTTCTACCATGTCACAAAGCAGCTCGTTTGTCTGTGCGTCATAGACCGCCGTTCCTGGTGGCACGATGAGCTCTAAGCTCTCGCCCTTTTTGCCAGTCATGCGTCTGCCCATGCCAGCCTCGCCGTCGCTCGCTCTCATCGCCCTTTTGCCCTTGTAGTTTGCCAGTGTGTGGGTGTTGTTGTCGCAGACAAAATAGACATCTCCGCCATCACCGCCATCACCGCCGTCTGGGCCACCTAAAATGACGTGCTTTTCGCGGCGAAAGCTTACTGCACCAGCTCCGCCATGCCCTGAGCTTAGGGTTAGTTTCACGCTATCTATAAACATTTTTTACCTTAAATTTATCTATTATTTAGTTTGAATTTTAGGCGAGATTATATCTTTTAAATGATTAAAATTTGTTTTGCGCTTAAAATCTCACTTTGTTTTTAGCATCTTATAAATTTAGAAAATCAGCCAAATTTTTGCCTAAATTTCATAAAATGGCGCAAAAGGATAGAGAATGAAAACACTTACGATTATTGATACTTTTGGCTTCTTTTTTAGGCTTTACTACGCTATGAGCGGGCTTAAAAACAGAGATGGCAAACCAAGTGGCATGATAAGTGGCTTTGCAAATTTCATAGCGAGCCTAAAAGACGAGTACCAAAGCGACTACCTCATCTTCGCACTTGATAGCAAGGGCAAGACCCTGCGCCATGAAATTTTGGGCGAATACAAGGCAAACAGGAGCGAGCCACCAGCTCAGCTAAAAGAGCAACTACCAGTTTGTATAGATATGATAGAAAAAATGGGACTTTACAGCCTTAGCCGTGAGGGCTACGAGGCTGATGATATCATCGCGAGTGCGGTTAAAATTTGCAAAGATAAAGATATATTTGTGCGAATAGTCACGCACGATAAAGACCTTTATCAGCTCATAGAGGACGGCAAAGTGAGCATCTACAGCCCACAAAGCAAGATCGACCACGATAGCGCTAGCTGCTTTGAAAAGTATGGCGTCTATCCAGCTCAGGTCAGGGACTTTTTAGCGATCGCTGGAGACAGCTCAGATAATATCCCAGGTGTCAAAGGTATCGGCGCAGTGGGAGCTAAGAAGCTTTTGGCTGAGTATGGCAGCTTAGAGGGAATTTATGAAAATTTAGCCCTTCTTAGAAACGAGCGCACCAAAAATATGCTAGCAGACGCAAGAGACGAGGCGTTTTTGAGCAAGAAACTAGCCACGCTCTTTGATGACGCCATCACTTCGCTTGATCTTGAGCACTCTAAATTTCCAGAGCAAAATCCTTTGATAAACATCTCAGAAATTTTAAAAGAGTACGATCTAAACAGGCTTCTTAAGAGCTTGCAAAAAGAGGAAAATGCTGAATTTAAGCTTGGCTTTAGAGCAAATTTACTACTTGATGAAGCGAGTGTTGAGAAACTGCTTGCCGACATTACTCCAGAGACCATCGTCGCCTTCGACACCGAGACCACGGGCGTTGATAGCAAGAGCGCAAAGATCGTTGGCTTTAGCTTTTGCTTTAACGACGAGGACGCCTACTACGTGCCAGTAGCTCACAACTACCTAGGCGCACCAAAACAAATAGACCTAAAATTTGCCACTTGGGCGGTTGGGCAAATTTATAAAGGCTGCGTGATCGGACAAAATTTAAAATATGACTTTGAGATCGTGAAAAACAACCTTGGCCTAAACCCACCTGCAAATTTCAAAGATACGATGATACTTGCGTGGCTTAGCGATCCAAACTCGAGCGTTGGCATGGATGCGCTAGCAAAGAGGCTCTATGACTACGACACGATCAAATTTGAAGATGTGGTCAAAAAGGGGCAAACTTTTGGCGATGTGCCTCTAGAAAATGCCGCTAAATACGCCGCTGAGGACGCTTGGATAACGCTTAAATTTTATAAAACTTTTCAAAACACGCTTGATAAAAATTTACTCACCCTTGCCGACGCACACGAGTTTCCTTTTATCCTAACGCTTTTTGACATGGAGCAAAATGGCATCAAGATAAATGAAGCCAAAATGCAAAAGCTCATCCTTGAAAACGACACCAAACTAAAGGCGCTAACAAGTGAAATTTACGAGTTAAGCGGCGAAAATTTTAATATAAACTCAGTAAAACAGCTCGGCGTTATACTCTTTGAGCATCTAAAACTTCCAACCAAAAAGAAGACAAAAACAGGATATAGCACCGATGAGAGCGTGCTAGCTGAGCTCATAGACGCTCATCCGGTGATTGAAAAAATTTTAGCTTACAGAGAGCTATATAAACTGCAAAGTACCTACTGCGAGCCACTTTTAGCGCTTGCGAAAAAGGATGAGGACTCACGAATTTACACGAGCTTTTTGCAAACTGGCACTAGCACTGGCAGACTTTCAAGTAAAAATCCAAATTTGCAAAACATCCCAGCTCGTGGCAGCCTCGCAAAGGACGTCAGAGAGTGCTTTGAAGCGCGCGCGGGGTATAGTTTTGTGGGGCTTGACTACAGCCAGATCGAGCTTAGACTGCTAGCTCACTTTAGCCGTGATCCTGCGCTTCTTGAGGCGTTTAAAAATGATGAGGATATCCACGCAAGGACGGCTATTAGCATATTTGGCAGCAGTGACGGGCAAAATAGAGCCGTGGCAAAGAGTATAAATTTTGGCCTCATTTACGGCATGGGCTCAAGCAAGCTGGCAAATCAAGTAAATATCACGCGTGCCGAGGCAAAAGAGTATATAGAGCGCTATTTTAAGGCATTTGCGACGATCAAAGAGTTTTTGGAGAGCATAAAAATTTCAGCTAAAAACGAGGGCTTTGTGCAGACGCTACTTGGCAGAAGGCGCTACTTTGACTTTAAAAGTGCCACACCTATGCAAATAGCTATGTTTGAGCGCGAGGCGGTAAATACGGTCTTTCAAGGCTCAGCAGCCGACCTTGTCAAGATGGCGATGGTAAAAGTTAGAGCAAATTTAGATGAAAATGCAAAAATGCTGCTTCAGATCCACGACGAGCTGATCTTTGAAGTAAAAGACGAGTTTGCACAGGAATTTGGAGAAACGACACAAAAGACGATGGAGGAAATTTACACGCTAAATGTGCCACTTAAAACATCGCTAAATATCGCCAAAAACTGGGGCGAGCTAAAATAAAAATTTTATGCAAAAAGTGCTAATTCTTAGCGTAGATATTGACTTTACAAAAAAAAAAAAAAACGATATAGTTACCTGCAAAAATACCTTAAAGGAAAGGAAATAACTATGGTAAATGCGGTAGAAAGTAAAATTACAGAAGGTATTAATAGTGCACTAACGAGTGTCATTAATGACAGGGAGGATTACTATGAAAAAACCCTCTTCCAAGCGTCAGCGATGTGAAAGGTTTAATATCTAGTTGCAGCTACAAAAATGCTGCTATTTCTGGAGGGGCAGGTTTAATACCAGGTCCTTGGGGTATGGCTGCAGCTGTGCCTGAAATCATAGCTATAATTAGAAATCAAATGACTATGGTAGCTGATATTGCTAAGGCTCACGGTAAGACAGCTAGTAACGAACTGATTTTAGATGTGCTATTTGGCGCAAGCGGTAATGTAGCAACTGGACTAGTCGTGGTGCATGGACAAAAAATTTTAGTAAAACGTGCTGGAGCTAGAGTTATACAAAAAATAGTAGCAATGCTAGGTGGCAAAATAACACAACAACTGGCTAAATCTATGGTTGCAAAATGGCTTCCAGTAGCTGGTGCGGTGGCTATGGCTGCATGGTCAAAAATAAGTACCGATAAAATAGGCAAAAAAGCCGATTTTATTTTTTCAAAACAGATAGAGTATGAAACCACATCTGATGATCTAGCCAGAATTAGTGATGGTGTTGCACAAATTCAACTGGCTGCAGATGATTTAAAATCCGCATACCAAGATTTAACACAAGGCACAAGTATTATAAAAACCAAAATCCAAGTTTTAATAAATTTGATGAAGATAGACGGCAAAATCGATGACAGCGAAGTAGCACATTTACAAAATCTTATAGAAAACTCTTTATTGTCTAACGAAGACCAAATGCAACTAATTGAACAGATTGGGTCGAAAGAGAAAGTTGCAGTGGATTATTCGGTTTTTAAAGAGAATTTTGATGAGTCTCTAGCATTAGTATTAGATATGATAGCACTTGCGAACATAGATGGAAATTTTCACGTAACTGAAAAGATGTTCATTAAAAACGTTGCAAAAATGATAGGATTTGATGACAACGACTTAAATGAACTTTTAGAAAACAATACAAAATAATCTAAATATGATGTGAGATAAGCAAAACTATCTCACATCTACAATTTCATACAATTTTACTTTATAAATCCAACCCGCGGTAAAATTTCAGCTAATGCCTCGTCCTTTTTCTCGTTAAATTTAACCTTGTTTTGCTCAAAAAGGTTGTTTCCGTGCGCATCGATCGAGACGATGAGCGGACCAAACTCCTTCACGCGGCACTTCCAAAGAGTCTCAGGCATACCAAGCTCCGTCCAGTCAGCACTCTCTATCTCTTCAACCTGCGTCGCAGCCACTACCGCACAGCCTGCTGGAAACACACAGTGAATCGCGCCAAACTCCCTGCAACCGCTCATTGTGCCTTCCCCCATGCCGCCTTTACCGACAATGAGACTAACGCCAGTTTTTGCGATAAATTCTCGTTCAAATTTCTCCATTCTCATGCTGGTTGTAGGTCCTACTGAGACCATTTCAAAGCTTTTTTCGCCTGTTTTTCTGATGATCGGTCCTGCGTGTAGGATCGCGCCGCCTCTGATATCAAGCGGTAGCTCTCTAGCCTCCTCCACCACGCGTCTATGTGGCACGTCGCGGCAAGTGACGATGTGTCCCGTGAGGTATATGACGTCGCCGATTTTGATATTTGAAAGATCCTCGGCGCTTATTGGCGTGGTTAAAATTTTCTTACTCATAGCGCGAACTCCTTGTGCGATTTTACGTCGAAATTTAGATCTGCGTCCCAGACGATGTGGCCTTTACGGTGCGACCAGCAGCCCACGTTTACGGCGACGGCTATGACGCTTGGGTGACGGGCGCAGTTTTCTATATGCACGCCCATTACAGAGCTTGCACCGCTCATACCTTGAGGGCCTAGGCCGATTTTATTGATGCCCTCTTCGAGCAGCTTTTCAGTTAATGCAGCGCGTTCATTTGGATTTTTAGAGCCCAAAGGTCTCATCAGTGCCTTTTTAGACAGCAATGATGCCACGTCGATCGAAGTGCCCACGCCAACACCAACTAATAGCGGCGGACAGGCGTTTATGCCGTAGCTTGTCATTATATCCATGACAAATTTAACAACGCCCTCATAGCCCATGCCAGGCATCAAAACGGTCGCTTTGCCAGGCAGGCTACAGCCGCCACCTGCCATATAGGTGTGTATCTCGCACTCGCTGCTACCTGGTACGATATCCCAAAACACACTCGGCGTGCCCTTGCCGACATTTTTGCCAGTGTTGTACTCGTCAAATGTCTCGACGCTGTTATGGCGAAGCGGAGCTTCACGAGTAGCTTGCAGCACCGCCTCTCGCAGCAACTCTTCAAGCTCGCCGATGAGTGGGAAATTTGCACCACATTTTACGAAAAACTGGATCACTCCAGTATCCTGACAGGACGGGCGGTTTAGCTCCTTTGCAAGGCGCTGGTTTTCAAACATCGTTTTGTAGATCTCCTTTGCCAGCGGCTGCGTCTCGCGCTCGCTAAGCTCAAGTAGCTTCGCTGTCACGTCATCAGGCAGCACCTTGCCCGTGTATCCAACAAATTTCGCCATGACCTCAGTCATCTTTTTTATGGATTTTTCTTTATCCATCACTTCTCCTTTTAAATTTCGTCCTCAAAAAACGGCTCGGGATTTTTAAGCAACCAAAGCACGAACAGGTATCTAAGCTTACCTATATCTTCGGCATGCCAGCTCTTTCTTAAATTATAAAACATCTTATCAAGCGCGTCATCATTTAGCTCTTCGAGCCTATTGCCTAGCTTAAAATATTTTTTAATTTCGACAGCAGCTTTATCTGTATATTCATCATCCCATGAACGTCCATATTCTCCGTTGTAGTCCCAGTACCGGTATAAATTAGTAGCCGCATGTATCATTTTATACTGCACGCTATCTTTTTGTCTTAAGAATTTCATCCAAAAATTATAGGTAAATTCGCTGTATTCTTGCGGATCGTATTTTTCCATATCCGTTGGATACTCGGGTACATATAGGTATTCCAACCTTTTGCCAAAGCGACGCCAAATATAAATTTGCGATTTTTCAGGTAGAAGATTGTATATATAGTTATACATTATTCCAAAATCGATATTAACGACTTCACCCACCTGTTTTATATATTCCCGAGAGGTATAGTCCTGCTTGCCTACGATTACTAACTTTTGATGCGGTTTTAAATTTTTATATACATACCACATAAAATTTCTAAGCGGCGTCTCGCCCTTTTTATTTTTAGCGTTTATGTTACCGCCTTGCATAATAATCCATTCGATTAAATTTGCGTCCGCATACGCATAGGGCGAGTTTGGGTCTTTTTTCTTGATATCTTTGTCCGCATGCAGCATATGCAGTATCGTGTTGCCGTCTTTGTCGGTCGCATTTATATCGTAAATTTCAAATACCGCCTTAATCTTCTCATCGTCGCCGCTTTGCAAAATTTCATTAAAATTTTTGGGTAATCTTTTACGCCTAAAAATTCGTATCTCGTTATAGATCGCATGCTCACTACCGATGAAATTTTCAGATGCGTAAGCTAAAACGCAGCCTATCGCGTAGCAGATAATGTCCGTCCAATCAAATGTTCCACCAAAAATTATCCATAGTGCGTAATTTTGAACGCCTAAAATTTCAAGTACCTTAAAATATTGTGTGATTTCGATAACTAGCGAGAGAGTAAAGACCGAGAGCGCTAAAATTTTAGGCGGTAGCCTGAACGCGGCTCGCCCAAATGCATAAAGCATCGCTACGGCTAGTACATCGCCTAGATAGTAGCGTATGAAGCCGTCTTTGGCGTAAATTGCGATAAAAATTTCAAATGCTAAAATAGCAATACCCGTCATCACCCAGTTCATTCTAGCATCCCAACAATATTCACTTCTAGATGCGTCCATAGGCGAAAGTATTGCTTTTTTCGTATCCTCTCTCAATTTTGCTCCTTACAAATTCTATTTAAAATTTAGAGATGATTTATCAAGCTAGCGTTATATGCAGCGCCGTATCCGTTGTCGATATTTACGACACTTATGCCATTTGCACAGCTATTTAGCATAGCTAGCAGTGCTGCTAATCCTCCAAAATTTGCCCCATATCCCACGCTAGTAGGCACTGCGATCACAGGCACACTCACGAGGCCAGCTAACACGCTAGCAAGTGCGCCCTCCATGCCAGCAACGGCGATGACGACCTTTGCGCCGCGTATCTCATCAAGCTTTGCGACCAGCCTATGTAGCCCTGCCACGCCGACATCGGTAAATTTTTTCACTTCATTGCCTAGAAATTTTGCCGTTTCGTAGGCCTCCTCCACGACTGAGCCATCAGCAGTGCCAGCAGAGACGATAGCGATGTAGCTTTTAGTGAGCTCACTCTCTTTAAATTTGACACTAATCACCCTGCCACGAGCGTTAAAATTTGCCTGCGGAAAGATCTCCTCTATGCGTTTAAAAACGCTCTCATTTGTTCTTGTGATCAGGATATTTTCATTTTTTTCGCCGATCGCACTAGCAATTTGCAAAATTTCATCATCTGTTTTATTTGCCCCGTATATCACCTCACCAGTGCCATTTCGCAAAGCGCGCTGAGTGTCGATCTTGGCGCATCCGATGTCGTTAAATGGGTAGTTTTTTAGATACTTTAGCGCATCTTGCTCGCTCGTCTTGCCGTTTTTTATACTGGCGATAAATTCTAAAATTTCAGCCTCACTCATGCCAAAACATCCTCTCTAAGCCCCTTTAGATCAAGCATCACCTCTGCTACACCAAGTGCTACTAGCTCTTTAATGATAGACTTAAATTTCACGTCATTTAAAAAGCTTTGCATGCTAGAAAATGGCATTTGCAGCTTCATTTTTTTATCATCAAGCCTTGCTCGCACATTTGCGTAGCCGCTTTTTATCAGTAAATTTTCAGCCGCCTCTACTAAATTTAGATCGCTAATACTTATCTCTTTTTCATGTGGCAAACGAGTTAGCAAGCATGCGTAGCTTGGCTTTTCAGCCGTTGATAAATTTAGCTCACGCGAGAGCTCGCGGATCTCAAATTTACATAAATTTATTAGAGGCGAAAGCACGCCAAGCTCCTCTTTTGCCTTAAGCCCTGGGCGATATTCGCCAAGATCGTCCTTGTTTGTGCCATCAGCCAAATTTGTAAATTCAAGCTCGTTTGCACGTGTGATAAGCCTTGAAAAAACTGCTTTTTTGCAAAGATAACAGCGATTTTGCGGATTGAGCTTGATCTCATCAGCGATGCCTACCTCAAATATCTCGTGCCTGATGCCATAAAATTTAGCAAATTCCGTCGCCTCGTCTATCTCTCGCAAAGACATATAGGGCGATTTTACCGTGAGTGCTAGCGCATTTTCGCCAAGCACGTCCGCAGCGACCTTTAGCAGTAGCGAGCTATCCACGCCGCCACTAAATGCAACGGCTAAATTTCCTAGCTTTTTTATATCATTTTTTAGAATTTCTAATTTCGTCATACTTTTTAAAAATTTCTTTTTTTACCTGAAATATCGATATTTTATGCGCAAGTGCTGCGCTTTTGCACTCGTCAAATTCAGGCTTTGCCTTTTCATCATCGCCTGAAATTTTTAGTCTTATATCGCCAAATTTTGTGCGAACACTTACAAATTTTCGTTTTAGCTCGGTTTTTACGACATCTATCTCACGAACGCCAATGGCCGTCGTATGCGTAAATATAAGCTCTTTTAGCTTTTTTGCATCTTCGTCTTTGCACAAGACGTTTAGTTCAAAGCCGATGCGCCCTTTTTTCATATATATAGAGTGGCTAAAGACGTCTAGCGCGCCATTTTCACGTAAAATTTCGCACGCAAAGGCAAAGCTTTCTGCGTCCATATCGTCTATGTTTGTAGATATCATTTTTTGCACCAAATTTTGACTCTCATCCACCTCGCAGATCATCGCACGAAGGGCATTTGCAAAATTTGGAGCGTTCTTTTCGCCAGCTCCATAAGCTACTTTTTCTATTTTGAAATTTATACCCTCTACAAACTCATCTACGCATGCTTTTAGTATCGCCGCACCTGTTGGCGTAGTCATCTCAAAATTTGCTCGACCAAGACTTACAGGCACGCCCTTTAAAATTTCACAAACGGCAGGCGCTGGGACATTTAGCGTGCCATGGTCGCACTTTGCTACGCCGCCGCCAAGCTCGATCTTTGAGCTAACAATCCTAGAAATACCAAAATTTTTAGATAAATACTCAAAGCAGATCGCCGCTCCAACGACATCTACTATGCTATCAATCGCTCCAACCTCGTGAAAATGCACCTCATCGATGCTAACTGCATGTACTTTTGCTTCAGATTGAGCGATCACGCGAAATATCGCTGCAGCCTTTTTCTTGCAAATCTCGCTTAAATTTGAGCTAGCCAAAATTTGCTTGATATCAGCGTAACTCCTAGCGTGAGGCTGCGATTTTAGTAGCACGACGTCTATTTCGATCGCAGCGATGCCATTTTTTACTACGTTTTTTTGCTCTAAGCGAAATTCTCCGCTCAAATTTAGCTTCTCTAGCTCAGAGCAAAGATAGTTAAAATCCACCCCAAGCCCGACAAGAGTGGCTAAATTCATATCGCCACTAATGCCACAGCTTGCGTCATAATATAAAATTTTAGCCAAGCTTAAACCTTAGGCACGGTCATAGAGCCAAACGGCAGGATGATTATTTTTGCGTTTGCACCTTTTTGTGCTAGTGCCTCATCTACAGCCTTTTGTAAGTCGTGATATGGCTTTAGATGCACGGCTTTCATCTCATCATCGCTTAGATCAGTCACTGCCCAAGTCTGCGCCCAAAGCGAAATTTCAGCCATTTTTGCAGCCTTGTGGTAGCCAAGTTTAAAGCCAGAATTTATCTTTTCTAGCACTTTTTTTGGCGTATCGGCCGATGCCATAAGGTCAAAGAAAGGTTTTGGACCGATGCCTGTGCGGCATTTTGCGACCATTATTAAAATTCCGTCCTGCGCAAGCGCTAGTTTGCCGTTATCTAGGGCCTTTTGTGCCTGATAAAGATCCACATCCATAGGATAGGGCGCAACAGAGATCACGATGTCGGCTTTTTGTGGGATATTTACACAAAATACCTCATCAGCCTTTTTCACGCAGTCATAAAAGCTATCGTTTAGATCGCCAGCACTCGCGTAATAGACGCCATGCTCGCTATCAAGCACTGTCTGGATCGAAAAGACATCGATATTTGAAAGAACTTTCATCGCATCGATCATATCTTCATGCACAGGGTTGCCCTCTAGTCGCAGTGCCTGAGCGTCAGCGCTAAGTGCTAGTTTGTGGTTTTGCGTGATGCTTTCGTATGAGGCAGTGCCTGGTAAAAAGGCCTTTCTACCGCCAGTGTAGCCTGCAAAATAGTGCGGCTCGACAGACCCTATAACGATCACTTTTTTAGCTTCAGCTACGATTTTGTTTAGATACATCTGCGTGCCGTTTTTGCTCTCGCCCAAAAAGACCATCTCATCGTGCTTTGAGTCGTGGTCATGAACCTCGTTTTTAGCTCTAAGCTCAGGATAAATTTCTTTAGAAAATATCATATTGTATTCATCTAGCGTCCCCTCTCTGTGGCAGCCAGTGGCAATGATGAAAATTTTATTTTTATCGCGAAGTTTTGGATAAATTTGCTTTAAAATTTTAGCAGTTGGCGTAGGTCTTGTGCCGTCGTTTACGATGATGACGATCTTTTCATCGCCAGCGATAAACTCATCAAAGCTTTTTTGGTTTATCGGATTTGCCAGAGCCTTTGCGATGAGCGCTGCTTCGTCAAATTTAGCGACTTTGTTTGGATCAAAAACTCCAAGCAGGTTTTTCTCGTCTATTTTTAAATTTATGCGGTCATCTTTGCCGTAAGCGATAGGGATTTGCATGCTTGCTCCTTAAATTTAACTATTAATTGTTTGCTTTTAGGATTTTATCTCAATCTTTCTTTTAAATATATTTAGTTAAAAACTCTTTTTCAGAGATAATCAAACAAACTTTAAATGTATTATTAAAGATTTCAAACTTTTTTTAATTAGTATTTAATTTTAATATTTATATACTATTTACGTAATTTTCGAAAGGGGAAATCATGGAATTTCTTACAAGTTTGTCTGAAAGCACGCAATTTTTCTTACAATTAATCGTCGTGCTAGGTTGTTTGTTCTACGGAGCAAAGAAAGGTGGTATGGCACTTGGTGTCCTTGGGGGCATCGGTCTTGTTATTTTGGTATTTGCATTTGATTTAAAACCAGGTAAGCCTGCTATTGATGTTATATTAACTATTCTTGCAGTTGTTGTAGCAAGTGCCACACTTCAAGCAGCTGGTGGTCTTGATGTTATGCTTCAGATCGCTGAAAAAGCGCTTAGAAAGCATCCAAAACTAGTCTGTTATCTTGCGCCGATTTGCGGCTGGACACTAACGGTGCTATGTGGTACTGGTCACACAGTTTATACACTTTTACCGATCATCTATGACGTATCAATGAAAAGTGGCATCCGTCCAGAACGTCCGATGGCAGCTACTACGATCTCGTCACAACTTGCTATTATCGCAAGCCCTGTTTCAGTTGCTGGTGTGTCTATGGTTGCTGTTCTTCTTGGTACTGGCACAGTTCATATTGAGGGCTTTACAAGCTATGTTGATCTATTAAAAGTTACCATTCCTTCTACATTTTTGGGCGTGCTTTGTATAGGAACTTACTCAGTATTTAGAGGTAAAGATCTTGATAAAGATCCAGAATTCCAAGCAAAAATAGCCGATCCAGAACAAAGAAAATATATATATGGTTCTGATGAGACACATTCATTGATCGGTGTGCATTTACCAAAAAAACAATGGAATGTTATGTGGATATTTCTTGCTACAATCGCTGTTGTTGCGGTTTTAGGCTATTACAAACAACTTCGTCCAAGCTGGACAAGTAATGTCCCTGGTAAATCAATAGAAATACTAGTAGATAAAAAAACAGTTAAAAATATCACTGTTAAAGACGGACAAGTTGTTTCTATGGTTGGAGATAGCAAGATCGTTTCAAACGTAAAAGATAATAAAGTAAAAGACGCTACTAAATTTACAAGCGTTCAAGTGCTAGATAAAGACAATAAAGTAACACAAAGCATTGTTTCAAACGGCGCTGATGTTGTTATCACTGCAGGCGATAAAAGCGAAACTGTTGCAAATGCGAGCATTGTAGTAAAAGACACTATGAAAAAGACTGCACCGCTTGGCATGGTTGATACGATCCAAATTTTCATGCTTTTAGCAGCATCTATAATGATGATCTACTCAGGCATTAAAGCAGCCAAGATCGGTCAAAATGAAATTTTCCACAGCGGTATGGTTGCGCTTGTTGCGATTTACGGCATTAGTTGGATGGCTGAGACAATGTTCAACTCACACATTGATATGCTTAAAGGCTCACTTGGTGAAGTTATGAAGGCATATCCTTGGATGTATATCATAGTTGGTATGCTTATATCAAAATTCCTAAACTCTCAAGCTGCCGCAGCTGCGACTTTCGTGCCACTCGCTGTTCAAATAGGCGTTCACCCAGGCGTTATAATCGCATTTGCTACTGCTTGTTATGGATACTTCATCCTTCCAACATATCCAAGCGACCTTGCAGCAGTGCAGTTTGACCGCTCAGGCACAACGCACATTGGCAAATATGTAATCAACCACAGCTTTATCATACCTGGTTTCATAGGTGTATTTAGCTCTTGTGCTGTTGGCTGGGTACTAGCTAATGCTTATGGATTTATTAAATAAAAAATTTATACCAAAGACAGGCTGTTTATGACAGCTTGTCTTTTTTGCTACATCAAATTTTCTAAAGCCTATCTTTAAATTTCTGCTTGTTACTCATATAAACAAAGCTTAACACCTCAGCCACAGCTCTAAAAAGATGTGCTGGTATCGTATCATCGACCTCGCAGACCTTGTAAAGTTCCCTTGCAAGAGGTGGATTTTCATAAATTTGCACTCCGTTTTCAACCGCTACCTTTTTTATCTGCAGCGCTAAAAAGTCGACACCTTTAGCAAGTATGAGCGGCGCTTCGTCACGACTCTTGTCATATCTGATCGCCACAGCGTAGTGGGTCGGGTTTGTGATGACGACGTCAGCTTGCGGGATATTTTGCATCATACGCCGCTTGGCTGCACGCATTTGTGCTTGGCGGATCCTGCCTTTTACCTGTGGGTCGCCCTCCATCTGCTTATACTCGTCCTTGATCTCTTGCTTGCTCATGCGAAGATCCTTAAAATACTGAAAACGCACGATAAGCAGGTCAGCAAGGCCGATCACAAAAAGTATAAAAAGCATGACGCTAACTAGGATGATGAGTTTCTCCTTTAGCCACGCAAGCTGGTCAAACATAGAAAAAAATAGCGTGTGTGGAAGCTCTTTGATAAACTGCAAGAAAAAGTAAAATCCAACTCCAAAGACGATGCTTACTTTAACGACGATCTTGATGCTCTCGATCGCCTTTTTCATAGAAAATAAATTTTTTAGCCCTTTTAACGGATTTATCTTGCCAAAATTTGGCGTTATAGGCTTTGTGGTAAATATAAAACCAAACTGCATTACATTTGCGATTATGCCGGCAACCGCGACGCAGATACAAACTGGCAGGATCATCAAAAGCGCCCTGCCAAAGGTATTTACAACGATCATCTTCACCGTTGGCAATGTCAGTGGCTGACCGATAAATTTAGAGTAGTAGATATAAAGCGAGATGACCTGATCTTTCATGAAATTTAGCATCGCAAGCAGCACACCAATAGCAATGACTAGGGTTACAAAGCCAGATAGATCCTGACTTTTGGGGACGTTGCCGTCCTTTTTGGCGTCTTCTATCTTTTTGGGGGTCGCTTCTTCGGTTTTTTCCTGATCTTCGCCTGCCATTTTTGTCCTAGGGTTGCTTAAATTTGGGGCAATTATAGCCAAAATGCGGTTAAAATATCCGCTAAATTTAACTTTTTGTGAGCCAAAAAACTAAGCCACTTTAGGCGTTTTTGGCTAAAATTAGCAAAAATAAGGAGACGCAAAATGTCATTTTTAGAAGGCTTATTTAACATTTTTAAAGCTAAAAAACCGCCAAAAAGCGATGAAGAGCTACTTTTAGACGAGTACGCAAGCATTTACACCGAGATAAAAGAGAAAAATTTAAACGATTACGACTTTTTATGTGAGCTCATACGATTACTCTCTTTTTCAAGAGCCAGACGTTACGACTTTTGCCTTGAAAAGTGCCTAGCTGATGGCGACGCCGAGGCACTAAATGATCTCATCTTTCAATACGCTAAGCTAAATTTACTCCCAGGATGTAGCGGTGGATATGATCAGTGCGAGAAGCTGATCCCTGCGTTTTTTGCTATCGCTTGTGGCGACACAGATAGTATGGCAAGCATCTTTCCAAAAGACCTGCCGCCTAGCAAAAACGGCTATAAATTTCTATGTGTTATGCATGATCTGCTCACGGCGATGCTTTGGCAAGATGAAAATTTACTCGCCCCTGCCCTAGAAAAAGCTCGCACTTTTGCAGAGTCCAAAAAGCCAGCAAATGAAAGAGAAGCGGTTAAATTTGTGCTTGCCTTGCATAAAAAAGATACGGCCGCTATGAGTGAGCATTTGCAGAAATTTTGCTCCACTTTTGGCAGGACAGATGCACCTAAATTTGAAAAACGACTTTACATTTTTGCGCACGGACTTCATGCCTTGGCGCGCTACTTTTTACCGCTTGAACTCTTTAAAGAGATAAAGCTACCAAAAAATGAAAATTTCAGTAAATTTTACGCACAAAGGCTCTTTCAAAATGAAATTCCTAAGCCAAAACTTTATTTTGTTTTCCCGCCTGAGCTTGAACTAATAAATGTGATCTTAAGCGCACCAGTAGCCAAGACGCTGATATATCAGCCACATTTGCCAAGTGATAAAACATTTTTCTTAGATCATACATCTATGATAAGAAATTTAGCGGGTGAGATCATAAGATCAGGAGCATTAAAGTAGAATTTATAAACTTTTAGCTAATATTCACACCTTACAACCAACAAAGCTCCATAAATCTTTTGCAAAAAAGTGCTTTTTGGTCTTACCAAATTTTAGAAAGGTAGAGTATGTCAAAATACGCTATATTTAAGCATGGCGGTAAGCAATATCGTGTTAGCGAGGGCGAGTTTCTTAAGCTAGATCACTTTAGTGCTGAAGCTAAATCAACCGTTGAGATTACAGAAGTTTTAGCTGTAAACGACGGCGAAGTAAAGGTAGGTGCGCCATTTGTTAAGGGTGCAAAAGTTGTTCTTGAGGTCGTTAATGAAGGCAAAGACAAAAAAGTAGTTATCTACAAAAAACGCAGACGTAAAGACTCAAAACTAAAACGCGGCTTTAGAAGACAATTTACACGTGTAAAAGTCGTAAGTATCGCAGCTTAAGGAGATAAGATATGGCACACAAAAAAGGTCAAGGTTCAACCCAAAATAACCGTGATAGTATCGGACGCCGATTAGGTGTTAAGAAATTTGGTGGCGAGTTCGTTCGTGCTGGAAATATAATCATCCGCCAAAGAGGAACGGCAACTCACGCTGGAAACAACGTAGGTCTTGGCAAAGATCACACTATTTTTGCATTAGTCGATGGCTTTGTAAAATTTGAAAGACTTGATAAAAACAGAAAAAAAGTATCTGTTTATCCAGCTGCATAACCCCAGGGGCATTCGCCCCTTTTTCTTTTAAATCCACTAAAAATTCAACAAATTTCATTTACCTTACTTATTATATTATATAGCTTGGCATTTTAGACAAACACCAAACTATTAAATTTATTTTATTTCGCTTTTAATAAAGCAAGCTCTTGTGCTAGAAATTCCCCTGTGTAGCTGCCAGTTTTTTTGTAGTTTTTAGCTACCTCTTTGACACTGCCACAAGCTATCACTTTACCGCCTTTTGCGCCGCCTTCTGGTCCCATATCTACGATATAGTCGCAGTTTTTGATGACATCCATATTATGCTCGATCACAAAGACTGAATTTCCAAGATCGACTAGGTGATTTAGCACCTTTACTAGCCTATCAACATCGGCAAAATGAAGTCCCGTCGTTGGCTCATCAAGGATGTAAAGCGTATTTCCAGTGTCGCTTCTACTAAGCTCTTTTGCTAGCTTCACACGCTGCGCCTCGCCTCCACTAAGTGTGACTGCATTTTGCCCAAGCGTGATGTAGCCAAGCCCCACGTCTTGCAGTGTGGTGAGCTTTGAAGCGATCTTTGGTACAGCCTTAAAGAACTCAACCGCCTCATCTATGCTCATATTTAGCACTTCGGCGATGTTTTTGCCTTTGTATAAAATTTCCAAGGTCTGAGCATTATATCTAGCGCCATTACAAACGTCACAAACCACGTTTATGTCAGGCAAAAAGTGCATCTCGATCGTGATCTCGCCCTCGCCTTGGCACTTCTCGCAGCGCCCACCCTTGACATTGAAACTAAAGCGCCCTATTTTATAGCCTCTAAGCTTTGCCTCTTTAGTCTGCGCAAACAAATTTCTTATCTCATCCATCACGCCGGTGTAAGTCGCTGGATTTGAGCGTGGGGTGCGGCCGATCGGGCTTTGATCGAGGTATATGACCTTGTCTAAATTCTCAAGCCCGCTTAAATTTACCCCAGCTATCTTTTTCACTTTTTTAGCTCTATTTAGCTGTTCCTGCGCCTCTGGGAGCAAGGTCTGAAGCACTAGCGAGCTCTTGCCAGAGCCTGAGACACCAGTGATACCCACAAGGTTTCTAAGCGGAAATTTAGCGGTTAAATTTGAGATGTTGTTGATATTTACATTTGAAATTTCGAGCCACTTTTCAGCTTTTCTATTTTTTTGATAGTCGATCTTTTTCTTTCCATTTATATATAAAGCAGTCTGTGTGTCTGAGCTTAAAAGCTCTTTTGCCGTGCCTGCAAAGACCACATTACCGCCAAATTTACCAGCTCCAGGGCCGATATCTACGATATAGTCAGCCTCCTCTATCGTCTTTTTATCATGCTCGACGACGATCACGGAGTTGCCTTTAGCTTGCAAATTTCTAAGTGTTTTTATGAGTTTTATCGTATCTCGCTCGTGAAGGCCGATGCTTGGCTCATCAAGCACATACATGACGCCACTTAGCCCACTTCCTATCTGGCTTGCGATCCTGATGCGCTGTGCCTCGCCGCCGCTGATCGTCCTAGCATCGCGCCCAAGCGACAAGTAGCCAAGTCCCACGTCATACAAGAAGAAAAGCCTTTCGTTGATCTCTTTTAAGATAGGCTTTGCAATCGCCTTGTCGTAGTCGCTAAGATAGGCAAAATTTTTCTCATTTGAAAAAAATGCGGTGCAGTTTTCTATACTCATATCTAAAATTTCACCAAGCCCAAGACCAGCGACCTTGACCGCTAGGCTTTGAGGCTTTAGTCTGTGGCCGTTACAAGCGTCACAAATTTTCTCACTCATATACTCGTCAAAGTCCTTATAATCCTTCAAAAGTCCATGTGAAATTTTAACTACTCCGTCAAATTTTCTAAGCAGTTTGTTTCGCTTCCAAAAGAACTCAACATCCTTGACGTTGCCGTATAAAACGAGCCTCTTTTCATCTTCGCTAAGCTCATAATAGGGCTTTTTGATATCTATCTCATTTTGCTCACAAAAAGCAAGTAAAAATTTATAGTAATAGCTCATGTTATAGCCGTAAAGTAGCTTGATAGCGCCGTTTTCTATCGACTTTTCCTCGTCGATGATCTTACTCATATCTAGGCTATATCTTATGCCAAGTCCGTCGCAGTGCTCGCAAGCGCCCTTTGGCGAGTTAAAGCTAAAACTTAGCGGCTCAAGCGGTGTAAATGAAATTTTGCAGTCAAAACAAGCCATGTGCTCGCTGTAATGTATAAAACTCTCTTTTAAGCCCAGTTCGTCGGCATTTGCGATCTCTATCTCGACCTCGCCAAAGCTCTCATTTAGCGCCTTTTCAACGTCGCTTGCTAGGCGCTCGTGATTTTGCTCGTCGATGGCGATCCTATCAACGATGACCTTTATCGTATGCTTTTTTGTTTTTGCAAGCTCGATCTCCTCATCAAGCCTCACCACCACGCCATCTATCTGCGCCCTTACAAAGCCTTTTTGGCGTAAATTTTCGATCAGATCCGCCCATGTGCCCTTTTTCTCACGCACTAGCGGCGCATAGATGATCACTTTTGCGCCAAGTGGGAGCTTTGAAATTTCATTTATGATGTCGCTCGCACTCATTTTTGAGATAGGTTTGCCGCATTTATGGCAGTGCTGCACGCCAACCCTTGCGTATAAAAGTCTTAGATAGTCATAAATTTCAGTGATCGTGCCAACCGTTGAGCGAGGGTTTTTAGAGGTGGTCTTTTGATCTATCGCGATAGCAGGCGTTAGACCCTCGATCTTATCAACATCAGGCTTGCCCACGCGGTCTAAAAACTGCCTAGCGTAGCTACTAAGGCTCTCCATATACCTTCTTTGTCCCTCGGCATAGAGCGTGTCAAAGGCTAGCGTGCTCTTGCCGCTTCCGCTAAGACCGGTAAAAACTACTAATTTATTTTTTGGAATTTCAAGGTTTAAATTTTTAAGATTGTGCTCTCTTGCACCGGTAATTTTTATAGTATCATTCATTAAATTTATACGACCTTTTTAAAATTTTAATCTGTAAATTTAGTCTAAAAGTGATAAAAACTTTATAAAGCAGTTTAGAGAAATTAAGCGTGCTGTGAAAATTTAAGAGTATATTTATATCATTTTCAGTTTTTTTTGATATTCTACGCCAAAATTTTATTTAAGGAGAAAAAATGTCTGTAAAAATAACCGATATATGCATAAGCTGTGGTTCATGCATCGATGAATGCCCGGTTTCAGCTATTGTTGATGATAGCGACAACCCAACTGGAGCGGATACATACTATGTTTATTCAAACAAATGCGTTGAGTGCGTAGGTTACAACGACGAGCCAGCCTGTGCATCTGCCTGTCCAACTGATGGCTGCATCGTTTGGGATGCCGTAGTAGCAGGACAACCTTCACGTGATCAAATCGGTGCTGACGCTCGCACTGGCAGCACTCCAGTTATCCAATAAATTTACAAAATTTAGGCTCAAATTTGAGCCTATTTTATTTTTAAGCTTTATTTGATATAATTGCCAACTTCATTTAAATAACCTAAATTTTAAGGAAAATTTATGCAAAGAACACTTTCTATTATTAAGCCTGACGCTGTTAAGAAAAATGTTGTTGGAAAGATCATAGATAGATTTGAAAGCAATGGCTTAAGAATCGCTGCTGCAAAGAAAATCAAACTTAGCAAATGCGATGCAAAAGCATTTTATGCTGTTCATAAAGATAGACCTTTCTTCAACGACCTAGTTGAATTTATGGTAAGCGGACCAGTTGTGGTTATGGTTTTAGAGGGTGAAAATGCAGTTGCTAAAAACCGTGAGTTAATGGGTGCAACTAACCCAAAAGAAGCAGCTCCTGGCACTATCAGAGCTGATTTTGCTGATAGCATTGACGCAAACGCAGTTCACGGAAGCGACAGCCTAGAAAACGCTGTAAATGAGATAAATTTCTTTTTTGCTTCAAGAGAAATTTGCTAATTTTGGACTAAAACTTGATTATTACGTTTTCTAAAATAGCAAACAAAGAGATAAACTTTGAACTAGTAAGAAACAATGATCTAGTTTTTAATGGAATTTTAAAAAGAAAAGACCCTTTTTTGGTAAAATGCCAAGGCACTATAAAGGGCGAGATAAAATATATTTGCGATCGATGCGGTGATGAATTTATGTTGCCTATCGATCAAAACGTAGAGCTAAATTTAAGCGATGGTGTCTATAAAGACAGAGAAAATGAGCTTAGCGATACGGTTGAATTTTTTGATGGCAATATAGATTTAAAAGAAGTTTTTGAAAGCGAAATAGAAGCTTTTAAGAGCGATTATTTTTATTGTGAAAAATGTAAAAATTTATAAAGGAGAGTAAAATGGCAGTACCAAAGCGTAGAGTGAGTCATTCTCGTTCAGCAAAACGTAGAACACATTACAAAGTTACACTTCCAGTGCCTGTAAAAGACAAAGATGGCTCTTGGAAAATGCCTCACCGCATAAACAAAACAACAGGTGAATACTAAAATATGATTCGCATTGCTATTGATGCTATGGGTGGTGATTTTGGTGCAGATCCTATAATATCTGGCGTTATCGAAGCACTAAAAGAGACAGAATTTAAAGCTGTATTAGTTGGCGATAGCAATGCCATAAAACCACTCATCCCACAACACTATTTAAAAAATATAGAATTTATAGAAGCTACTGAAGTCATCTCTATGGCTGATGGAGCTACAGACGCACTAAAAAGAAAAGATAGCACGATCTACAAAGCTGTTGAGCTTTTAAAAGAAAAAGAAGTCGATGCTGTCGTTTCTGCTGGTCACAGCGGTGCTACTATGAGTTTAGCTACACTAAGAGTTGGTAGGCTAAAAAATGTATCTCGTCCGGCAATAGCTACGCTTATGCCTAATTCAAAAGAGACAGCTACTTTGGTTTTAGATGTTGGTGCAAACGTTGATTGTAGAAGCGAACATCTTTTTCAGTTTGCCATCATGGGTGAAGCCTACGCAAAAGAAATTTTAGGTAGAAAAGAGCCAAAAGTAGGTCTTTTGTCAAATGGCGAAGAAGAGAGTAAGGGCAATGAAGTCAGCAAAGAGGCTTTTAAACTAGTTTCTAGACTTGATAGCTTTGTTGGCAATGCAGAGGGCAATCAAATTTTTGATGGTAGCATTGATGTCATGGTCTGCGACGGTTTTATGGGAAATATCCTACTAAAAACGAGCGAAGGCGTCGCTGATGCCATAGGCAAGATCATCAAAAAGCAAGTCAAAAAATCACCCCTTGCTATGGCTGGATCGGTGCTTATGAGAAAAGTTTTCAAAACTCTAAAAAAACAGGTTAGCTACGATGAGTATGGCGGTGCTCCGCTTCTTGGTGTAAATGGCTGCGTCATCATAAGTCACGGCAAAAGCAACTCAAAAGCTATAAAAAATGCAATCTTTCAAGCAATTAAATTTGCTAATTCGAATATAAATAAAGTTATAGAAGAAGAACTTTCACACTTTGCAAGGTAAAATATGCCAAAAGCTTCATTGATCTCCATTGCGTCATATGTCCCAGAAAAAATTTTAACAAATTTTGATTTTGAAAAAATGGTCGATACGAGCGATGAGTGGATAGTAAAGCGAACTGGCATAGAGCAAAGACACATCGCAAGAACCGAGATAACAAGCGACCTTGGCACAAAAGCTGCCGAGCTAGCTATAAAGCGCTCAGGCCTTGAAAAATCACAAATCGATGCAGTGATATGTGCTACGATATCTCCAGATCATCTTTGCATGCCTTCAACCGCTTGTAAGATAGCTGCAAATTTAGGTTTAAATTTTGGCATTACAGCTTTTGATATAAGCGCGGCTTGTACGGGTTTTATCTATCTTTTAGAGCTTGCAAATTCCCTTGTTACAAGTGGTGCTAAGAAAAATGTTTTAATCATAGGAGCTGAAAAACTAAGCTCGATGATCGACTACACAGATAGAAGCACTTGCATACTTTTTGGTGACGGAGCTGGTGCTGCTGTGATAAGTGCGAGCGAAGAAAACGAGATCATTGACATCCACACTGCAAGCGACGGCAGACAGGCTGAGCTTTTGATAACTCCAGGATGTGGCAGTGCATTTCCAGCTAGCGAAGAGACACTAAAAAATAGGCTAAATTTCATCCACATGAGCGGAAATGAGGTCTTTAAGATAGCGGTTCAAACGCTTAGCAAAAGCGTGATAGAAATTTTACACGCAAACAAAATGCAAAGCGAAGATATCGACTTTTTCATACCCCATCAAGCAAATATCAGGATAATAGACGCTGTAAAAAACAGGCTAAATTTCACTGACGAGCAGTGCGTTTTGACAGTTGCAAAGTACGGCAACACAAGCTCTGCTTCGATCCCGATGGCGATAAATGATGCTTACGAGGATGGACGCATCAAAAATGGTTCAGTTTTGCTTCTTGACGCATTTGGTGGTGGCTTTACTTGGGGTTCAGCGATACTAAAATTTGGCGGGAAAAATTTTAGCGATCTGTAATTAGCCGCTTTTGCACCCAAAACTCTAAATTTAATAAAATTTCTACGACACCCTCTATAAATTTTTAAAAAATTTCCATTCATTTTCAAATGCATATTAAAATTACAATGTTTTAAATTTCCAGATCTATTTAATTAGAATTTAAATTTTTATGGATATAATTTTGCAATCAATAAAATTTATTATTAAGGAGAAAAAATGTTAGTAACAAAAAAAGCACCTGACTTTACAGCTGCAGCAGTTTTAGGAAATAATCAAATTGTAAATGATTTCAACCTTTACAAAAACATCGGCGAAAAGGGCGCTGTTGTGTTCTTCTACCCAATGGACTTTACATTTGTTTGCCCAAGCGAGATCATCGCTTTTGATAAAAGATATGATGAGTTCAAGTCACGCGGTATCGAAGTTATCGCAGTCTCTTGCGACAACCAGTTCTCACACTTTGCATGGAAAGAGACTCCAGTAAACAAAGGCGGTATCGGCAAAGTTCGCTTCCCAATCGTAGCTGACATGACAAAATCAATCGCTCGCGGCTTTGATGTACTTCTAGAAGACGCTGGCGTAGCACTTCGCGGATCATTCTTACTTGACAAAGACGGCACAGTTCGCCACGCAGTTATAAACGACCTACCACTTGGCAGAAACATCGATGAGATGATCAGAATGGTAGATACTATGCTATTTACAAATGAGCACGGCGAAGTTTGCCCAGCTGGCTGGCACAAAGGTGATTCTGGTATGAAACCAAGCACTGAAGGTGTTGCTGACTACCTTTCACACAACGAAAGCAAACTATAATTATTCAAATTTCTAGGCAGCTTTGCCTAGAAATTCTCTCTCTACACAAATTTAAATATTTTTTTAATATAACTTTATATATGATAGCAATGTTTTAATAAATAACCTTTTTTGGAGACCCCATGGAGTTTAAGGGCAGGCAAGAACTTGTCGAAAATTGCGAGGATTGCATACTTGGTTTAAGAGCTAAATTTATAGATGAGGGCATCAAATTTTGCAGACAATTAACCCTTGTGGTGCCGCACGAGCAGATGAAAATTTGCCTTGAGAGTATCTTTGACGCACTTCTTATCCAAAAGCCAGATGCCACACAAATTCGCGACGACTTAAACAGCCTAATACCAAAACTAAACGCAAAAGACGACCTTATAAATTTCCTACTTTTAAATTTGACACTAAATTTTAGTCACGCCTGCGACGATGCAGTCTATGTAGGCTACTTTGTAAATGCCATCTCAAGGTTGAAAGAAATTTTATATAACGCCGAAGATCACCAAGAGACTACAGTAAAAGAAATGATCGATACTGGCTCATTTTTCTACGAAGATCCGATCAATACATTTACACGCATGAAAAACGCCAAAGTCCGTCCTGAGTTTTTAAATTTATACGACGGTCTAAATATAAAATATGAAGCAGAAATTTTAGAAGTTAGAGAAGATAGTGTCGTATTTCGCGTAGATATGATGCAAATTTTAGCTATGAAGCAAGACGGCAAGGGCTTTATCCTGCCAAATAGCTTCTTCTCAAAGCAACTTCGCGCCGACATCATCGACTACAATATCGCCGATAAAAGCGTCACTCTTTCAAATTTCTCGCGCACAGCGACCATGCATGCAAACAAGAGAAAATTCCAGCGCGTCTTACCAAACCGCTTTACCAAAATTTCTCTAAAAGGAGAGCAAGGCGAGCTTGTTGGCAGCCTTTACGACATCTCAGAGGGCGGCATAAGTATATTGAGCTCACAAGCTACAAATTTTAAAGATGGCGAAGAGTTAGAGGCAAATTTTGACATCTTGCTCTCACCAGATGAAGTAAAAAACGTCTCCTTAAAGCTAAAACTTGTCACTGAGCTAGCCTACAAGGGCTACATCAGATACTGCATGCAGCTAGTTGATGATGACAAAACGATAAAAGACTTCACGCAAAAGCGCGTCAAAGAGACACTTGACGAGCTTCGCTCACGCATAAATTTATACGAATAAGGCAATTAGTGAAAACCATACAAGAAAATTTAAAACTTTT
This sequence comes from Campylobacter concisus, assembly GCF_015230015.1. Taxonomy (GTDB): domain Bacteria; phylum Campylobacterota; class Campylobacteria; order Campylobacterales; family Campylobacteraceae; genus Campylobacter_A; species Campylobacter_A concisus_AF. The sequence goes on along the minus strand of NZ_JAAKZC010000002.1, from coordinate 140,903 downwards.
TTACATCGGACTAAAAGATAAAGAGCCATTTTTTTATAAAAACAAGGACCTTACCACCCATGCAGCTATTATCGGTATGACTGGCAGTGGCAAAACAGGCCTTGGTATCACACTTTTAGAAGAGGCCTGCATAGACAACATCCCCTCTATCATCATCGATCCAAAGGGCGATATCACAAATTTAGCCCTCACCTTTCCGCAGATGAGAGCGGAGGATTTTTTACCATACGTCGATGAAGTAGAGGCTGCAAACAAAGGTCAAAGCGTAGAGGAATTTGCCGCCGCTCAGGCCGAGCTTTGGAGAAACGGCATAGAGTCGAGCTTTCAAGACCTTGAGCGGGTAAAAATTTTAAAAGATAGCGCTAGCTTTAATATCTACACTCCAAAAAGCTCAGCTGGCATAGGTGTGGCGTTACTTAGCGACTTTGCCTACCCAAATATCAATGACGAGGAAATTTTTAGCAACTATATAAATTCGCTAGCAGCCTCGGTACTCTCGCTTATTGGTATGAGTTCTGAGGATATGAGCTCAAAAGAACAGCTGCTTATCTCAACCATTTTTGAGACTAAATTTAAAGAGCAAAAAGACGTCACTATCGAAGAGCTCATAAATTTCATAGCAAATCCGCCGTTTAAAAAGATAGGCGTTTTTGACGTAGATACCTTCTATCCAAGCAGTGAGCGTCTAAAGCTTGCCATGAAGATCAACGCGCTCATCGCAAGCCCAAGCTTTAAGGGCTGGACGCAGGGCGTTAGACTTGAAATTTCAAAGATGCTTTTTGACGAAAACGGCAAAGCAAAGTGCAATATCTTTACGATCTCACACCTAAATGACGCTGAGAGGATGTTTTTTGTCACCCTTTTACTAAACGAGATCATCGCGTGGATGCGCGGTACAGAGGGCACTAGCTCACTTAGAGCGATCCTATATATGGATGAAATTTTTGGCTTTTTTCCGCCTAACGCAAACCCTCCGTCAAAAACGCCTATGCTCACACTTTTAAAACAAGCCCGTGCATTTGGTTTGGGCTGCGTATTAAGCACGCAAAACCCAGTCGATCTTGACTACAAAGGCCTTAGCAACATCGGCACTTGGTTCATCGGCCGCCTTCAAACAGCGCAGGATAAGGCCCGCGTGATCGACGGCCTAAGCGGCATCGCAGGCTCGAGCTTAGATAAAGCCTCACTTGAAAATCTCATATCAAATTTAGCCAAAAGAAATTTCTTACTCAAAAATATAAACGAGGACGGCCTAAACGTCATCTCCACGCGCTGGGCACTTAGCTATCTAAAAGGCCCGCTAAGCCGCGAGCAAATTTCAAATTTGATGAAAGACAAAAAAGAAAATTTAAGTAGTCAAAGCGTGGATAAAAGCGAAATGAAATTTAGCGCAAAACCTATCATCTCAAGTGCGATCACGCAGCTTTATGCTAACTCAAAAAGCCTCACACCAAATTTACTAGCAAACGCAAAAGTGAGAATTTATGACACCAAAAAAAGCATAGATAGCGTTTGTGAGGTGAGCTATCTTTACGAGCTTAGTGAAAACGACAAAGAGCCAAACTGGAGCGAGGCTAGCGAAGGCATGCACGTTGATGCGAGCGAAAATGAACCAAGCGGTGCAAGCTTTGCTGCTGTGCCAAATTTCATAACGAGCGCTAAAAATTTTGACGCTTTAGAGAAAGATTTTAAAGAGTTTTTGTATAGAAATTTCAAATTTAACACCTTTGAGGCGATGGGAATTTACTCAAAAGAAAACGAGTCAAAAGAGGAGTTTTTCATAAGACTTCAAGATAAGTGCAACGAAATTTTAGAGGAGCAAACCGCAAAACTCACGGCTAAATTTGAAAAAGAGCAAAAGAGCTTGCAAGATAAGCTAAGCAAAGCCCTTGCAAAGCTTGATAAAGAGCAAAAAGAGATGACCACAAGCGGCCTTGACGCAGCTATAAATATAGGCGCAAGCATATTTGGAGCGCTATTTGGCAACAAGCTCTTATCTCGCCAAAATGCCGGCAAGATCGCCTCAAGTGCTAGGAGTGCAAACAAGGTCTTAAAAGAGCGAAGCGACGTCAAGCTTAGCGAGCAAAGTGTAAATGATATAAATTTGGCCATAAGCGAGCTTGAAGAGAAATTTGCAAAAGAGTGCGATGCACTAAAAGAGGCAAATGATGTTAAAAACATCACGATAAACGAAACGCAAATTTCGCCAAAGAAAAGCGACATCTACGACAAAAAAGTCGTGCTTTTGTGGAGATGATTTATAAAAAAATTAGTATTTTTTTATTATCATTTCTCTTTAAATTTAAAAGGTAAAATATGCAAAATTTAATACTTTATGCCGTTAGCTACCTGCTTGGTAGCATCCCATCAGGGCTCATACTAGCAAAAATTTTCGGACATGTTGATATAAAAAAAGAGGGCAGCAAAAGCATAGGCGCGACAAATGTTTTAAGGGTTTTAAAGCAAACAAACCCAAAACTCGCCAAAAAACTAGCCATTTTAACAGTAGTTTGTGACGTTTTAAAGGGTGTTTTGCCACTCATCATAGCCTCTTTGCTTGGAGCTAGCCAAAGCGTGCTTTGGACGATGGCAGTTTTAAGCGTTGCGGGGCATTGTTTTTCTATATTTTTAGGCTTTCAAGGTGGCAAAGGCGTGGCAACCGGAGCTGGCGTGCTCGCATTTTTCTTGCCAGTTGAGATAATAATCGCTCTTGTCGTTTGGTTTTTGGTCGGTAAATTTTTAAAGATAAGCTCTCTAGCCTCGCTATGCGCGCTGATAGCTCTCATCGCATCAAGCTTTATCATCCACCCAGAGCTTGATGAAATTTACACTCACGCGCCGATCCTTATCATTGCATTTTTGGTGGTTTATAAACACATACCAAATATCGTTCGCCTGCTTTCAGGCAAGGAGCAAAAAGTCGTATGAAAAGTGAAATAACAACGATCATTAAGGATTATAAATTTCAAACTGTTATCGGGATGTTTGACTTTGAGCGAGTTGCAAAGCAAGAGGTAAAAGTAAGCTTAGAATTTCGCTCAACTAGCTTGATTGATTATGTTTTGGTGGCTGATTTTATAAAAGAATTTTACAATGAGATGAAATTTCAAAGCGTAGAAGAGTCACTAGAAGCAACCTGCAAAGCGCTAAAAGAGAGGTTTAGCTCACTTACTAGTTTGGATATGGAGATTTTAAAAACCGAGATTTTACCAAATGCAATTGTCGGTGCAAAAATCAGCACTGTTTTTTAAAAATTTATTAAAGTATCTTGAAATATTTCTTAATTTATGATACAATCGACCATAAATTTTAGTTTAAGGAAAAGAAATGCGTATTTTAATAGTAGAAGACGAAGTAACGCTAAATAAGACGATTGCTGAGGGGTTGCAAGAGTTTGGTTATCAGACAGATAGCTCTGAAAATTTTAAAGACGCTGAGTACTACATCGGCATCAGAAACTACGACCTAGTTTTGACTGACTGGATGCTTCAAGATGGCGACGGCATTGATCTTATAAACATCATAAAACATAAATCTCCACGCACTTCAGTTGTAGTTCTTTCTGCAAAAGACGACAAAGAGAGCGAGATAAAAGCACTTAGAGCTGGTGCTGATGACTATATCAAAAAACCATTTGATTTTGACATTTTAGTAGCTAGACTTGAGGCTAGACTACGCTTTGGCGGCACAAATATCATCAAGATAGACGAGCTTATCATCAACCCTGACGAAGAGAAGATCACTTATCTTGGCCGCGACATCGAGCTAAAAGGCAAGCCATTTGAAGTGCTTACTCACCTTGCAAGACACTCAGATCAAATCGTATCTAAAGAGCAACTACTTGACGCTATCTGGGAAGAGCCAGAGCTCGTAACTCCAAACGTTATCGAGGTTGCTATCAACCAAATCCGCCAAAAAATGGACAAACCGCTAAATATTTCAACAATAGAAACTGTTAGAAGACGCGGATATAGATTTTGCTTTCCCAAAAAAGCTTAAGAAATAGATTTATACTGCAATTAGCATCTGGTGCGATGATGCTAATTGCCGTTGTTTCGGTGATGCTCTATCACTACATAAGAGTCACCGTTTTTCAAAGCGTAGTTAATGAACTAAATCAGCAAGCAGCAGATTACAAAAACAATCCACAAAATTTTAATCCCAACAATCTAAAAACTTTTACTATAGAAATCCCAAACAAAACTTTAGCCACCGTAAAAGCGGGCGAGCTTAAAGGCGAAAAGCCCTACCTTGTGATGCAAAAAATAAAAGATAAGAGCATAACCACTCTAACAACAAGGCTAGATGACAGCAGCTACTTAGTCCTAGAAAAAGAGACGACGCTTCAAAGCCAGATAGTCGAAGAAATTTTTATAGATATTATAATCGTAAATGTCACAGCGATACTTTTGGTGCTATTTTATGCACTATTTTTATCAAGAATGCTTTTAATACCTATAAAAATTTTAAGTCACAAGCTTACAAATTTAGATGAGAAATTTCTAAAAGAGATTGATATCAAAAGCTTGCCAGATGAGTTTTTGCCACTTGGTAATAGCATAAATAGGCTAATTGCTCGCATACAAACTTTTGTCTTATACCAAAAAGAGCTTTTTGTAGGCGTTGCACACGAGCTAAAAACTCCACTTGCCGTTATGAAAACCAAAAACGAAGTTACGCTTTTAAAACCACGCGAGAGCGAAAAATACATAGAAGCGCTAAAATCAAACAACGAAGCGATCAACGGTATGAACGCTATGATAGGCTCAGTCCTTGAGATCGGTCGTCAGGAGGGTGCGCAGTTTGAAGAGCCAGTAAATACCGATGTTATAGCATTTATAAAAAAACTAGGCAAAAACTACGAAGTGCTCGCAAAAGGTGAAGAAAAAAATCTCGCACTTGATCTAAAACCTGAAATTTTTAACCTAAATATCCAAACTAGCCTACTAACTCACATCGTGCAAAATTTCGTCCAAAATGCTATCAAATTTTCTCCAAAAAATAGCACGATTACGATTAGCTCAAGACTTGAAAAGAGCAAATTTATCATCGAGGTTGCCGACGAAGGCGTGGGCATAGACGAGAGCAAGGACCTGTTTGCTCCATTTAAAAGATACGGCAACAAAGGTGGTGCTGGACTTGGACTATTTCTAGCAAAAGGCGCAGCACAGGCACTTGGAGCTGAGATATCTATCAAAAATAGAGAGAACACAAACGGAGCAGTTGCAAGCCTCGTTTTAAATTTAAAAGGATAAAAAATGGCAAAGAGAACCGCAGTGATCGATCTTGGCTCAAATTCTATGCGTATGGCGATATTTGAGCGCACGTCACGCTTAGCATTTTTTATACTAGCCGAATACAAAACAAAAGTGCGATTAGGCGAAGGTGGATACGGTTCAAACAACGAAATTTCAGAAGCTTCAATGCAAAAAGCCATCAAAGCTTTTAGCGAATTTGATAACATCATAAAAAGCTATAAATGCTCCAAAGTCCTATGTGTCGGCACTTCAGCGCTTAGAGATGCTCCAAACTCAGGCGTTTTGATCTCGCTTTTAAGAAAAAAACTTGGCATAAATTTAAAAGTTATTGACGGCAAGGAAGAGGCCACTTTTGGAGCGATAGCAGCTAAGAATTTGCTTCATAATCTAGCTGAGTGCGTTACTATCGACATAGGCGGAGGCTCAACAGAGCTTGCTAGGATAAGTAACGGCAAGATAGTCGATGTCCTCTCGCTTGATATAGGTACAGTGAGGCTAAAAGAGCTATTCTTTGATAAGAAAAATTTAAACAAACTACCAAAATTTCTGTCGCAGATCACGGCGCAGATATATGAGCGATTTAAGTGTCCGAATTTAATAGCGATCGGCGGCTCTTTAAGAGCGATCTCATCAGCCATAATGAGCAAAAATTTATATCCGCTCTCGTCGCTACATGGCTTTTGCTACAAGCTTAGCGACGAGCAAGCCTACATCGAGAGCATCGCAAACGTTAGCGTGCTTGAACTAAATAAATTCCCTATAAAAAAAGATAGATATGACACCATCAGAGAGGGTGCGCATATATTTTTAGCCCTTGCCAAGGCGCTAAACGCCAAAAACGTCATCACAAGTGGCGTTGGTGTAAGAGAGGGCGTCTTTTTAAAAGACTTTTTGCGTCCAAGTCTTAAATTTCCAGAAAATTTTAACCCGAGCGTCAAAAGCCTGCAAGATCGCTTCATCCTCTCTTGTAATAAAGCCGTGGCAAGATACGCAAAGGATATTTTTGTGGCGCTTAAAAAGCTTCATGGACTAAATGAGAGCTATCTTAAGACGCTACTAATTGCCGCAAAACTCCACAACGTCGGTCAAGAGATAGGCTTTTACGGCGATCACAAAAACTCGGCCTATATCATACTAAATGCCCTAAATTACGGCTTCTCACACGATCAAAAGACACTAATAGCCGCAGTCATAGGCACAAATGGCAAGAAAAATATTTATGAGTTTGAAAAGTATAAAAATTTATTACCAAAGGCTGAGTGTGTAAGGTGGCTAAGCTTCATCCTTGCGCTAGCCAAGGCACTTGATATAACCTGTGAGAAGCTAAATTTAAGCTTTGAGTTTAGTGGCCATACGCTAAAAATAGAGGGAGCAAAAGAATTTACCATGGCAAAAGAAGAGATAAAAAAGATCGCAAAACCTGAAATTTTTGCCATTTCGTTTGTATAAATTTAAAAAATTTTCAATCAAATTTACATATTTTAAATTTATCCATTTTTACCCTCTTAACCATTAGCACTATCACATTGCATAATTTTTTTCAAAAAACTCTATCAAATTTTAAAATTAGAGCTGGCATATCATACTTCTAAATTTAGCAGCCTGCTAAGGAGAATGAGTAAAGTTTTAAAATTTGTAAATTTGCTTTGTTAAATGAGGCGAGTGTCAGGTAAATTTTAAAAATTCATGAACGAGTAATTTCGGCTCTAAAATTTGAGCTAAGCGATAAGCGAAGCCAAATTTTAGTAGTCAATTCTTAGGAGTGAGTGAAATTTTAAAATTTGCAAAATAGTAAATTTCTATTTTTGAAATCGCAACTTTAAATTTATAAATTCTTTTATTCAAAAGGGAGACAAAGCCGTCCTATTATCCCCCCCCTTTTTTTTTAAATCCCCTGTCTGCTTGCAGTTACGAGACGAAGCCACAGTAAAAACCATCACACGTTAGAAGTGCATGCGATAGCACTACCATGCAACATGCGTTTTTATTACAAAAATTTCTGAGAAATTTTAAAATTTTAGTGTCATAACAAAGTGGGATTAAAATTCCCCGCTCATTTTGTCTTTGTAGTTATTTAGGCTATTTTGGCGCTCTTGTAAAAATGAACCAAGTTTTTTCTTATTTTCCTCAAAGAAAACTGCAAAGTCCTGCTCATTTTGGATCTTATCCTCACCAAAGCTATCAAGCATGACATTTGAGCTGCCAACTATCACTAGATAGCGCCTATTTTCGTAGCTTAGAAGCATTAGCTTGTTTGTGCGATCAAGGTATTTTTCATAGATGATATTGACGCCACTATTTTGGTTTTTAAGCAGCCAGTTCATCGACTTTGTGTCATTTTGTTGTTGATTTTGTGGCGTTTTGAACCCGCTAAAATCACTACTTTTTGAAGTGATATATCTTTTAAAAACATATAAAAATATAAGAAGCGCGATGAGCACACTTAGGACGATGAAATATCTCGAATCAATATTAACCATAGGTTCATTTTCTGCCTTTGGCGTGCTAGCAGTTTCTATCTTTGCGCTTGCTTGAGGCATGTTTTGTACCTGCGTTTTTGTGTTTTTTAGTGTCACTCTGATGCGAAGCCCGAAGCTATCTGTTGTCTTTGAAGCATTTACGATGATCGCATCGTTTGAGCGTAAATTTAAAACTAAAGAGTTTTGCTTTGGCTCAATATCTAGCTCTTGAATGATCTTTGAGTTTATATCCTTGCTCGCGCTTTGATCGTAGCTTAGTGAATTTAGTATCAAAGAGGTTGTGTCTTTTTCACGTTTTTGAAAGATATTGCCCTCGTAAGGCGCATCAAAGCTAAGCATGATATCGACCCTGTCGGTGCGCTCATAGATATTATATGTTAGCAAGTTTGAGGCTAAAATTTGTGTCACAAAAAGTATAAAAAATAATATTATTCTCATAAAAGTTCTTTTTTGAAGTACTGAATAACTGACTTTGAGTCCAAAATTTCATTTATCCTGATGGCTAAATTTTTCTCATAAACCATTACTTCGCCTTTTCCAAAAATTCTATTATTTATATATAGCTCCACGCTCTCGCCAGCTGGTTTTTCGAGATCTATGACCGAGCCAGCTTCAAATTTCAAAAGCTCATTTATGCTAACTGTGGTAGTTCCTAGCTCAGCTATAAAATCAACGCTTATATCCATAAGCTCGTCATAGCTCTTAAAAAGCCCTAGCTGTTCTAGTGTCTCTATCGCACCTTCATCGTTCATTGTATCTTGTAGCCTATTTGAAATGTTCTATTTTTTATCTTATATATAAATTTCTCTTTTAGCTTTATGCCAAAATTCTCAACCTCGCCCAAAAACTCAGGCGTTCCAAGCTTATAAGTATTTGGCTCTTTTTCATTTAGCAGATTTTTAGCCTTGCCGATGATCTGATTGGCTATCTCTTTGCAAAGATCGTCCAGATCGCCACCATCAACATCTTCGTGACCAAAAAAGGCATTCATGAAAATTTTTAAAGTATCTTTTTTAAAAAATAGATAAAACTGATACTCGCTTTTGCCCTTATAAACTGGTATGCTAGCCCCGTAAAATCCTTTACCAAGGCTCTTGCCAAACTCTAAATCCAACCCCAAAGTATCCTTGCAAAGATAGCTTGTGGCTTCATCTATAACTTTTCTCATATCTCTTCCTTAAGACTTGAAATGCACAGGTCATTATACTTTGGCTTTACTAAATTAGCTATAAATTTAAAAGAGATTATCTATCTCTTTTATCAGCTCTTTTCCGCTGTGCTGCGCAAAAAGCTTGACTATTTGCGTGCCTATTATCGCTCCGTCAGCATATTTTTTCACTTCGCTAACATCATCTTTGTTTTTGATACCAAAGCCCACAGCTACTGGCAGATCGCTCTTTTTCTTAAGCTCTAGGACTAAATTTCTTATCCTATCTTCATCAGCCCTTTTTGAGCCGCTAACGCCGATCGCACCAAGAGCGTAGATAAATCCTGAGCCAAATTTCAAAATTCCATCCGCCCTGCCCCCAGATGTGACGCTGATGAGCGGTATCAGGCTTAAATTTAGCTCCTTACACTTTAGAGCAAATTCCTCGCACTCCTCGCAAGGCAGATCTGGCACGATAAAGCCGCTAACTCCTGCCTCGACCGATCTTTTTAGAAATTTATCCACACCGTAAGCAAAGATGATATTAAAATAGACCAGAAAAACAAGTGGCTTTGTCACTTTTGCCTTGCAGCTCTCTAACGTGTTAAAGACAGCGTCCGTATTTACGCCCTTTTGCACCGACTCAAAGCTAGCTTGTGCGATGAGCTTGCCGTCAGCCAGTGGGTCAGAGTAAGGTATGCCGATCTCGACTAGATCAAGCGTACTCTCATCTAAATTTTCTAAAAATTCCTTCGTTTTCTCTAAGCTTGGATATCCAGCCACGATGTAGCCGATGTTTGCCTTTTTGCCGCTAAATGCGCTTCTTATCTTATCCATAAATTTTTCCTTTTTCGTAGCCGATAACTGTGTTTATGTCCTTATCGCCCCTGCCTGAGACATTTACGACGATGACGCTTTTTTTGTCAAGTTTTGGGCAAAGCTTTTCTAGATATGCCAGTGCGTGCGCGCTCTCGATGGCTGGGATGATGCCCTCCATCTTGCTTAAAAAATACAAGGCATTTATGCACTCATCGTCGGTTACTGCTTCGTATTTTACCCTTTTGATGTCGTTTAGGTGGGCGTGCTCTGGGCCGATGCCAGGGTAGTCTAGTCCTGCTGAGATGCTGTGAACTGGCGAGATCATACCGTACTCATCTTGCAAGACGGTCGTTTTCATGCCGTGGATGATGCCGGTTTTGCCTTTAGTAAGCGTAGCTGCGTGATAAGGCGTCTCTATGCCAAGGCCACCAGCCTCGATACCTACTAAATTTACGCTCTCATCGTCCAAAAACGCACTAAAAATGCCAATAGCATTACTGCCGCCGCCAACGCAGGCGATGATATAGTCGGCCTTTTTGCCGTAGTCTGCAAGCTGGGCTTTAGCCTCCGTACCAATAATACTTTGAAAGTCACGCACAATCTTTGGATATGGGTGCGGGCCAACGGCTGAGCCGATGACATAAAATGCACTCTCTATCTCATTTACCCACGCTTGTATGGCCGCCGTAGTCGCCTCTTTTAGCGTTTTTAGCCCGTCTTCAACGCTCACCACCTTTGCTCCAAGAAGCTGCATACGAAAGGCATTTAGCTGCTGTCTAGCAACATCCGTAGCACCCATATAGACATCGCACTCTAAGCCCAAAAGTGCCGCCGCAGTCGCTGTTGCCACGCCGTGCTGACCAGCTCCAGTTTCAGCTAAAATTTTCTTTTTACCCATCTTTTTGGCAAGCAGCGCTTGAGCAAGAGCGTTGTTTATCTTGTGCGCGCCCGTGTGGTTTAGGTCCTCTCTTTTTAGATAAATTTCATGTCCGTAGTGCTCGCTTAGGCGCTTTGCGAAAAAGAGCGGACTAGGCCTGCCAACGTAGTTTTTAAGCAGATCATCAAGCTCGTTTTTAAATTCTTTTGTCTTTGCGATGCTAGCATAGGCGTTTTCTAGCTCATCAAGTGCAAACATTACTGTCTCAGGCACGAACTGCCCGCCAAATTTTCCAAAATATGCTTTACTATTCATCTTCTACCTCACCTATGATCTTTAAAATTCTCTCTATCTTTTGCGCATCTTTTATGCCGTTTTCGTCCTCGACTTTTGAGTTGATATCGACTAGATATGGCTTAAATTTCAGCGCCTCTTTGATGTTCTGCTCGCCTATGCCCCCAGCCATGCCAAATTTAAATTTAAACTCTTTTAAAATTTCCCACTCAAAGCTAGTGCCATTGCCACCTGCATTTTCGCCCTTGCAGTCAAAAAGCGCCATGTCAAAATGCTTAAAATCAACCTCTGGCAAGCTATCTTTCACGCTAAAAACCTGCCAGATTTCTTGCCCCATATCTTTTAAATTTGTATGCAAATTTTCACTCACCACTCCGTGAATCTGAGCCACATCAATCCCCGCAAACTGACAAATTTCCATTATCTCGCAATCACTTTGCTCAACAAAAACACCAACTACTTTTTTGCCCTTGCTGTGAGCAAATTTCGCTATCTGCCTAGCTAAATTTAGCTCGACCCTTCTTTTGCTTTTGGCAAATATTAGTCCGATAAAATCAACATCCAAAGCGCAAACCGCACTTGCCTCATCTAGCGTTTTGATACCACAAATTTTAACTAGCGCCATTACGCTTGCGCCTTTATAAACTCTTCATAAAATTTATATGCCTTGCCGCTTTTTATCGCCTCAAGCACCATTTTTTTGGCCTCGTCTGGGCTCTTTGCGCCATCAGCTGCGTAGAGTACAAACATCGCATTAAAGACCACGATGTCAAATTTCGCCCCCTGCTCCTCGCCTTTTAACGTGCGTATCAAGGTTTTGGCGTTTTCTTCAGGTGTGCCGCCTTCTATGTCGCTGTGAAGCGCTCTTTTAAAGCCAAACTGCTCTGGCGTGATGCTGTACTCAAAAATTTCACCATTTTTTAGCTCCACAACGCTCGTTTCACTACAAAGCGTAATCTCGTCTAGTCCGTCATCGCCACGAACGACTAGAGCGTGCTTTCTGCCAAGGATTTTTAGCGTCTGGGCGTAAAGTTTTAAAACTGGTTTGTGATAGACGCCAACTAGCTGATTTGTAAGGTTTAAATTTGGATTTAAAAGCGGTCCAAGCACGTTAAACACGGTTCTTATGCCAAGTCTTTGGCGCACCTCTCGCACCTCACCAACTAATGGATGGAAAAATGGCGCGTGGAAAAAGGCTAAATTTTTACTAGCTAAATTTTCACGCTGTTTTGCGAGTGATTTTTCACTCTTTACGCCTAAAATTTCAAGCACATCAGAGCTACCTGACTTGCTTGAGACGGCCTTGTTGCCGTGTTTTGCAACCTTTATGCCAAGACTTGCAAGGATAAATGCGACCGTGGTTGAGATATTTATCGTCTTAAAGCCATCGCCTCCAGTGCCGCAAAGATCGATCATAGGCGTATCGTCGCGGTAGGTTTGCGAGTATTTTAGGATATTTTTCGCAAGTGCAGCAAGGCTTTTTGGATATAGACTCTTTTCGCTAATGAGCACCAAAAGTGCTGAAAGCTGCACGATCTCGTACTCTTTGCTAGCTATTATCTCGCAAATTTGTTCAAAGTCGCTATCATCAAGCGGTATGCTCTCTTGAAGCTTGATAAGATAAGGCTTGAGTGAGCGGATTTTAGGCTCTTTTACCTCATCTTTTGCTTTGTAATTTACAAAATTTTCAACGATCTTTTTGCCGTATTGTGTGAAGTAGCTCTCAGGGTGAAACTGGATGCCAAAGATTGGCTTATCTTTAACGCTAAGTGCCATAACTACGCCATCATCACTCACTGCATCAGCGCTTAAGCTAGCTGGGAGCTCATCGACATAGAGCGAGTGGTAGCGCATAACCTCAAATCGCTCAGGTAGCCCTGCAAAGAGTGGCTCTTTGTTTTTAACGTCTATAAACGAGGTTTTGCCGTGAAGTGGGTCGTCTAGCCTTTTTATCTTTGCGCCAAAACTAAGTCCTATGGCTTGGTGTCCAAGACAAATTCCAAGCACTGGTACGCCAAGGTCCGCCTCCAAAATTTCTAAGCAAACTCCGCTATCTTTCGGGTGCTTTGGCCCTGGGCTTAGGATGATCTTACTTGGGTTTAGTTTTTTGATCTCTTCAAGCGTTATCTTGTCGTTTCTAACACATCTAACCTCTTCATTTGTGAGCTCTTTTACGTACTGCTCGACGTTGAAGACAAAACTATCGTAGTTATCTATAAGTAAAATCAATCTCTATCCTTTTAAATTTAGCGGCGGCTACACGGACTAAATATTATAAATTTAGGTGAGATTATAACTAAAAGAAATTTTAATTAGGCTTTTGTGCGGCTCTCGTAGGCTTTTAAGAGCGATAGCATATCGACGTTTTCTAAATTTACACCAGTTGGCACACCTTGAGCGATCTTACTAAATGAAATTTCACTCATGCCAAGCTTATCCTCAACGTAAAGCATAAGAGCATCTGAATTTAGCCCTGGCGTAAAGGCAAAGACGACCTCTTTTGAGCCATTTTGCTTGATGGCACTTCGTAGCCTTTCTATCGTCTCCTCGTCGATCTCGTCAAGCACAAAGTAAAGGCCGTTATAAATGCCATTTTGCTCAAAGACTAAGATATCTTTTGGGCTCTCAACTAGCAAGATGACCTCGCTGTCCCTGCTCTCGTCGCTGCAAATGTCGCAAATTTCATTTTCGCTTAGCCCACCGCAACGCTCACAACGCTTGATAAATCTCACCGCATCTTCGATATTTTGAGCAAGCCTTAGCCCTGCAAAGCTATCTTGCATACAGACAAAGTAGGCAAATCTCGCGGCTGATTTTTTACCAACACCTGGTAGCTTAGCAAAAGACTCAGTTAGCTCGTTAAATTTCTCTAGGCCCCTTTTCATGCTCGTTTTGCCTTTGCACGAAGTAAAATTTTAAAGACGTGATAGCCATCCTCATAGTCATAAGCAAGCTCAAATTTTTGCATCTGACAAATTTGCTCGATGATGTAAAGTCCAAGCCCCATGCCACTTCCCGCACTCACTTTATCGCCTCTAACAAAGGCTTGTTTGTAGTAATCAATCGGATGATTTAGCTTTTTGCCTAAATTTTTAACCGCTATAAATTCACTATCGCAGATCAAGATGGCCTTTTTGTCCTCTGCGTATTTTAGGGCGTTATCTATCAAATTTTTAATCGCCAAACTAAAAAGCTGAAAATCAACTCTTAGTATAACGTCATCTCTGATGTCACAGCTCACTCGCTCTTCAAATTTATCAAGCATGAGCATATCTTGCACCTGCTCCAAAATGAGCGAGAAATGGCACTCTTGATAGTTTAGCGCGTAGCTTTTTGAAAGAAGCTGCTCGACCTTGCTAAATTCATTTATAAGCATCTCAAGGCGCTCAAAAACGTTTATGAGCCTCATCTTTTGAGTGTCGTTTGCGACCATCTCAGAGACGATCCTGCCCTTGCCAATAGGCGTCTTTAGCTCATGCATGATCGCACGTAAAAATAACTGCCTTGAGCGGATGAGCTCTCTGATCTTGCAAACGGCGTTGTCAAATTCAACTGCGACCTGCCCGATCTCGTCTTGCTCGTTTTCATTTAGCCTAGCAGTCATCGCCATCTCCATGTTTCCGCTGGCAAATTTTCTGATATCTTTGCTAAGTCTTCTAAGCGGCAAGAGGCTTCTAAGCACCGAGACATAAAGCGAGATAAGCAGAGCCGAGATGATCAAAAATGCCACCCAAAGCGGGTCATTTACGTGCCTTGCGTCGTTACTCTCAAGTAGCAGCTGAAAAGATGGATTTTTGATAAGCAGATACAAATCACCTTTGTAATTAACAGACTGCATCATTCCAAGAGGCGTGTGCTGCGTAAAAATGGCGTTTCCGCTTGTAGTAACTGAGGTGGCTAAATTTTTGTTGCCGACATATTCTAGGTTGAAATTTTTAAAGTAGTGCTCCAAATCTCTTGGGGGATTGCCACGCTCGTAAAGCGCCACAAGGTAGTTCATAGCGCTTATTTGTTTGTCTTTTAGCTTCTCAAGGGCACTTTCTTGCTGAATGTTTGCAAATGTCACAAAAAGCAAGCACATCAGCGAGAAAGCGATGGCAAAGATGATAGTTATCTTGGTGGTTATGGAGTATTTCATCCGATAAGTTTATATCCTATGCCTCTAACTGAAAATATATGTTTTGGCGCTTTTGAGCTATCGCCGATCTTCGTTCTAAGGCGTCCAATGATGACATCTAGGCTCTTTGAGTCCTTATCTTTTAGGCTCTTGCAGTTATAAACTAGCTGCTCGCGAGATACTGAAAAGCTGTGCTGTTTGATGAGATAGGTTAAAATTTCATACTCAGCAGGTGTTAGAGCAAGGGCTTCATTATTAAAGTAAATTTCATGGCGCTTGTCGTCTATCCTAAATGCGCTATCAACGACCTCTTCTTGCACTTCGTTTGTCTTTTTATATCTTCTAATAAGGCTTGTGATACGAGCATACATCTCTTTTGGATCGTATGGCTTTGGCAGGTAGTCGTCCGCTCCAAGCTGAAGTCCAACTACCTTGTCACTGATGTCACTGCGAGCTGAGCTTATAATGATAGGTATGTCGTATTTTTGGCGAATTTCTTTGCAAACTTCAAGGCCGTCTATGCCTGGCAAAGTAAGGTCAAGTATGAGCAGGTCATAGTTTTTTATCCCTGCGCTTAGGCCTAGATATGGGTCTTCAAAGTTAGTCACTTTTATATTAAAGCTATCAAGATATTCAGATAAAATTTGTGCAAATTCTGGATCGTCTTCGATCATTAAAACATTAATCATAATTTTTTCCTTTTGACTAAAAATAGTTAGAGATTATACGGCAAAAATGTAAATTCTTTTTTAAATTTAAACTTTTTTGGATAAAATCTCGCATTTAAAATAAGCTTAATGAACAAGGAAAAATGTGGAGTTTGATTATTACGAGATCCTTGAAATTTCAAGAAATGCAAGTGGCGACGAGATAAAAAAAGCCTTTAGAAAGCTCGCACTAAAGTACCACCCAGACAGAAATGCTGGCGACAAAGAGGCTGAGCAGAAATTTAAACAGATAAACGAAGCCTATCAGGTTTTAAGCGACGAGCAAAAACGCTCTATCTACGACAGATACGGCAAAGAAGGGCTTGAGGGCAGATTTGGCAGTGGGGGCGGATTTAGCGCTGATTTTGATCTTTCAGACATTTTTGACTCGTTTTTTGGAGGCGGTTTTGGTGGTGGCTCTAGACAGAGAAAAAGACGAGCTGAAAAGTATTCGGCCGACCTTGAAATTCCTATAAATTTAGAGTTTAACGAAGCTGTTTTTGGCTGTGAAAAAGAGATCAAATTTGATCAAAAAGTGCCTTGCCCAACATGCAACGCCACAGGTAGCAAAGACGGCAAAAACAAAACTTGCCAGCACTGCGGCGGAAGCGGCAGGATCACGCGTGGAAATGGCTTTATGAATATCGTTCAAGAGTGCCCATACTGCCACGGATCTGGCGAAGTGATAAGCGAGCCATGCCCTGATTGCAACGCAAAAGCTTATAAAATCAAAGAGCAAAGCGTCAAGATCACGATCCCAGAGGGCGTTGATAGTGGCATGAGGATGAGGGTCGCTGGTAAAGGCAACATCGGTGCAAACGGCGTTCAAGGCGATCTTTATGTGAGCATAAATGTAAAAGACGACAAGCACTTTATCCGCCACAATGACGACGTTTATATAGAAATTCCAGTATTTTTTACCCAAGCTGTTCTTGGCGAGAGTATAAAAATCCCAACACTTCGCGGTGAAGCAGAGCTAAAACTGCCAGTTGGTGCGAAAGATAAACAGCAATTTATCTTTGAAAATGAGGGTATCAAGGGCGTAAATTCACGCAAAAAAGGCAGACTTGTAGCTCAAATTTCTATCCAAACGCCTGATAAACTAAGCGACGAACAAAAAGAGCTTTTAAACAAACTTCAAGCTAGTTTTGGCATAGTTTCAGGCAAGTCAAGCACCGATGAAAGCGTCTTTGACAAGATAAAAAGCTGGTTTAAAGGAGACGAGCCAAAAGGCAAAAAGAAAAAATAAATTTAAATTTGTGGCGTGAAATTTGGCGTCACAAATTCTTTCAAAATAAATTTTATATCCTAATTTTTACAAGTAAATTTCACACAAATTTTAAAATTTGTAAAAAAGTAAAAAATTTACAAAACCCTATTTCTCGCCCTTAAACAAAGAATCAAAATACTCATCAATATTAACGCCATCTTTTTTCATATCTTTTAGCCACTCGTCTATCAGCGCCCAGCCTGGCTCATTTACTTCTATAAGCTCGTCCAAAGTTCTCATTTTCTGTCCTTGCGATAAATTTGGTGAAATTTAAAAGAAGAATTTGGCGAGCCGCCCCGCCAAATTTATATCAGTAAGTTACTTTGCGTCCCAAGCTAGGATCGTGTTGCCCTCGGCATCGGTAGCCACGTCGCCCATACCCATGATGTTGTAGCCGCAGTCTACGTAGTGAACCTCGCCTGTCACGCCGCTAGCTAGGTCGCTAAGCAGGTACATAGCGCTGTTGCCGACGTCTTCAGTGGTGACGTTGCGTTTTAGCGGGCTGTTTACTTCGTTGTAGCGCAAGATCATCCTAAAGTCGCCTATGCCGCTTGCCGCAAGCGTCTTGATAGGACCTGCGCTGATCGCATTTACGCGGATATTTCTAGCGCCAAGGTCGTGTGCTAGGTAGCGAACTGAGCTCTCAAGTGCCGCTTTTGCAACGCCCATGACGTTGTAGTGTGGCACAAATTTTGGTCCGCCAAGATATGTAAGAGTAAGGACCGAGCTGCTCTCTTTTAGCACTGGTAGGACCGCGCGAGTAAGGCTTAGTAGCGAGTAAACGCTCGTGCCCATCGCTATGTCAAATGCCTCTTTTGTGGTATTTACAAACTCGCCCTCAAGTGCCTCTTTTGGTGCGTAAGCCACCGCATGCACGACAAAATCGATCTCGCCAAGGTCTGCTTTTATGCGATCTGCAAGGCCGTCTAAGTGCGCTTGGTTATTTACATCAAGCTCGTAGACAAATTTGCTTCCAAACTCCTCAGCGATCGGCTCTACACGCTTTTTCAGAGCGTCATTTAGGTATGTAAATGCCATTTGCGCACCTTGATCGTGACAAGCTTTTGCGATGCCGTAAGCGATTGATTTTGCATTGGCAACACCTACGATCAGACCTTTTTTACCTTTTAGTATCATCATTTCTCCTTTAAAATTTTGCAATTCAAATTTTAAACCAAATTTAATAGCGGCAGTATCACGCAACTCCTGATGTTTAAATTTGCGTTTCGAAATTTAAACAAACCAACAAGCGGATATATCGCTAGGTAAATTTAAATGTTTCGCAGCAAATTTCATCCCAGACTAGGCAGATAGCCTGTCACAGGGTGAAATTTGCAAGATCGTTTAAATTTATCAGCGAGATGCCGCGTTAATAAGCCCTAGAAAATTATTCGCATCCCAGCTGGCTGTGCCTACTAGCACCCCATCGCAGCTCTTTATACCTGCGATATCAGCGATGTTTGCTGCATTGACGCTTCCGCCGTAAAGTAGCGGCACGTTTGCCTTTGTCTTTAAAAAACTTAGCACCTCATCTATCTGCTCTATGCTAGCGCTCTTGCCAGTTCCTATCGCCCAGATCGGCTCGTAGGCGATGACTAGATTTTTATAGCCAATGTCGATATTTTCAAGCTGGCGACTTAGAAATTCTTTGGTCGCTCCGCTTTCATTTGTGCTTAAATTTTCGCCGATGCAGTAGATCACGTTCCAACCATTTTTTGCGGCAAAGTCAAATTTCGCTCGCAAAAACTCCTCGCTCTCTTTTAAAATTTCACGCCTCTCAGAGTGGCCGATCAGCACATCTTTGATGCCAAACTCATCAAGCATCGCCTTGCCGATCTCGCCGGTAAATGCCCCGCTCTCGCACGGATAGAAATTCTGCGTCCCAAGCCTAAACATATGCCTTTTTTCATCAAAGGCACTAGCTGGCGCAAATACGCTCACATCGTCATTTGCGCTTAAATTTGCGTCTAAAATTTTTGCGTACTCTCTAAAGCTCTCTCTTGTGTGGTTGCACTTTAAATTCGCTAGAAATTTCAAGACCTACTCCTCTTTTCTAAGCGGTTTTATGCCAGGCAGCTCTTTGCCTTCTATTAGCTCCAAGCTAGCACCACCGCCAGTTGAGATAAATGTCATCTCATCAGCGTCGCCTGCGCGCTCGACCACGTCAGCCGTATCACCGCCGCCAACAACGGTTGTCGCGTGAGTGTCAATGATAGCGTGACTCATTTTGATGCTGCCTTTGCTAAATTTATCCATCTCAAAAACGCCCATAGGTCCGTTCCACCAGATAGTCTGCGCATCTGCGATGACCTCTTTAAATAGTCTAATGGACGCTGGTCCTATGTCAAGCCCCATCCAGCCGTTTGGAATCTCTTGAGCTGGGACGTATTTTACGGCACTTTCAGCTGAAAATGTCTGAGCAGCGACGACATCCACTGGCAGATAAATTTTCACTCCTAGCTCTTTGCCTTTTTGTAAAATTTGCCTTGCATCTTCGATGAGCTCTTCTTCAAGGAGCGAATTTCCGATGTTTTCGCCAAGTGATTTTAAAAATGTAAATGCCATGCCACCGCCTATTATAAGCTTATCAACACGTGGCAGAAGGTTATGCAATGCTTGAAGCTTGCCGCTCACCTTGCTACCGCCAACAACTGCGACAAATGGACGTGACGGATGTTTTATCAAATTTTGAGCGAAATTTATCTCCTTTTGTAGTAAAAATCCCGCCGCTTTATGCTTTTCATCGTAAAATTTAGTGATCGCCTCAACCGATGCGTGAGCCCTGTGGCAAACGCCAAATGCGTCGTTTATGTAAAATTCGCCAAATTCTGAAAGCTCTTTTGCTAAATTTTCATCATTTTTTGTCTCGCCCTTTTCAAAGCGCAAATTTTCTATCATCAAAATTTCGCCTGGCTTTAGCGCCTCAGCCTTTGTTTTAGCGTCATTTCCGATCACATCTTCAGCAAATATCACCTCCCTATCAAGAAGTCTTGATAGCCTTTTTGCTACGCCTTGAAGTGAAAATTTCTCCTCGTAACCATTTTTTGGGCGTCCAAGATGGCTAGCCAAAACCACGCTGCAGCCGTTATCTAGGCAGTAGCGGATAGTTGGTATCGCTGAGCGGATCCTGCGGTCATCAGTGATGTTTAAAAACTCGTCCATAGGCACGTTAAAATCGCACCTTATAAAGACTTTTGCGCCGTTTAGCTCAAGGTCGTTGATCGATAAAATATCACTCATTTTTTACCCTTTAAATTTACTTTGTAGCCACGATCTTAGCAAGATCTACAAGCCTTGTTGAGTAGCCCCACTCGTTGTCGTACCACGCAAAGACCTTCACCATATCATCAGCGATGACCTGCGTAGTGTCGCTCGCTACGATGCTGCTAAAGGTGCTTGTGCAAAAGTCGCTGCTAACTCTGTAGTCGTCATCGACAAATAAAATTCCCTTTAAATTTGACTCCGCAGCCGCTCTAAACGCCTCGTTTATCTCCTCTTTGCTAGCTGGTCTTTTTAAAACCGCCGTTAGATCGACCATTGATACGTTTGCCACTGGCACGCGCACTGCTTGGCCGTGCAACTTGCCGCTTAGCTCTGGAAGTACTTTAGCGATCGCTTTTGCAGCTCCTGTGGTCGTAGGTCCGATATTTAGTGCTGCTGCGCGTGAGCGGCGGAAGTCTTTAGCTTTTACATCAACTAGGCTCTGGCCATTTGTATATGCGTGGATCGTAGTCATAAGCCCTTTTACGATGCCAAATTTATCGTTTAGCACCTTTGCTACTGGAGCTAGGCCGTTTGTAGTGCAGCTTGCATTTGAAACGATCGCTTCGCCTGCGTATTTATCGTCGTTTACGCCGACTACAAATGTAGCAGTATCATCTTTTGCAGGAGCGCTCATGACGACTTTTTTGACGCCGCGAGCAAGATAAGGCTCACATTTTTCAGTGGTTAAAAACTTGCCAGTGCACTCTAAAACTACGTCCACGCCGTAGTCTGCGTAGCTAAGCTCGTTTAAATCTCTTGTAGAAAAAACTCTTATCTTTTTGCCATTTACTTCTATAAAATCGTCGCTTATCACCTTAACGTCTTGCTTAAATTCGCCATGCACGCTGTCGTATTTGAGCAAATACCTCGTCATATCCCTTGTTGCGGTGTCGTTAATAGCGACAAGCTCAACATCATCTCGCTCTAAAATAATACGCGCAGCACACCTACCGATACGCCCAAAGCCGTTTATTGCTACTTTAACTGACATCTTAGCTCCTTTTGATATAATTACGCCTAATTCTACAAAAAAGAATTTTAAAACAAATATAAACAAGGCACTTTAATAGATGAAGTTAGCACTTTTTGGCGGGAGCTTTGATCCGGTTCATTTAGGACACGATAGCATTGTGAAAATGGCACTAAGCGGCCTTGATATCGACAAGCTCATCATCATGCCAACTTTTATAAGTCCCTTTAAGAGCGAATTTTCAGCTCCGCCAGAGCTTCGCCTAAAGTGGATAAGAGAAATTTGGGGCGGCCTAGAGAAGGTCGAGATATCAGACTATGAGATAAATTTAGCTCGCCCAGTGCCTACCATAGAGACTGTTAAGTATTTGTATGAGAAATTCAAGATAGAGAAATTTTATCTCATAATAGGCGCGGACCACCTAGCTACGCTTGATAAGTGGCATGGATATGAGGAGCTAAAAAATTTAGTGCAGTTTGTGATCGCCAAGCGCAATCATATAGAAATTCCACAAAATTTACAAAAAATGGACGTGCATGTGGATGTTAGCTCATCGCAGATCAGGCACCAAAAGGGGCTTGATGAGCTGCCTAGCGAGATAAAAGATGAGATTATAAATTTTTACCAAGGATTAAAGATGCAAGAGAGATCGATGCAAGAGCGCACCGAAAGTATAGTTAAGGTTTTAGACTCAAAAAAAGCTGAAGAGATACAAGTGTTTGATATGAGCGGGGATGATTATTTCGTAAAAGCCGTAGTTATCGCTACGACTCTTGGTGAGAGGCATGCTTATTCACTGAGCGAGGATCTAAAAGAGGAGTTAAAGCCTCTTGGTGAGAAATTTATAGGCACGGAGAGCTCGCCTGATTGGATCGTGATGGACCTTGGTGACATTTTGATACATCTTTTAAGCCCAGCTTATAGAGCAAAATACAACATCGAAGAGTTTTTGCAAAAGCTAAAAACTAGCAAAGAGTCTTAACAAAGACAAGCGATGAGCAAATAAGCCATAAAAATATAAAAAATGCTAACAAAAATGGCTTTTTGCCAGTCGCTTTAAATATACTCCTATCTATCCCAAACCCCAAAGCACACATCGCCACGCAAAGGCAGATGCTAGCTAAGAGCTTAAAAATTTGCACCAAATTTTCAGGGAAAAATGGCAAAGATCTAATGCAGATCGCCACTAGGAAAAATAGCGCAAACCACGGAATGCTCTTTAGCTTTGAGCCGCCACTATTTTGGCTTAAATTTAAGAAATTTAGCAAAAACAAAAATGGCACTAGCATGATGACGCGAAGCATTTTTATGATGAGGGCGGTGCTGCTTGTCGCGCCATCAAATGCTGCTGAGGCTCCGACAACGTGAGCTACCTCGTGAAGTGAGCCGCCGATAAAAAAGCCAGTTTGCTGAGGCGTGAGAGCTAGAAATTTAGCGATAAACGGATAGATAAACATGCCAATAGTCCCAAAGAGTACAACAGTGCAAATGGCGATAGCAAGCTTGTTTGCGTCCGCTTTTATCTCATTTTGAGTAGCCATAACAGCAGCTGCGCCGCAGATGCTTGCCCCTGAGCCAATGAGCACGGCACTATCCTTGCTAAGCCCCAAAGCTTTAGCGACAAAAAGCGCAAAGCAAAAGGTTGCAAATACCATAAAAGCTGAGTATATCACGCCTAGAGTGCCGACACTTGTGATCTCGCTAAGGCTTATGTTAAAGCCAAAAAGTATGATACCTAGCCTTAAAATTTGCTTCCCAGCGACCGCTACGACGCCACTTGATTTTATAGTTTGTGTTTGTTTTGGAAAAAAATTTGCAAAAATGGCGCCAAGAATGATCGAGATGATGAGCGGGCTAATATGAAATTTGGCTAGAAGCGTGTTTGAGAGCGTAAAAGAAATGGCACAGATCAGCGCCAAAACAAGCACAGCAAGAAATTTATGAGACATATTTTAACCTTAACTCTTTTTTTAAAAATGCAATTAGCACGTTTGGGTATAATTAGACGAATTTTATAATGCAAATTTAAAATAAAGATAAAGGGATAGGCCTATGATCATCCTTGGCGAAAAATATACTTTCACCAAACTCGAGCTAGAGAAGCTTAGGAAGAAATTTGGCCAGGTAAATTTTCTATCCCCAAAAAATAGCGACGCGAAGGCGTTGCGAGGCGCACTAGAAAATCTCATAAAATCAGGTAATCAAAGGCTGATCGTACTAAATACCGCGACACCGGTTGATGGCAAGCTAGTGAGATTTCTCACGCTTTTGCAGTTTAAAACGAAGTATAAAAAAATAAAATTTCTAAATGTGGAGAGCTTTTTAGAAATTTACCTGCAAAAGTGCTATATCCCAGAAAATGGCGAAAATTTAAACTTTCTAAACGACATCAAGCCTTATAATGCCTTTGAATATGTCTTAAAACGTGTGATCGACTATGTAAGCTGCTCGACGCTGTTTGTGATGCTTTTTGTGCTTAAATTTTACGTAAAGAAAAAGATAGACGAGCAGTCGCCTGGTAGCCTTTACTTTTTGCAAAACAGGGTTGGGCTAGGAAACAAAGAATTTGAATGTATCAAATTTCGCTCGATGGTGGTTGATGCTGAAAAAGATGGGGCTAAATTTGCTAGCAAAAACGATGAAAGGGTCTTTGAATTTGGCGAATTTATGCGCAAAACTCGCATCGATGAGATACCGCAGTGCATAAATGTGCTTTGCGGACAGATGCACCTAATAGGACCAAGACCAGAGCGAAGATACTGGATAAATTTCTTTGAAAAAGAGATACCTTACTACAATGAACGCCACATCGTCCGCCCTGGCATCACCGGCTGGGCACAGGTAAATTACCCTTATGGTGCAAACACACATGACGCCAAACAAAAGCTGATGTATGATCTTTACTACATCAAGCACTGGTCACTTTGGCTGGAGATAAAGATCATAGCAAAAACTATTGCAATTATATTTGAAAAAAGGGGTATTTAGTCAAAAACCGCATATCTCTTTTTGACTAAATTTGTCTGGTAGCTATAAAGCTACATCCTATCTTTAGCTGTGATTCCCATTATATTAAATGCTGTTTTTATCGAGATAGCAACGACTGCAAAGACTTTTAACAAGCTATCTTCATTTTCATTTCCAACCACGCGGTTTTCATTATAAAATTTATGAAAGCTAGCAGCTAGTGACTTTAGATAGTCTGGGATCTTTTGAAGCTGTCTTGAGATGAAAGCGTCCTCTAAAATTTCAGGCAATATCAGTGCTTCAAAAAGTAAATTTTTAGCATTTTCATCTAGACACTCAAAGTCCGCATTTATCACGTCGCTAACGCTTTTTTCAGCCTTTGCAAAGACCTGATTTATCCTAGCGTGAGCATAATTTATATAAAAAATAGGGTTTGAGCTATCCTCTTTTTTAAGCTCATCTACGTCAAATTCCAAGCTACTTGTGTTTGCCTTGCTTATAAAGATAAATCTAAGCGCCTCAGCACCGATCTCGCTTGCGATATCACTCATAAGCACGGCATTGCCAGCACGCTTACTCATCTTGTATGGCTTACCATCTTTTAGCAGGCTAACCATCTGCATAAGTATCACTTCAAGCTTGTTTTCATCATACCCAAGGAAATTTATCGCAGCCTTTAGCCTTGCAATATATCCGTGATGATCCGCACCCCAAATGTTTATATAGTGGTCAAAATTTTTCTCAAATTTAGCATTATGGTAAATGATGTCACCAGCTAGATATGTCGGTCTGCCGTCATTTCTAACCACAACCCTATCGTTATCGTCGCCAAGCGTAGTAGAAGCGATATAGGTAGCGCCCTCTTTTTCATACATTTGATTTGAGCGTTTTAGCTTTTCTATAGTTGGCACAAGATGGTCATAAAGAGCCTTTTCGCTAGCCCAGCTCTCTATAAATATCCCAACATCAGCTAAGTCTTTTTTGATGATATCAAGCACGATATCCTTGCCAAACTCAGCAAGCTCAGGGTTTCTGCTCTCGTCATAAAAAATTTCCTTACCAAATTTCTCATTTGCAAGCTTAGCGATATCTAAAATATAATCCCCGCGGTAATATTTCTCTGGATAGACGACACTTTCGCCAAAAAGCTGCTCTTTGGCCGCGAGAGATATCGAAGTTCCAAGCAGATCTATTTGATTGCCCGCATCGTTTATGTAGTATTCTGTTGAGATGGCGTAGCCAAGTCTTTTGCCAAGCCTAGCCAAAGTATCGCCGTAAACCGCACCTCTAACGTGTCCGATGTGAAGCGGCCCAGTTGGATTTGCGCTGATGTATTCTATTAAATAGCTATCTTTATTTGTATCTTCTTTTGCAAAATTTTCGCTATCTAGCAAAATTTGCTTTGAAATTTCATCTAAAAATTCGCTCTTAAGCTTGAAATTTAAGTAGCCATTTACCGCACTAGCTTCGACTATCTTGCTATCACTAAATTTATCAGCAAATTCGCTAGCTATCATAGCCGGCGACTTTCTTAGCTCCTTTGCAAGGCTAAAAAGTGGCGTCGCATAGTGGGCTAAATTTTTATCTTTTGGCTTTTCAAGCACAAATTCACGCTCTAAAACCTTTGAAATTTCAGCTTTTATTTTATTTTTCAACTCTAAAACCTATGCGTTTTTAGTTGTTTCTTCTATCTTATGACTAGCAGCGCTCTCTTCTTTATGCTCGACTTTCTCGCTCTTTTCAGGTGTTGTGTCTTCCATCTCGGCTTTAAAAGTCTTTATGCCCTTACCTAGTCCTTTTGCAAGTTCTGGGATCTTCTTTGCTCCAAAAAGTAAAATAATAATCGCCAAAACAACTAGCCAGTGTCCAATACTAAAAGAACCCATCTTTTCTCCTCGTTAAAATTTTTCAAAATGTTATCATAAATTCCTGAATTTCTAGCAATCTATCCACTCGTCTATAACGCGCCTCAAGTTTATCTTGGCACTTTTTAGCCTCATCGCTCTAAGTATTGACTTTAGTCCGCGGTAGCTCTTTTCGATATCATCATTTACTAAAAAATAATCATACTCTAAGATATGCTCCATCTCTCCAACTGCGTTCATTAGGCGATTTTCTATCGTCTCTTCGCTATCTGTTCCGCGGTTTTTCAAGCGCTTTTTAAGCTCTTTTTTATTTATAGTCGTGATAAAAACTGAGGTGATATAGCTTTTAAATCTCTCAAGTGCGATGTGAAAGCCTTGTACGTCGATGTCAAATATCACTATCTTCCCAGCCTCAAGCGCTGCTAAAACTGGCTTTAAGCTCGTGCCATAGTAGTTTTTATGCACCTGCGCCCACTCTAAAAACTCGCCCTTTTCTATGCCGCTTTTAAATTCATCCTCTTTTATAAAATAATAATCCACCCCATCGACTTCGCCTTCTCTTTTGGCTCTTGTTGTACTTGAGATAGAAAAATATAGGTCTTTCTCTTCCTTTAAAAGACGGCCCAAAAGCGTGCTTTTACCGCTTCCACTAGGTCCTGAAACTACTAAAATTTGTCCTTGCAACTACTTTTCCTCGAAACTTATATTTATCTTGATGTTCATATCTTTTAGCACATCTCTTAGTGAGCTCTCATTTAGTGACTCGTGGACGTGTTTTGTTATCTTTTTAGTTAGCTCTTCTTTGTAGCCTTCTTTTGTCTCTTTTTTTGAGCTTGTTTGAGGCATATCTTTTAGTCCAAATGCCGCCAACATCGTGCTTTCATCTATATCATCTATCGATACTGCGTCGAAGTTTAACTCGCTTGATGCTGCGTCTTTGCTCTTTTCTTGTACGTCTTCTTCTTGAGCATTTTCTTCTTCAAAAGTTTCATCCGCAAGACCTAGATCTTCTTTAACTTCTGGCTCGCTCACATCTTCTAGCTCTTCTACTGGCATCTCATTAGAAGCATTTTCACTCTGGCTAGACTCTAAATTTTCTAGCTCCTCACTTGAAATTTCATCCAAAGCCTCTTCTTCTATATCTTCTTCTACTTTTTCATCATCTACTTGAATTTGCTCTTCATCAGCCTCAAAGCTCTCATCTAAATTCTCATCATCTTTAGGCTCATCTTCTAAATTTGCCTCATTTTCAAGGCTATCTTCATCATCAAATTTGGCTAGATCGTCTATATTTAGCTCTTCTTGCTCTAAATTTTGAACATCTAGCTCGATATCGTCTAAATTTTTATTTTCCTCATTAGACTCTTCACTATTTAGCTCTTCATCAAGCGAATCAATCTCACTAAGCTCAAATTTACTCTGATCTATCTCGTCAAACTCGCTACCAGTGTTCTCTTCATCAACCAAGCCTGCAACGTCATTTTGGCTAATAATATCATCTAAATTTTTATTTAGCTCTTCATCTGCTTCAGACTCTTCTGGCATATTTTCTATCTCATCGACAAGCGCACTAAGCTCTGCTAGATCGCCATCTTTACTCTCTTCGCTCTCATGCGCATCACTTATCGCTTCGCTAGTCTCTTCATCCACGCTCTCATCAGCAAGATCTTCGCTGGCAAGCTCTTGTAGGTCTTCAAGCTCTTCTAAAGACTCCATATCGCTAGCTTCATTTTCCTCTTGTAAGTCGCTCTGGCTAATCTCCTCGCTTGGGCTATCTATGCCACTTTCTAAAAGCTCTTTGTCAAGATCTGCAAAATTTTCTAAATTTGTATCGATATCAGGCAGTTTAAACCCAGACATCTCGTCAAAATTTATAGCCTCGTCGCTAAAGTCACCAAAGTCACTTTCACTCTGCTCACTCTCGCTCTGCTGGGCAGCTGGCTCATCTTTTGGGATATTTTGCTCAAAAACACTTATAAATTCAGTCGGTAAAAATGGTTTTTCAAGCATCAAAGTAGCAAATTCTGGTTTGCTCTCGCCACGACTTGCTAGATACATCACATCTTTTGTAGTCGCAAGCTCGCTGCTGTCCACGTCGCTGTCGATTATAATAAAGTCAAACTGAGCATCGTCAAATCCATTTAGATCCTCAAATTCGCTATATTCGGTGCCGATTTTATTCAGACTTAAAGTTATCAGACGTGAAACTGCTGGATTTTTATTTATAAGAGCAACTTTCATCATCCCTCCTTGTAATAGTAAAAGCCTATTCTATGATAAATTTCATTGCTATTTTCTTAAAAAAACAGAGCTGGCAGATCATTTATCACTTTTAAAAGTAGGTCGCTCATTATCTTCATAATGCCTGCTAAAATGGCTATCAAAACAGAAAATCCGATCGTCACTTTTATAGGATAGCCGATGACTAGTAGGTTAAACTGCGGCATCGTCTTCATGAGCATACCAAAAATGGAGTCTGAGAGCAAAGAGAGGGCGATGATAGGAAATGACATGATAAAGCCAAATATAAACAAATTTGTAAATAAATTTATCGCATAGCTCATTATGCCAGGGCGTGGATAAAAATCTCCTAGAGGCACCACAGCAAGTGAGCTAGCGTAAAACTGAAGGAGTAAATGATGTCCATCAAATGCCAAAAATGTTAGCAGTGCGATGAAATTTATAAGGTTTGCAATGACTGGAGAGTTTGTGCCAGTTTGTGGGTCAAGCACAGAGGCCATAGAAAAGCCCATGACCATGGAAATTTGCTCGCCTGCCATTTGAAGCGTGGCAAATATGATGGTTAGCATAAGTCCTGCACTAAGACCTAGCATCACCTCGCCAAGTATCTCACCGACTAGGAAATTTATAGAGTTTTCATGAGCTTTTGAGAGAGGAAAAAGCACGACACAAAGAACAAAAACTAAAAGCGTTTTTACGCTAAGAGGAATTTGATTGTGCGAGTAGAATGGAAAAAAGACGATGAGACCGCTTAGACGTGCAAATAAAAGCATAAAAACTATAGCTTTATCGGCTCCAAAAAATTCTACTAGTTCCATTTTGCTCTTTTTAAATTTTTGCTAATTTTACAAAATTTTACTTTGTTTTTAAATTTATGCGGTAGTTTTTAGAAATTTGAAGCTAAATTTTAAGAAATTTGCACAAGCTCTTTGTTCTCAAGCTTGTATGAGTTGTCGCATTTTGCGGCTAAGTCGTTGTCGTGAGTGACTAAAACAAGGGCGGCGTTGTTTTCATTTATGTAGTCAAATAAAACCTGCATCACTTCATTTGCCGTTTGCTTATCAAGGTTGCCTGTTGGCTCGTCTGCAAAGATGATCTTTGGCTTTTTAGTAAGCACTCTAGCAATGCTGACACGCTGCTGCTGACCGCCACTTAGCTCACCAACTTTTTGATTTATAACGCTTGAAATTTTAAGCGCTTCAAGATCATTTTTTTCTATATTTTCGCCTGATAGTATGCTTGCAAGCTCGATATTTTCATAAGCGCTAAAGCCTTTAAAAAGATAGTGCGACTGAAAAATAATGCCAAAATGAAGCCTTCTAATAGCCAAAAGCTCGTTTTGAGAGAGCTCATAGATCGATCTATCTTGGTAGATAACTTCGCCAAAATTTGGTTTTAAAAGTGTTGAAAGTATATGTAAAAGTGTTGATTTGCCACAACCGCTAACGCCAGTTATCGCAATACTTTGTTTTTGATTGAGAATTAAATTTATATTGTTAAAGAGCGTATAATCATACGCAAAGCCTAGATTAGACGCTCTTAAAATTTCCATTAGCCTATTTGAGCAGCAACTTCTGCAGCAAAGTCATCTACTTTTTTCTCTAAGCCTTCGCCAAGCTCGAAGCGAACGTATTTTACGATCTCGATCTTGCCGCCAAGCTCTTTGCTTTTCTCTTCGATAACTTGTTCGATAGTCTTTTTATCGTCCATTACATAAAACTGACCTAAAAGCGTAAGGCGTTGGTCAAGCACTGTGTTATCAGCATAAAATCTCTCGATCTTACCAGGGATGATCTTATCCCAAATTTTCTCAGGCTTACCCTCAGCTTTTAGCTCTTCTTCGATCGCTTTTGTAGCTTTTGCAAGCTCAGCGTCGCCTATCTGGCAGCGGCTAGCATACTCAGGGATGTGGTGAAGTGGCTTGCCTAGGCGTTTTAGTTCTTCATTGTCTTTTTCAAGCTCAGCGCGAAGTGCGATAAATTCTTTCTCAACAAACTCTTTATCAAGGTCTTTGTAGCTTATAACGCTTGGCTTCATCGCAGCTGCATGCATACATAAATTTCTTATAAATTCAGTTGCTTTGTTTGCAACTTCAGCACTTTCGCAAGCTGCACCGATAAGTACGCCAACACGGCCATTTGAGTGAACATAGCCATTTACCACGCCCTTATCATCAGCGCTAATAGTCTCAAAGCGACGAACTACAAGGTTTTCGCCGATAGTTGCGATCTGAGTTTTGAAGTATTCTTCAAATTTAACGCCATTTAAAGTGCTAGCATTTAGCTCTTCAACTGTTTTTATACCGCTTGATTGGATGTGAGCTGTAGCGTCTTTTGCAAGTGCTTGAAACTGTGGGTTTCTAGCAACAAAGTCAGTTTCAGAGTTGATCTCACTAATAGTTGCTTTTTTGCATTTTGAGCAAACTTCAACGCTTACTAGGCCCTCGCTTGCAAGGCGGTCAGCCTTTTTAGCAGCTTGACCTAGGCCTTTTTCACGAAGAATATCAACAGCTTTTTCCATGTCGCCATTTGCTTCGCCAAGTGCCTTTTTGCAGTCCATCATGCCAGCTCCGGTTGATTCACGGAGCTCTTTTACCATTTGTGCAGTTATTTCCATTACTCTTCGTCCTCGCCAAAGTCTTCTTCACTCATAGCCTCAGCTACAACTGCGTCTTTCTCATCTTGGCTTACTTCTTCGCCAGCAGCTTGTTCGCCACCATCTTGCTCAAGAAGTGATTTGCCTTCGTTGATAGCCTCAGCCATCTCTTGGCAGAAAAGCTGAACAGAGCGGATCGCGTCGTCATTTCCTGGGATAGGATAATCAACAACGTCAGGATCGCAGTTTGTATCGATAGGTGCTACAACTGGGATTTTTAAGCGATTTGCCTCTTGAACAGCGATCTTTTCTTTCACTGTATCAACAACAAATATCATATCAGGAAGGCTTTTCATATTACGGATACCACCTAGAGTTGCGATAAGCTTCTCTTTTTTGCGGCGAAGCATCAAAGCCTCTTTTTTAGTTAGTAAATTTATCGAGCCATCTTCTTCCATAGTCTCGATAACTTCTAGTTTGCGGATAGACTGGCGGATAGTACCGAAGTTTGTCATCATACCACCTAACCAGCGGTGATTTACATAAGGCATTCCACATTTTTCAGCATACTCTTTGATAGCGTCGATAGCTTGTTTTTTAGTACCGACAAATAACACTGACTTGCCTTCAGCAGCTGCGTCACGAACGATGTTGTAAGTGTAGCGGAAGTAGCGAATAGTCTTTTGTAGATCTATAATATAGATACCTTTTCTCTCGCCAAAGATAAATTTTTTCATCTTTGGATTCCAGCGGCGTGTTTGGTGACCAAAATGTACGCCACACTCTAATAAATCTCTCATAGTTACCATGAGTTTCTCCTTGTTTTAGGCATTTTGCCTTGAATTTAGTTTTATCCTCCACGACCATTAATGCTTTCGCACAACCAAATTTAGGATTGTCGTGTGTGAAATAAAGCTTGGATTATATTGAAACTTGGCTTTATTGAAGCTAAATTTAAAGATTTTTTTAGCTATAAATAAAGCTCAAATTTCTATAAATTTACTCGAAAAAGCCTTTTTTAACGACCTTTTCGTCCTTGACACAAAACTCGCCTTTTGCGATCACGTCATATAAATTTAGCTCCTCGTCAAAGACGCAAAGATCAGCGTCGTTGCCAACTTTTATCTCGCCTTTTTGGCTTAAATTTAGATACCTCGCCACATTTTTACTCATCAAGGCCAAAGTATCTTCTATATTTAAAATTTTATTTCTTACCAAAGCTTGCAATACCTCCAAATTTGACGCACATGACGCACAGCCATATCCCACTAGCTCGCCATTTTCGTTAAATTTAGGCACGCTGCCGTTGCCGTCTGAGCTTATCGTTAGGCGCTCTAAATTTAGCCCATTTTCAAGGCCGTAAGCCACCACCTCATGAAGCGGGGCAAATTTACTTCCACCGCTTGTGATATCGACGTTTCCGCCCATTTTTTGAAATTTCAAAGCCTCGTTAAACAGGTCTTTTGTCCTAGCGCAGTGCGTCGGCGAGAAGTAATGAACTGGGAATTCATAGTCTTTTATCACCTTAAAGACGTTGTCAAATTTCTCGCTTAATCCGCCCATGTGCATGTGAAGCACGCCGCCTTTTTTAGAGACCATGCCGCCTATGCGTATCTTGCTTAGTATCTTGATGAGCTCCTCTTTTGAGACGTAGCTGCCGCGGTTGTCGGTTAGTGCGATCTTTACGCCGATCACTTTGTCTATTAAAATGAGATCCTTTGCGATGTCGCCAGTAAATGTCACACAGGGGCTTGCGTATGAGCCAGTGTGGATAAAGGTCGAGATGCCCTCAAACTCGAGCGCTTTTGCCTTTGAGTAGAGATTTTCCAAGCTTCTGGTGACACCATCGGTCCCCAAAACGCCAACAAGTGTGGTCGTGCCGTATTTTACGATCTGACTAAGCGTGATCTCAGGCGTTCTTGAGTGATATCCAGCCTCGCCACCGCCACCCGTGATATGCACGTGCTGATCAATGAGGCCTGGAGCCAAAATTTTACCTTTAAGATCGTAAATTTCTAGCCCTTCTACGCTAAAGCTTAACCCCTCGCCGATAGCTAAAATTTTACCGCCACCTACCAAAACATCGCACTTGTCAAGAAATTTTGGCGTGTATAGATTAGCATTTTTAAGCAAAAGCATATTTTCTCCTTTATTTGCTAAGTTGTACTTTCTCTTCTATCTCCATCAGTTTTATAAAAATTTGCTCCACATTTTCCCTATCCACGGCACTTAGCTCCAACTTTTTTGAGCTAAGAAGCATCTGCACAAACTCTTCGTTCATAAGCTGCTCAAAGCCCAAATTTCTAGCGTTTTGAGCTATTTTTGCCGCTAGTGGATTTTTAAAACTCTCATATCTCATTTTTATCCTTAAATTTCACTGCAAATCCACAAAATCTACCGCACACGCCGTCTCTTCGGTACGAAAAATATCTCTCGTCGCAGTGCGTGCAGACCTCGCTAAAGTTTAAATTTTTAACCCCAAGTGCGCTAAATTCATCCCTTAAGGCCGCGTTCATATCAAAATTTCTACCTATCTTATATGCGTTAAATTCCCCAAGGTCAAGCTCGCCAACCTCGTAGCAGCCGCCCTTTATATTTGCTCCGACAAAGACACTCATTTCGTCTGCTTTTGAGCCAAATTTCTCACTCATAAGCCCAAATGCTTTTGTGCAAATTTTTAGCGTAACGCCAGCTCTTCCTGCATGAGCCACGCAGATAGCGCCCTGCCTCTCATCTATCATCACGACTGGCGAGCAGTCCGCCACCAAGACGCAGATGCCGACATCGCTTAAATTTGTGATCACAGCGTCACACTCTGGCAGCTCGTCCTCCTCGTTTTCAAGGACAAAGACCTTGTCCGAGTGGATCTGCTTCATAAATTTAAGCTTTTTCACGCCTAAATTTTTAGCCAAAATTTCTCTATTTTTTATGACATCTCTTGGCTCATCGCCCACGTGATCGCCTAAATTTAGCGAGCTAAATTTACCCTCACTCACGCCGCCAAGCCTATTTGTAAAGCCAGCTACTATGCCATTTTTATCAAAAACGATCTCTAAATTTTCACGCATCTTCGCTCGCTTAGTAAAGGCTCGAAATCCTCTCGACCTCGTCCCAGCTAAGGCCGCTATTTTGCTTAGTATCAAGCATCCTAGTCACGTAGCGAGCCAGCAGGTCACTCTCGATATTTACGCGTCTGCCAACCTTGAAAGTGCCAAAAAGACTATCTCTAAATGTGATGGGAATGATCGTGAGCCTGATACCTTTTGGCAAAATTTCGTTGATCGTAAGGCTCACGCCCTCGACGCCCACCGAGCCCTTATTTGCCATAAGAGCCATCGCCTCGCGCGGCAGGTCGATGTAAAAATCAACGCCGTTTTCATGCTTTTTGATAGCCGAGATCACGCCGATAAAGTCGATGTGGCCTTGCATCAAATGCCCATCTACTCGCTCTCCAAGCTTCATCGCTGGCTCTATATGCACCCTGCCAGCTAAATTTTCAACCGCGACATTTGCCCTGCTCTCTGCGCTTAACTCCACGCTAAAGCCGTCCTCATATAGTTTAGTCACACTTAAGCAAGCACCATTTACTGCGATGCTGTCGCCTAAATTTGGGCGAAATTTAGCCTTTAGCCGTAAAACATTTTGCGAGTAGCTAATGACCTCGGCAAGCTCCCTAATTAAGCCATTAAACATATTTTGCCTTTAAATTTTTTAAGGATTTTACTAAATTTTGCCTAAATTTGGCGCATGGATAGATTTGCTAGTTTTATTAAATTTAAGAGATATAAAGGCTAAATATCGCGATTTTCTATCTAATCAGCAAAGAGAAATTTAAGGAGAGCCAAGCTAGTATGGGAGTAAAAGTCACTTGCAAGGTAAATTTAACCAGCAGCAAACTACAAAAAATTTAAATTTAATCTGCCATTTACCTTTAAATTTTTAAATTTACACATTCTACGCACGAAATTTAGATGGCATGCCAAATAATTTTACTACCAAATCCACACCAACAAGAGCTTTTGGCTAAATTTTCGCCCCTAGCTCGTCTGCAAAACTAGCCACGTCTTGCTAAAGTCGCGCGCCGCTAGATCGTCCCTCTTTATCCATAGATAAACTCTGCCCTCTCCGTCCCAGTCCATGTCGCTATCCCAGTCGCTATCTATCTGCAAAAGCAGCTGCCACTGGGCGGCATTTTTCTCAAATTCAGAGATATTTGGGTGGTGATAAGCGCTGCCATCGCCGCAGTCAAGGCCATTTGCCACGAGCTCGCACTCTAGCTCCATGCCGTCTTGGATATTGTCAGAGTGGCCAAGTAACTTGTTTTCTTTGGCCTGCCAGCTTGGCTCGATGATCTCGTGATAGGCCGCCCACTCCTCCTCGCTAAATTTACCAAATGGCACGAGTGAGCTTTGCAAACTTGGCAAATTTAGCTCGTTTTTAAAGCTAAGAGAGCATGCGCCAAATGTGAAATTTCCGCCCTCCATGTTTTGGCGAGCAAGCTGGTCTTTAGCTGCCTCACTAAAGATCACAGCAAAGCCCTTTTTATCAGCAGGGTCGTAGCCCCAAATGCGTAAATTTATATCATAAAAAAGATATAGCATACCACTTTTTGGTAGCAACCCGTCGGTGTCAAATTTACTAGCTTCAGCAAAATTTATCTGCGCCACAAAGCTAAGCGCGCCGTTTTCATTTGAGGGCCAAGACACGCTAGCTGGTAGATCTGGCTGCCCGCCAAATTTAGACGCTCCAACAACGATATCACCGTCATCTTTAGCCTGCGTATCTATCTTTATAGCATTTTTGGCCATTGGCTTTAAAAACTCGAAAAGCCCCTCCAAACCGCGCTCTTTGCAGCCTTTTGCAATTTCATTTAGATCCATATTTTTCCTTTCTAGCAAGCATCAATGTAGATGTGATACTTTTTGCAGTGCAAGCAACGAAACAAATATCCAGCAAAATCGCCACCCGCTACGAGCAGCTCGCGAGCCATTTTCGCGTCGTAATCGTCCCTTTTTGCGTAGTCCGCAAAGACCTCGTCTGCGATGCCGAGCTCAAGAAGCTCCTTCGTGCCCACATCTCCCAAAAATGCGCAATAATCATCACAGCACGCCACCCAGTGCTCGCCCTGCCAGCTCTCATAGCCAGGTGTTCTTTCAAAGAGCTCCTCATCTTTTTTGGCGTCATCCGTGGCAAGATTGTCGGCATCTTGCACAAAGGTAGCGTCAAATTTCTTGGCAGCTTCACCATTTGCGATGCAGGCTGGGCAAAGATAGGTGACGTCTTGCTCGCTATAGACGCCATTGTTGTAATAAATTTCTGTGTTTTTGCCGCAGCACTCGCAGGTGACACTCATATCATCTTTAAATGCGCCAGTTTTTAATGGCTCTGGGTGATAGCGAAATTTTGGCAAGGTGGCAGCCTTTGCCTTTTGAGCTAAAATTTGCTCTTTGCTCTTTGGCCTTGGCACCGCCCATTTGTCACCCTCATCCATAAACTGCGCAAGGTAGCCAAGCGTTTTTAGCTGTTTTTTGTCGTTTTTATCATGTATATTTAAAAGTAGCTCGTAAGCACTCTTTTGCATAGACAAAAGCTGATAAATATCGACTAAAACGCTCTTTGCTTGCGAGTCCTTGCTTGCTTCAAGCTCTTCTTTAAACTGATACAAAGCCTCCACACTCGCCGCATTGCCGTTATTTTTGTAGTAATCTTTTGAAAGCTTTATATATTTTTCTTGAAATTTATCCATAAATAGCCTTTATGAAATTTGCTAAGAATTTTAGCCTTAAACACTTAAAAGTTGCATAGATGAGTTATTAAATTTTAAAATACTGAGATAAAAAAATAAAACTGTTTAATTTTTAAAATTTAAAAAAAGCATATCAAATTTAGCATAAAGGAGAGTCGCAAGCAAATTTACTTAAACTTTCAACTCACTTGCGACTGTAAATTTTACTCTTCATAAGCCCCGATAGAGAGGATTTTGTCTATTCTTTTTGCGACAAGCTCGTTTATATCAAGCTTCTCAAGCTCGGCTAGCTCTGAGATGAAGTAGTTTGCAAGTGCTTTTGCGGCACCATCTTTATCTCTATGAGCTCCATTTATCGGCTCGTTTATCACGTCATCTATAAGCGATAAATTTTTTAAGTCATCAGCCGTTATCTTCATAGATTTTGTGGCTTGCTCTTGTTTAGCTGGGTCATTCCAAAGTATCGCTGCACAACCCTCTGGCGAGATGACTGAAAAGACAGAGTTTTTCATCATGGCAAGTCTATCAGCCACGCCTATTGCTAAAGCACCGCCACTTCCGCCTTCGCCGATAACGACAGCTATTATTGGAGTTTTTAAATTTGCAAATTCAAATAAATTTCTAGCTATGGCCTCGCTTTGACCTCGCTCTTCAGCGCCAACACCAGGATATGCGCCTGGAGTGTCTATCAAAAATAAGATAGGTAGGTTAAATTTCTCAGCCAATTTTGCTACGCGTAAAGCCTTTCGGTAACCCTCTGGATGAGGCATACCAAAATTTCTTTTTAGTTTATTTTTAGTGCCACGACCTTTTTGCTCGCCTATAACGACAGCCTTTTTGCCTCCGATGTAACCGATGTAGCAAACTATTGCTGGGTCGTCGCGAAATGCCCTGTCGCCATGGATCTCATAGCCATCAACTAAAAATGAATTTATATAATCAATAGCGTATGGCCTATCTGGGTGACGAGCAAGTTGTAAACGTTGATATTCGTTTAAATTTTTATATACTTTTGATATCTCTTTAGATAGGTTCTTATTTAAAATTTCAACAGCATGTTCATCGCCTCTGATCTTAGCATTTGCTATATCTTCATCAATCTGCTTTATGCTCTTTTCAAAATCTAAATAATTTGACATCTTAATCCAACTTTTTAAATATCACGACGCCGTTTGTTCCACCAAAGCCAAATGAGTTGCTCATAACAGCTTTTATATCAGCTTTTCTAGCTTTATTTGGAACGTAGTCTAGATCGCAGTCTGGATCTGGTGTTTCGTAGTTTATCGTTGGAGGGATGATGCCATCTCTCATTGCCATTATAGATATGACAGCCTCGATCGCACCAGCGCCGCCTAAGCAGTGTCCGGTCTGACCTTTGGTTGAACTAACTGGTGGGCACTTATCACCAAAAACAGCCTTTAGTGCAGCTGTCTCATTTTTATCATTTACTGGTGTTGAAGTACCATGCGCATTGACATAGTCTATCTTTACGCCTTTTGCCATATCAAGTGCTTGCTTCATCGCGCTTAATGGACCTTCAAGTGTTGGTGATGTGATATGGTGTGCGTCTCCGCTCTCGCCAAAGCCAACTACTTCAGCGTAAATTTTAGCACCTCTTGCAACAGCTGACTCATACTCTTCAAGCACAAGTGCGCCAGCGCCTTCGCCCATTACAAAGCCATCGCGGTTTGCATCAAATGGCCTTGAAGCTTTGCTTGGCTCGTCATTTCTAGTTGAGAGTGCTTTCATCGCCGCAAAACCGCCTATACCAACGCCGCAGATAGTTGATTCAGCACCGATAACTAGCATATTTGTTGCTTGACCGATCATTATGCATTTTGCAGCTTGTGATATCGCATGAGTGCTTGCTGCACAAGCTGTTACGCTTGATAAATTTGGACCTTTTAGTCCGTGGTTTATTGAAACTATGCCACCTAGCATATTTACAAGTGCAGATGGGATGAAAAATGGCGAAATTCTCTTTACGCCTTTTTCAAAATATGTGATTGAGTTTTTCTCAATATTTGGCAAACCACCTATGCCAGCTGCTGAACTAACGCCAAATTTATGAGCGTCAAACTCCTTAAAATTCGCATCAGCCATAGCTTCGTTAGATGCTTTTATGCCAAGCTGTATGAAACGATCTACTTTTTTCACCTCTTTGCCGTCTAAAATGCTATTTGGATCAAAATCAGTTATCTCGGCAGCAATTTTAACAGGGAATTCGCTTACATCAAAGCTCGTGATCTCTTTCACACCTGTTTTACCCTCGCAAATAGCCTTAAAAGAGCTCTCTTTATCAAGACCAAGTGCGTTTATCATGCCAATACCAGTTACAACGACTCGTTTCAATACATCTCCTTAAATCAAACTATGCAAATTTAAATTATTTGCCTAGTTTTTCTATATAATTTACAACGTCTTGAATGCTTACTAATTTCTCTGCTTCGCTATCAGGAATTTCTACTTCAAATTTCTCTTCTAAAGCCATAACTAGCTCTACAACGTCAAGTGAATCAGCGCCTAAATCTTCGATGATTTTAGACTCTAGTTTTACCGCTTGTGGATCTACGCTTAGTTGCTCTACAACTACGTCTCTTACGTCTTCAAATACTGCCATTTAAGGTCTCCTTATAAAAAATGTCTGTTATCTTATAATATTTACGCTTTTATTTATTTTAAATTTCAAAACTTGTTGAAATTTCATTACATATAAAGTCCACCGTTTATTTTTAGCGTCTCGCCAGTTATGTAGCTTGCGTGATCACTTAGTAAAAATGCCACAGCCTCGGCCACCTCACTAGCGCTGCCAAAGCGTTTTAGCGGGATATTATCGCTATAAGTTTTTTTCACCTCATCGCTTAGCCCATGCGTCATATCAGTCTCGATAAAGCCTGGAGTTACGCTGTTAAAGCGGATATTTCTACTTGCGCCCTCT
Source organism: Campylobacter concisus (assembly GCF_015230015.1). Lineage (GTDB taxonomy): Bacteria > Campylobacterota > Campylobacteria > Campylobacterales > Campylobacteraceae > Campylobacter_A > Campylobacter_A concisus_AF. The sequence continues at coordinate 101,348 of NZ_JAAKZC010000002.1, read as the reverse complement.
TTTGCAAAGCTCTTGCTCATGGCGATTAGTCCGCCCTTACTGGCTGAATAATTCACCTGTCCTGCATTTCCCATCTCGCCAACGATAGATGCGACGTTTACGACCGCTCCAAAGCGCTTTTTGCTCATCACTTTTAAAGCCTCTCTACATCCTATGAAAGCTGAAGTTAAATTTGCATTTATCACATCTGTAAATTCGCTAGTTTTCATGCGAAGCGCTAGCTTGTCATTTGTGATGCCAGCGTTATTTACAAGGTAGCTTAGCTCGCCGTCGCTATCGACTATCAAATTTATACCTTTTATAAACTCATCTTCGTCTGTTGCGTCAAATTTTATCACCGCAGCCTTGCCGCCATTTTGCTCGATCTCAGCCTGCAAAGCGTCTGCTATCTCAGGCTTTGAGCGGTAGTTTATCCACACTTTTAAGCCCATATTTGCAAGCGTCTTTGCGATCTGTGCGCCGATACCTCTGCTTGCACCTGTTATTAGCACGTTTTTTCCACTAAATTTCATAGATTCTCCTTATAAATTTTGCTTATATTATCAAATTTAAAATAACGCCTCGTCCATCTCAGCTGGGATCTCAAGCCCCATGAGCTTTAAAACGCTAGGCGCGATGTTGTTTAGACCACCGTTTTTTACCTTTTTTACGCCATCAGCCATCACAAAGCAAAAGACATCATAAGTTGTGTGGTTTGTCAGTAGCTCGCCGCTACTATCACGCATCTCTTCGCAGTTTCCGTGATCGCTCGTGATGATCATAGCGTAGTTTTTCTCTTTTGCTTTTGCGTAAATTTCTCCAAGAGCCGCATCCACTGCTTCAACTGCTTTTATAGCGGCCTCGTAGTTGCCAGTGTGGCCTACCATATCGCCATTTGCGAAATTTACCACGATAAAGTCTTGCTCGTCATCCATGCCCTTTAGCACGGCTTTGCAAACCTCAGCAGCGCTCATCTCTGGCTTTTCGTCGTAGGTTTTTACTTTTGGACTAGGGATGAGCACCCTAGTTTCGTTGCTAGCTAGCTCCTCGACGCCGCCATTAAAGAAAAAGGTTACGTGGGCGTATTTTTCAGTCTCAGCCGTGTGAAGCTGCCTTAGCCCAGCAGCCGCTACGACCTCGCTTAGGGTGTTTTTTATCTTTTCATTTTTAAATAGCACTTCAAATTTAAAATTTGCGTCGTATTCGGTCATGGTGATGAGATTTTTGATAGCAAAAGGTCGCTCAAACTCGCCAAATTTCTCTTCACCCAAAGCCTGACAAATCTCTCTTGCTCTATCATTTCTAAAATTTATAAAGATCACGCCGTCATCTTCGCCTATGCCCTTAAAGCCATTAAAGCTTGCTGGCTTTACAAACTCGTCTGTCATGCCCTCATCGTAGCTTTTTTGTAGATACTCGCTTGGCGAAAGCTCGCTTAAATTTGCTCCCTTTACCAAGCTATCATAGGCCTCTTTTACGCGCTCCCAGCGTTTGTCTCTATCCATCGCGTAAAATCTCCCGCAAACTGTCGCTACCTTAAATTTAGCCTCCAAGCTTTTTATGAAATTTAGACCGCTATTTGGGCTAACGTCGCGTCCGTCGGTGATAGCGTGGGCAAAAACTTCGCAGCCACTTTTGCTAGCAAGCTCGCACATACCATCAAAATGCTCCATGTGAGAGTGCACGCCACCGTCGCTATAAAGCCCTATGACGTGGATCTTTTTGCACTTTTTAAAAAGAGCCTTTAGCGCTTCATTTTCTGCTACTGAGCCATCATTAAAGCCGCGTGAAATTTTGACCAAATTTTGATACAAAACTCGACCGCTTCCTATGCACATGTGCCCTACTTCGCTGTTTCCCATCTGTCCTTTGGGTAGCCCCACAGCGTTTCCAGAGGTTTTTATGAGCGAGTTTGGAATTTCTTTAAAAAATTTATCGTAGTTTGGCTTTTTGGCCGCCTCAAATGCGTTAAATTTACCATTTTTATTAGATCCGATACCATCAGTTATTATAAGTATAGTTTTTTGAGCCATTTTTAAATTTTATCCTTAAATTTAGATAATTTTTAAGGCCATTATACTAAAATTGCTTTTTTTTAAAATAAAGGCTCCCATGTTTTACTATATCTATGAAATTTTCAACTTTAATATCTTTCAGTATATCACCGTTCGCGCTGGCATCGCATTTTTCATAGCATTTATCTTGACAGCTTATCTGATGCCTAAATTTATCGCTTGGGCAAAGGCAAAAAATGCCGCCCAGCCTATCTATGAGCTCGCACCACAAACTCACCAAAAAAAGGCCAAAACACCGACCATGGGCGGACTTGTCTTTGTCTTTACTGCCGTGATCGCCACGATCATCTGTGCAAGGCTTGATAACACCTTCATTCTAGCCTCGCTCTTTTGCCTAGTTTGCTTTACTCTGCTTGGCTACAAGGATGATTACAGCAAAATTTTAGGTGCTAAAAACCACGCCGGCCTAAGCCCAAAGGCAAAGCTCTTTTTTCAGTTTCTCATCGCCTTTTTACTCGCAGCGTTTTTATACATCAGCAAAGAGCTAAATACTGAGTTTTACCTGCCATTTTACAAGCAGCCCATCTTTGATATGAAAATTTTTGCCATTTTCTTTTGGACGCTTGTCATCGTCGCAGCCTCAAATGCGGTAAATTTAACAGACGGACTTGACGGACTTGCCGCCGTACCATCAATATTTTCACTTCTAACTCTTGGCGTTTTTGCCTACATCTGCGGCCACGCTGTCTTTAGCTCATACCTGCTTCTACCAAAGATCGCAGGCGTTGGCGAGAGCGTCGTCGTAGCCTCTGCACTCATTGGCTCGCTCATGGGCTTTTTGTGGTTTAACTGCCATCCGGCTGAAGTCTTTATGGGCGATAGCGGCAGCTTAAGCGTTGGTGCATATATCGGTTTTATGGGCGTTGCGACCAAAAACGAAATTTTGCTCATCATCATCGGCCTCATCTTTGTCGTAGAGACGCTTAGTGTCATCTTGCAGGTGGGTAGCTTTAAAATTTTTAAACGCAGAATTTTTCTCATGGCGCCTATACATCACCATTTTGAGATAAAAGGCTGGGCGGAAAATAAGATCATCGTGCGCTTTTGGATCATCGCACTTTTAGCAAATTTGATCGCACTAACCGCGCTAAAGATCAGGTAGATCATGCGAGCGCAGATAGAGCCTGACTTTGAGCGTGCTAGAAAAATATATGATGAAATTTTGGAGCAAATTTTAGCCTATACCGACTTTTGCGACGAAAATGGCGATGAGGACGGCGAAGAGTACCGCAAAGTAGAGAAACGCCTAGCACAGATAAGTGGCAAGGATATGAGTAAATTTAGCCTGCACGAGTGGTGGGAGGCTGAGGGCGCTGAGAATTTAGCCTTTGACATCGCCCTGCCAGAGCCAAAACTGGTGCCTGATACCACAAAAGACGAGCTTAGCGTGATCGTAGAACGCATGTTGGCGCCTGTGCCTGAATTTGATGATGATTTTTTAGAGGCATTTTATATAAGAGTAAAATTTGCCTGCAAAGGCGCATATTTTGCAGAGTTTTTGAAGCTAAATTTTGCTGATACGTTTAGATTTGAGCTCTTTGAACGCCGCGAGATAGAGGGCGTGATGCGTGAGCTAAGTGCTAATGAGATAGTAGAAATTTTATGGGGCAAAAGAGGATAAAAGCATGAGAAAATCACTATTTGGCTATGGTGGCACGACGAAAGCTATCGCTAAAAACTTCGTAAAAGACGGCTTTTGGGATATCTATGATGATAAATTTAGCGAAATTTCAAAAGATGAGTTTGGCAACGCTCTTTTGCCAGTTAGCGAATTTGACCCAGCAAAAAGCAGCCTAGAGATACCAAGCCCGGGCATCCCGCCTCACCACGAGCTTATCAAAAAAGCTAGAAATTTAGTTAGCGAATATGACTATTTTTATGAAATTTACAAGGCGCATTTACCATTTAACGTCTGGATAAGCGGCACAAACGGCAAAACGACGACTACAAAGATGATGCAGCACCTGCTAGAGAGCAAAGGCTCAGTGATGGGCGGAAACGTCGGCATCGCACTAGCAAATTTAGACCCACAAGCTAAAATTTGGATACTTGAGACCAGCTCATTTACTCTGCACTACACAAACCACGCCACACCAGGAATTTACGTGCTTTTGCCGATCACACCAGATCATCTAAGCTGGCATGGCGACATGAGCGAGTACGAAAAAGCCAAGCTAAAGCCGCTTGCTAGCATGAGCGAAACTAGCGTAGCGATCGTGCCTGAAATTTACGCTAAAACGCCTACAAAAGCCAAAGTTATCGCCTATAAAGATGAGAGCGATTTAGCTAAATTTTGCGGCGTAAATTTGGACGATATAGCCTTTAAAACGCCGTTTTTACTTGACGCACTACTGGCACTTGCGGTGGAGAAAATTTTATTTGACCGCTGTGATGTCGCACTTTTAAACACATTTGTCATCGAGGCAAACAAGCTTGAAGAGCTCACCGACAAGATGGGGCGAACCTGGGTTAATGACACAAAAGCGACCAACATAGATGCAAGCATACAAGCCGTGAAACGCTACAAAGATCACTTTATACACCTAATCCTAGGCGGCGACGACAAGGGCGTTAGCATGGATGAGCTATTTGAAAATTTAAAGGGTCTTAAAGTCAAAATTTATGCCATTGGCTCAAACAGCGACAAACTTATGAATTTAGCCGCTAAATTTAGCGTGCCTGCCCTAAAATGTGACTTTTTACAAAACGCTGTAAATGAGATAAGCAAAGAGCTAAAAGCTGACGAGATAGCGCTTCTAAGCCCTGCTGCTGCGAGCCTTGACCAGTTTAAGAGCTACGCCGAGCGAGGAGATAAATTTAAAGAGTTTATAAGGGCTCTTTAAAACTCAAATTTTTTAAATTTACCCTGCTTTTTCATAAATATATAGGTATTACTTTGATCTAAAACAATGATAATACCTAGCAACTTTGACTACAATCTCCACAAAATAAGACTTTAGCTATACATATTTTATAAATTTATCCGATATGGCTTAGACTAAACCAAGGAAAAATATGAAAAATAAAAAATTGATAATAAAAGATACTCAGGGCGAAATTTACATCATAAGCCAAGATGGAAGCATAAAAATGCTAAAAGATGGCGACGAAATTTATCCTGATCAGAAAATTTTTACTAAAAATTTAGATGCCAAGATCACTCTAGAAGGTGGCGAGCAGATAAATTTAAACGCTCATCAAAGCATAAATTTAGATGATATTTTAAAAATTTCAACAAAACCAGCAGAAGAAAAGAGTGAGAGTGGATACGGATCATCAGTAAGAGATGGCATATCTCTAAGCGCGGCTAGTTTTACCACAAGTGGTCACAGCGCAAATATCCATCAAATTTACAACCAGTACAGATCTTTAGAGCCAAATATAAGTAGCACCCAGCCAGCTCAGACAAAAAGCGTCTCAGGCGCTTCAAGCACGCAGGTAGAAAAAGGTAGCGCCACCGAAGAATCATTTATAGATTCCACCAATAAAATAATGGTTGTAAATAAAGGGTTAGACTCAAATATAAGTAGTGCCCAGCCAAGCGAGCTAAAAAGCGTCTCAGGCGCTTCAAGTCTATCCTCTAGCACGCTAGTAGAAAAAAGTGGCGGCGCTGCAGAGCCAAAAGAAGAGCCATTTATAGATACCATAAATGTGTTAAATGTCACAAACAGAGGACTAGACGCAGATATGTGGTTTTATAATATCGCTAGAAACAACAACAAAGAGATAGATTGGCACTCAAACAACAAATACGCATATGAAGAGTGGATGGACGAGCATAAGGTTAGCGCCTCAAGCACTTTTAGTGAGCTTAGATGGCGCACTGGCACAGCATATAATCCATTATCTTTTAAAAGACAAGGTACAAATGAAGATCTAAAAAAATACAAAATACTATCTGATCCAGATCTAAAGCCAGAAGAGCTTATCAGGATAGGGCAAGACCCACGTGCAAAATATGATGTAGATAGACTTGGTAATAGCTTTGGTAGCTATGGTTTGCCACAGAAATCGAATGGACACTATCTTTTAAATGAGTCAAAGCCGAGTGGGAGCGACGGCTTGATACTAAAGGCAGAGGGCTGGATACATATCAAAGATCATACACTCGTTAAAGAATTTGCTTTTTACGAGGTAAAATCAAGAGAGATAATAAAATTTATCTTTAATGACACAGCCATATACAACAGAGGTTTTACTACTGCAAAAGGCGCGGACGAAGAAGGCGTAAACTATGTAAAGACAAATGAGCTACACTTAAGTGAGAGTGGTTTTTATAAAGTAACTTTTATAGTAGTTGATGACACGCCATATATGTCAAAAAGAGTTGCCACAAGGATAACAGGGACAAGTGAAGATGATAATTATACATTTGATAAAACAGGCGTTACTCTAGTAAGTGATGCCTACATGGAGGCTCTTGCTCAAAAGGGCCTTGTGACAAAAGAGAGCGATACATTTTATAAGGCAAAAGAAATAAATGGTACAAAATTTGGCGATAATGCAAGCGATTTTGATAAGCCATTTGACCTAAAATTTGAAGGTACAAAAGACGTTGGTAGCAACCTTGATGACAAATTCATCTTTAACTCACACGATATCGACGCAAAAGGTGGCATAGATACGCTAGTTTTTACCCAAAACGTGGATCTAACAAAGATAAGTGAGCTAGATAAGCGCCTTGAGAGCTTTGAGCGCATCGAACTTGATCACACAAAGGCTGTGAAGCTAAAGCTAAATGGGCAAAACATAAGCGATATGATAGACTCCAACCCTACCAAAGGACCCGATGGCTTAGAGAGCCTAAATACTATCCTTAAAATTTCAGGCGATAGTGACGATGTGGTGCAGCTAGTTGGAAATTTCGTAAAGGCCACAAGCGGCGAAGTAGCCGCGCTAAATGCAAAAAATAGCGTAATCGGAGCTGGTTATAACAAACTCGATGAAGTTGGGGGCGAAGCGGTCAATCAAGTCTATAAAGGCGAAAACAACGCTGGGCAGACATTTTTCGTAGAGATAGATAAAAACGTGCATGTCGAGGTGATGTAGTAAATTTACAAGAGCTAAAGACCTCATCCCAAAAAGCCACAAAACTATATAAATTTTAAGAGATTTTCCGATATTACAATACACACATTTTACAGGGATGAAGAAATGCCAAATTTTGACGCCATAAGGATCGGCGTTATCAAAAAGATCAAGGGTGAAGCCATCGCCATAAGTAGGGACGGCACTATGAGGGTGCTACACAAAGGCGATGAAATTTACCTTGGTGATGATATAAAAACGAGCGAAAACTCGAACCTTACCATTGTTTTTGATGACGGCGAAAAGGCTTATGTCGGCTTTAGCTCGGTATTTCACACTATAAATGTCTTTGCTGAGCATAAGGGCGAGCTAGTCATCCCAAAAAATGCAAACATCCTTGAAAATCACAAAGAACACGCAAATGACGATGATCAAATCTCCCATCAAGAGCTATCTTCTCACGGCTCATCATCGCAATACTCTGCTTCAGTGGGTAGTGGCGGCATCAAATTTGAACTAGGTGGCCACTACTCAAATATCTACGACTTTTACACAGGTTTGCGCGCTCTTGAAGCTAGGCATGACGAGGTCAAATGGCCAGTTGGCGAGGCTAAGATCGGCGGGATCTCATACGCTGGGTCTAACAAACTAGAGTCAAATACTAGTGCAACCAATAACAACGTCATAAACTATGACACATACGTACCTCCTATCAACAACACATTTATAAATCCTGGCACTTATACACCGCCAGAGCCAAACATCGTGCTAAATTTCAACCTCACAAGCGACACTGGCGAGAAAAAGGGCTTTTTAGGAGGAGCGCAGCTAAACTCACTACCAAAAACTCCTGATGGCAAAAAGATCATCACAAGCATAGGCGTTGATATCCCAGACGTTGCTAAAAATGGCGACATCATCACGATAAAGACAAACATGAAAGGTGGTGGCAAAACTAGCAACTACAAAGTAAATACGATAACAAACGAGCTAATCCCAGTTGATAGCACCGGCATGCCTACTGGAGCGCCTGCTATACCTATCGTAAATGGCAAAGCAGAGATCACTGGAGTTGAAATTTTAAACCATGGCAAAACGACCGTGACAAGCTCATACACCACTGGTGGCAGGACATTTACCGCGCCGCCAACTGCCTATGAGCTAAACGACACGCCAGCCATTTCAAAAGTGACAGCCACGCTTGATCTTGATAAAAATGGCGACGGCGTGATAGATGCGACCGAGCTAGGATATGGCAGCGGCACGCAAACTAGCGGCATGAAATTTGTAGTGCCTGACGAGCTTAGCACTGGAGATAAGATCACGTTTAAGCTAAATGAGCCGGGCAAACCGCCAGTTGAGAAGAAATTTACGCTAGATAAAGAAAATGGCACAGCTACTGACGAGGACGGCAACAGCTATACATTTACGACAGATGAAAATGGCGCAGTTAGCTTTAGCGTGCCAAATATCGCAAACATCACAGCAGGAAGCAGCATAGAAACTGGCGTAGTTGATAAATTTGGCAACGTCTCAGCCACAAGCACTACGCCAAGCAGTAACGTAAGTGACACCGTCAAAGTGACGCTAACAGCTGATAAAAACGGTGATGGGCTGATAAGTAGCGACGAGATAGGTGACGGTACTTCAAAGGTTGAGATAAATTTACCTCGCACCATAAAGCCAAAAGAGAGCGTCACTATAAACATAGGTGGCTCGCCAAAAGAATTTGTAGTAAGCGACGATGGCACAAGCGTTTATGATAAAAATCACCCAAACGTATTTATACCAATAGTTAATGGTAAATTTGAAGTGCCGGGCGTAAGTGTGCCAGTGACACCTGGCTCAAGTGTATCTATAAATACAACGGTTAATGACGAGCATGGCACGCCAAAACCAAATGGCACAAGCAACCAAACCACCCCAAGCGTCGTAGTAGCTCCACCTGTAAAATCAGCCAAGATAAGCTTTGATAGCGACCTAGGGCATAACAATGGAACTCCAGATGGCAAGATAGATACCTCAGAAAACAGATACAATGACGGCGACCCAACAAAAACTGAGGCGTCTATAAAAATCCCAAGCGTGATAAAAGAAGGCGATAAGATAGCCATAGATGTCACAAATCCAGACGGCAGTAAAACGCACAAGGTCTATACATACACTAACGGCAAGATAATCGCCCCTGATCACAATGAAGTGCCCCTAAATGATGGTAAATTTAAGATCACAGTGCCAATAGAACATGGCAAAACAACAAGCATAACGACGACCATGATGGATAAGGCTGGCAACAAAGGCGAGAGCGACACAAATGAGATAAAATTTAGCGACAGCCCAGTGGCGAAATTTGTCAAAGACGCTGACGGAGATGGGCTCATAGATGACACCACTGGAGCTATAACGACCTCTGATGTAAAGGTCTATCTCCCAAGTAGCGCAGTGCCAAAAGATGAACTAAAGATAAGCATCCTAAACCCGCTTACCAACAAACAATCAACCGTGAGCTACATCCTAGACGATGATGGCGTGCATATGATAAACAAAAAAGACCCGAGCGATATAAAAGTGATAAGTGACGGCGCTATCACCATACCAGACGTGACGGTAAGTAGCAAGCGCCCAACCTTAGTCGATGCGACCCTTATAAAAGACGACGGGAGTGCAATATCAGGCACTTCAAGTGGCAGGCTATTTGCCTTTGGCGTGCTTGACTATATAGACGACGTAAAGCTTGTTACAAAGATAGATAATGCCGATATCCACTCCGCAAAATACCTAAACGAAGAGGACTACGAGCATATCATCTCAACAAGCCAGTATGAGTCAAATTCGACCCAAAAGATAAACTATAGCATCGCCCTTACAAATGACGAACAGCCATACATTAAATTTGGTATAAATAAGCCCGATACCACAAGTGACGGCAAAGGCTACGTGCTAATAGAGATAAAAGATGAAAACGCAAATGTAAGTGATAGCTTTATAGCTAAGATCGAAAACAACACCGTAATAGCAGACTTTGAAAAGGTTGGCAAAAAGCTAGATAGAACTCACCACATCATAGACGCTACCTACGTGGGAACTGACGGCGTGCCTCAAAGAGATGATAACCTAACTATCACAGTCGATCTTGACTCAAAGCCTGATAAGCTAATAGAATCTGACTTTGATAATATAAAAAACAGCTCTGGCAACTACGCTATAAATTTTAGCGGCAAAGGCGAAGCTGCAAACAATCCACACGATGAAAAATCAAAAGATGTAGAGGTCATAGACGCTGAGACATCTGAGAAGACGACACTGACACTTGATAGAAATTTAAGCTACTCTGGAAGCTTTAACGTAGCACAAAATACTGGCAGCAAAAACTACATAGTAGAAAGACTAGATGATGCGGGAAATTTAGCTGTTCAAACCGTAACTATGGTGGCAAACAAAGGCCTTGATGTTGATATGTGGTTTTTTGACTGCACAAATAGAGAATTTATGGATATATATCCAGAAGTAACAACTAATTCTAGAGCAGACCTTAATGATAAAAAAACAGGATATGGATACCACGTAGCTAATCACTACACACAGTGGATGGAGTGGGCTGGCGTTAGTGCAACTACTACTTATAATGAGCTTTCTTTTCAAGGAGGTAAAGACTGGCAATTAAGCTCAACAAGACCTCACAAAGGTGAGCTAAATACGGACGATATGGCAAAAGTAGGTCACTCTCCATATGCAAAGGATACCGATCACACTGGGGCACACTATAACCTAAACAAAACAGGAAACTACGTCCTTGAAGAAGCAGAGCCTGTAGGAACTGATCTGATCATGAAAATGAAAGGTTGGATATACATAAAAGAAGATGGTCGATATAATATAGCTGCAAGACACCATCAAGACATGATAGATGTCAAAATAGCAGATGAAAGTTTTGGAAAGTGGGCGTATTGGTTTGGTTCAGGAGATAATGGTCCTCATGGACAAACTCATACTTATAATCTAAAAAAAGGATTTTATAGGATAGAGGTTGATTATGTCGATAGGACAGAAGATACATTCTTAGACATAATGATAAAGAAAAGCTCACAAAACCCTAGCGACTATAAAATCATAGGCTCACAAGGAAGCGGCACGCACCTTTTTAGTGATAGCTATGTAAAAGCCCTACATGACAAAGGATATGTTAGCGATGAAAAAGATGGTCTTATAGCTGGTAAAAAAGGATATAGAAGTTTAGTAAATCAAGAAAAAGATATAAGCAAACCAGCAAAATATTTTGGTGATGATGCGGATGACTTTAACAAAGTAATACATCTAAAACACAACACAGATGCTCTTGAAGGTAGCAACCTAAACGATGTCTTTATCTATAACGGCAAGAATATAGACGCAAAAGGTGGCGTAGATAAGCTGATATTTGTTGAAGATATAGACCTTAGTGAAGTAAATAATCTAAAAGATAAACTAAAAAGCTTTGAACGCCTGCAACTAGGCACAGAGAGCCAAAACGTTTCAATCGCGCTAAATGCAAAGAGCGTTCTTGACATCATAGACTCAAAAACGACAAAGATAACAGAGGGCGAATACTCAACCTTAAGAACTATACCTGGAACAGAGAGTGTAAATACAGTTTTAAAGATAGCAGGTAAGGATGGAGATATAGTAAAACTTATAAATTCTGGAGTTAATAAATTTGAATTAGCAACAAAAGAAGAGGTAACTTTACTAAACTGGAAGCATAGCAAAGCCATAGGGGATAGCTATAACAAAGTAGAAGTAGATACGAATGGATATGCAGTAAATCACATCTATAAAGGCACATACGTAAAAGATGGCGAGTTAAAGACATTTTTTATTGAGATAGACAAAAATGTCAAGATCGTAGCGCAAGAGCGCAACTACGACGACACCTTTACATATAATGCCACCAACCTTATAGACGCAAAAGATGGAGTAGACACGCTCATCTTTACAGCAAATACCGACCTTAGCAACATAGACGTAAAAGATAAGCTAAAAAGCTTTGAGAGGTTGCAACTAGGTAAAGATAATGAAGCGGTTGCCCTCACTTTAAATTCAAAAAACATACTTGACATCGTTGATTCAAAAGAGACCGCCACGACCATCGAAACAAGCGGCACAAAAAAAGAGATACAAGGCACAAAAAGCATAAATACAGTCTTAAAAATAACAGGCGACGAAAGTGACGCGGTAAAACTCATAGGAAGCTTCTCAAAAGCAACTGATGAGGAAGTGACGATGCTAAACTGGAAGCATAGTCAAGTCGCGGGCGATGAATTTAATAAAGTCGAAGTCACAGATAATAGCGGTAGCAAAACCTACCCTAACCACAGCAATGTAACTTACAATGCAAGTGCAAATGCAACGATACACGGCATGGATCACGCGGTAAATCACGTCTATAAGGGCACATACACTGATGGAGCTAACACAAAAACATTTTTCGTTGAGATAGACAAAGGCGTTAAATTTACACGCGAAGGAGATGACAAAGATAATAAATTTATCTATGACGGCGATCCGATAGACGCAAAAGGTGGCGTTGATACGCTCATCTTTACTGAAAATATCGATCTTAGCAGGGTGGCTGACCTAAACGATAAACTAAAGAGCTTTGAAACTTTACAGCTTGGTAGCAAGAGCACTCAGGCTGTCTCGATAGGACTGGATGCCAAAAGCGTGCTTGATATCATAGACGCACAAGTAACAAATGGTGGCTTAAAAAGTGTAAATACCGTGCTAAAAATCAAAGGCGATAATAATGACAAAGTGGCATTAGAGGGTAAAGGCACTATCTTCGCGCAAGCAACAGACAGCGAAGTAGCGGCACTAAATTTAAAACATAGCGCTTTAGGCGATACACACAACCAAGTAGCAGTTGATGGTAGCGGTCACGCTGTAAATCGAGTCTATAAAGGCATATATGGCAGCGGAGCTGGCGCACAAACATTTTTTATCGAGATAGATAAAGATGTAAGTGTAGTAAATTTGGTGCATTAAATCTTTTAAATTTAAAGAAATTTCTGTCACTTCTTAGCTTAATGAACATTTAAGCTAAAATCATAAATTTTAAAAATTATGCTCTAAAATCCGCTTTTTTGTGCTATTTAGCTTAAATTTCATAAGCATCCCTAAAAATAATGCTTTATAGATAATAATTTTTATCATATACTAAAATAAATTTTACTCTAAGAAATATCTATAAATAACCTAAAATAAGGCAAATAAAACTAAATTTAATCAATTATAAATATATCAAGGCTTTTATATAAAACTTAAATAAAATAATTAATCTTAAAACTATAAACTTTTAAAGGAATTTGTCGATATAAAATAAACTTTATAAATTTAGAAATATCACAAAGGGATAAAATGCATATCGTAGCCTTAAAAATAGCCATCGTCAAACAAATAGTAGGCGAAGTCATAGCCATCTCACCAGATGGGAGCACAAGAGTGCTTCGCAAAGGCGATGAGATATTTTTAGGCGATATCATAAAAACAGCTGTCGATGCCAAAGTAAGGATAGTTTTTGATGATGGAGAGGTCGCAAATATCGGCTTTAACTCTACTTTTAGGACAACAAACGTCTTTGCAGAGCAAAACGGCGAGCTCGTCATCCCTGGCTTACAAAAAGATGAAAAAGATGCAAAACACGAAGATAGCGAACATGAGAGCAACATTCACCACGGCGGATCAAATTTATCTAGCCAAGCATCGCTAAATAATGCAGGCTTTAGCAAAAGCGGTCACTATACAAATATCTTTGATAACGTAAAGCACGCACTACGTGAAATTATAAACTCTGAAAAGTTTTTTAACGCTCCAGTCTCATCTGTAAAAGGTGCGGTCAGCTATCTTGAAAATATCTTTAACACTTCAGTCTCATCTGTAAAAGGTGCGGTCAGCTATCTTGAAAATATCTTTAGCGCTCCAGTCTCAACTATAAAAGGTGCGCCAGCACAAGCTACAAAACCAAGTGTGCCATTTATCGACAATGTCCCTAAATTTTTCCTGGATGCCGACACAAACAAAGATGGTCTTTTGGACAAAAATGAAATTTTAGCTTCGTCTGAAACTACAAAAAGATGGAATAAATTTTACACTCCTGTGGTTGTCACTTTGCCACCAGCTGCAAAAGATGGCGATATCATCAAGATAAAAAGTGGCTCGCAAACTCTAAAATACAAGATCGATCTTATAAGTAGCGAACTCATTCAAGTAGATGATAACGGATCGCCAGTGCCAGCACCCACCTCAACCCCAACAGCACCTACTTTTATCTCAGTGCCACTTGCTAATGGCAAAGCAAAGATCCCAGATGTCGAGATCCCAAATGGCAAGCCTATAGATATCGCTGTAAATTTAGTTGATAAAAACGGACACGAAAGTGGTTCAAATTTAAATGTTGAGACAAACGACGTTCCGCCAGCATCAAAAGTAAGCGCGACACTTAGCATAGACAAAAATGGCGACGGCGTGATAGATGCTACCGAAATGGGCGTAGGAGAGGACTCTGTAAAAACTGATGTGAAATTCCTAGTGCCTGACGATATGAAAAGTGGCGATAAGATCAAGTCTATCGTCACAGACGCAAATGGCGACTCAGTCACTAAAATTTACACCATAAACAAAGAAAACAACACCGCCACCGACGAAGCAGGCAATGTCTATCCACTAAAACCAAATGGCAAAGGTGCTATGGAATTTAATGTGCCAAATGGTGCCACTATCACGCCAGGCACTGAGATCAAAACTCAGTTTATAGACCGCTTTGGCAACGAAGGCACGATCAAGCAAAAGCCAAACACCATAAGCAACAAAGCCGAGGCGACACTAAGCGCTGATACTAATAACGATGGCGTTATCAGCAAATCCGAGCTAAAAAGTGGCGAGTCAAGCGTAGATATCCACTTACCAAATACCATGAAACCAGGCGAGAGCGTAAAAGTCACGATAAATACAGGCACTGGAACTCCGGTGCAAAAAGAATTTGTCCTAAGCCCTGATAAAAAAAGCGTCTATGATCCAAATGACCCAAACCACACACCTATACCTATCCAAAATGGTAAATTTGTAGTCCCTGACGTAAAAATACCTATCAATGAGGGTAAAAATGCTACTATAAAAACAGAGGTCAAAAAAGATGACGGCTCGACAGAAACTAACGAAAACACTCCAGCCACCGACACCACGCCACCTACAAGATCAGCCAAGATAGAATTTAGCAAAAACCTCCCAAATGCAGATGGCAAGAGCGACAACAAGATCGACACATTTGAAAATGGTTACGGCAACGATAGCGACAAAACTGAAGTAACTATAAGTATCCCAAGCCAAAGCAAACCAAACGAAAAGATAAGAGTAGCCATAACAAATCCAGATGGAAACATAGAAACAAAAGAATTTACTATCGGTGAAAATGGCAAGGTCATAGCACCTGATGGCAACGAGATAGATGCAAGTGGTGGAAAATTTAAGATCAATGTGCCTATCAAAAATGGTGCAAAAACTAGCATAGACACAACAGTCATCGATCAGTTTGGCAACGAAGGCACAACTGACAGCCAGTTTATAGTCTTTGACGACAAGCCAAAGGCTAAATTTATAAAAGACATAGATGGCGACGGGCTGATAGACGGCACAAACGGCGTCACTATCACAGGTTCAGATGTCCTAGCCTCTATCCCAAGCACAGCTAAAGTAGGCGACGAGCTAAAAGTCTCTGTGCTAAATCCAAATACAAACAAACAAGAGATAAAAACCTACATTATAAAAGAGGCAAAACCAGGCGAAACTCTAACCACATACGAGAAAAAGCCAGACCCAGATATCGAGTATGAAGCCAAAACCAAAACACTTACAGATGAATACATCAAAGTAGTAAATAAAGATGACCCAACAGATACTCAGCTAGTAAATGGCAGTCGTTTCTTGCTCAAAGACGTGCCAGTAAATACCAGCAAGCCAACCCTTGTTGATATAGACCTTGTAAGAGATGGCACCAAAATTTTCACTGGCTCTTCTAGTGGTAGATTATTTAAATTTGGCATTCTTGACTATGTAGATGACGTTAAGCTAGTTACCTCAGTAGATGGCGGAGCAAGCAACCCAGCCAAATACCTACTCGAAAAAGACTTCGAGCACATCATCTCAACAAGTAAATTTGACGATACATTTAACGAGCGCATAAACTACAAGATCGCTCTTACAAATGACGAAAGTCCAATGATCAAATTTGGTATCGCACAAAAAGATACAGACACAGCCATAGGTGGAGATGGTGGCAAAGTACTCATTGAGGTAAAAGACGAAGCTGGCGTTGTAAAAAGTAGCTTTTACGCAAATATCAAAGATAATGTCGTAGTAGCTGACTTTGAAGCAGCTGGCGTAAAGCTAGATAGGACGCACCACGTCATAGATGCCACATATGTAGATAAAAATGGCGCAGAAAGACGAAGTGAAAATTTAACCATCACAGTTGATCTTGATGCGACGCCAGATGGGCTAAAAGAGCCAAGCTTTGGTGGCTCAAAGTCTGGCTCAGGTCAAAGCTACAAAGTAACCTTTGGTGGCGAGGCAGACACACCAAACAGAGCAGACGACAAGACATCTATAAAAGTAGATGTCGTCGATGTAAATAACTCATCTAAACAAATTTTGCCACTAACTGACCTAAAATATGAAGGCGAATTTCTAACGACACTAACCAGCGGTAGTAAAAATTTCATCGTCAAAAGGCTAGATGACGCTGGCAATATGTCAGTCCAAACCGTCTCAATGATCTCAAACAGCGGTCTTGATGTGGATATGTGGTTTTATGACTGTGCAAATAAAGATTTTAACAACTATTGTAGAAGCAAAGGCTGGATAAAAGGTGGAGACAATCCAACTTATAATGGTGGCTGGGGGCTTCATGTAAAAAATCACTATACTGAATGGGCTGACTGGACAAACGTAAGTGCTACCACAACTTTTAATGAAGTGACATTTAGATCAGGCAAAGACTGGGACCTCCCAGAAACAAAACCAAAAAAAGGTGAGCTAAATATGAAAGATATGGCAAGGGTCGGTCACTCACCAAACGCAAGCGATACCGACCACACTGGCACAAAATACAATGTAAATCACACTGGAAACTACATGCTACTAGAAGCAGAGCCAGTAGGAACAGATCTCATAATGAGAATGCAGGGCTGGATATATATAAAAGAGACAGGCAGATATACCATAAAAGCTAGCCAATACGAGTCTGCATTTAGTATAGACATAGCTGGTCAAGGTTTTAAAAATAATACGTGGGCTGGCGATCGCAATAAAAGTCAAGATTTCACCCTAGAAAAAGGCTTTCATAAAATAAATATCCAATATGTTGATGACAATGAAAACGTAAATTTAGATGTTGCCATAAAAAAGACTGGAGAGAGCGACGCTAACTATAAGATCATAGGCTCTGCTGATAGTGGCACGCATCTTTTTAGCGATAACTACGTAAAAGCACTAGAGCAAAATGGCTTTATAGACCATGAAACAAATAAATTTCACAAGATCCTCCAAAGAGATGGCAAATACTACGGAGATGATACAAACGATTTTAACAACATTGTGCAGTTAAAACATGACGCAACAGAGACCGTAGGAAGCAACCTAAACGATGCCTTTGTCTATAATGGCAAGCCAATGGATGGCAAAGGTGGCATAGATACACTTATCTTTGTAGATGATGTTGATCTTAGTAAAGTAGCCAACCTTGATAAAAATTTAGAAAGCTTTGAGCGCATACAGCTAGGCACAAGCGATCAAGCAGTCTCTATAGGACTAGACGCCAAAAGCGTGCTTGATATCATAGACTCAAGGGTCACAAAGATAACGGGCAAGGCTGGCACAGAAAATATCAACACAGTGCTAAAAATCTTTGGCGACAGCGATGACATAGTAGCCCTAAAAGGCAAAGGAACTACCTTTACACAAGCAACAAATGATGAAGTAACTATGCTAAATTCAAAACATAGCGTTATCGGAGATGAATATAACAAAGTAGCAGTTGATGCAAGTGGTCACGCTGTAAATCAAGTCTATAAAGGCGTATATGGTAGCGGAGCAAGCGCACAAACATTTTTTATCGAGATAGATAAAGATGTAAGTGTAGTTGATTTGCATTAAATTTAATCTCATTAGGCTATAAATTTATAGCCTAATTTTAAAAATAAAGCATCTTTTAGATTTTTAAACTTAGTTTAAATATTTAAAATGTATAATCCAATTTCTTTTATCAAGGTGGTTGGATAGCTCAGTCGGTAGAGCAGCAGACTGAAAATCTGCGTGTCGGCAGTTCGATTCTGCCTCTAACCACCATTTCTTTTTCATAAACTTTTTTCATGGACACGGACAGATGGGTGAGCGGCTGAAACCACACCCCTGCTAAGGGTGCAGCTCTTAATCGGGGCTCGAGGGTTCAAATCCCTCTCTGTCCGCCACCAATACAATATTTTTCTTTCCAACTCCCCTAAATTTCGGTGTTTTAACTGCATTTATTAGCAGATATTCTTGTCCTAAATTTCAGACAAATCAGCTTTGTTACAGAAAATTTGCACTTTTGTTACAGAAACTAGGATCATTCTATGAGCTCTAGATTGATCACAAAGGTTCCCAACAGACCAAATTTTTACTTTTTTGATACCGCTCTTAAAGATGGTAAAAAGCTAACTGTTAAATTTTGCCTCTTTACAAAAGATCTAGATGAGGCAGTAAGACTGGCAAATTCTATAAAAGCCGCAGCCAACGAAGCTCTTTCTAAAAAGATAACCACGACGCATGCAAATTCTAAAAGCCTAAGAGCCTTGATAAACATTAAAAGACAAAATGAGCGGTGCATTAAACAAAATGGCATATTTTTAGATGTTAGCGAATATAAAGAGCTCTCAAAAGAGGTGATAGCTAAATTTTATAATCTAGTAGCACTAGAAGAAAAGCTTGAAAACGAGCTCAAAACATTATTGGATACATCTTTAAGTCCAAAAGAAGCCACGACGCTATCTTTTGAAGCAGTAGCTAAAAGATATGTGCAAACAGAATGTTTAAAGCTAAAATCTAGCGATAAAACCAAGGGCTATTATGTTAAGACTGGCAAGCTCTTGGATGAGTTTTTTAAAGATCATCAAGGTAAAGAGTTTAGCTACAGCGATGCTGAAAATTTTCAAACAACTCTAGCAAGCAAAAAGCTCAACAAAAAGACCATCAACAACTACACATCTTACTCAAAAAGGCTCTTTGAGTATGCCATAAAGATGGGCAAGCTCACGACCAATCCTTTTAAAATGCTTACATCCTTTAAAATTTCAGCCGACGAGAAGTCGCCGAAAGATAATTTCACTATGGATGAACTAATGATAATCTTTGACACAAAAAGGCTTGATCTACGAAACTATATGATATTTGCTCTTCATACTGGGCTAAGGCTTAATGAAATTTGGCAACTTGATAGCAAAAGTGTAGGCGAAGAAGATGGCATAAAATTTATAAATGTTAAAACTGCCAAGCAAAAAGGAGGCGTTAGCAAATATAGGCAAATTCCACTACATAAGAATATTGAGCATTTTGGTGACAATTCAAAAACAGCCAAAACTTTTGCCTTAGTCAGCTAAAAGAAAAACAATACCTAAACCCTCACGCCAACTGCGATAACACATTTTAAAAATTAAAGCCAATAAAGTCTTGTTAAAAAGATAGCCATGACGCATACAAGCTCTAAAAGCATAAAAGTCTTAATAAATTTAAAAGAGAAAACTAGGGATAGCACTTCACAGTGATTTTAAAAAAATAGCCCTTTCTTACTATGAAATTTCATCTAAAACAATAGGAAATTTTATTTAATAAAAGTTGATTTGCTATTAAAAATTGAATTAAAAATTCAAGGGCATTGCGCCCTTGAAATTATGATCTAACAGGTGAAAGATAAGGTTTTTCAGAGTGCATAGACATCTCGTTTTGTTGTCTAAATGCTATATACTCTTCTTCGCTTAATTTTTTTATGTTAGCTATAGTGATCTTAAGAGGTGTGATACCTGAGAGTGGGTCGTGGTCTTGTGCGTTTGCGAGCTCATTGCCATCAGCCTCACTATAGTGGAAAGTCGTAAATATCGTACTCTCCCTAAGGTCAGGATTTACGCGAAGTTTAGCTGCGATCCTGCCGCGTTTGTTCTCTACCATTGCGTAGCAGCCATCTTCTAGCTCTCTTTCTCTTGCGATATCAGGGCTTACTTCTATTAGCGGACCTTCGATGCCAGCACCATACTCTAGCGGTGGGCACTCTCTTGTCATCGTTCCTGTGTGGTAGTGATAAACTTTTCTACCTGTTGTAAATAGGCAAGGATAGACCTCATCAGGTACTTCGCTCATTGCGCCTGAACCTAATGGATAGCCATCAGGTATATGCATTTTGGCTTTAAATTCAGCCTCCATGCTTGCACGCTTATCTTTATCGTCAGCGTAAAGTACTGGAGCTAGGCGGAATTTACCATCAGGTAGCATTGATTTGTGATCAGTATAAAGATCAGGTGTGCCTGGGTGATCTTCATCAGGGCATGGCCAGCTGATGCCACCTAGTTTTTCAAGTCTATAGTAGCTGATACCACCAAAAAATTTAGGCATTAGTTTTCTAAGCTCGTCCCAAACCTCTTCTGCACTTAAGAAGTCAAATCCCTCAAGACCCATAGCTTTTGCGATGTTGCAAACTACTTTCCAGTCAGGCTCTACGCCACCTACTGGCTCGCTTGCTTTTCTGGTTCTTTGAACGCGGCGAGATGTGTTGATAAATGTTCCATCTTTCTCACCCCAACCAGCTGCAGGTAAGACGACATCGGCTTTTTGAGCACTTTCAGTAAAGAATAGATCTTGTACGATAAAGCAGTCTAGGTGGTGTGTAGCATGCACAAAGTGCTCTGTCCAAGGGTCACTCATAACAGGGTTTTCGCCATAAACGTAAAGCACTTTTAGCTCGCCGCTATCCATTTTATCAGGTGCGTATGTTAGTTTAAAGCCAGGCACTGGATTAAGCTCGAAGTGCCATACTTTGCGAGCTTGCTCTTGTGCGTAGGCACTATTTACTGGGCCTGCTGGGATGACGTTAGGTAGTGCACCCATATCGCATGAGCCTTGAACGTTGTTTTGGCCACGAAGTGGGTTTACGCCAGCGCCTTTTTTACCTAAATTTCCTGTTAGGATAGCTAAATTTGAAAGTGAGAATACATTTGATGTACCGTCACTAAACTGAGTGATACCCATAGTGTAGCAAATAGCCGCACTGCCGGCCTTAGCGTAAAGTCTAGCAGCCTCAATTATGAGCTCTTTTTTCACACCAGTCTCACGCTCAAATCTCTCAGGAGTGAAGTCTTTTACGGCTTCTTTTAGATACTCAAAACCCTCTGCATATTTTTCGATAAATTCACGATCTTGTAAATTTTCAGAGATGATGACGTTCATCATTGTGTTTAGTGTTTTGATGTTTGAGCCAACTGGAATTTGCAAGAATATATCTGCTTTTTTAGCCATATCGGTGCGTTTTGGATCCACGACGATCATTTTTGCACCACGCTCTAGGCCTCTTTGCATCTGCATAGCGATGATCGGGTGGCATTCGCTTGTATTTGTGCCTATTAGTAAAAATACATCTGTATCAGTCGCAAACTCAACAAGATCGTTTGTCATTGTTCCGTTTCCAAGGGTGCTGGCAAGACCTGCCACTGTTGGAGCGTGTCAAAGACGAGCGCAGTGATCTACGTTGTTACTTCCTAAAGCGCGAAAGAATTTTTGAAATACATAGTTGTCTTCGTTGTTTGAACGAGCTGAACTAAAGCCCATGATAGAACTTGGACCATATTTTTCTACGCTATTTTTAAAAGTCTTTCCTAAAAATTCATAAACCTCTTCAAAGCTAACCTCTTCGAGTTTGCCCTCTTTGTTAAACTCTCCGTTTAGTTTTCTCATCATTGGTTTTGTTAAACGTTTTGGAGAATTTACAAATTCCCAACCAAACATACCTTTTAAGCACAACTCGCCATCATTTACATGGTGGTTATCAGTCGGCTTTGCATCGACTATCCTACCGTTTTCTACGATAAGGTCTATGCCGCAACCAGTTCCGCAATACGGACAGGTTGTTTGAACAATCTTTTGCATAGATTTCCTTTCAAGTAATATTTCTAATAGTTCGGTTATTATATACCTTATAAAATAAAAGTAGTTTTAAAATTAATTATTTAATTTAAAAAAATTTTAAGTAATATGCAAAATTTGCATATTACTTTGACGCTGAATTTACGGAGCCTTTTATCGTTTTTGCCTTATTTTAAATTTGATTTTTAGCTTAAGTGATTAGAAATAAATTTAAAAAAATGAAATTTTATAATAAGATGGGCGATTGCTCGCCCTTTGGATTAGTTTTTGCGTGTATTTGCGTCTGGTGTGAAAAGTGGCTTGTCAAGAAGTTTGAAGTCGCCTATAAATTTCTGACCCTCTTCGCTTGTAGCCCAATCGATAAATTTGTTTGCATTCTCGATGTCAGCTTTTGCGCAGTGTTTTGGGTTTACTGCGATTAGAGAGTAGAAGTTTTTAAGGTCGTTGTCGCCTTCATTTATGATAACCATTTCAGGGTTGCCGTTCTTGTTCGCTTCATATTTTATATATGTACCACGATCTGTAAAGCTAACGCCTTTTTGCTCAGCAGCCGCATTTATCGTAGCTAGCATGCCTTGGCCTGTTTGCATATACCAGCTGTCTTTTTCAGGAACTTCGCCAGCGATCTTTTTCCAGATGCCTTTTTCTTTATTGTCTGTGCCTGACTTATCGCCACGTGAGAAGAATTTGATCCCCTCTTTTTTGATAAGCTCGAAGCTCTCTTTTATATCTTTACCTTTAAATTTATCAGCGATTGATTTATCAGCGATAACGACGAAGTCATTGTACATTACAGCTTTGCGCTCTACGCCAAAACCTTTTTCTACAAATTCTTTCTCAACTTTTGGTGAGTGCACGAAAAGTATGTCAGCGTTGCAGTCTTCGCCAAGCTTTAGCGCAGCGCCTGTGCCAACAGCTGTCCATTTTATATCAACGCCTGTTTTAGCCTTATAAACTGGGTAGATCGCGTCAAGCAAGCCAGTGTTATCTGTGCTTGTTGTAGTCGCCATGATTAGTTCATTATCAGCACCAAATGCCAAAACCGCAGCTGCTAGTGAGCCTAAAATAATCTTTTTCATTTTTCTCCTTTTTAGAAAATGTGGTATTATAGCATATTAAAATAATATGAATAAAAAAATAGGAACAATATTTGGACTTTTTACTTCACGGCTTTGCAGAAGCCTTTAATCTACTTTTAAACGGCAATCTTGAAACATATTCAGCCATCAAGGCTACCCTTTACACATCAAGCGTGTCGATACTTTTTGCTGTTATTGTTGGCTTTCCACTTGGTTTTTCGCTTGGTTTTTACGACTTTAAGGGGCGCAAAATTTTACGCCTGCTAAGTGACACAGCTCTAGCCATGCCAACGGTTGCCATTGGTCTTATTTTATACGCATTTATCACGAGAAATGGCCCGCTTGGCAGCCTAAATTTACTATTTACGCTAAAAGCGGTCATGCTAGGCCAGTTTGTGCTAGCCCTGCCTATCATCATCTCGCTTACTGCAAGCGTGGTTGAAAATATGGAGAAAAAGCACTATCTAACTATCCTAAATTTACGCCTCGCGCCAGCAAAGCTAGTTTTTTGCGTGCTTTATGAGCTGCGTTACGCTCTCATGGTCGTCATCGCCACTGCTTACGGCAGGATCGTGGCTGAAGTTGGCGTTGCGATGATGATAGGTGGCAACATCAAGTATTTTACCAGAACGATCACCACAGCCGTTTCGCTAGAAACAAACAAGGGTGAATTTGCCATGGGTATAGCGCTCGCGATGGTTTTGATATTTATCGCATTTTTGGTAAATTTAGTGATCTTTGCGCTAAGAAAACTCGACAAATAGGAGCAAATTTTGATAAAGATAAGAAATTTACACCTAAACTACGGCAAAAACGAGATCCTAAATATCCCAAGCCTTGATATAAATACTAAAAAAATAACTGCTCTAATGGGCAGCAACGGCAGCGGCAAAAGCACGCTTATACGTGTCCTCTCACGCCTACAAAGCCCTAATAGTGGCGAAATTTCACTCTGGGGAGAGAGCAAACCAAGCCTTGAAATGCTGCGTAAAATTTGCGTTTTACTGCCTGAACCTGCCCTTTTAAAAAGAAGTGTAAGAGAAAATTTCAAAGTCATTTTAAAAAGTAGAAATTTACTAAGCGAATTTGATGAGCGAACTAGCGAAGCACTCGCCCTTGTAGGACTTGATGAGAAGTTTTTAAACAAGCGTCACTTTGAGCTAAGCTCTGGGCAAACGCAGCGCATCGCATTTGCTTTGGCACTTTCTTTAAGAGCGCCATTTTATCTGCTTGATGAGCCGACAAACAGCGTTGATATCGGCACTTCAAAGCTCTTTAGCAAAGCTATAAATTTGATGCACGAGAGATATGGCTGCGGTTTTGTCATCGCAAGTCACGACGAGAAGTGGCTTAGTATGCTAGCAAACGAGTGCGTGTTTTTACACAAAGGCAGAGTCTGCGAGTTTGAGTACAAAAATATTTTTGAGATAGAAGATGGCGTGCTAAGCTTTGGCGATGATATAAAGCTAAATTTACCTTCAAATTTCAAAGGTAAAAGCAAGATCACGATCAATCCAAGCAAGATAAAAATTTCTAAAACGGGTGGTGAGGGTCAAATTTCAGGCTATCTGCACTCGGCCTCGCTTTATATGGGCAACGAAAAGCTTTTGAAGGTCAAAGTTGGCGACTTTTTGATCAAAATTTTTAGCCACGATGATGAAATTACAAAGATCGGCGAGCGAGTATTTTTAGAATTTGAAGACGGCTCGATGCTAGCTTTAGAGTAAAATTTACTCCCACTCTTTAAATTTAGTCCAAAAATAAAAATGGATATCAAAAAAGAGCTAAATTTTAATAATTCTGCTAAAAAATCATATCTTCTATAACCACCTAAAAATAGCGTTTTTAAATATGCAATTAAGGCATATTTAAGCTTTTTTTAACTTTTCTAATTTATTTTATTTTAAGCCACATTAATAAGGCAATTAATTGTATAGTTGCATTGTCATTAAAAAACTATTTAAGGAAAAAGGTGAGCACAAAAGAGGAATTTGCAGCTGGCAGAAAACTTTACTACGCTACTCTCTCTAAATTCTTTGTATTTAGTGAAGATGAAAAGAGATTTGATGGTCTTAGTAAAATGCTTGATCTCATAGAAGAATACAGCCTAAACGATGAAGTCTTGCATGCTGCTACTAATATAAAAAGTAAATTTAATGAAAAAAATCCAGAGAATTTGATCACTGAATTTGATGACATTTTTCACACTCCACCAAGTCCGCTTCGAAACTCACTATCTTTTTACGATGAGGGATATGAGGTGGGTCATGCTTGCGCCGATGTGCGTAAAATTTTGGCTAAGACAAACATTAGAAGAGATGAAAGTAAATTTAAAGAGAATGAAGATAACGTGGGCTTTGTCTTTACGCTTATGAACGAGTTTATCGGTAAATTTGACGAGTGCGAAGAGGAGCTTTTTAAAAATATTATAAATCCAAACATTGATGAGTTTATAGAGAATTTATATGAGCATAAAAATAGTGAAATTTACAAGGATGTAGCCGTTTTGCTAAACGAATTTATCGCATTTGAGCGTGTGGCACTAAACTCACCAAAACCAGTCAAGATAGACCACAAAAAGAGCGATGGTCTTTCAAGATCTGAAAGCATAAGAAGAGAAAAAAACAGGATAAGAAAACTAAGATCGGAGGGTACATATGCAAAATAGACGCGAATTTTTGAAAAAAGTCGGTCTAGTCGGAGCCGTCGCTGCCAGTGGCGCAGTCGTGGCAAATGCTGGTGAGAATTTAAAATCAGGAAAAAGTAAAAAGACCGAAGTGCTTTATAAAAGAAGCAAAAATTGGGAACTTTACTACAAACAAGCAAAATAAAATTTTGATAGAAATTTAAGAAAGGATGAAAATGTCTGAAGCTAGACTAAACGCTACGCCAAACAACATCGGCCGTAGATCGTTTTTAAAAATGGCTGCATTAGCAGGCGCTAGTGGCGCGGCCGGCTTTGCAGCGAGCAATGTCACAAGAAGCGCGACAGCACAAGAGATGGCAAACCCATTTCCAGACTCAAAAATAGTAAAAACTGTCTGTACGGTTTGCTCTGTAGGATGTGGAGTGTTAGCTGAGGTAGAAAATGGAGTTTGGGTGCGTCAAGAAGTAGCGCAAGATCACCCAGTAAGTGCTGGTGGTCACTGCTGTAAAGGAGCAGACGTTATCGATATGGTGCGCTCACACTGCCGTGTAAAATATCCGATGAAAAAAGTTGGTGGCAAGTGGCAACGCATCTCTATGACGCAAGCGCTCGATGAGATCGGTGCAAAACTAAAAGCTTACCGCGAGAAAAACCCAGAGCAAGTTATGTTCTTAGGATCAGCAAAAGACTGCAACGAGCAAAGCTATTATATAAGCAAATTTGTTGCGATGTTTGGGACAAACAACCTAGATCACCAAGCACGTCTTTGACACAGCTCTACAGTCGCCGGTGTGGCGAATACTTGGGGTTATGGAGCTATGACAAATCACCTTGGAGATATCCAAAACGCAAAGTCTATCTTTATAATTGGATCAAACCCAGCGGTAAATCACCCAGTTGGTTTTAGACACTTTTTAAAGGCAAAAGAGAATAATGGCGCTAAGCTAATAGTAATCGATCCAAGATATACAAGAACAGCGGCAAAGGCTGATTATTTCGCACAAATTCGTCCAGGAACGGATATACCTTTTGTATATGGCATGATGAATCTCATCTTCGAAAATGGCTGGGAAGATAAGAAATTTATTGATGACCGTGTTTATGGTATGGATCTGATTCGTGAAGAAGCTGCAAAATGGACACCTGAAGTCGTTGAAGATGTGACTGGAGTCCCAGCTGCAACTCTTAAAGAGATCACAGAAGTCTATGCTAAAAACCGCCCTGGCTCAGTCGTTTGGGCGATGGGTCTAACTCAGCACACAATAGGTAGCTCAAACACTCGTATAGCTCCGATCTTGCAACTAGTGCTTGGCAACATGGGCGTAAGTGGTGGCGGATGTAACATCCTAAGAGGCCACGATAACGTTCAAGGTGCAACTGATATGGCAAATTTACCAGATAACCTACCTGGTTATTACCCTAAAAATGAAGGAAGCTGGAAATATTTTGCAAAAATGTGGAAGGTTGATTTCGAGTGGTTGCAAAAGAATTTTATCAAGCCTGAGTGGATGTTTAAGCCAGGATTTTCACTTGCACGCTGGTGGGCTGGTACGCTAAATGGTAAAGATGGTAATGATGCAATCGATAATGCAGGAGATAGTCTAAAAGCTCTTGTAGTTATAGGTAACGGCATAACATCTACTGCGCAACAAGCAAAGGTTCAAGAAGGTCTTGATGCACTTGAGTTACTTGTTTGTGTAGATCCGTTTGTAAATGACGCTGCCGTTATAACAAATAAAAAAGATGATGTTTATCTACTTCCTGCTGCAACGCAGTTTGAGGGTAGCGGTACAGTCGTAGCTACAAACAGAAGTGGTCAATGGAGAAGCCAAGTGTGCAAACCACTCTATGAGAGCATACCAGATCATGAGTTGTTGTTTGAACTAGCTAAACGTATAGGCTTTTATGACGAACTAACTCGCACTATAAGGGGCGCTGATGGTAAGATAGAGTGGCCAGAAGCTGCTACTCACGAGATAGCAAACATTATAAAAACTATCGGTATGACTGGCTGGACACCTGAGCGCTTGAAACGCCACCAAGAGAACTGGGATAAATTTGATGAAGTAACATCTCTTGGCAAGCCTGGCACTCCTGTTGAAGGCGAATACTACGGACTTCCATGGCCATGCTGGACAGAAAATCACCCAGGTAGCCCAATACTTTATGATACACATAAATCAGTTCGCGAAGGTGGAATGGGCTTTAGAAACCGCTTTGGTTTAGAGCACAACGGTGTTAGCCAGCTAGCAGCTGAAGGCTCAGCGCCAGTTGGTTCATCTATAAATGGTGGATATCCTGAGATCAAAAAAGACAATATCGAGAAAATTTTAGGCATCACACTAACTGATGATGAAAAAGCAAGAATCGGAGCTAGCTGGTCAACTGATGATAGTAATATCATAGCAACAAAATGCTTGGAGAAAAACATCGCTCCATATGGCAATGCACGTGCTAGAACTATCGTTTGGACATTTGCTGATCAGATCCCTCAACACAGAGAGCCGATCCACTCACCAAGACCAGATCTAGCCAAGAAGTATCCAAGCTTTAAAGATAAAGCAAAACAATACCGCGTTGATACTAAATTTGAAAGCTTGCAACAAAGTAAAGACTTCTCAAAAGAATTCCCTATCAACTTAATTACAGCTCGTCTCGTAAATTTCAGCGGTGCTGGTATGGAGACGCGTGCTAGTAAGTATCTATCACGCATTACGCCTGAGATGTTTGCTGACATCCACCCAGAGCTAGCGGCTAAACATGGCATTAAAAATTGGGATTTTGTTTGGGTTCATTCACCTGAGGGTACCAAGATCAAGGTTCGTGCAAGGATCGTGCCATCGGTCAAGCCTGATATGATCTTCTTGCCATTCCACTGGGCTGGATATATGCAAGGTGTTGATATGACTGGAAATTTCCCAGAAGGAACTTTGCCATTTGCGGTTGGCGAGAGCGCAAATACCGTAACAAACTACGGATATGATATCAACACTCAAATTCCAGAAACAAAAGGCGGTCTTTGCCGCATAGAAAGGGCATAATATGAGCGCATTTAACGATAACAATAGACTTAAATTTTACTGCGACACAGATAGATGCATTGATTGCAACGGTTGCGCAGTAGCATGTGATGAAGCTCATGAGTTGCCTATCGGCGTTAGAAGACGCCGCGTCGTCACACTAAATGAAGGTATGCCTGGCAAAGAAATTTCAACATCAATCGCATGTATGCACTGCGAAGATGCACCTTGTTCGCTTGTTTGCCCAGTTGATTGTTTCTACATCAGAGCTGATGGCATTGTGCTTCACGATAAAGATATCTGCATAGGCTGTGGATACTGCTTGTATGCTTGCCCATTTGGCGCACCGCAATTCCCTAAGGATGGTGCGTTTGGCGCAAGAGGTGTAATGGATAAATGCACTATGTGCGCAGGCGGTCCGCTACCAACTAATAGCGAAGAAGAGCGCGAAGTATATGGACAAGATAGAATTTCTGAGGGCAAAGTGCCAGTTTGTGCTGCGATGTGCTCTACAAAGGCTTTATTAGTTGGTGAGTCAGATATGATAGAAAAAATCTACAATGACAGAGTTACTGCAAGAGGTTATGGCGAAAAAGACCTAAAACAAACTACTGTTTGGAAGATCGCTTACTACTCTGGCGACAGACTAAAACTAAAAGCGTAAATTTATAGGTGCTTTTTGCACCTATAAAATTTGTTATTTTCTCTAATTTTACACTTTAAGAAATATGCCTATCTTGCATATCAAATTTTAATTATAATAGCGTTTATTTCGTATCAAAATGCGTTTAAGCTTTTTGCTTTGTTTAAGCAAATTTTTACTACAATCCAAAATTAAATTTAGCTTTTTGGGCTATCATTTGTGAAAACTTCAAGGAGCAAGATGGAACCGATTTATAAAACGCAGATCATCAAATATAAAGGCGAGCAAAAAGCGCAGGTTGATGATATTTTGGTGCGTGAAATCAAGCTTGAAATTTACATAAATGACAAAAAATTTGGTGCCGTTATGGCAACGCCAACGGATCAAAAGGCGCTTGCTGTGGGCTATTTGGTCAGCGAAAATGTCATCACAAAGTCAGAAGACATAGCTGAAGTTAGGCTCTCAACCGACGAGCTAAGCGTCTATGTAAGCGCCAAAGTGAATGAAAAACGCTTAGAGCAGTTTGACGAAGAAAAGGTCATAATAAGTGGCTGTGGCAGAAGCTCAACGGCAAATATCGACCCACAGGCGATGGCGGCAAGAGCCGTAAAAAGCGGGGCTAAATTTAACAAAGATATGATCCTTGCTCAAATGAAGGAGTTTTACACGCAGTGCGAGCTTTATGAGATGACTGGCTGCGTGCATACGGCAAAGCTTTTTGTGAGTGAAGATAAATTTTACATAGGCGAGGATATCGCTCAGCACAACACGATCGACAAAGCCGTTGGCAAGGCTGTTTTAGACGGAGCTAACTTAGCAAATTCATTTTTGATGGTGAGTGGCAGGCTTAGTTCGGAGATGGTTGCAAAGGCCGTTATGCACGGCATCCCAGCGCTTATCTCAAGGACAGCACCGACTAGCCTTGGCGTGGTGATCGCTCGTAAATTTGAGCTCACGCTTTGCGGCTTTGCAAGGGGCGAAAATATCAACGTTTATAGCGGCGAAGAGAGAATTTATGAGTAAAAATTTAGAAGAGCTAATAAAACAAACGCTAAATAAAAGCGGCAAACTTGACTGCGGCACGGCTTTTAAGATCGCAAACAAGCTTGGCATAGAAGTCGGCGAAGTGAGCGATGAGGCAACCAGACTTGGCATCAAGATAGATAACTGCGAGCTTGGGCAGTTTGGTGGCTTAGATAAAGACCGCGGTAAATTTACATTGTCACTAAAACTAAAAGAAGTGAGCGACGAAAAGGGCAGAGTTTTTTGCAAAGATGCAAGGGATATGGCGGCAGCTAGCGGTGGCCTAAAGACCATGCGCTCGACGCTTAGAGACTACGGCTTTGACGTGAAGTACTGTCAGCTAGGCTGTTTTAAGGAAAAGAAAGGCAAAAAGATGAGAGTAAAGACAAAGACTTGGATAGAAAACGACGAGGGCGAGCTTATATTTGGCAAGGGTAAAACCGAAGTTTTAGACGTTATAGCCGAGGTTGGCTCGATATCAAAGGCAGCTGAAATTTTAGGCATGAACTATAAAAAATGCTGGTCGCACCTACAAATTTTGCAAAAAAATTTAAAAGAAGATCTCTTTACGACCAAGCAAGGCGGCGGAGATAGCGCTGGCACTACGCTAAATGATAGAGCTTATGAGCTCATAAACGCTTATAAACAGCTTCAAAACGACATCGAAGACTATGCAAATAAGCGCTTTAAAGAGTTATTTTTAAAACAAGACGAAAAGAAAAACGATAAAAAATAAACCAAATTTTTAAAGGAGAAAACATGTATGTAAAACTAAACGACAGGACTTATCTAAACAAAGATAAGATCACTAGAATCAAGATCGATAGCGTTCAAGACGGCATTCGTATCCGTTTCTATGAGGGTGCAAACCAAGTTGCTAAGAGCCAAAGATTTGAGAGTGAAGCAAAAGCTAACGAGTGGTTAGAAAAAAACTTCTTAAACAAATAATCATGCGAGTGGGCGCTCTGCCCGCTTGTAACCTCACTTTATACAAAATTTCATTATAATCGCGCTTTTAGCCAAAGGGAAAATCGTGCCAACTATAGATGAAGTAAGAAAAAATATCATTTTAAAAGATGGAATTTACTATTTTGACTACACGGCCTCAGGCCTTGCCTATGCGCCTATCGAAGATGAAATTTTTAAATTTTTAAAAACCTACGCAAACACTCACTCAGACAGCAGCTCAAGCGCTGTGCTAACGCAAAAACGCTACGAAAACGCAAGGGCTGAGTTAAAGGAGCTTTTGGGGCTTGATGAGAGCTTTTATCTCATCGCAACAGGACAAGGCGCAACGGCTGCGATAAAGAAATTTCAGGAGATAATGGGAATTTATCTGCCGCCAACGACAAGAGCCTTGATCGGCGAAGCAAATTTAAGAAGCGTAAATTTACCACTCGTGCTTGTTGGCCCGTATGAGCACCACTCAAATGAGATCAGCTTCCGCGAGGGACTTTGCGACTGCGAGCGCACCTTGCTTGATGAAAATGGCGAGATAGACTACGTGATACTTGAGAGGACGCTAAAACTAAACGCAAAAAGAAAGATCATCGCCTGCTTTAGCGCCGCCTCAAACGTCACAGGCGTGAAAACCGACTACAAGAGAATTTACTCGCTCGTTAAAAAATTTGGCGGAGTGGTGGCATTTGACTGCGCGGCAACCAGCTCGCATGAAATTTTAGACGCTGCATACTTTGACGCAGCCTTTTTTTCGCCTCACAAGCTACTTGGCGGAGTTGGGAGTTGTGGGCTTTTAGCGATCAAAAAAGAGCTTTATACAAGCGACATACCAAGCTTCGCAGGTGGTGGCACCATCGCACTTGCGACGCCATCAAAGCACCTTTTTATAAAAAATGCCGAGCAGCTTGAAGAGGCTGGCACGCCCTCTATCTTGGGGCTAGTGCGAGCAAGTCTAGCCTACAACTTGCAAGCGAGTGTCGGAGTAGAAAATATCAAAGCACGCGAATATGAGCTAGCAAATTTCTTTGAAAAAGAGCTTAGTAGCATCGAAGATATCACCATTTATGGCCCTAAAAATGCAGAAAAACTGCCTATTTTTTCATTTAATGTGCGCGACATTTCGCCTTATGACTTTGCTGCAACACTTAGCAACAACCACGGCATACAAAGCCGCGCTGGCGTGATGTGCGCTGGGCCTTATGCTTTTGATCTGCTTGGACTTAAGGAGAATAAAATCTTAGAGAAAAAGCCAGGTTTTGTAAGAGTTAGCCTGCACTACACGCACACAAAAGAGGACGTGCTCTATCTCATAAACGCTATCAAATCATCTATCAAAAAGCACCGCGAGCTTTGGGGCGAGGAAAAGGCGATGTATGAGATGTTTGGTGGGAAAATTTAGGCTGAATTTTGCTAACTAGAAAAGCTAGAAATTTAAATTTAGCTTGTCACTAAAACACAAAAAACAATTATTGTTTTTCTAAATTTGATAGTTTTTGCCTGTAAAATTTAACTGCTTCAAATTTAAATTTGCTTTTTGGGATCAAATTTGGCTAGTAAATTTTAAAAAATTTAAAATTTCTAATAGAAAGCTATACCTACTTAGCCTTAAAAAGGCTAACAAAACACGCCCCCTTATGAGCGACAAAGAAGATATTAAACATTTTCTGTTGCAATTACATCTAGTTAGTAGAAATTTCCAGAGATTTTTATGAGATAGTTGTTTAAAATTGATAACAACTAGTTTTTATGTTGATTGAAAAATTCAAAAATAATTTAAATCATTTTCTCAACCACCAACCATAGCTTAAATATACTTTAGGAATTTCATCGCTATCAATATCTATTCCTAATTTTTCCATTTTGTCAAACCATTTATCTCGTTTTGAACTTGGCAGTTTTGTGCCACAAAAAGGGCAAAATTTGATTGAAACACTACTTGTTCCACCATCGTGAATTATAATTCCGTATTCATCAAATTTTGGATAGTACGAGATAAGTACATCTGGACAATCATAAATATTTTTATGAGTCTCGCAATTTAATTTAATTGCCTTTTTCATTTGCGTACAACAGTGTTTTACCTTAACCATTTTTCCATTTGTTTGTACTATTTAAATTTTTAAAATTTTACTTTGAAATTTCGTCTTTTATCTTTTGATAAAGCTCCAAAATTTCATCTTTTTTGATGATGAAGCTATTTTTATTTGCGATCAGATAGGCTGAGCTTTGCATGATATCACCAGCTACTTTTAGCCCATTTTGCTTCATGGTTGAGCCAGTCTCGACCACATCGACGATCGCATCGCTTAGCCCGACAAGCGGCGCTAGCTCGATCGAGCCATAAAGCTTTATGATCTTCACGCCAACAGCAAGCTTTGCAAAGTAGTTTCTCGTGATATTTGGCATCTTAGTAGCGATCTTTAGCTCAGACCTTGAAAAATCAAGCTCATCTTCGTTTTTTATGCCGATACAGACCTTGCACTTGCCTATTTGCAGATCAAGTAGTCTAACCACATTTGGCTTGTGCTCTTCAAGCACGTCAAGGCCAACTACACCGATATCTGCAGCACCTTCGGTGACGTATGTTGGTATATCTTGGTTGCGAACCATTAAAAACCTAAAATTTCCCTCTTCAAGGATGAGCTTTCTATCCTCAAACATAAAACTCGAACCAAAAATCTTTCTAAAAATCTCAAGTGTATCTTCCGCGATCCTACCCTTTGGCAAGGCTACTGTTATCATTTTAAAATTTCCTTTTTCTCATCGATTATTTTTTGCATGGCACGAAAGATCAGCATCTTATCGCAAATGGCATTTTTAAAAAATTTAGATAAAAAGTCGCCGTCTCCGCCTGTAAAATAGACTTTTTTGCTGCCTGCTAGCTTTGAGATAAGCGTGATAATGGGCTTTATGATGCCGTAACTCACAGCGTCGCTCGTCTTTTGAGGCAACGCATCGATGTCGATTTGCGAATTTAGCGTCACATCAAGGCGTGGCGAGATACTTTTATAGGCATTTAACATACTTGCGATACCTGGCAAGATGTAGCCGCCAAGATGAAGTGAGTTTGCCATTATATCAACGGTTATAGCACTTCCAGCATCTACTATAATGCCATCTTTTATCATATAACAACCCGCTTTTCTATCTACGCCAAGACCCTGATATATCGTGTCGATCTCAAAGTGTGGCTCTAAATTTACAAACATTTCGTCCTTATCTATCATGCGCAAAATTTCTTCATTTACGCAGATAAAATAGACCTTTTCGTCTGGCTTGTAGTTTTTAAATTCGCTAACTTTTATATGTGTGATCTTGCCATTTTGCAGAAAAGAGGCGTTGGTGTTGCCGATATCACACAAAATCATAGCAGCTCCAACCTTGCTCTTTGAAGTATTTTAGGGACTTTGAACAAATTTGTGAGTTGTAGAAAATAACTCGTTTTTTGATCTTGGTTTGAAATTTCTCTTCAAATTTAGCACAAATTTCATTTATCTCGCCGGCCTCTTTAACCAAAAGCCTACTCTTTGCGCTTCTTAAAAAAACGATCTCGTAGAAATTTTTTGTATCGACACCAAAAAACGCCTCAAGCGAGCGTTTCTTGGTAAATTCGCTAAGATCAAGCCTTTTTAGATCTCTTAGCAAGATCTTTTTAGCTTCAAAAAGCTCCCAAATTTTTTGGTTCATTGTCCTAGATTAACATACTCGTTATCGTAGTAAAATGCGCCATTTCCCATGAAGCTTTTATCTTTTATCTCGTCGCTAAACTCATAAATTTCAGCTCCACTAAGGTCTAAATTTGTCTTTATAACGTAGCCTGTTTTTTCGATAACGTAGAGTTTATTATTTATGATAGTTGCAGCTGAGAAGATAGCAAATTTGAAATTTACCTTATTTTGCTCTTTTAGCATAAGGTCTGTTCTTACTATCGTGCCATCTTTTTTAAAGATGTAAATTTCATCGTTATGAACTAGCACGTCTTTGATCTCGCCGTCATAATATACTGTTTGGCTTGGGTTTATGACGATCACTTTTTTTGCTGTTGCAGCGATTAGGTTGTCGCCCTCAACGCCTAAAAATATGATGTTGTTAAAGAAATTTTCAGAGCTTACGACAACGTCACGTAAAATTCTACCAGTATCTTTTTGCACGATGTAAATTTTGCCGTCAAGTGCTGGATATACGATGAGTGAGCTCATAAAGTAAGGTGCCACAACTCTTGAATCAACCGCAGCGATGTCAGAAGAGCTATACTCCATTAGCGTAGTAGCAGTGCTTATATCGATTAGATAGATGTGGTTTGATGCGCTGATGGCTGCAAGTTGGTTTTGATCAAGTGAGGCTGCTACGATCGCAGTTGGGAATTTACCACTATAGACGCTGTGGCCGCTAGGATCAGTCACGTTGAGATCGCCATTTATGCTAGCTGAGATGACAAAGCCGTTATTTTCATTTAAGAAGTTGAAATTTTCAGGCAAAGTAATGCTTTTATTTAGCCCATTTTTAGTGACGATGTTGCCATTATCAAGCGTTGCGCCATTTGCATTTGCTGATTTTATGTAAGAAGGAAGATCTTTTGACAAAGATATCTCACCAGAAGTTTGCGCAGGCTCAAAATATTGTCTTTTTGTGCCGCATCCGCTTAGAACTAAAGCCAAGGCAAAGGCCAAGAATAGTGTAAGTTTTTTCATTATTTTATTCCCTGATAGTGTTTTAAATTTTTAACTAAAGTTTGAAGTTGTGAGTCAAGTGCGATCTTGTCAAATTCTACATTTGCCTCTTTGATTTTATTTTGTTTTAAAAGCTCAAAACCTTTTAAAAGTGCGTTATATTCGCTTAAAATTTGAGTATTTGTATCGCCAGTTTGTGAAAGGATGATATCTTTTACGATCGGATTTACTTTTAAATTTGCAAGCTCACTGATGCCTTTCGTATCGTTTTTATCAAGCATTTGCCCAAGCGAGAAAAGCGCATACATGTTTGGCTCTTTATCCTTTAAAACATTTAAAGCGCTTGCGTCATTTGGATTTAAGATAAGCTTTGAATAGGCTAAATTTGCCTCCTCAACTCTGTTGTCGTTTAAAACCTTACTAGCGTAAAATCCGATGAGTGCGACGATAGCTGCCACGCATAGCACGATCAGCAAAGTTTTGTATTTCCTAAAAAAACGCTCTCCCTTGATCATACTCTCAAGAAACTGCTCTTGGGCGTCGATCTCTTTTTTTATCTCGGTTAAGTCTTCTTTTATAGCCAACGTTTTTCCTTGCTTTTGAAAAATTTTAATTTGCAGATTTTAGCATAATTAAATTAAAAGTAGCCCAAAATTAAAGCTTGAATGTGATATAATGCCTCAAAATCAATTAAAAGGTTGCTTAATAATGCAAATAGACGACACTCTCTTAAATAAACTAGAAAAACTCTCAGCATTACAAATTAATGATGAAAAAAGAGAAGAGATCAAGAAGCAATTAAGTGAAATCGTATCTTTTGTCGATGTTTTAAACGAGCTTGATCTAAGCAGCGATGAGGCTGTAGTTAGCTCTATAAAAGGCGGCACTCCATTAAGAGAAGATGAGCCACATTTAAGTGAGGTTGTCGATGAAATTTTAAAGCATGCCCCTTCACGCGAAGGACACTTTTTTGCCGTGCCAAAGATCATAGAGTAAAAATATGGATCTAATCGAACAACTAAGAGCGCAAAGCTCGGACTCTCAAGCCAAAGCATCAGAGAGCAATCTCTCAGGCGACATTCAAACGCTTTTAAAAACCGTTGTTTTTAATAAAGCCAGTGACCTTCACCTAGTCTCAAGGTCTGAGCCTCAAATAAGGATAGATGGCACTTTAAGACCGCTTGAATTTGGCGTGCTAAGCGGCAAAGATATAGAAAATTTATGCTACGCTCTGATCACAGATGCCCAAAAAAGCGAGCTTGAAAACAATAAAGAGCTTGACTTTGCCATAGAGCTTCCAAATATCGGTCGCTTTCGCGGCAACTACTACTACACGATGAATGGCGATCTAGCCGCAGCTTTTCGTATCATACCTATTGACATCCCTTCGCTTGATGATCTAAATGCACCACAAATTTTCAAATATATCATCAAACGAGAAAAAGGCCTTATTCTGGTTACTGGACCAACAGGTAGCGGTAAATCAACGACGCTTGCTGCGATGCTTAATGAGATAAATTTAAATTATAGAAAGCACATCATCACCGTTGAAGACCCAGTCGAGTTTGTGCATAACAACAAAAAAGCCCTATTTTCACATAGAAATATCGGCACCGACACACACTCTTACTCAAAGGCGCTAAAATTTGCACTTCGTGAGGACCCAGATATCATACTTGTGGGCGAGATGAGGGATAGAGAGACGATCTCTACGGCTATTACAGCAGCTGAGACTGGACACCTAGTCTTTGGCACTCTTCACACAAACTCAGCCATACAAACTATAAATAGGATCGTTGATAGCTTCGATGGAAGCGAGCAGCTTCAAGTAAGAAATATGCTTAGCGTTTCGCTAACTGCTGTCATCTCACAAAGTCTGATACCAAAAATAGGCGGCGGAAGGTGCGCTGTGCATGAAATTTTGATAAATAATATGGCGATATCAAACTTGATACGCGAAAACAAAGTGCATCAAATTTACTCTCAAATGCAACTAAATCAGCAACAAACTGGCATGAGCACGCAGACTCAAGCCCTGATGAAAGCGCTAAAAGAGGAAAAGATCACAAAAGAAAATGCGCTAGCCTACTCGACTAGCCAGCAAGAACTTCAAAATTTAATAGGAACTGTATGATGGATTTAGTAACTTGGTTTGACATTATCATTATCGCCCTTGTCTTGATGCTGGGCGTAAAGGGCATAATAAATGGCCTCATAAAAGAGACTTTTGGGCTCATCGGACTTATCGGCGGTTTAGTTGTCGCTAGTAGGTTTTCAGATGTGGCTGAGGGTTTTATAAGTAAAAATATATATAAATTTGAAAATGCTTCATTTTTACAATTTGTCGCATTTATCGGACTTTGGCTAGTTTTTTGGCTCATTTGTCTGCTAGTTGGCAAATTTTTATCAAAGATAGTTTCAGTAAGCGGACTTGGCTTTTTAGACAGGCTTGGTGGATTTATCATGGGAAGTGGCAAAATTTTCCTCACATTTTCAGCAGTCGTCGCTGTAATGGCAGGCACTTCACTAAATAAAATGATCGAGCCATACTTCACAAATAGCAAAGTCTATCCGCTCCTACTTGAAACTGGTAGATGGATAACAAATATCGATGTGAAAAACATCAAAAATGAACTAGACGAAATGGTAGTAAGACCAAAGGATACAAACAAGAGTGATGCATTCATATCAATGGATGCAAATGCAAGCACAAACACCGACACAAACGTCACTAAAGGGGAAGAAAAATGATAGAAAATTTAGAATATGATGCCTTACTTGAGAAATTTAAAAGAGTTCTTCGCGACAATGGTTTAAAATATACAAAACAGCGTGAAATTTTGCTAAAAACGCTTTATAACAACGACGAACACTTTACGCCAGAGAGGCTATATCTTTTTATAAAAGAGACCTACCCTGAGCTAAATATCGGCATCGCAACTGTTTATAGAACGCTAAATTTACTAGAAGAATCAGAGATGGTAACATCAATCAGCTTTGGTTCACAAGGCAAGAAATTTGAGCTTGCCACAAAGCCACACCATGACCATATGATATGTAGAAAGTGTGGTCTTATCATAGAATTTGAAGATCCTATGATAGAAAAAAGGCAAATCAGCATCGCAAAAGAGCATGGCTTTAAACTAACTGGTCACATGATGCAGCTTTATGGAATTTGCGAAAAGTGTTCAAAAAATAATATAAAGGGAAAGTAAGGTGATATTTGACAACCAACATGAAATTCAAAGATTAGAAAGCATAGATGAGCTTAGAAATTTAGGCATAAATCCATATCCACATTTTCTTAGAAGAGATATGAATATCTCTAAATTTAGACTTAAATTTAACTATATAAAAGATACAGAAGAGAAAAAAGCAGAGGGGCAGTTAGTAGGCCTTGCTGGTAGGATAAAGCTGATCCGTGACGCTGGTAAAGCGGTCTTTGCAAACATCGAAGACGAAAATGGAAATTTACAAATTTACTTTAGCAATAAGACGCTTGATCCAGAGTGGTTTAAAATCGTTAAGAAATATGTAGAAATAGGCGATATCGTCTATGTTAGAGGCTACGCTTTTATAACAAAAACTGGCGAATTTTCAATGCATGTAAATGAGCTTAGCTTAGCTACAAAGTCAATAAGTCCGCTTCCAGAGAAGTACCATGGGCTAGTTGATGTTGAGACAAGATACCGTCAAAGATACCTTGATATGATAATGAACCCTGAAGTTAGGGCTGACTTTAAAAAGCGCTCGGTGATTATAAGCACGATTAGAAGATTTTTTGAAGAAAAGGGCTTTTTAGAGGTTGAAACTCCGATGCTTCACCCAATAGCTGGCGGCGCAAATGCAAAACCATTTGTGACATTTCACAACGCTCTTGGAGTTGAGAGATACCTAAGAATCGCTCCAGAGCTATATCTAAAACGTCTTGTAGTTGGTGGCTTTGAGGCTGTTTATGAGATGAATAGAAACTTCAGAAACGAGGGTATGGACCTAACCCACAACCCTGAATTTACAAGTATCGAGTTTTACTGGGCATATCACAACTACCACGATCTAATGGGTATCACAGAGGATCTATTTAATGTCATTTTAGAAAAACTTGGCATGGAGAAAGTGATAAATTTTGACGGCATGGAGATTGATTTTAGTAAGCCATTTAAACGCATAAGCTATAAAAAAGCCTTAGTTGAGATAGGCGGACTTGCCGAAGATGTCGTAAGCGACAAGGCTAAAATTTTAACAAAACTAAGAGCTGATGGCTTTGAGGCAAACGAGAAACTTGACCTTGGTCACTTGCAGGCTGAACTCTTTGACAACTACGTAGAGAGTAAGCTCATCCATCCAACTTTTGTCATCGACTATCCGATCTCTATTAGCCCGCTTTCAAGAAGAAGTGACACAAATCCTGATGTGGCAGAGAGATTTGAGCTATTTATCGCTGGTAGAGAGCTAGCGAATGGCTTTAACGAGCTAAATGATCCAATCGATCAATACAACCGCTTTAAGGCTCAAATCGACGCTAAAAACGCAGGCGATGATGAGGCACATGAGATGGACGAGGACTATGTAAAAGCCCTAGGATACGGCATGCCACCAGTTGCAGGCGAAGGCATAGGCATCGACAGACTTGTCATGCTTTTAACAGATAAAAAATCAATACGCGACGTTGTCCTCTTCCCAGCGATGAGGCCACTAAAAACTGAGACAAAGGAGAACGAAAAATGAGTTTGCAAAGCTACGATAAAGATATTTACGACCTAGTAAATTTAGAGTTAAAACGCCAGTGTGATCACCTTGAGATGATCGCTAGCGAAAATTTCACATATCCAGAAGTCATGGAGGTGATGGGCTCAATCCTAACAAACAAATACGCCGAAGGCTACCCTGGCAAGAGATATTATGGTGGCTGCGAATTTGTCGATGAGATCGAGCAGATCGCTATCGATAGATGTAAAGAGCTCTTTGGATGTGAATTTGCAAACGTTCAGCCAAACTCAGGCTCTCAGGCAAACCAAGGTGTTTACGGAGCTTTGCTTAACCCGGGCGATAAAATTTTAGGCATGGATCTAAGCCATGGCGGACACCTAACTCACGGCGCAAAGGTAAGCAGCTCTGGCAAGATGTATGAGAGCTTCTTTTATGGCGTAGAGCTTGATGGTCGCATAAACTACGATAGGGTTATGGATATCGCAAAGATAGTAAAACCAAAAATGATCGTTTGTGGTGCGAGCGCATACACAAGGGAGATCGAGTTTAAGAAATTTAGAGAGATAGCTGACGCAGTTGGTGCGATACTCTTTGCAGACGTAGCTCACATCGCTGGCCTTGTAGTAGCCGGTGAACATCAAAGTCCTTTCCCACACTGCGATGTCGTAAGCTCAACTACGCATAAAACTCTAAGAGGCCCAAGAGGCGGCATCATAATGACAAACAACGAAGAGTACGCTAAAAAGATAAACTCTTCTATCTTCCCAGGCATCCAGGGCGGACCACTAGTTCATGTCATCGCTGCAAAGGCAGTTGGCTTTAAGCACAACCTTAGCCCTGAGTGGAAAATTTATGCTAAACAAGTAAAAGCAAACGCTAAAAAACTTGGCGAAGTGCTAATAAATAGAGGCTTTGAGCTAGTAAGTGGCGGCACTGATAACCACCTAATCCTAATGAGCTTTCTAAACCGCGAATTTAGCGGAAAAGACGCTGACATCGCACTAGGAAATGCTGGCATAACAGTAAATAAAAATACTGTCCCAGGCGAGACAAGAAGTCCGTTTATCACAAGCGGCATACGTGTAGGTAGCCCAGCTCTTACGGCTCGTGGTATGAAAGAG
This sequence comes from Campylobacter concisus, assembly GCF_015230015.1. Classification (GTDB taxonomy): domain Bacteria; phylum Campylobacterota; class Campylobacteria; order Campylobacterales; family Campylobacteraceae; genus Campylobacter_A; species Campylobacter_A concisus_AF. The sequence goes on along the minus strand of NZ_JAAKZC010000002.1, from coordinate 59,198 downwards.
GCTGAATTTGAGCTAATAGCAAACAAGATCGCTGACGTGCTAAGCGACATCAACAACGCATCTTTGCAAGAGAAGATCAAGGGCGAGTTAAAAGAGCTAGCTCATAAATTTATAATCTATGATAAAGCGACATTTTGATGCAAAGTATTGATACATCTCTTATAAAGATAATAACGACCCACTACTACATCAAACGTGACACGATCGTCAATAAGATAGAGTACAAGGGCAAAATTTTCTTTGATAAATTTGAAAAGATCAACGAACCACTAACTTATAGTGTCATGAAAGAGCATGAAGAGGGCAAAGCTATAATCGCCCACTCGCTAATCAATGCAAGTGACAAGGTCGAAAACATAGTCTTTGACTACAATGGCAGAACTCCAGATAGGTTTTGGCATAGAGCGCAGCTTCTTTTAAGAGAAGAAGGCTTTATAAATTTCACAGCCTACGAGACCAAGACGCCAGGACATTTGCACCTTTATGTGCATAAAGGTCACACTACGCTAAATGAAGCTTGCACGCTTGCAAATATGCTAAGCGCAAAGCTTTCACAAAAGTTAGCCAAAGAGTGGAGAATGTTCCCAAATCAAGATATGCCAAAAGAATTTAACATCCTAACTTTGCCATATAACCTCTATCAAAAAGAGCGCGGGGCAAGTTGGTCAAAATATATGTAAGGAGAGATAATGGAAAACGAAGAGTTAAAAGATATACTTTTAGAAAAGGATGATGAGGCAAAGGGTGCTAAACTAAAGAAACTTCTTATGTTTATAGCAGCTCTTGTTATACTATTTTTAATCATCATCGTAGCCATGAAGCTTATAAACTCAGGCGACTCAACACAAGCACAAAACGAAGCTGACTCAAGACTAGTTCTGCCTCCAGTGCCAGCAGAGCAGCCAGTCGATACACAGGTGCCTGCACAAGATACAAATTCAGATGTTAAAAAAGGCGATACTCAGCTTTTCGAGCAAGTGCCTATCGTGCCTGAAAATAAGCAACAAGATGATTTTGAAGATATGATCAAAAAGCTAAAAGATAAAGAAGGTGCAAAATCAGCTCCTAAAACTGAAGAGCCAAAAGAGGTAGTAAAAGCTGTCGAGCATCCAGCTGAAGCACCTAAAAAAGCTGAGACAAAAGTAGAAACTCCAGCTAAAAAAGCTGAAACAAAAAGCGAAGCAAAAGCCGAGAAAAAAGTAGAAGCAAAGCCAGCTAAAACTGAGGCAAAAGCTGAGAAAAAGGCTGAAGCAAAAGCTGAGAAAAAACCTGAAACAAAAGTAGAGAAAAAAGCTGAAACTCCTGCAAAAGCAGAAAAAGCCGAGAAAAAAGTAGAAGCTCCTGCAAAAGCTGAGAGCATCGCAAAAGGCTCTTATGTTCAAGTATTTGCAACTAGCAAATTTAACCCAAATGCCGACTATATGAAAAAAATAGCAGCCAAAGGATATAGCTACAAGACCATAAAAGCTGGCGAGCTAACTAAAATTTTAGTTGGTCCATTTGATGAAAAAGGGCTACAAAAAGCTGTAAATGACATAAGAAAAGATGTCAATAAAGACGCTTTTGTCTTTAGAGCAAAATGAAAATCTTCGCAGTTTTTGGAGATCCGATAGCTCACTCGGTATCTCCAAGACTACACAACAAAGCCATTGCCGATCTAGCTCTTGATGCCCTATATACTAGGGTTTTGCTAAAAGATGGCAATGAGCTAATCAATAAATTTAAATCCCTAAAACTAAACGGCGCAAATGTCACGCTCCCGCATAAAGAATTTGCTCTAAATTTAGCCGATGAGGCCTCAGAAGCAGCACGTAAAATAGGCTCTGCAAACACTTTGGTGCTAAAAAATGAGAAAATTTACGCTTATAACACTGACGCACCTGGTTTTTTAAAAGCGATATCAAATTTCAAAGAGGCAAAAAGCGCCATCATCCTTGGAGCTGGAGGCACTGCAAACGCCCTAGCCTATGCACTTAAATCGCGAAACATAGATGTTTGCATACTAAATAGAAGCAAGGCAAGACTTGATAAATTTAAAGATCAATACGAGTGCTTTAGCTGGGATGACTATAAAGAGCACAAATTTGATCTAGTGGTAAATTCGACCTCAGCAGGGCTAAAAGACGATCTTTTACCAGCACCAAAAGAGATTTTAGATGGCATTTTAAAAAGCGCTAAATTTGCATTTGATGTGATATACGGCAAAGAGACGCCATTTTTAAAAGAGGCAAAAAGGCAAAATTTAGCATGCAAAGATGGAGCTGATATGCTATTATATCAAGCTGTTTTAGCGTTAAATTTATTTTATAACAGCAATCTTGATGAGAAAAGGATAGAAGCTTCTATGCGAGAGGCTTTGAGTTTATAGGATTTGCAAAGACCAGATCGTTAAATTCTTAAGCTTAATAAATAATGCTCTAAAGCTTAGCGATATAAATTTTTAACTCCTTTAGCCATTCTAAAGTGCCTTAAACTACGATGATACTAGCTTGAGCGATGAAGCGCTTGAAGTAAAACCTTTTCACGATAAATTTAAACTTGCAAGAGCCAAATGAGTACTTTGATCTTGGTTTAAATAGTGAAATTTTGCTGCCTGCCATCTGCCTTAGGATAGATGCTTTAAAATTCAATGAGATCAAAGATCTAGCTAAACTACTCATGCTTTATACATACTCCTTAAACGAGTGGTGCTTTTTTATCTTTCCAAGCCTAAATTTAGCGCTTTATCCACATGATGAGAGAGGTTTTGGCTGCATCGGACTAAATGACGATACAAAAAATGGATTAAATTTTTTAGAGTTTTGTAAAAGAGAGAAAAATGCAAAGGTTGTTTTAAGAGAGCAAAATACCAACTAAATTTTAAAATCAAACAAAACTAAAAGCCTCCCTTGCCGAAGCAAAGGAGGATAAAATTTACTTTTCAAAAGCTTTTTGCAAGCTAAATGGAAATGCCTGATAGCCCATTGCATTTGTCATCTTTATCTCGATGCTAGGCTCTTTTGCGCCCCACTCAAACTCATCGATGTGTGGGCTAGGAAGTCCTACTGGGCGACCTTTTGCGATGTCAAACTGCATGCCAGCAACGGCTGAGTAGACCATAATACTATCAAGGTCATCTTGATACTGCGTAAGGCTTGTAACTGAGCTATACCACTCTTTACCGCGCTCTTTGCCGTACTCCCAGATCTGCTCAATGGTCTTTTTGTTCTCATCGATCTTATAAACGACCGCACGAGAGTACTTCATGCCAGCGATGGCTGGTTGCTCCATGCCTCTTGTGTCGCCGTTGTCAAAGACACTTAGATAAATTTCGCCTTTTTTAGACTTGCTATCTATCCTAAATGCCGTATGTTGCGTCCATTGCCAGTCAAAGCCACCTTTGTCGCTATCGTATCCTGGGCATTTTGAGTACTCATCTTCGCAGACGATCTTGTTGCCTTTGCTATCAACTGGCTGAAGAAGCTTATCTTTAAATTTATCGCTCCAGCCCTTGTGAGCGCCCATGATCCATTTTACTTGTTTGTCACGGCCGATCTTTATAACTGCGTCTTGGTGGCGGCTTGAGATGATGATACTATCATCGCTTGGGTCATAATCCACGCTATTTACGTGCGCCCAGTTACGTCCGGGACCAGCGCCAACTATGTCGCCCCACTGATCGTGCGTATCCATAGACTGAAGTTCATCAGAGCTTGCTGTGTGACCTGCTTTTTTAGCGTCTATGTTTAAGCAAACTGCGCCTTGATCGAGCGTTTTTAGCACGATGTCGCGGTAAGGATCTAGGATTTCATATAGTCTAAAGTCATCAACTACGTTGCCGTCGCGGTCAAGCTCAACAATGACGTCGCGCACTGTTCTTACGTTTTTGCCATCAGCCCTTTTATAGTCGGCATTTGCTACGCGCAAGAAGTAGTGTCCGTTTTGTGCTACGTCCATTGAGTGAGAGAAGTCGTTGTAGCTAGCTGGTAGCTCGCGGTTGAAAATTTCTCTACCCATGATGTCGTATTTTGCGTATCTTTGGCCATATCCCCAAGTCATAGCGCCGTCGTCATTTTGCTTAAAGCCCATCATAACGCCAGCGTGAAATGGCTGTTTTAGGTCGTAAATTTTACTTGGCTCAAGGTACCATCTAACCTCGCCTTTTGTATCAAGGATGAAGTTATTTGGGCTGTAGTTCCACTCGATCGCACCGCCAGCTGGGTTGTTCCAAACGACTTTTGTGCCCTTGCCTGTTTTATTGACAAAGTTATTTACATAGTAGAGGCGGTTTGCAAATTTAGCGCTCGCAGGCTTGGTAACCTCGATCTTGTCAAATAGCGCGCCCTTTTGATTTGGCGTGCCAGCGCTCTCTAGATAGATAGCTGGGGCATAAATTTTATAGCTCTCTTTTATATGCTCAGTCTTGCCCTTGTAGCTCTTGTCGTACTCGACCTCAACGGTGTTTTGATAGTCAGGGTACATACCAAAAACTGGGATGCCGCCATGTGTGCGAAGATGCTTGTCAGCCACTTTGTAGCTTATAGTTTGACCACCTTGTTTTGGCACGATAGTGACCTTAGCGTTGCTTAGTGTATAGCCACCATTTTTGATGACTGCAGTAAGAGGCGCTGTGTCGTATGGATTTACCACTACTTCGCCGATAGCTCCAGTGATAGCGTAGTCAAGTTTAGCCCCGCTTGGACCGCCTATCGCAAAAGCGCTCGAACAAAGCACAGAGGCTAATGCAACACAACTCAAAGTCTTTCTCATAACATCTCCTTTAGATAAATTTTATAAATCTTACTCGTAAAACTTATAAAATTTAGAAAAAGCCTTGGCTAAACCAAGGCTTCAATCAGTAAAAGGAATAACAAAAATGATTTGCTTTGTGTGTAATTGTAGTAAATCTTTATAACATAAATTTCACGCTAAAGTTAATACTAGCTTAAAATTTAAAAATATATTTAAAATTTATTAAATAGCGTATTCAACCTCGTTATCTTCGCCATTTATGAGATCAAAAATCTTAGCTTTTAGCTCAAAATACTTTAGATCATGCACGCCAAAATTTGGATTGATTATCTCTTTTATGATCACACCATCGTGTAAGATCACGATCTTATCAGCCAAAAATAGCGCCTCATCGATATCATGCGTGACAAAGATAGTGGTTTGAGTCTTTGACATCTGCTTTAAGCTTTTTTGTAAATTTGTCCTTGTTATTGGATCAAGCGCAGAAAATGGCTCGTCTAAAAAGAGCACCTCAGGGCTTAAGCTAAGTGCCCTTGCGATGGCGACACGCTGCTTTTGACCGCCACTTAGCGAGTGCGGGAAGAGCTCGGCCTTGTGAGAAAGGCTAACAAGCTCCAGAAATTTGCTAGCTCTCTTTTCTTGTTCAAATTTATCCTTTATGCCAGAGCATTTTAGGGCAAATTTGATGTTGTCTTTTGCGCTTAGCCATGGCATTAGCGAGTAGGTCTGAGTGATGATCTGGCGCGATTTGTCTAGTGAAATTTTCTTTGTATAAATTTTATTTTGCATTGAAATTTCACCGCTACTAAGCTCGCTCGTGCCACTTAGGATGTTTAAAAGTGTCGTCTTGCCAGAGCCACTGCCGCCAAGCAAAACGCAAAATTCATTCTGCTTTATCTCTAAATTTATCCCTTTTAAAATTTTGGCGTCCCCAAAAGATTTGGTTAAATTTTTTATCTTTATCATCGTCCAAGCCTTTCTCCTGCGTATCTTTCAATGAGCGAAAAGATGAAATTTATCACGATGCCTATCACGCCGATCACAAAAATCACCGCCATTACGCTATCTATCCTAAGCTGGTTTCTAGCGTCTATTATGAGATATCCTAGCCCGCTTTGAGCTCCAACCATCTCACCAACTACTAAATTTATCCAAGCAAGGCTCGCTGCTAGCTTTAGCCCTGAGATGATGCTAAAAAGACTTGCTGGCATGATGACGCCAGTGATTATTTGCATTTTGCTAGCTCCAAAGCCACGAGCCGCTAAAACGAGCTCATTTGGCACGCTTTTTACGGCACTTATAGTAAGAAGCAGCATAGGGAAAAATATCGCATAAGCGATGATGAAAATGGTCGGTTTATCGCCGATACCAAAGGCAAGGACTATCAAAGGTATCCACGCAATCGGCGAAATAGGACGCAAAAGTCCGATAAGCGGTTCAAATGCATTTGCAAATTTTGGAAAAAGTCCAAATATAAGTCCAACCAAAACCGCAACAAGCGAGCCAATGGCAAGTCCTATGACGTATCTAATGAGTGAGTCAGTGACGCCAAGAAGCAGTTTGCCGCTTTTTGCAAGCTCGAAAAATGCACCTACCACCTCTTTTACGCTTGGTACCAAGTCTCCACTAAAAGCTTGCCAGATAAGCAAAGCTAGGGCTAAAACGAGAATTTGAAAAAAGTATTTCATCTTTGCTCCAAGTATGAGTTTATCTCTAAATTTGCTAGTTTTTGATTGCCTAAATTTTTGCTGATTAAAAATTCTTTTAGCTCCTCTAGCTCTTCTGCTTTTAGGCTTAGATCATCGTAGCTTACGATCTCTTTATCAAGCACTAACTTTAATAAATTTGCATTTTGGCTTAAGATCTCATTGCCTAAAAGTGCGCTTGTTTCGTGATCTTTTGTGATAAAGCTTGCTGCTTGCTTAAAAGCTTCTAAAAGCTCGTTAAAATAAGGCTTTGAGAGAATTTCTTCTTGAAAATTTAGCGTGCAGCAGATGTGGTTTGGCTTTATATCTTTTGAAAAGAGTAAATTTTTCGCCCTGCCTTTAAAATTTACCGCCATTTGCCCAAATGGCTCAGCCACGATGTAAGCGTCTATTTGATGACTAAGAAGCGCAAAAGGCATCTCAGGTGGCGCCATCTCGATGATATCTGCGCTCATATTTTCACGCTTTAAGATCGTATCAAGTAAAAAATAGTGCATGCTAAATTTTGAAGGCACAGCGATCTTTTTGCCAGCAAGCTGCTTAAGACCGGTCACGTCGCTTCTAGCCACAAGAGCTGAGCCATTTTTGTGAGCTGATAGCACTGTCTTTATCTTTGCGCCATTTGCTCTTAGCATAAGACCTAGTGGAGCTAGCATAAAAGCCCCGTCAATCGCCCCTGCCCTGAGCGCCTCAGCTAGATCAACCCAGCTAGCAAATTTAATGGGCACTATCATGAAATTTTCACTTTTATAGAGCTTTGAAGCGATGATGCATAGATGATCGCTTATCGGCACAAAGCCTATTTTTACGCCGATCTTTGGAGTGCTTGCTAGAGCTTTTTGGCTACTAAGAGCCAAGAAAGAACCTAAAATTTGTAAAGCATAACGCCTGGTCATAAATTTTCCTGAATTTTATTTTAAGTGTGTAATTATAGTAACCAAATCTAAAATTTACACTAAATTTATCCTAAATCAATCTCTGTGAAAATTTTTGATGATATAATCCAAGACTTATCCAAAAGATAAAATTTACTTGCATAAGGAGCAAAAATGCAAACAAACGACGAAATTTTAGGCATCAAGATCCAGAAATACAGACTTGATAAAGAGGCTAAGCCAAATGAAAAAGGCTTTTATGACTACAAAGACGAGGCAGAATTTACAGACTACTCAAATGCTATCTCACTTTATAAAAAAACCTTTCCAAATAAACAAAAAGTAATCGAAGAGACACCTGATCCAGCCGTTAGCGAAATGCTCCTAAAAATGCAAGATATGGGGATCGAGACTGTTTTTGATAGATTTGACAAGCAAAAGCCACAATGCACCTTTGGCATGGCTGGAATTTGCTGTAAGATCTGCTTTATGGGGCCATGTAAGATCACGTCAAAGGCTACTCGTGGCGTGTGCGGTGCCGATGCAGACGTCATCGTGGCTAGAAATTTACTCCGTCACGTAGCTGGCGGTGCTGCAGCTCACGGCGCAAGAGGCAGAGAAAATATGCTAGCTCTTAAAAACGCAGCAACTGGCAAGCTAAATATCCCAATAGAAGGCGAAGAGAAAGTGCGTGCAGTTGCAAAGGCTTTTGGACTTGATGAGAGCAAAAGCATAAACGAGCTTGCCTCGCAGATCGCTGATATCTTGCTTGAAGATCTATCTCGCACATTGCCCCAAGAGCATAAAGCTATAAAGACCTTTGCTCCAAAAGAGCGTCAAGAGGTGTGGAAAAAGCTTGATATCTTGCCAATAGGCGTCTATCACGAGGTTACAGAGAGCCTTCATAGAACAAGCACAGGCACAGATGGCGACTGGCGAAATGTCATGAAGCAGTTTTTCCGCACAGGTCTAGCTTATGCTTGGTCAAGCACGCTTGGCACGTCTATTGCGATGGATTGTCTATTTGGTCTGCCAAAGCTAAATGACTCTAAGATAAATTTAGGCGCTATCAAAAAAGGCTACGTAAATATCGCGCTTCACGGACACTCTCCACTTTTAGTAAGTGTCGTCGTTAAGCTTGGCAAGAGCGAGAAATTTCAAAATTTAGCTAAAGAGAAGGGCGCTTTAGGTATTCAGTTTTATGGTGTTTGCTGCAACGGACTTTCGGCTATGTATCGCTATGACGGCGTTATACCACTTTCAAATGCAGTTGGCGCAGAGCTTGTCGTTGGCACAGGAGCGCTTGATCTTTGGCTAGCTGACGTGCAAGATGTCTATCCTACCGTTATGGAGGTAGCAAGGTGCTTTAAAACGACAGTTATCACTACAAGCGACTCTGCAAGACTTCCTGGAGCTGAGCACATCGGTTTTGATCATCATCACTCAAATATGAGTGAAATTCACGAGATCGCAGAGAAAATTTTATATAGAGCGCTTGAGAGCCATGAAGCTAGAAAAGGCATACCAGTGCATATCCCGCAATACGAAGTCGAAGCTAAAATGGGCTTTTCACTAGAAAATGTAAATAAAATTTTTGGCTCAACGCAGGTTATCGCTGATGCGATAAAAGAGGGCAAGATACTTGGACTTGTAAATTTAGTCGGCTGCTCAAATCCACGCGTAGTTTATGAAAAAGCTGTCGTAAACGTAGCTAGAACACTTCTAAAAAACAATGTCTTAATCATGACAAACGGCTGTGCCTCATTTCCACTACTAAAAACAGGACTTTGCAATGCAAATGCGCTTGAATACTGCGGCGATAGCTTGAGAGAATTTTTAGCCCCTTATAAGATCCCACCGATCTGGCACATGGGCGAGTGCTTGGATAATGCTAGGGCTTCAGCAATGTTTAATGCGCTTAGTCAAAACTTAGACACTAACATCAAAGACCTACCATACGCATTTTCAAGCCCTGAGTGGTCAAATGAAAAGGGCATAGATGCCGCACTTGGCTTTAGACTACTTGGAATTTCATCTTACCACTGCGTCTTTGCCCCAGTTCAAGGCTCAAAAAATGTTGAAGAATTTATGGCAAATGGTACATTGCCGATCCTTGGCTCAAAAATGGTAGTAAATCTTGATCCTGTCGCACTTGCTGAAAATATCGTAGCTGATATGAAGACAAAACGAGAAAAACTTGGCTGGGGAGTGTAAGATAAATTTACACGCTCTAGCACTTTAGTCTGCTCCAAAAAGCCACTTTGGCGGAGCAGATCTTATTAAAATTAGGTCATAAATATGATGAAATTTTACCTCTAAAATGTTTTTGTGATTTTGTTAAAAATAAAGCAAAGTCCTAATCTTAGAGGGATTTTTTGCATCACAACTTTAAACATTTATATAAAACTCTAAATTCATCTAGTTTTGCGATACTGCCTCTCTTAAAAACCTATACTCTTTAAAAAATTTGCGGAGTGATTTTTGCTCTTTTGGGCCTATTTTGTAGCTTATAAATTTAAGATACCACTTGATATCTTGCTCACTTATGCCGCGACTTTTGGCGTAGCTAGCCAAGATATAGTTTGGGATTTTTACATTTTTTTGCAAAAATTTTGCGACCAGTCTTTTGTAAAACGAGCCATTTTTTACGTAAGAAAATCTACCAAAAACAAAGGGTAAATTTGTCTTTTCGTGCCAAATTTGACCAAGGTCGTAAAAGTACTCTTTGCCATCGCTTAAATATGCCCTTAGCGCACGGTCACCTATGATCACCTCGCCTTTTAGATGAAGTATATTTGCTAGTGCGTTTGAGCTAGCTGAAGCTGGGTCAAATTTCATAGCGGAGTTTTTGCGCACAAGCACGCTTTTGACATCTTTTTTGGCGACTATGCCAAAATTTAGCTTCTTTAAATTTGCCTTTTTGCTAGCTATGCTTGAGATCACCGCAGCGTCGATCTTTCTGGCATTTAGGGCTCTATTTAGCTTACTTGGCACGCCCTTTTTAAACTCGATCGCCTTTTTTATCTGAGAGTTTAGTGGGGCTGATTTTAAAAATACGTGAAATGGGAGTAAATTTAGATAATCAATCTTTCCAAATATCATCTTTTATCTTTTACAAGCTCAAATTTAACCAGCTCATTTTCGTTGCAAACGTCGCGAAATAGCTGAGTTAAGCTCTCTTTTGTGGCACTATCCAAAGCATTTTCATTTTTTAGCTTTATAAGCGTTGGCTCATTTATCTCGCAAAGACAGTCAAAGAGCGCGTCTAAATTTTTGCCGTAGTACTCTGGCAGGTCAAATTTCTTTGCAAAATACTCATGCATCTTCTCTTTTTCGAGCATTTTTTTAGCATCTAAGATCACGATTTTCATTGCATCCTCTTCTCATAAAGCAGGTAAAAATGCTCGTAGTGATCAGGCGTGTAGTAGATAAGTCCGTCATTTGAATATAAAATTCTCTCAGCGCCGCGTCTGCCGCCATTATAATTTACATCGCACTCAAACCACTTTCTACCATCAGCCTCAGGCAGCCTCTTTTCTCGGTTTGAAAATCTATCCCCGCCGATGCTTTTGCCGCCGCTTATCTGCCATAAATTTCCGCTTTTTGCGTCCCAGCCAAGTTCAAGTGCCTCTTTTTTGGTTATGAAATTCTTTGGTAGCTTGTTAAATTTATAGATATAAAGTGCGACCTCATCTTTTGAGGTGTATGAGCCATTTTCTGCAAGACTCTGGCTCTTTTGCCCCTCTTTATTAAGCTGCTCAAGTAAAATTTGAGCGTTTTTATTTGCCTCGCCACCATCTTTTGAAAAAAAGAAGGTACCGATGATGATAGCAATGACAAAGGCGACTAGAGCTGGCAAAAGTCTTTTGTTCAAATTTAGCCCTTAAAGAGTGTTAAAAACTCTATCGCCAGCGTCACCAAGACCTGGAACAATGTAGTTTTTCTCATTTAGTTTCTCATCGATAGAAGCCGTATAGACCTCGACGTCTGGGTAAATTTCGCTAAATCTCTTTAGCCCCTCAGGTGCGGCAATGATAGAGATAAATTTGATCTCTTTAATGCCCTTTTCACGTAGGAATTTAACCGCGTCTATCGCCGTGCCGCCAGTCGCAAACATAGGGTCGATGATGATAGCCATGCGCTCTTTTGCGTCTTTTGGAAGCTTTGCGTAGAAAAACTCAGCCTGCGCTGTCTCTTCGTTTCGCTGAAAGCCCAAAAAACCCACACTCGCATCTGGTATGATGGTAAAGACGCTATCAAGCATGCCAAGAGCAGCCCTTAAGATAGGGCATATCATCACCTTTGTAGTGAGCCTTTTTGCGTCTGCCAGCGCAACTGGGGTTTGGACTTTGACATCTTTTACCTTTAAATTTCTAGTCGCTTCAAAGATCATAAGGTAGCTGATCTCATCAACTAGCATACGAAACTGAAAAGGCTGGGTGTTTTTATCACGTAAGATTGTTAATTTATGCTCGATCAATGGGTGTGAGATGAGCTTCACGTTTTGCATTTTTTGTCCTTAAATTTACTGTTTTTACAAGGTTTGTCTTTTACAAAATGCCAAGAGAAGAATTTAGCCCAAATTTGGGCTAAATTTGATTAAAAACCTTTTGCAAGTTTGGCTTTGTAAGCCTCAACATCAAAATCTTTTACTCTCGCTACGCCATCTTCAACTGCAGCTTTTGCAACTGCTGGAGCGACCGCCGTTAGCACGCGCTTGTCAAATGGTTTTGGGATGATGTACTCTTTGCCAAATTTTAGCTCGCTAACGCCACTTGCTTTTAAAACTTCAGCTGGCACTGGCTCTTTTGCAAGCTGTGCAAGTGCTTTAGCTGCAGCCATTTTCATATTTTCAGTGATCTTTTTAGCCCTAACATCAAGCGCTCCTCTAAAGATAAATGGAAAGCCCAAAACGTTATTTACTTGGTTAGGATAGTCGCTTCTGCCTGTACCCATCATAACGTCATCTCTTACAGCTACGACGTCCTCTGGGAAGATTTCAGGCACTGGGTTTGCCAAAGCGAAGATGATAGGCTCTTTGTTCATCGACGCAACCATCTCTTTTGTCACAACGCCAGGCTTAGAAAGACCTAAAAACATATCAGCGCCTTTCATCGCATCAGCCAAAGTCCTATCCTCGGTCTCAAGCGCAAATTCAACCTTCTCTGGAGTTAGGTCTGTTCTTTTTGAGTGGATAACGCCTTTGCTATCTATCATCACGATGTGTTTTGCGCCAAGTGCTTTATACATCTTTGCGCAAGCGATGCCGGCTGCACCTGCGCCGCTAACTACGATCTTTATCTTAGATATATCTTTGCCAGAAATTTCCATCGCATTTATAATGCCAGCGCTTGTTATCATCGCTGTGCCGTGCTGATCGTCGTGCATTACAGGGATATCGACTGCTTCTTGAAGCTTTCGCTCGATCTCAAAGCATTTTGGAGCACGGATATCTTCTAAATTTATACCACCAAATGTCGGAGCTAGAGCCTTGCAAATCTCAACGATCTTATCAGGATCATGCTCGTCTAGCTCGATGTCAAAGGCATCAACGTTTGCAAATTTCTTAAATAGCACCGCCTTGCCCTCCATAACTGGCTTACCAGCAATAGCGCCGATGTCGCCAAGTCCAAGAACAGCCGTGCCATCGGTGATGACAGCTACTAAATTTGCCTTATTTGTATATTTATAAGCTAGTTCAGTGTCTGCATTTATCTCACGGCATGGCTCAGCAACGCCTGGTGTATAGGCCATTGAAAGGTCTCTTGAAGTCTCGCAAGGTGTCTTTACCCTGATCTCGATCTTACCGCCGATGTGGTAGTTTAGTGCCTCTTCTTTAGTTACATGTGTCATTTCTCTTCCTTTAATAAATTTTGTATTCTGTTTTTGATCTCGTTGCTACCTACTACTTCAAGCACTTCGAATATACTTGGGCTCACGCTTGAGCCAGTTAGCGCTATCCTTAGGGCCTGAGCTAGGTCTTTTAGTTTTAAGCCATTTTGCTCTAAGAATTTATTAGTTAGCTCCTCATAGCCTTTAGCATCAAGGTCACGGTCTAAAATTTGAGCAAATTTCGCCAAAATTTCTTTGCTATTTTCATTTATAAATTTAGCCCATGCTTTCTCGTCGTAGCTTTTTGGAGCGTTGATGATAGCATTTGCGCTATTTGCCATTTCAATTAGTGTCTTTGATCTCTCACGGAGCGAATTTAGCAGTAGCTCGCCCTTTACCAAAGCCTTAAAATCCACGCCAAATTCAAGCATATCGTGCGCTAGCCTTTCGTAAGGCAAAGTTTTTATATAGTGAGAATTTAACCAGTCAAGCTTTTGAGCGTTATAGGTGCTTGAACTTTTGTTGATATCGTTTGGATTGAAGTATTTAAGCATATCCTCGATAGTAAAAATCTCATCATCGCCGTGGCTCCAGCCAAGACGAACGAGAAAATTTAAGAGCGCTTCAGGCAAGTAGCCCATCTTTTTATACTCCATAACGTCAGTTGCGCCATGTCTTTTGCTAAGCTTTTTGCCGTCCTCGCCGTTTATCATAGCGACGTGATAAAATTTTGGCACCTTAAAGCCAAGTGCCTCGTAAAGAACGATCTGTTTTGGGGTATTTGATAGGTGGTCATCGCCGCGAATAACGTCTGTTACGCCCATTAGCGCATCATCTATCACGACTGTGAAGTTATATGTCGGTGTGCCGTCGCTTCTTGCGATGATGAAGTCATCTAAGATATCTTCAACCTTAAATTTAACCTCGCCCTTTATGCCGTCATGTATGACGATCTCGCCGCTAAGTGGGGCTTTTATACGGATGACTGGCTCGATGCCAGCTGGAGGCGTGCCAGTAAAATCTCTATATCTATTATCATATTTTGGGCGCTCTTTTCTTGCCTCTTGGCTAGCTCTAAGCTCCTCAAGCTCCTCTTTGCTCATGTAGCATTTGTAGGCTTTGCCCTCATCAAGCAGCTTTTTAACGTACTCTTTGTAAAGATCAAACCTCTTTGACTGATAGGTCACTTCGCCGTCGTGATCTAGCTTGCACCAAGCAAATGCCTCTTTTATGGCTTGCGTGGCTTCTTCTGAGTTTCGTTTTAAGTCAGTATCTTCGATGCGGAGCAGAAATTTTCCATTGTTAGCTCTTGCGTATAAATAATTATAAAGAGCTGTCCTAAGTCCGCCTATATGTAGGTATCCAGTAGGCGACGGAGCAAATCTAGTAACTATCATTTTGTGCCTTATTTTTATGTTATAATTGCCCAAAATTATATTTACTAAATACTTAAATAAAGGTTTCATTATGAAAAAATTGCTCTTTTTGGCTGCTGGCGTGTTAAGTGCCTTAAATTTATATTCAGCTCAGATGATAAACGGCATCGCAGCTATCGTGGAGAACGAGCCTATCACGCTTTACGAGGTTTATAGCTTGAAGGAACAGCTAAAGACAACAGAGCAGGACGCTTTAAATTTACTTATCAGAGATAGGCTTGAAGATGCTCAGATAAAAAACTTAAATTTAAGCGTGACACCTTTTGAGCTAAATGATAGGATCGAGGCGATCGCAAAGCAAAATGGCATGACAAATTCTCAGTTTAGAAGCTCTATCCAAGCTCAAGGCATGGACTTTTTGGACTTTAAAAACAACCTAGAGCACAAGATGCTTCAAGAAAAACTTTATAAAAGCATAGCTGCTGAGGCTGGCAAGAATATAAACGAGCAAAAAGCAAAGGCATATTTTGACGCTAATCCTGATAAATTTAAGGTTTTTAGCACCGCTAGAGTCGTAGTTTATAGAGCAAAAGACCCCAATCTACTTGAAGCTCAAAAGACAAGTCCGAAGCTACTAGACGGCGTGCAAACGCAAGAGGTTAGTTTGGACTATCAAAGTATAGATCCAAGACTTGCTGCGATCATCTCAAGCACAAATAACGGCGACTACACACAGCCTTTGCAAGGACCTGACAGCTTTGATATGTTTTTAGTAAAAGAGAAGATCGGCTCATACACACCAAGCTTTGCTGATGTAAAAGATAACGTTATAAACGAGCTTTACCAAGGTGAGCAAGAAAAATTAATGAGTGATTACTTCGAAAAACTCCGCGCAAAAGCAAAAATTCAAATCCTAAGATAACTTCAAATTTAGCCACTTTGGTGGCTAAATTTCTCTAAAATTTAAATTTAAAATTTATAAGCAAAAACCTGCAAAAGCAGCCAAATTTAATTAAGCTTTTTTAGTGAAAAATTCAACATAGATAGCACAAATAAAGCCAAGCACTACGGCACACGGAGTAAAAGGTGTGATGCCAGCTCCTGAGCTTGCAAGCGCAAAGTTATGACTTATAGCAGCACCTGCGCCCATGCCCAAAACAAAAAGAGCCGAGCCTCAAAGCCAAATTTGTATTGATTTAGCACTAAATTTGTGATGCTTGCAAAAAGGACGATAGAGACTATGCCATAAAACATCGAAAAGTCACGCTCAAAAATTTTGCTGATAGCTCCCACTGAGCAAAATTTACTTCTTTGCATAAATGCGCTATTTTCGCCAAGTTTTAGACCAAAGATAAGTGCTAGTAAAAGCAAAATAGCGATGATCGGTGGCAAAAGCCCTATCGCCTTTGCAGTGTATTTGCTACTTTTTTGGGCGTGGGATCATCTAAAATACGGCAAATTTGCAGGTATAACTCACGCCTTATCCCTGAAATTCGTAGTACATCAGCATGCCAGCTGGACTTGCCAGGATGAATATTTTTAGATTTTGCCTACATATCCCGCTTAGTGCTGGGGTTTGGTGTGCTGTTTTGCTTGGAGTTGGCTACTTTCTAGGCTTAAATCCTGACAAACAGACGCTTCTAATAATAACGATCACCATTTTAGCGGTGGTTGCGGTAATAAGCGTGGTCTATATAGTGAAGCAGTTTTGCTCTCAGGCAAAATGTAGCTATTTTTCTTAAAAGCTCGTCCCACAAAGACGCCAGCAAATAAGCCAACAACACCAGCGATGATGTTTAAATTTAACTATTTGATGATAAAAGAGATTAATGAAAATTTTCTATCAGGTCTTTAAAAACTTCATAAAGTTTATTTACTTCATCAACGCTAACTCTTTCGTTTTTGGCGTGTATGCGGTCGTTTATGACGCCAAATTCTATCGCATCTACGCCAAATTCAGCAAAGTGCCTTGCATCGCTCGTGCCACCCTTTGTGTTTAAAAGTGGCGCAGCACCGGTGATCTTTGTGACAGATGCCATTAAATTTCTTACGATCTTGCTATCTTTGTTCGTTAAAAATCTCTTCGAGCTTTGCTTTATGCTAAGCTCGTAGCTAAGCCCATCTAAAACGCTTCTAAGATATCTCTCAACGTCATTTACATCGGTTAAATTTGAGTTTCTAACGTTAAACATTATGCTAAGCTCGCTTGGCGTGACGTTGCAAACCTGCATGCCACCACGAATGTCCGTCACCACGATCTTGCTTGGGCTAAAAAACTCGCTCCCTCCGTCCATATCGTGATCAGCTATCTTACTTAAAAGTGGAGCTATCAAATTTACTGGATTTACGCATTTTTCTGGGTATGCCACGTGACCTTGAACGCCCTTTATCACGATCTTACCATTTATCGAGCCACGTCTGCCGACTTTTATGCTATCGCCAAATTTCTTATCACAAGTTGGCTCAGCCACGACGCAAAATTTGGGCAGATCCCCTATCTCACGCAGATATTCAAGTGCCAAAGGCGTGCCATAAGTGCCATCGCCCTCTTCGTCACTTGTTAAGATAAGACTTAGCTTGCCATCAAATTTTACATCTTTAGCAGCACAAACAAAGGCGGCCACGCCACTTTTCATATCCTGCGCGCCCCTTGCGTAGATGTAGCCATCTTTTTCTAGCGGGGTAAATGGCTCGCTCTCCCAGCCATCTCCTGGAGGCACGACATCGACGTGTCCTGCAAAGGCTAGATGCTCCCCGTCTCCATAAATTTTAGAAAGTATGATATTTTTTGTGCCGTTTTTTTCTATAAATTTAGCCTCAAAATCAGGCAAAAATTTAGCGATAAACTCCAAGCTGCCTGCATCATCTGGCGTGATAGAGCGAAAGCTTAAAAGCTCTTTTAAAAAGCTAACTACCACTAAAACGCCTTTTTAGAAGGAATTCCCAAGTAAAATCCCTGGAATTCGTCGATGCCTATCTCCTTACAGACGTTAAAGATTTCTTTAGAATGAACATACTCTGCGATCGTTTTTATGCCAAGATCCTTTGCAAATGCCACGATCGCGCTTGCGATGGCGTATGAGTCTTTATTGATATCGATATCTTTGATGATAGAGCCGTCGATCTTCACGTAGTCTGGCTTGATCTTTATGATGTAAGAGAAATTTGAGTAGCCAGAGCCAAAGTCGTCGATCGCTATCATAGCACCCATGCTCTTTGCACGCTCAACAAAGACTGAGACGCGCTCAGCGCTCTTTAGCTCCTCGTCTTCAACTATCTCAAAAACTATCCTGCCAGCGACATTGTGCTTGTTTAGCAAATTTAAAACAAGTGCGCTAACGTCGCCATCTATCATATCTCGGCTGCTTAAATTTATAGAAAGAACCAAATTTGGATCTTCAGTGAGGTGCTCAAAGCACTTTTTAATGAGTTGTTTTTCAAGGTCTGCGTAACGCTTGATACGCTTTGAGATATCCAAAAATACGCTTGGTGAGATGACATCGTCGCGGTCTAAAATTCTTATCAAGCATTCATATTTTATAGGGATCTTTTTCTCGTCAAATATCGGCTGAAAATACGGCACGATGTTGTCGTTTATAGTCGCATTTTGGATCAGTTTTGAGCGCTCGATCTGATTTGCGTATTCATCCTTTTGACTTAGCCCTTTAAAGTAGCAAACATAGTCTTTATCAAGCGTTTTAGCTGATTTTAGCGCGATGGTTGCCTTTCTTAAAGTCTGGTCACTATCAAGCGCAAAGCCTATGGTGTTGTGAATTTCTATATCATCGACCTCTACGCCATTTTCATCTTTTATGCTAAGCATCCTGCCTTTAAAGATATCTAGTAAATTTTCAGCTAGCTCCTCGTATCTGTCGATAAAGTCGTTATTATCTTCGACCAAAGCAAACCTGTCCGCCTCGATACAATAAGCCTTCATATTCTCATTTTTGGCAAATTCTTTGATGAGATTTGCCATCTGTTTTAGTATCTGGTCACACACGTATTTGCCGTAGTAGTCGTTCATCTTGCCAAAATCATCGATATCCATAAGTATCACTTTTGGATATTTATACTCGCTCACATCTTTTATGAGTGCTGCCTTGTTAAAAAGTCCAGTCATCGGATCGATGTATAGCCTCTCTTTTAGTTCAGCGATCTTAATAGTGCTCTCTTCTTTTACTTTTAGATAGTCAAATTTGATGTTTAGATACTTAAATACAAACCAAAGACAGACCGCAAGCCCTAAAAATAGACCGATCGAGCTTAAGATCAAAGTAAGAGTCATGTTTTTCATCAGCCACTGAAAATAAAATTGGTCGCTAGTGCCAGTTATCCTTTGATCTATATGCGCTTTAAAGCCCAAAATATAGTCGTTCACGGCAACAAACATACATACTTTGGCGCTATTTTCTGGCAAAATTTCAGCCCAAAAATAATTCTTTTGAAAATCATGCGAGTAGATGTCGCCACAGCTCTTGTCTTCGTAGTCTTTATTTACGAGGCTTTTGTCTGACGATGCCTCTATCTTAAAGCCATTTTTACCATTTTCTTTTAGTAAAAAGACATCGCCAAAAGCGTTATCGGTTATATAATTTTGAAAATCTATAATGTTAAATTTACTTATATTTTTAAGATAATTTACATATTGAGATGTTAGATACTCGGTCTTTTTTTTGAGGCCAAAGTTGTTTGTAGAGAGTGCGTTGTTGTATTTATACGAATAGACGATTAAATTTTCAGTTAAGAAAAATGCAAAAAGCAAAACCACGACCAAAGCGACTATTTTTACCGTACTAAAGTGCTTTTTTTGCGATTCGTCACCTGGCATAAAGTTTAAACTTCCTTTCTTAAATTTAAATTTTTCTACTGGATTATATCCAAGCTAAATAAAAAATTTCTTTCATTTTTTAATTAAAAATTTAGCTCAAAGCTTAACGATCTTTGCACCGTATCCGCCTTGATTTGCCGGTGCATCGTGAAATTCTTTCACGCTTGGATGCTCTTTTAAGAAATTTTTGACTGCAAAGGCTAGCTTGCCAGTACCGATGCCGTGAAATACGCTAACCTCGTCAAATCCCATAACAAGACTATCTGAGATAAATTTATCAAGCTTTGCTATCGCCTCGTCAGCTCTCATACCGTGCAGATCAAGCGAGAGCGAGGCCGTTTTTGGCTTATCTACACTTAAACTTACGCCACCTTTTTTAGGCAAGACTACTTCGTTGCCATTTTTTCTTAAAAGCTCGAGTGGCACACGTAAATTTATACCATTTGACTCGATCATAGCGTCATTTTTAGAGATGCTTAAAACCGTGCCTTTTATATTTTCATACTTCACTCTATCGCCTACTTTTAGGCTCTCGCGCTCAGTTTTTTTAGGCTTAACGATGGCAGCTTTTTTCTCATTTGCCACGTTTAGCGCCCTTTGCTTGTCTTTTATATCTTTGAAATTTATAACAGCTTTTGCCGCATTTATCGCGTCAAAATACTCTTTTTCAAGGCGCGAAATAGTCGCATTTAGCTTGATCTCATTTTTCTCTTTTAGCTCTTTTTGCTCCTCAAGCAAGCGCTCTAGCCGCTCCTCTTTTGCCGTGACCTCTTTTATCCCCTCGTCAAGCTTTGTTTGTAAATTTAGCGTCTTTGTGATGATCTCGTTTAAATTCTCTTTATCTTCGCCATAAATTTTCTTTGCCTGTGCCACTAAATTTTGAGATATGCCGTATCTTGCCGCCGTTTCAAAGGCGTAAGACTTGCCGATCGTACCTTTTAAAAACTCAAATTTAGGCCTTTGGGCCGCCTCGTCGTAAAGTGCCGCCACTAGCTCAACCTCTGGATTTTTAGCTAGCAACATCGCAAGGCGCTTGTGGTGGGTCGTGATGATCATTTTGATATCTTGAGTGATGAGGCGCTCTATCATGACGCCATACAAGCTCGCAGCCTCCTCAAAGTCGGTGCCAAGCTCGATCTCGTCGATACCGATGATGATCGATTTTTTAGTAAAAAGCCTTGCAAAATGCACCATCCTGCCAGCAAAGGTCGAGATGTCGTTTTTCACACTTTGCGGATCTTCTATGATCGCGTCAAATTCTTTAAAAGAGCCGATGCTTGAGCGGTTTGCGTCGATACGCATAGGCAGCAGATACTTTGCAAGCAGCGTGGCTGAGATGATTGATTTTAAAAGCATCGACTTACCGCCAGCATTTACGCCGGTGATGAGAAGCACCTTTTTACTAAAATCCACACTCACGCTCTTTGGATTTTTAAGCGCTGGGTGGGCAAATTTCTCAAGCTTTATGACGTGCGAGCTGTTTGGCAAAACAAACTCATAGTCACGTGACCTAGCCAAATTTACGCGCGCTTGATAGGCGTCAAACTGATCAAAAGCGTTATTTATAAATTTCAAAAAAAGCAGGCTCTTGCTCATCTGCAGGCTAAATTTCTTGCAGTGCTCAAAAATGATCTCCTCTTTTCTATCAAGTAGCTCGCTTTGCTCCTTTTTTAGGCGCTCAGTGCTTGCAGGTGCGACGTAGAAGTAGCCGCCCGAGCTTCTAGCGATCACGGTGCCTTTTAGGGCGTGATTAAAGCCGCCACGCACCAAAAGTGCCTCTTGTGAGTTGATGTAGTGCGTCTGGGTATCGACTAGATATGGCGTGATATGCTTTGAGTAGATGAGCTTTTTAAGCTCGGCGTCGATCTGGCGCTTTTTCTCGCTAAAAGCCTGCTTTATCGCGTAAAATCTCTCATCCACGCTGTCGCTAAACTCGCCGTTTTCATCAAAGCTGTTTGCCATCTGGCTCATCGCTTCAGGGATTTCGACCTTTGCGATCCACTCGCCAAGCCTGCCTTCAAATTTTTGCTTTTTTAGATATGAAAAATACTTAATGATCTTTGCAAACTCGTAAATTTCACTGATGTGAAGCACCGCTTGCTTACTAAGTCTCATAAGCGCGTCATCAAGCTCTTTTATCTCGTCAGGTGCCTTAAAATCATACTTTGAAAGCTCGCTGATGTTTTCAAAGTGAATTTTGCTGTCGCCTTGTAAAAATAGCGGTTTTTGCCTTGCTAAAAAGGAGTTAAATTTATCCAGATACTCGCCCAGATCGAGCTTTGCAAATATATCGTTCATTGCTCGCAACTTTTTATAGGTACGATGAGACCTGCAAGATCACTAAATTCTCGTTTTGGCAAAAATGACGCCGTGCCAAATTCGTAGTTAAATTTCTCAGCGCTCACGTTGTATTCGCCACATTTTAGTGTTTTACCCTGCTTAAAGTCGGTCACTAGCTTTGAGATGGCGTCCTCGTTTTTTGATAAATTCTCCTCGTAAAAATAGACGCAAACAAGGATCACTACAAGCACCGCGCTAACGAGTGCTTTTATGCTTTTGCTGATCTTTTCATCTTTTATCGCCCAGATCGCTCCAAAAAGCAGTATCACGCCGGCGATTATTATCAAATTTCTTACCATTTTACGCCTTTATATTTTGCGATGAGCTCCTTGTAAAGCTCAGGATGAGGCTTGATCTTTTCTAAAATTTCTGCTTTCACTTCGCTAATGTCTTGCTTTTCAACTAGCAGGCAAACGGCTAGATATGGGGCATTTGGCAGCATATCTTTTATCTGAGCGCTATTTAGCTTTTGTGACCTTGCAAGCGCGATCAAAATATCTTTTTTGCCTAAATTTATAAGGCTAGAAATTTTATCCTCGCTTAGCTCTTTTTCTTTTATCTCTTTTAAAATTTCATTTTCATCTTGAGGCTTGAAACTACTTAGATCCATTAATATCCGCCTCTTAGCTGCACGCTGATATCGCCCGCTCCAAAGCCAACTACGATGCCGTCACTTAGGCGGTTTTTCACGCCAAATTCATCTGTAAATTCTATCCCCTCTTCAACCCTCTCGACCTTATCGGTAAAGATCGGGTTATACTCGCTAAATTCGCTCTTCATATCAACTTCGATCGGATTTTCTCCGGCTGCATAAACTGGCAAGATAACAAGCTCATCAACGCCTTTAAAGCACTCTTTAAAGCCAGGTAAATTTGTGCTAAGTCTTGTGTAGCGGTGTGGCTGAAATATCGCTGTGACGCTCTTTATACCTAAAATTTTGGCGTATTCAAAGACTGATTTTAGCGTCGCTTTTATCTCGGTTGGATGGTGCGCGTAGTCGTCTATTAGGACGAAATTTTTGTTTGCACTAAGGATGTCAAAACGCTTTTTGATACCTTTAAAATTTAATAAATTTTCTCTTATGTCTTTAAGCGGCGTCTCGTGCATCGCAGCTAGAATTGCCAAAGATGCGTCTATAGCGATGTGCTCGCCCATGCCAAAGGCTTCAAATTTGCCTAAATTTTTAAGGTTAAAGCTAGTGTATGGCTGATAGTCTCTTACAACCATCGTTAGCTCGGTGATATCGGTGCTTGGATAAAGTCTGATCGCATCAAGCTTAAGAGTGCTTAAAAACTCGTCCTCAGCGTTTATCACCCTAACTTTCGCGCGCTCCAAAAAGCCCTTGTAGGCTGCGTAAAATTTAGCTAGATCGTAGTCGTAGTGCTCCATATGTTCTGGCTCTGCGTTGGTGACGATGGCTAGATATGGGTTTGAGTTTAGAAAGCTAGAATCGCTCTCATCAGCCTCAAATACGACGTTGTCGCTTTTGGCGTAGCGCATATTTGAGCCAAACTGCTTTGATATGGCGCCGATGATCACTGAGCCCTCAATAAGGCTTGCTAGCATCGCTGAAGTCGTGCTTTTGCCGTGCGCGCCAGCAACTGCGAAAACGCACTTATCTTCAAGCACATAAGGCAAAATTTCTTTTCTTGAAAAGCACTTTATGCCCTTATTTCTGGCCTCCACTAGCTCGATATTATCCTCTTTTATCGCAGCTGAATAGACCACGAAGTCTTGGTCTTTTATCGCCTCTTTGCAGTGTGGCGTGATGACCTCGATGCCTTCATTTTGAAGCTCCAGCGTCGTCTTACTCTCTTTGATGTCGCTGCCGCTTATCTTGTGGCCTTTTTCGTGTAAAAACCTAGCGATGGCTGAGATGCCGATGCCGCCGATGCCTATGAAATGGACTTTTCTGATCTCATTGTTTAGCTCTTGCAAATTTTATCCTTAAGTTTTTCGTGATTTTAACAAAAACTACTAAATTTTGTATGATACTTCCATAAAATCAAAGAGAATTTATACATCTCGTTTCGTCTTTTTCTCTTTTGATTTTATAAAATTTTCCATAAGTCCCTGCTACTAAATTAAGCGGTTTTACGCTGTGCCTTAGATTTTGGGCTTATGGTTAATGTTTCGGTTAAAAATCTTAGTGTTTAACACTGAATACAAGAAAGAAACATAACCTAAATTTTATTTCGGAGTATCAAAATGAAAAAAGCGTTTTTTTGCGGTGTTGATGTTTCTAAAGATAAAATCGACGTTTGTTTTTTAACTTCTATCGCAAGTGAAAAAGCTAAGTTTGAAACCCTGCCTAACAATTATGAACTTATTAAAGTTTATTTTAATAGTTTTAAAAATGATGAAATTTTAGTTGTTTTTGAAGCAACTTCAAATTATCATTTAGCACTTCAAAAGGCTCTATCTGATTTAAATATTAGATATAACGTTACAAATCCATATAAGACTTCTTTGTTTTTAAAGCATCTTAGCACTATAAAAACTGATGTAAGTGATAGTTATGGTTTGGCTGTTTATGCTAGGACCTTTAAAAGCGAAATCCTGCCTGATAAATATAACGCCGAATATTTACAAATTAAAAGTTACAATTCGACTTTAAATTTACTTCAAAAGCTTAACACTCAACTTAAAAATTTTAAACAATCTCAAAAAAATGTAAATAATAGCGTTATTGATGACGTTATAGAAAATCTTATAAAAGAGATCGCAAAGCTTCAATCTATGCTTCAAAAGTTGGCTTTCGATCTTGTTAAAAAAACTATTCCTGAAACCGAAGAAATTATTAAAAGTAATAAAGGCTTTGGCATCGATCTAGCTTTAAATTTATTCCCACAACTGCATTTTAATCGTGATAAGTCTGAAAAGCAGTTCATTAGTTTTCTCGGTCTTAGCCCTAGAATTTTTCAAAGTGGATCAAGCGTGTATAAAAGCCAAAAGATAAATAAAATGGGTAGCTCCAACATAAGACGTATTTTATTTATGTCCGCTTTGTGCGCCGTTCGTTTTAATGAGAAATTTAAAGCACGTTATGATCGTTTAATCGCTAATGGTAAAAAGAAAATGGTTGCTATTGTTGCTGTTATGTGCGCGATAGTTCGCTATTTAAAAAGCTTGTTTCCATTTCATGCTGAGATAAAGGCTATTTAGTGCGAAAGATACATTACAAGCTTATTCTTTCAGTCCTTGAAATTTTATCAACTAAAACAACTTTAACAAGGGCTGATCTTTGCGATCATTTAAAGATTAGCAAGGCTTATCTTTCGCAGATTATTGGCAATAGATATTTACTTAAAAATCAAATTTTTTCAAAAAGGATAAACAATGGCAAAAAGCACAGCTCCATTAATGGATAGCACAAACGAAACACTTTATCGCGAAATTTACCAGTCGCTTAATCAAAACGCTGATTATTTCGAACAAAAGATAAAGGTTCTAAAAGTTAAGAAGATTGAAGGCAAACAAAAATTTGACAAGGACAATAATCCAGTTGTAAATGAGTTTGGCGAGTTTGAGAAGTGGGATGATAGCTATGTTGTCACTTTCGTTGCGCTTAACAGCGGTGGCGAGCATACGACGAGAATAACGCAAGAGCAATATTTAGACTTAAAAGAAGATGAAGTATATATTGCTAGTGGCAAGATTGAATATAGACTTTACAAGGATGCTTATAACTCAACCCCCGTTGTTGTTTTTAATAAATTTGTCCCTGCCATTGATAGCTTTGTCACGGCAATGCTAAAAATGGAGAGTATAAAAAACGGCTCAAATGCTTGAAAAATAGGGGCTAGAACTTAGCCCCACGCCTAGACTATCAGCAAGGTTAGGCGGGACAAGCTAAACTTTACTTAAGGTTAAAGAAAATGATTTATAAAGACGATAGATTTAAAATACTTCATCAAGGTATCGACACTTTAGTAATTGGGGTTAATTGCACCGATGAAAAATATTTTAATACTAAATTTTCGGCTTTTATTCGTAAAATTGCTATGCTTAAACAGCAGGCGCAAAATCTTCGCACGTTTGGCGAAAAGTATGTGCTTGATGATTTGGGCTTTGAATATGGTAATTTCAAAGTATCAAGTAAGGGTTTGGGGCAATATTTTGGTTATTTTGCAAATGATGATATTTTTTGCACTATTTCGGACACAAAATTTAAGCCAAAGGGGCTATATCATTTAAAAATTCAGTTTAGAAGTGTATTTTTGCTTAAATATGGGCATATTAGGGCTTATGAGTTTGTAAATAAATTTTTAAATGATATATTTGGGGTAAATTTCCGTGTAAGCGTGCTAAGGCTTGATCTAGCTACTGATGTAACTGGGATAAAATATACTCCACAAGACTTTTTAAAATTTAGAAGTTTAAAGAGAATTTCTAATTACTCCGATCAATATAAAAAAGATGATGACGATTTAATAATTGATGAAAATTCGGCTATTTTTAGCGATATCGCCGAAATAAATGTAAATAATTTTATGCGTTTTACGCGTTTTGAAGGTGTAAGCTTTGGCAAAAATCCACACATGTTTAGGGTTTATGACAAGATAAAACAAGTTCAAAGCAAAAATATATCTACTCTAATTTTTACGAAATGGGAGATTAACGGATTTAATCCAAAAATCGATCTTTTTGTTTTCAGACACGAAGCAGAATTTGGACGTTTGGCAATTAAAAGGCTAATTCCTATCAATGAAGAAAACGAGATAAACTATATTTTCAGCCATTTAGGGGCATTTTGGTCGCAGGGGCTTAGCATTTGTAAATGGTATGATCTAACTGATGATGAAGTCAATCGTTTAACTGCTGGGGCTATTCAGTCTGAAAGCGTGCGTAAAATTTACCAAAGATGTGATCTTGATACTAATCGGCTTAAATTTTGGGATTTTATATCTACTTGGGGCGATGATAAATTTAAAGCTCTTACTATGCATGATCTTATTCAGTCAAGAGATATCAAAAAAGCAAAAATGGCTTTAAAGGCTTTTGTTAGTGCGGTTTATACAAATTTAGGTGTTAGCGGTGAAAATTTTATTTATGTTTTCACCGAAACCTTAAAAGACCTTGAAAAGGACGGCTTAAGTCTTCACGAATATGGTTTATCAAAGCTTGCAGGTAATTTTTTAAAAAATGAAAAGACTATAAAAAATCAAAATTTAGATGTTGATAACCCGCTTTTTGATGTTTTTACTGCTTCTTTAAGTGATTTTTTTGTTGCAATTTCTCAAATAAGAAATAATGATTACAAGCGTCCTATTGAAACGGCTTTAAAGGCTATTAAATGAAGAAGTTAAATGCTTATGGTAGCTTAATAAGTGATCTTTTGCGTGGTGGTGATGAAATTTATTGTATTGATATTAAAAGCCCCTTTATTAAAAGGCTTTATGCTAAAAAGTTGGGCTTTGTTTGGGCTGATATTGTTGTTGGTAGCCGTCGATCTTTGTATTCTGCTTTTGACGAATTAAACGAGCTTTTTAAGCAGACAAATTTAAAAAAGCTTTTAGAAGATCACGGCTATTCGCTTCGAAATGGTCGTAAATATATATTTGCTATTAAACAATTTAAATTAGATTTATTTTAAGGAGTTTTTATGTCACTTCAGTTTTCTGATGTTGTTCGTGGTGCTGAATTGCCTCATTATTATGCTTCTACTGCTAAGGGGCGGATTAGTTTTGTTTTTCATCATGTATCTGATCGACCTTATTTCTATGAAACTTCTAGCATTCAATTTTATAAAAATACTGATACTAATACTTTGATGATTAAAGATTTTTCTTTTCCGCTTTATAATGGTAATAATGAATTTTTTAGTTGTGATCGTATGCTTTTTCGTGGTTTTGGTTTTAAGCCTTCTTTTGATTATTATGTTAGTGGGCTTTATCCTGAAGTTGATTATGGCACGGCATCTTCTGCTTTAAAAGCTGAGCTTGACTCTTTGAAAGCAACTTTTGTAGATGGCGATAGACCTTCTTTTAAAGATTTATCTTTAAATTTAAATAATAATGGTAATCCTTTCGCTTCTTTAGCTCCCGGTTCTCTTGTTGCTGTAAGTGGTTTTACTAATTTGTTTCTTGTTAATAAGGCTTATTCTTTACATTTGAGTTCTTTTAAAATTATTGTTTTTTATGAGCTTTGGAGTATTAATTTTGCTTCTTCGAAATTAAATGAAATATTTTTGCAACGTCTTTTTTGTCCTGCTTCTTTACTTGATCGTGCAAATTTAGATGATGCAAAACAATATAAAGAGGCTGTTTTACTTCGTTATATTTTTGGTGGTAATAATTTTGAAGAAGTAACTGGTTATCAAGAAGAAGAAGGCGTTGATTTTAAAATTGGTATTGCTAATGTTCTTGATACTCCACATATGGATACTTTATAATGCCAGCTCGTATTAATTCTAATTTTTGGTCTGCTCCAAAAAATTCAAATGATTTCAAGCCTATAACAATTAATTCAGCTGATGTTACTGCTGGGGCTGGTGGTATCGTTGCTGGTGCTGCTTTGTTTGGTCTCAGTAAATATGTTGAAAAGCAGTTGCAAAATAGCAGTTCTTCAGATGAAGTTTTAGGCAATATTGTTACTAAAAATAGTGAAGTTGTTTCATCTATTAAAACTGAAAGTGAGAAGCCTGCTCCTGCTGATGCTTCTAAGTTGGGTAATTTTTTGCCTAATACAAATTTACTTAATATTCTCGCTAATCAAAATCAAATTTTGCAAATTCTTTGTTCTGGGTTACTTTCTTCTTCTTTATCTGCTTCTCAATCCGTAGAAGAAAACAAAAATGTAAATCCAAATGATAAGAGCAAGGCTGAAGCAAATCAAGAAGCTATCGTTAGGCGTGAAAATTTATATAGTCAGCCTTTTACCATTAAAGGACGTGTTATAAAAGACAGTAATGGTTTTTGGCTTGATCCTATCACTCAAAAGTTTTATAACCCTATAAATGGTGATCGTATTTTTGAAAATGATTTAACTTCTTTTAAAACTGAAACTCATACAAATACAAATGTTGGTAGTGGTTCGGTTGTTTCGGCTGATGTAAATTTTAAAGAAGTTCTAAAATCTCA
Source organism: Campylobacter concisus (assembly GCF_015230015.1). Taxonomy (GTDB): domain Bacteria; phylum Campylobacterota; class Campylobacteria; order Campylobacterales; family Campylobacteraceae; genus Campylobacter_A; species Campylobacter_A concisus_AF. Next base: position 30,428 of record NZ_JAAKZC010000002.1, on the reverse strand, counting down.
AGCAAATATTAATAGCGAAATTTCTAAATATATATCAACTATCGGTGAAAATCAAAAAATTTATAATCAAAATTTAATTAAAGTCGCTGAAAACTCTGCTAAGCTTGTTGATAGCACAAAGGGTTATTCGCAGGCTATAAAAGAAGGCTTGGCAGGTGTAAAACTTGATGCAAAAGTTGATGTTAAGAATCGTGTTGATGCTTCTTTGAGCCTTGACCGTCCTGTTGAAATTTCTTTGCCAGCTTCTTATGCTGAAAATCAAAAAATACTTAGTGAAAACTCTACCAAAACACTTGAAATTTATAAAGAAAAGGCGGAGTATGATAAAACTTCAGTTGCTATTAAAGACCTTGACGGCAACACTATCGCAAAGGCTTCGCCGCGTGAGATAGCTTTATCTCGTCAAGCCGTTCAAGCTCGCACTTATACCGATGAAAATAATTTTGAGCTAGATAATGAAGCTCTTGATCTTTTTGATTTGCCTATGCCAAATTTTAAAGATCTTTTTGATACTGAATTACCTAGTAAAACATTACTTAAGGATGTTAAATAATGGCTGAGAAACAATCTGAAGCAGGTAGAATTTTAAAACTTGGTATTGATGAGATGTTTGAAGACCTTACTTATAATGTTGCTTACGATCAAGTTTTAAAACGTTTAAAAAATAGTGGTATGGATGACGGCATTTTAAAGGATGCTATTAATAGCGGTATTACGATTATGTTTAGCGCCGCTTTGATGAAATATATCCAAATTCAAGAAAATGTAGTTAGCAAAATAATGTCTATTGTTTATGCTGGTGTTATCGCTTTACTCTCTCCGCTTGGTCGGTATGCTAAAAATAAGCTTGGAAAGATTAAAGGAGCAAAGCTTAATCGCATGATTGGCTTTTTAACTGGTAATTTTTCTGATCGTGTTGGTGTTGCTCAAGTTCTTGTTAATTGTGGTAACCAAATCATTAATACTAATAATTCTAATAGCTCCGCTTTACAAAATGCAAATGTTATTGTTGGGCAGCGTCAGCATATTTTAGAAACTAAAAATCAAGAATTTCAATATGCAAAGGCTAAGGTTGATAATATAAATCAAACTTTGCTTTTTAAGCTTTTTAGCTCTCGTTTCACTCCACAAGATAAAGAAGTTTTAAGGCGTATAACTGGAAGTGATAAGATCGATATCGATGCTTTAAATCACGTTGCTGATTTTATGTTTGTTACTGATGATAGTGGTAATGTTTTGGGTCTTAGTGAGATGTTTATTACTATGATGAACGGCTTGGGTTATTTTAGTGGAAAGGATAAAAATCGTGGCTCTTGATTGTGAAAGTGCATTTGCTGAAGAGATGAAAAAGTTTGATACTCTTGGGGCTATTCTTGCTCGTATTGAGAAAATTTTAAACGATCATATTGTTAATAAGCCTGAAGAGAAAAAGGATATTGGCTCTCTTGAAGAGACAAATCGTCTTCTTAAAATTCTTTGTCAAGATCTTGTAGGTAAAGAATAGTGGTATCTCTTTTATGTGGGTGTTGTGCTGAGAAGCCTATTACTTCACTTAATGTTACTCGTGTTTTTCGTTGTTTTTTTGAGATTAATCCTATGACTTATCGTTGGTATAGAAAAAATGAGAATAAACAAACTCAGCTTATGGCTCGTCTCAATGCTTCTAGATATGATTTTTCTTTAAAAGATGATGTTGATCTTTTTAAAACGCTGTTTTATATGGCTAATTATCATGATTATTATTGGGAGCAAGCTAATGCCCCTTTACATATGTTTTTCCCTGATCCTGACAACGAAGATGATTTCCGCTATGCTTTGGGTGCTGATTTTTTGACCCCTTTTGGCAATGATACAATGGTTGAGTTGCCTAGTGCTTCTGATATGTCTTCTTATTTGGTTCCTGAGTTGCTTTTTGATAATCCTACTTCTGATTTTTTTTATTTTTTTACTTCTTGCGTTCTTGATTTTGGTAAGTGTAAAAGTGAGCTTGATTTTTATGACCCCCATTGTTATGGCTCTTCAAGTCCTTTTTTCTTTGTTCCCGGTGTTTCTAGTGTTTTTAATCGTTATGGTTCTTCCCCTGATTTTGTTGTTCGTCTCCCCTTTCATTCTGCTTTTTTTAATCTTTGTAGTTCTGGTTTTGTTTATGATTTTCCGGATTTTTTCCCTTTATTTAAGCAGGGTTTTTTATCTTCTTATCAAAAATTTTATGATGATGTTATGGCTTGCAAATATCATAAATCTTGTTTTTCTGTTTTTAAATTTTTAAAAAAGGATTATTATGCCTATATACAAAATAACTCAACAACAAGGTAATCGAGTGATCACTTCTACGCTTGAAGCGAAGAGCGTGCCTGATCTTGTTGCTTTTCTTACTGCTGTTTCGACTGCTGAAATAAAATATATTTATAAAGTTGAGTTTGAAACTCAAAAAACAACTTTCCCCCCTGATGACTTTAATTACAATAAGCAATTTAAAGCTTTTGTATCTAATAAAAATCGTATGTGTAAGCAAATTTTACTTCATAATGTTAAGAAAACTAAAAATGAAAATGAATTATCTACGCTTATTAAAACGCATCTTGAAGTTGGCGGTTTAGCTGTTAAAGGGGTTTCTTGTTCTTTATTTATGGATAAGTAAAAATTAATCTTGCTTATCTATAATTACATTAATTCTATTTTTTAGAAAGAAAGGACTATTATGCTTAATAAATTTTTTTTATTATGTTTGTTTTTTAGTCTTTCTTTTTCTAGTTCAAGATTTGATAATTTTAAAAAGGCTTTTATGGATATAAGTTCTTCTGAAGCCGCTTTTGTTCTTTGTCGCAATTATTCTTATCTTGAAACAGTTTCTTGCAATGGTTATCCACCTTTGGTCGATAATGATAATTGTGTTGTCGAATATGTGTTGTTTAATGATGCTAATGCTTTGCATGAAGCTGAAACTTATCTTGATAAGCAGTTTTGCTCGGTAGATTTTTTAAGAGCTTTTCTTTTTTCTAAAGCTACTCTTATAGCTAAATTTTACAATTCTAATGGTTCTTTACAAAAGACTAAACGTTATAATCAGTATAACCGACCAGCTTGCACCTTACTAAGATAATCTTATTCTCGTTTCTGTCTTCTCTTCAAACACGGCATCACCACCGCTCTGCGGTGTGTGCCGTGTTTTCTCTTTCTTCCCCTTAAGTCTGTTTTTTCTCTTTCAGTCTTTACCCTTTACCGATCCTTCCCCCTGCTTAATTGATTTCGTTTGCGTTGTGGCGTTAGTTTTCTGCTAATGACTTAAAAGAAATTAAAATTTATAGTGTTTTTTTGCTAGCTAACGCCACGCAAACACATCGCGGACGAAAACCGCTAGCGGTTTGAGCGTCGCTGAAGCGTCCGCTTAATATATTCTTAATTATTTAACTTTTTCTTTTTTGCTTAATATTATCTCGTTTAAAACGTTTTAACAAAAAAAAACAAATCAAAAAAGTCTAAATGACGAGAAAGGATATAAAAAAAAATGTTAAGACAACAAATTGACGGACTTTATTCGAAAAGCCTTGTTTTTTCAACTGGTAGCGACGAAAGCGCTTTGATCCCACTTCTTGCTGGCAAGATCGAAACTTATTCCTCTTTTCAAGAAGGTGGCACAGCCGTTACAGCTACGCCAGACCCACTAAATCGTAAAAGTGTTATTGTTGGTGCTAAAACTCCGACAGGTAGGGTTTCAACCATGATAACCATTCCACACGTTAAGCAAAGCTATATGTATCAAAATTTTGTAGCAGATTTTAAAAATAATCTTAATGCTAGTTTTGATGATACGACTAAATGCGATTACGTTACTTTGAAATTTGATAGGCTATAAGGAGTAAAAAATGGCTGAAAAAGTTTTAATTAAAAATACGATAAATGGTAGAACTTATCATTTTTCTCTTCCTTGCTCTGGTGCAGAAGCGCAAACGTTTTGCGCTAATGCTCTTGAAGGCACTTATCACATTCTTTATAGGGACGCTGAGCAAGGCAATTCAAACGAGCCTAGCGTTATTGAATACACTATTACTGGCAAAAGTCAAGCAGGTCATAAGGCTACATTTAGCTTTTATTCAAAACCTAGTATTGACGAAGCTCAAGTAAAAACGGCTCTCGCTGGTAAAACATTTAACGGCGTTAAATTTGATGATATTTATATCATAAGTGCAAGAACTGTTAAATAATGTTTTCTTTTTTAAAATTTAGCTCTCTACTTAGTAGGGGGCTAGTTATTCATATCCTTGCTTATTCAACTCTAGTCTTATATATATTTTTTCTTAAAAATAGCATTAACGATCTTGAAGCTGAAGCAACTAAATTAAAAGCTGATCTAGCTGTTGAAAAGCTAGCTACTCAAAACGCTTTTTTAATCATTGATTATCAAAATTCTAAAATCGAGCAATTAAAAATTGATAGTGAAAAACTTTCTTTAAATAATAGCTCGCTAAGTCAAGAATTAAATAAACGCTTTGGTGAGATTAAAATACCTAACAATAGTGATTATTGCGAAAAACTAAAGTTTTATGATAATTTGCTTTTGGAGTTCAACAATGACTACTATAAGAAATAAAATTTACTTTTTTATCTTTCTTTCTTATATTGTGTTATTTGTTGGCTGTTCTGCTAAAGCTCCGCAAACTACTATCCAAAAGGTCTATATCCCCATAAAGTGTGATGTAAAACTTCCTAAAAAGCCTTTGTTTAATCCAGCTGATCCAGATAGTTTAAAGGGGCTTATAATCTATTATATTCAGATAGAAAATTTATTAAAAGGATGCATAAATGGATAATTTTAATAAAGATGATGATTATTTAATCGTTGTTTTTATTATAGGCTTTATCGCTTCTATCTTAAATTTTGATCACGTTGATTATAAAAGGGCAAAGTATAAAATTCTTTCCTTTCTTTTGAGTTCTCTTAGTTCTATGTTTCTTTGTTGGATAAGCTATGAGATATTTTTTTACTTCTTAAATAATCTTAAAGTTTCTCTTGCTCTTAGTGGCTTCGTTTCTTGGCGTGGCACTGAGTGGATAAATTCAATAATTGATAGAGCAATTAATAAAAAACTTGAAAAGGAGTAATAATATGACACTTGGCGAAAATCAAGAAGCGTTCATGCGTGACGTTGAAAAGCTTTTGATTTATCTTCATACAAATGGTTATTCTGTAAGGGGTGGCGAGCTTGAAAGGACGCAAGCCCAGCAAGAAATTTATTACAATACTGGTAAAAGCAAAACAATGCAGTCAAATCACTTAAAACGTTGTGCTATTGATCTTCATATTTTTAAAAATGGCGTATGGCTTCAATCTAAGCAAGACTTGCAAGAAATAGGTAATTACTGGACGAGCCTAAATAGTCTTAATCGCTGGGGTGGCAATTTTACTTCTTTTCTTGATACGCCACATTTTGAAAGAAATTGTTAAATATTCTTGACATTTATCTTAAAATCTAAGGCTGAAAATGGCTTTTATTTGCTTAAGCTAAAGCTTTCATCTATCAGGTCAAAAATGGTTTTTTGTGAGATTTTGGAGTTTAAATTTACGCTTATCCAGTGCTTTTTATTCATGTGATATGCTTTAAAAATTTGCCGCTCATCAACTAGCACCATGGCTAGATCTGGGCTACATTTTAGATTTAAAACCTCTATCATCTCGTCACTTTCAAGACCAAGCTTGCTTGCACTTAGCTGCATAAGTAGCGCAAACCACTTCTTATTTTTCTTGTGACGAAAGACGCTAAATTTTGGATATTTTGGGAAAATTTGCTCACCTAAAATGTCAAATTTCTCTTTTATATATTTTTCAACGTCACTTCGTTTCAAATTTCACTCCGAAATTCCTTTACAAAAGCACTCATTTTCGTGATCATCGATGACGCCAACGCCCTGTAAAAACGAGTAGATGATCACAGCGCCTACAAATTTAAAGTCACGCTTTTTCATATCTTTTGAGATGGGCTATAAAAGCTCACCGCTTACTGGCATATACTTGGCGATTTTTATGTCGTTTATCGCGCGCTTGCTATCTGTAAATTTATAGATATAGCTATGAAATGAGCCAAACTCGGCGCAAAGCTCTAAAAAGCCTTGGCGTTTTTGGCAGTGAATAAATTTAAGGCGGTTTTTGATAGCTCTATCATAGCTTAAAAGGCTTTGAAGCTTCTTTTCATCATAAAGTGCGATCTTTTTTGCATCAAAGCCGTCTAAAATTTGAGCAAGCCCAGCTCTTTTTCGTAGCACATAGTCCCAGCTAAGACCTGCTTGAAAGCCCTCTAAAATGAGCATTTCAAAGAATTTCTTATCATCTTTGACCACCCTGCCCCACTCGCAGCCCTGATAGCTCCTGCTAAATTCACTCTTTTCCGCCCAGGTGTAGCGTTTCACTTCCTACTTCCTAAATTTCGCCTCGATCTGCATAAAGCCCCAGATGCTTCTAGCCTCGCTAAGCTCCTTTTTACTAAGCTCATCGATCATCATCTCTTCATTTTTGCCAAGTCTGTTTTTGACCTCGCCAAATGGGCTAATAAGCATCGAGTCGCCGTAAAAACTCCACTGCTCGTCCTCACCCTTGTGGCTTCCCACGCGGTTTACGCGAAGCACATAGAGGTTGTTTGTGAAGGCTCTAACCTTTAAAAGCTCCTCCCAGCGCGCCTGCGAGAAAAACGTGCAAGCCGTTGGCACAAGCACGATATCGACCTTTTTAGCGCTCATATACGCCCAGCACACGTCAAAATGCGCCTCGAAGCCAAACATGACGCCAACCTTAAATTTCTCATAGGTAAAGATAGGTAAATTTAGCTCCTCGCTTGCATTGCTAAAAAACTTCGCCTCGTTCCAGTGCGCATAAGGCATAAGAATTTGCTGATCGTAGAGTTTTACTTGGGTTGGGCTAAATTTAGCTAGGCTCTTAAAAATTTCCTTGCCTTTTAAATTTATGATAGGTGCGATGATGTTTAGATCATACTTTTTTGCCATCGCAAATAGCGCCTCTTTTTTGCGCTCGCTCTGCTCTTTTATGAGGCTTTTTGGCATGCTGGCAAGCTCTTTAAAAAAGCTATTTAGCACGTATTCGCCAAGGACAACCAGCCTTACGTTTTCATCCGCGCAAATTTTAAGGTAATAATCAAGCCTTGCCTCGCTTAAGGGCTGCGTTGGTAGCTGAAGGGCGCAAATTTTACTCATCATCCACCTGCTTTATGCTAAGTTTTGCGTTTTCTAAAATTTCTCTTGCCTCGTTTAAGAGCTTTTTGCCCTGCTCATGCAGCTTTATGCTCTTTTCTAAGCTCACATCATCTTTATTTAGATCGTTTAAAATTTTATCCGCAAGGGCCAATTTCTCTTCAAAACTTTGCTCTTTTTGCTCCATTTTCTATCCTTTTAATATATTTTTTATATATCCATCAAATTTTTCTATCTCGACCAAAAAGGCGTCGTGGCCGTAGTTGCTATCTATCTCTACAAAATTTGTCTTTGCGCCTCTGCCCATCTCGCAAAGTGCGTCATAAATTTCTCTCATGCAGCTTGGCGGAAAGAGCAGATCGCCTTTAAAAGCGATGAGATGCAAATTTGCTTTGATCGGCGCAAGGGCATCTTTTAAGCTATCATAGTGCCTTGTGCAGTCAAAGATATTCATCATCTTTACGATGTATAGGTAGCTTAGCGGGTCAAACCTCTTTGGGAAGTTGTAGCCGTTATACTCCATGTAGCGATCGACCTGAAAATGCCCAAAAAGATCGTAAAGGCCGTCAGTTTCGACGTAGTTTCGTCCAAATTTCTTATCCATGCTATCAGGGCTTAAAAAGCTGATGTGCCCTGCCATCCTGCCATAAGCCATACCTTTTAGACCATTTTTTCTTATAAATTCCACATCGTATTCGCCGTTTTTGAAATTTTCATCGTGCAAAATGGCCTCGATAGCGATTTTATTAAAGGCTATCGCCCAAGGCTTAGTCTGATAGGTGCTTGCAAGCATGACGATATCCTGCGCAAATTCTGGAAACTCGATAGCGTAGCAAAGTGCCTGCATACCGCCAAGACTGCCACCTATCACGGCTCTTGCCCTCGTGATGCCAAGCTCGCTAAATAGCCTCATCTGCGCCTTTACCACGTCACTTATGGCAAGGACTGGGAAATTTAGCCTATACTCTTTGCCACTACTTCTATCAACGCTTAACGGCGAAGTCGAGCCAAAGCACGAGCCTAGGATATTTACGCAAATAACGTAAAATTTATCGGTATCGACCGCCTTTTTGCTGCCTATTAGCCCGTCCCACCAGCCAGCTTTCTCATCTCCTGCGTATGTGCCAGCAGCGTGGTGCGAGCCAGTTAGTGCGTGGCAGATCACGATAACGTTGCTTTTATCAGCATTTAGCGTGCCGTAAGTCTCATAAATAAGCTTGAAATTTGATAGCATACGGCCACTCTCAAGATAGAGTGGCTCGTTAAATTTAATAGTTCTAGTTTGCAGGTCTAACACTAATTAACTTTGTAGTTTGGTGCCTCGTGAGTGATAACTACGTCGTGGACGTGGCTCTCTTTTAGTCCTGCGCTTGTTATCTCAACAAATTCAGCTCTTTCTTGAAGAGTAGGGATATCTTTTGCGCCAACATAGCCCATAGCGCTTCTTAGGCCGCCTATTAGCTGATGTATCACATCTTTTATACTACCAGCAAATGGCACACGGCCCTCGATGCCTTCAGGCACAAGCTTATCTTGAGCGGTGCCCTCTTGAAAATAGCGGTCTGAGCTGCCCTTTGTCATAGCGCCTATTGAGCCCATACCGCGGTAAACTTTATACTGGCGACCTTGGAATGTTATAAGCTCGCCTGGGCTCTCCTCACAACCTGCTAGCAAGCTACCAGCCATAACGCAAGCTGCCCCTGCTGCAAGGGCTTTTGCCACGTCGCCTGAGTATTTTAAACCGCCGTCTGCGATAACTGGGATGCCATATTTTGCTGCTTCGCTTGCGCAGTCGTCAATCGCTGAAATTTGAGGCACGCCAACACCAGCAACGATCCTTGTAGTACAAATCGAACCTGGTCCAATGCCTACTTTTATGCCGTCCGCTCCTGCTTCTGCTAGGTCTTTTACGGCTGCTGGGTTTGCGATATTGCCAGCTACGACATCAACTTTGAAATTTGCTTTTACCTCTTTTAAAGTATCGATGATACCCTTTGAGTGTCCGTGAGCTGAGTCGATGACGATGACATCTACGCCAGCATCAACAAGTGCTTTAGCGCGCTCTATCTGACCCACGCCAATAGCCGCAGCCACGCGAAGTCTGCCGTAGCTATCTTTGTTTGCGTTTGGATACTCTTTGCGTTTTTTTAGGTCTTTTATAGTGATAAGCCCGTCAAGTCTGCCGTCTTTATCGACGATAGGAAGCTTCTCAACTCTATTTTGAGAGAAAATTTTCTCCGCATCATCAAGCGTGCAGCCCTTTGGTGCAGTGATAAGCGGTGCTTTTGTCATGCGGTCTTTTACCAAAACGCTCATATTTGTCTCAAATCTCAAATCGCGGTTTGTTAAAATTCCTATTAGTTTGCGGTCTTTATCAATGACTGGAACGCCTGAAATATGAAGATCTGACATAAGGCTTAGAGCTTCAGCCACTGTCGCTTCTGGATTTATAAAGATAGGATCGATGATGACGCCACTTTCGCTTTTTTTAACGCGCTTGACCTCTTTTGCTTGGCTTTCGACGTCCATATTTTTGTGGATGACGCCGATACCGCCGAGCCTAGCCATCATGATAGCAGTTCTATGCTCAGTCACCGTATCCATCGCAGCAGAGACGATCGGGATATTTAGCGTGACATTTTTGCTGATCCTGGTTTTCACATCAACTTGCTTTGGCAAAATTTCAGAGTATTGCGGCACAAGAAGCACATCCTCAAATGTTAAAGCTCTCTTTACTATCTTCATATCTTTATCCTTTTATTAAATTTTCTAGGCTCTTAGCACCATTTATCAAGGTCTGTTCGTCCCACGCTTTTGCGATGAGCTGGGCGCTCACGTTCAAATTTTGATCATCTTTGCCAACTGGCACAGAGATAGCTGGTAGGCCTGCTAAATTTACGCTGATCGTATAGATATCGCTTAGATAGGCTTGAAGCGGATCGCTGTGTGCTCCAAATTTATAAGCTGTGCTTGGAGCAACTGGCATGAAAATAAGGTCATTTTCTTCTAAAATTCTCTCATACTGAGCTTTTATATGTGCTCTTGCTTTTTGCGCTTTGATGTAGTAAGCATCGTAGTATCCGCTACTTAGCACAAATGTACCAAGCAAAATTCTTCTTTTTACCTCGTCGCCAAAGCCCTCTGAGCGCGAATTTACATATAGTTCTTTTAAATTTCTAGCATCTGCACGTCTGCCATATCTCACGCCATCGTAGCGGCTTAAATTTGCACTTGCCTCTGCGGTTGCGATGATGTAGTAGGCAGCGACGTCATATTTTGAGTCTTCAAAATTTGTATAAGTTACGCTGTGACCGTGTGATTTTAGCTTCTCTATAGCTAAATTTAAAGCAGATTTTGTCTGCTCACTTGCGTTTTCAACGTAGTTTTTAACAACGCAAATTTTAAGCTTTTTGTTGCCATCTATCTTGTCGCTAATGCTCACAAACGGCACATCTGCGCTCGTGCTATCTTTTGGGTCGTGTCCAGCGATCGCGTCATATAAAATGGCTGCGTCTTCTACGTTTTGAGCGATAGGTCCTATCTGATCAAGGCTACTTGAGTATGCGCCAAGGCCGTATCTGCTCACTCTGCCGTAGGTTGGCTTAAAGCCCACACATCCGCAAAATGCCGCTGGCTGGCGGATCGAGCCACCAGTATCGCTACCAAGTGCAGCTACTGCAAGGCCAGCTGCGACTGCTGCTGCTGAGCCACCGCTACTGCCGCCTGGGACATGAGCGTGGTTTAGTGGGTTTAGTGTTTTGCCGTAAAATGAGCTCTCAGTCGTGCTTCCCATCGCAAATTCGTCCATATTTGTGCGGCCAAATGGAGCTAAATTTTTACTAAGTAGCTTTTCGATGACAGTTGCGTTATAAGGTGCCACGTAGCCTTGTAAAATTTTTGAGGCACAAGTGATGTTCCAGCCTTTTACTTGGATGTTGTCTTTTATAGCGATAGGCACGCCCTCGCCTAGTTTTGCGATCTCTAAATTTGCTAGCTGCTCGATATAAGCGCCAAGCTCTTTTTCTTTTATGATCTTCGCCTCAAGCTCGGCTCTTAAATTTTTTATCTCTTCAGCTGAAAATTTCAAAGCTTCTTTTAAAGTTACCACTATTTTTATCCTTTAAATTTATTAACCAAAAATATGCCAAACAAGCTAACAACGACCACCGCAGCGATCGTTGCGACTATGATAGTTGCGCTTACTGGCTCACTTAGCACTTATGACCTCTTCGCATCTTGGGCATAGCGCGTCTTCTTTGCTAGCGTTAAATTTCCAGCATCTTGGGCATTTGTGAAGGTTGCTTGCTATGATCTTAAATTTATCGCCCTCTAGCTCAAACTCAGCTAGTGGCTCGCTATCATCATAAGCTCTAACCGAGCTTACCATGTAAAGATCAGCCACCTCGCGCTCATCGTAGCCTGTGATGTTGTGGTTTGTGGTCTCTAGGCTTAGCTCTAGAGTTGATTTTATCTTTTTGTCCTTCTTAAGAACATCCACGATCTCGTTAAATTTCTCTCTGCTGGCAAAAAGTAGCTCATCTTCAAAGCTAAGATCAAATTTGATTGGCTCATAGACTAGGTCAAACGCGTCTTTTGCCTCGCCTTTGATGATCTTTGGAGCGTAGTCCATCACCTCATCAACGGTGTAAGTAAGCGTTGGAGCGATGAGTGGCAAAAGTGCCTTTGTGATGATTGCCATCGCACTTTGAGCTGATCTTCTTCTTGGGGCGTCTTTTGCGTCGCAGTAGAGTCTATCTTTGCAAACGTCAAGATATACGCCGCTAAGATCGGCTGAGAGGAAATTTAAAAGGATGTTAAAACCCTTTGAAAAGTCGTAGTTTTTAAAGCAAGCGCTCGCATCGTCAAAGACCTTTTTAGCGCGTGCTAGTATCCACTTATCAAGGATGTTAAACTCTGTATTTAGGCTCTCAAGATCATTTACGTTTGCTAGTAAAAAGCGTATAGTGTTGCGTATTTTGCGGTACTGCTCGCTTATTTGTTTTAATATATCTTCGCTTATTTTTAAATCACTTGAATAATCACTCATGCCAACCCAAAGGCGTAAAATTTCCACGCCGTGAGTCTTGGCCACGTCTTGTGGAGCGATGACGTTACCCTTACTTTTGCTCATCTTTTCACCCTTGGCATCGACAGTAAAGCCGTGAGTTAGGATGCTCTCGTAAGGTGCGTGAGAATTTATAGCTGTGCTTACTAGAAGCGAGCTTTGAAACCAGCCGCGGTGCTGATCTGAGCCCTCAAGATACATGCTTGCAGGGTATTTGCCAGCGTCGTAGTTGTCGCTTTGTAAGACCGCATGCCAAGTCGAGCCGCTATCAAACCAAACGTCAAGGATGTCCATCACTTTTTCTAAATTTTCAGCCTTGTATTTTGTGCCTTTTGGTAAAAGCTCGTCTATACTTAACGCCCACCACGCATCAGCGCCTTTTTCTTTAAAGATAGCCACGATGTGGTCTAAAATTTCACTATCAAATATAACTTCTTTTGTCGCTTTATCTCTGAAAAACGCGATCGGCACGCCCCAGTCACGCTGACGAGAGATGCACCAGTCTGGGCGATTTTCTATCATAGAGCCTATTCTTTTTATGCCTACGCTTGGGTAGAATTTAACCTTTTCAAGCTCTTTTAGCGCTGTTTGTCTAAGTGTTTTGCCGTCTAGTTTAGCCTCGTCCATAGCTATAAACCACTGCTTTGTGGCTCTATAAATGACAGGCTTATGCGTTCTCCAGCAAAATGGATAAGAGTGTCTAAATTTAGAGACGCTAAGCAAGCTTTTGCCAAGTAGCTCTAAAATTTTCTCATTTGCTTTAAAGATGTGCATACCGACAAACTCATCTACCACATCACTTCTAAATAGTCCGTGGTGCTTCAAGCTCTCATCGTAGCAGCCGCCATCATCAACTGGCATCAAAATTTCACTAAAGCCATATTTCAAACATACGTAGTAGTCGTCCTCGCCGTGACCTGGCGCTGTGTGAACAAGTCCAGTACCGCCGTCCATCATTACGTGATCGCCTAGCAAAAATTTAGACTTTCTGCCATTTAGCGGATTTATCGCGTGAGCGTTTTCAAGCAGACTTGATTTAAACTCTTTTTTGACCTCGCCCTTGCTTAGACCACTCTGCACAACGCTTTCAAGTAGCGGCTTTGCAAAGATCAAATTTTCAGCTGTTAGGACGTAAATTTCATCTGGATTTAGGCTTATAGCTTGATTTGCTGGAAGCGTCCAAGGCGTAGTCGTCCAGATGACAGCGCTTGCTTCTTTTACGCCAAGCTTTTCTAGCGCGTCGCTATCAAGCTCAAATGCTACGTAAATAGAGTAGTCCTCTTTCTCCTCGTACTCGACCTCAGCTTCAGCCAGTGCCGATCTAGCCGCCCAGCTCCAATAAACTGGCTTGCTTCTCTCTACTAAAAGCCCCTTTTTAGCGATCTCGCAAAGCGCTTTGTAGATGTCAGCCTCAAACTCAAATTTCATCGTCATGTATGGATTTTCAAAGTCGCCGATGATGCCAAGGCTTTTAAATTCATTTCTTTGAATGTCTATAAATTCTCTCGCGTGCTGCCTGCAAAGCTCCCTGATCTCGACCTTGCTAAGCTCTTTTTTCTTATCGCCAAGCTTAACTTCTACTTGCTGCTCGATCGGCAAGCCGTGGCAGTCCCAGCCTGGCACGTAGCGGACGTTTTCGCCGTAAAAATAGTGCGTTTTTGTGATGATATCTTTTAAAATTTTATTTAGCGCATGGCCGATGTGAAGGTGTCCGTTTGCATACGGAGGGCCGTCGTGGATGTTGAAGCTTTTAGCCGCATTTTGGCGGTTTTTCTTCATTTTTTCGTAAACCTTGCGGTCTTCGTACCATGATTTTAGTCTTTGTGGTTCATTTTGTGGGAGATTTCCGCGCATCGGGAAATTTGTCTCTGGGAGTAAAAGCGTCTCTTTGTAGTCCATTTTTTACCTTGATTTTAAAATTTGCTAATTTTACACCTGTGCTGGTTAAATCACACTGAAAAATAGTATAATGAGGCAAAAAAAGGAGCTTAAAAATGAGACAAAGTATCTTGATAATAGGCGAAGATCTTGAGATAAATAGAGAATTTCTAAACTACATTTTTCAGAGCTACGAGGATCATTTTGGCGAGCTTGGAGAGGTCAGTTTTGCTCCAAAAAATAGCAAAGAGCTACCTTTTATCATCGAAAATTTATCAAAAGATTACGACTTTGTAAGCATTTTTGGCTCAGATGAAAATTTTGCCATCGCCGCAAAGATCGTGGCGACGCTAACTGGGGGCTCGCTCGAGCTAAAAGATAGCACGACACTTGCACTTAAAGATAGCTTAGACTACTCTAAAAATAGCTTTTTAGCTAGCCTAAATAACGCTCAGATAAATCTCATAAAAGCTAATCCAAATGAAGAGCTAGGTGAGTTTCTCACCGAGTACGAGCCTGATTTTAGCTACTTTCATCTAATAGACATCGACGCAGATAGCGCTAAGATCCTTATGCTGCCACTTGCTAAAACTTATGAGGTCGATATCACCCTTGCGCAGATCCTGCCAAATTTGATACTAGTAAGAGCAAAAAGCAATAAATTTGGCCAGATTGAGAGCTTTTTACAAGGCGTAAAAACGCTATTTTCACAAAAATTTATCCCACAAAAAGATGTGATCAAATTTGTAGCAAAAAAGCTCATGCAAAAGGGGCTTAAAATTTCATTTGCCGAGTCTTGCACGGCTGGGCTTGCTGCGGCTAAATTTGCAAGATATGGAGGTGTCTCGGCTAGCTTTGATGGCTCGCTAGTAACCTACGCAAATCACATAAAACATGAGTGGCTGGGCGTTGAGGATGAAATTTTAGATACTTACGGAGCCGTGAGCGAGCCTTGCGTAAAAGCGATGGTAAAAGGCACGCTAAGCACGACAAATGCGGACTTTGCGCTTGCTATTAGCGGTATCGCAGGACCTGGCGGGGGCACAGCTAGCAAGCCAGTTGGCACAGTATATGTCGCAGCTGGCGATAGAAACGGTAACATTGAGGTTGAGAGGCTTCTTTTAAAAGGGGAGCGCAACTACGTAAGAGAGCAAAGCGTGCTAAGTGCGTATCTATGCCTACTTCGCCTAAAAAGTGAGATATTTTTCGCATAAATTTTGTTTTTTTAGACCCTTTTGCCAAATTTAATAATCTAAAAACAAAAAGCCAAATTTAGGAGGCAATAAGTGCTTAAAAAGATACTTCTGCTCGCCATTGGTGCGTTATTTGCATGTGGGGCTGAGACGCAGATGATCGAGATAAAAGCAAGCGACCAGCCTTTTGGTTACGCCAGCATTGGTGCAGCGCCAAATTTTGGCGGATATGTTGGCAAGCAGAGTAAAGAAGTCACTATAAAAAATAGACAAAGCTTGATAAAATACGCCAAAATGGGTGGCTACGTCATCTATGTGGATGGCCTCATAGATCTTAGCGAAGGCAAGATCCCGCAAAATGGTGAGAGCGAAGAGCTAGATAAATTTATAAGAAAGATCAGTGGTGATGAGTTTAGCTCTTATGCCCAGTTTATGCAGGCTTACGGTGCTTCATGCCTTGCAAATTTAGATGGATCGCAAGATCCAAAACTAGCAGCGCTTCGCAAAAATTTAGCCAATGAGTATAAAAAGCTCATAGTAGTGCCAGTAGCTAGCAACACCACGATAATCGGACTAGGCGAAAACTCAGGCATAAAAGGCGGCTCATTTTTACTAAAAAATGTCCAAAATATCGCGATCCGCAATATGAAGATTGAAGATGCTTTTGACCCATTTCCAGATATAGAAAAAAATGATGGCTTTAACGCGCAATACGATGGTATAAGCATAGAGTCAAGCAAAAATATCTGGATAGATCGCTGCCATTTTAAGGACACAGTAGATCCTAGCCATGTGCATTTAGCAGGCGGAGAGCTTACTAAATGGCAAGCCTACGACGGACTATGCGACATTAAAGGAGATAGTAAAGCTATCACGATATCACACAACATCTTTGAAAATCACGATAAAACGATGCTAATAGGCTCAAAAGACTCAGATGGCAGTAGCGAAACAAGGACGATAACACTCGCTCACAACCTTTTTTATAACTGTGCTCAACGCCTACCTATGGCACGCAACTCAAAGGTGCATGCCTATAACAACTTTTATGATGCAAAAGATGGCTTTTATGACCAAAAATACGCTATTGGTGTGCGTTTTGGCTCGCTGATATACGCCCAAAACAACTACTTTGCAAAAGGTGTAAATATAAGCTACAAATGTAGCAATGGCGCTATTTTTCAAAGTGGTAACATAGACCTTTCTAAAAAAGGCAACACTTGTAAAAAGCTAACTAAGCCACCATTTGAGCCACCATATAAATTTGAGCCAATAAAAGCCTCAAACGTCCAAAACGAGGTAAATAAAAACGCAGGCACTGGTAAACTAGCCGTTATAAAATAAAACCAAAGCCCCGAGCTAGCTAAACGCTCGGGGCTAAATTTCTCAGCCTCAAAGCCGATAAAAAGATAAATTTCACCCCTTTTTATATGCATTTTCAACTCTTTTTCTATACTCTTTTGCACTTTCAAGGGCCTTACTAAACTCGCCACTAACCGCCCTTAAAGCGTCATTTTGAAGCTCAGTCTCATCTTTAAACGACCTAATCCTTGGCGTAAAAGCGACCTCATCATTTCTAAAATCAGCATCTTTGAGATCAAAATTTAAATTACTTATTTTGCTATTTAAGATATGCAAGGCACATTTTCTTGGTCCAAAGATGAAATTTCGCTCTTTTAATGGTTTCAAGCTCCTTACCAAGATGCCACCATAAAGCGCTGGCTCGCTCTTAAAAGAGATGTCAAAACCAAAGTTGTGAAAGTAAATTTCGCCCGCCTCGCACGATCTTTTGTAGGTGTTAGCATCAAAGCAGGTGTAAATTTCAAGCTCGCTAAATTTATACTCCACACC
The DNA here is from genome assembly GCF_015230015.1 of Campylobacter concisus. Taxonomy (GTDB): domain Bacteria; phylum Campylobacterota; class Campylobacteria; order Campylobacterales; family Campylobacteraceae; genus Campylobacter_A; species Campylobacter_A concisus_AF. The sequence goes on along the minus strand of NZ_JAAKZC010000002.1, from coordinate 13,241 downwards.
GCTTACAACGAAGATCTTGCTTTGCATCAGCTCACGCAAAAATTTCTGAAATTTCGTGTCAAGATACGCTTTAAAGCCCGCTATTTTAAGAAGCTCCTCTCTTTGGCTCTTATCTAAACTTTTAAAGCTATCTCGCCTAAGTGCTTGAAATTTTTCTTTATCAAAAGAACATTGCTTTAAAAACTCGCTAAGCATCGCCACTAGATCAAATTTAGCAAAATGGCTTTTAAGTAGCTCGCCTGATAGCATTTTTGCTCCTAATTTTTTGGCATATTTTAAGAAATTTAGCTTTTATATGCAAATGCCGAGTATAAAATGCACAAAATAATCCTTTGTTCTACAAAGAAAAATGTCAAATTTTAAAATTTCATGAACGAGTAATTTCGGCTCTAAAATTTGAGCTAAGCGGTAAGCGAAGCCAAATTTTAGTAGTCAATTCTTGCGAGTGAATGGAATTTTAAAATTTGCAAAGCAATCTAATCAAATTTAAATGTTTGCTTCTTTGTTAAGGGGGAAGAGGCTTGAATTACGAAGTCGCTCCCTTCCCCCTTAACAATCCCCTAACCCCTACAACGTTAGAAGTGGCATGCGATAGCGCTTTGCGCCGCACGCAATCTAAAACTCTAGCAAATTTTAAAATTTGCAAAATAATAAATTTACTTCTAAAGCAGGCAAATTTTACCAACTACCGCTGGCTCCGCCTCCGCCAAAACCACCACCTCCGCCGCCAAAGCCTCTTCCGCCACTTGAACGACCACCACCTCCATTCGAGTCTGATCTACCACGACTAAAGCCACCAAGCGGGCTTGCACCGCCGTTATTTTTCTTAAAAGCGTCTTTTAAAATAAAGAAAAATACCGCAAATATAAAGGCAAAAACGCCAAAGATGATAAGGTAGTTTTGCACGCCAAATCCCTGCTCAAGTGCGGTTGATACAAGTCCAGCAAAGCACGTGCTAAAGCCAGTTCGCATAAAAAATTTGCCAAAGATCACAGAGGCAAAACAAGAGAGCATGCCAGCAAAAAAGGCAAATACGCCAAAAGGCAAGTCGCTAAGGCCGGATTTACTACTAAATTCCTCGCCGCTAGCCACTTTTATGATCGCTAAAACGCCATCTTTCACGCCTTCGCTCATATTGCCATTTTTAAACTGAGGTATCATCACGCCGTTTATGATCTGGCTTGAGATGGCGTCAGTTAGCACCCCTTCAAGCCCGTATCCAACCTCGATGCGGACCTTTTTCTCATTTGGAGCTACCACTAAAAGCACGCCGTTGTTATCTTCTTTTTGACCTAGTTTGTAGTCTCTAGCTATCTCTAGCGATAGCTCTTCGATACTCTTATTTTCAAGCGAATTTAACGTCACTATGGCGATTTGCGTGGTGCTATTTTGCTCGAAATTTTGCACTAAGCTTAAAAGCTCATCTCTTTCATTTTGTGAAAAGATATGAGCCTCATCATTGATCTGCTCATTGAAATTTAGAGCAAAACAAAAACAAAGCGCAAAGAGCAAAAGGCTAATGATTTTTTTCATTATTTCTCAAACGAAACTTTTGGGTTTTTCATATCTTCGCTGCTAACCTCGATGCCTTGTTTTGGCTTCATCTCTGGATGAAAAATGCTGGCTATAAATTTACCAGGAAAGCTTCTAAGAGCTACGTTATACTCTTTTACGGCTTCGATGTAGTCGCGCCTTGCTACGCTTATGCGGTTTTCTGTGCCTTCAAGCTGGCTTTGGAGTGAGAGGAAATTTTGGTTTGCTTTTAGCTCTGGGTAGCTCTCGCTAACCGCCATTAGCCTGCCAAGTGCGGAGCCTAGCTGACCTTGAGCTGCCATAAATTCTTTAACTTTTGCCTCGTCACTAAGGCTGCTTGCGTCGATGCTTACTTGCATGCTCTTGCTTCTTGCGTTTGACACGTCTTCAAAGACCTTTTGCTCGTGGGCTGCGTAGCCTTTTACAGTCTCAACTAAATTTGGTACTAGATCGGCTCTTCTTTTGTATTGATTTAGCACCTGAGACCACTTCTCGTTGGTGTTTTCATCAAGCACGACAAATGAATTTGCGTATTTGAAAGCGCCAAAAACAAGTGCTGCTATGACCACAACTATGGCTATTAAATTTTTCATGTCTTCTCCTTTAAAAGGGGTGATATTAGTAAAATAAGGCTTAAAAAATGATGTGAATTTGAAGTTAGGTAAGTGAAGTGAGTGCTTAAATGGCACTCACTTTTTGGGGATTATAGGTCTGTTTGGATCTTATCTTCAATGATAATATGTACTGTCTGACCATTTATAGTATCGTTGCTTGTGTAGCCTTTTGAGCCAAAGTCAGCATGTACTGATGAGTCTTCATGCCACTTATCTTTTATATCTACCTTGCTAGTGCTATCGCCTCTTATCTTAAGGATAGTGTTGATGTTATCAGTCATAGCAAAGATATCTTTTGCGTCAAATTTGATCTCAGAGTTGCCTTTTAGCTCGATCCTTTCGATGCTCTCAACTTTTGTGTTAAGGTCAGTAACGCCGCTAAGATCTACGTAAGAAGTATCTCTAAAGACGATCGTATCAGATGTACCCTCTCCACCTTTCATCACTTTGCTTGGATCATAATCCATCCTAAAGTCTTCAAGCTCTATGCGAAGTGTATCGCTATGAGTTTTATTTACAAGACCGCCTGGAGTTTTAAGCGTAGCATCTACTTTTAGATCATAAGCTGATCTTGCGTTGATGTCTAGTAACTGATCAAATACACCTTTACTCATATCATCAGCTGTTAGTACATGATTTACTGTTTTTGTTTGAGCGTGATTGTCTGGATCAGTATATTTGATCTCAACTGTATCACCTACTCTTGCATCATCGCTAACATAAATTTTAACTGGCGTTGTATCTTGAGTTTTATTATTACCGCCAAAATTTTCGTTGCCATATAGATGTCCATCTCTATTGCCATCTTCGCTAAACTGCATACCTCTTATAGCATCCATCTCAACTTTTGCATGATCTTCTGCGCTTACAGTAGTTGTTCCATCAGATAGAGAGACTTTTGCTTTTGTCTCTTGTCCTACTGCGATAGCTGCATCAAGCTCAAGTGGTTTGCCATTTTCAAGAGTGAAAGGGTGTGCGAGATCTTGTTGATCTTGCAATTTGATATTGCCAAGTGGGTCTTTGCTAAGAACTTTAAATTCTTTAGTCACAGGCGTTGTACTGCCAGCATTTGTGATCTCAACTTTTATACTATCGCCAGCTATTACGCTACCAGGGAGAGATACGCTTACTTTTGAAGTATTACTACTTGTCTCATCTCTTGTGATAGTGCCATTGTCGTTTGCATCAGCTGCTATGCTTACACTTAGGCCTTTGCTGCTTAGCTGTGCTAGCTTTGCCTCTGCGTCAGCATGTGCTGTTTGATCATCTTGAGTAGTTATAGTCGCATCTACCTTTGTTTTCTCGCCTGGCTTCATAGGGACATTATCTACTTGTATGGTGTTAGTTTTTGTGATATCTTGTGGTGTTCCACCATTTATTATATCAGTAGCAGTGATTTTACCATCTGCTGTTTTAGTTATTTTAAATTCTCTACTTCCTTGGGTGCCAGTATTTGGATCAACATAATCAACTTTTACGTGATCGCCTGTTACAACATTGTAAGGCACTTTTACGCTTACTGTTGTAGTTTTTAGGTTGTTATCTGATATAGCCTCATCTCTACTTAGTTCATTGTTTCTATTAGCATTATCTTCGTTGAAAATTACGCTTAGCTCGTTATTGTCTATAGGCTCTAGTATCGCCTCTGCTGATTTAGGTGCGATATTAGGTATCTCTACTTCAACCTTAGCAGGATTTGTAACGCTTACAGCGATATGAGGTATCTTTAGTAGGTTGCCTGGTGCTAAAGACACATTGTTTCCAGCTGCATCTTTTATCGTTAGTATGTGGCTATTGTTGCTAGTTACTTCATATGTAGTTGGCACGCCATTTACTTTTACAGTAAATGTATCACCTGCATGTAGGTTACCACTTGGTAGAGATACGGTTGCAGATGTCTCTTTAACCTTACCATCTGAGTTTGCCTCGTCTCTACTTAGTTTGCCATTTCTATCTTTGTCTTCATCGATAAGTACATAGAAATTTGTACCACCATCACCAGCAGCATCAAGTAAGATATCGCTACCAGCTTCTACCTTATCAACGCCTGTTGCATCGCTAACTGTTGCACTTATCTTACTTGTTTTATCTTCTTGTAACGGTACTGTATACTCAACAGCTTTATTGCCAACCACATTTAGACCATCTACTGTTATGTTGCCATGAGCGTCTTTGTGGATAGTATAAGTTTTAGGAGTTTCTGCTCTATTTTCTATGCTTGTAGTTATCTTTAACACGTCACCATCTACAACGTTGCTTGGTAGTTTTATGATAGCTGTGGTTTTATCTAAAACACCATCTGAACTTGCTTCGTTTCCATTTAAAATTCCATTAAAGTCTGTATCCTCTTTAAATATAACACTCATATCATCATGAAGCTTTTCAAGGGTAGCGTGGTTTGTTACTATGGTTTTTGCATGATCTTTGGCATCTGTAAATGTTGCTTGAGCCTCAGTATTTTTACCTTCACCTATTACTATGCCTGGGACTGTGATTTTATTATCACTATCAGCTGTTATAGTATCAGTGCCATCTGTTAGAGTAATGCTATTGCCATTTCTTGTGATAGTAAATTCTTTTTGTAAAGTTTTGGTGCCATCAGCTTTAACCTCAAGTATCATCTTGTCGCCAGTTATCACATTATTTGGCACTTTTACTTTTAGATCAGTCTTATGAAGATCTCTATCTTTCATGCTCTCATCTCTTGTGATAGATGTATTAGCATCAATATCTTCGCCAAAGAAAATTCCAGAGTCATCAAGCTCTGTTACGCTTACACTATTTGTTCCAGTAGCACTTTGAACATCATCTTTATCGATGATAGTAGCTGAAATTTTAGTCTCAGCTCCTGTTAATGTACCAACATGAGAAATTTTAAAGCCGTTGTCGCTTACTGCTACATCATTGACATGCTCGTCTGTTATCTTAACGCCTGAAGCATCTTTATGGACATTAAATTTAAGCGTTCTATCTTTAGTTGTACCATCAAGTTGTGGCTCAGTGATCTTAACTTCGATCCTATCGCCATCTACTGCATTTTTAGGGATCTTGATAGTTGCAGTTGTGTTAAATTCATCATGGTCGCTAGCTGAATCTTTTCTGCTCATAGTTTTTGAGTTATGCGCCTCATCAAAGATAACCTCAGGTGCTTTTACATGCTCTAAGCTAGCTGAAACTTCTGGCTCATTTATATATGTATCATGTCTGCCTGGTTTCATGTTTGTGATGCTAGCTTTGATAGTGGTATCTTGTCCGTGCCTTAGATCAAAGCCTGGTACTTCAAATGAGTATTGATTAAAGTCCTCTTTTGTAAATGGGAAATTTTGTCCGCCATTGCCGATCTCAGTTATACCAGTTACCTCACCTTTATCATTCATATGTATAGTGAAATTTCTATCATATGGTGCTTTTCCAGGCTCATTTATATGAAGTGTGAGTGTATCACCATTGTCTATTTTGTTTGGAAGTCTTATAAGAGCTGTTGTTTTATTTACCTCATGCTCGTCCATACTCTCTTGTCTTGAAATTTCATGAAGAGTGTCTTGCTCTATAAATTTTATATCCATGTTTCTACCGATAGGTATTACATTATCTTTATTAGACTCTGCACTCTTTGGTGTGCCATCTGCAGCTACGACATGAGCACTTGCATAGTTCCATACGTCAGGGAAAACTGGTAAAGATGTATTTACCTTATGGTTATCAACGTCTGCTTGTGTAAGAGGCACTTCTGTTGTTGTATTTTGTTTAGTTAGTGGATCAGTGTAAGTTATGACAACTTTATCGCCTGCTACAACATCTTTTGGAAGTGTTACTTCAACTGTTGTGCTTCTAAAGTTTCCATCTTTGCTATTTTCCCAGTCATCTATACCGCCATCATTATCGTGGTCTTCAGTAAATGTTAAAGTTGGTCTTACATCTGGAGTAACATCATCGGTTGCTACATCGCTCTTCCAAGTGCTAGAGTTTGTGCTATCAGTAACATAAGCATCTACTTTTGAAACTTTACCCTCAGCAACTGGCATATTGTCTATCTTGTAGCCATTATTGATTATATTTTGATCGATAGCAACTTCTCTATTTTCAGTAGTGCCATCTGGTTTTGTTAGAGTAATGTGAAGTTTATCTCCAGGGATAACATCACTTACTTTTATAAGTACTGGCGACTCATTTTGCTTATTGTCATCTTTATTTTCTGTATAAGTTAAAAATTTATCGTTATTTCTATCTTCTGTAAATTCAACGCTTACGCTTGATTTTGTAGGAGTTACGTGATCTTCACTACTACCACCAGTGTTACCTTGGAAATTTGTAACACTTGCTTCTACTTTTGAGTTTTTACCTGGCTCTACAGGTGCGTCTATAGGATAGCCATTAGTTATGATAGCTGGAGTGATGGTTATGTTTGTTGTAGTTTCATTATCATTTGGATCAGTTACAGTGACTTTTAGTATATCACCAGCTCTTACTGTACCGTCATTTGGTACTGTGATAAGAACTTTAGATGTATTTATATTTGTATCATTTCCATGCTCTACTCTGCTTAAAGTGTGGTTGCCATTTATATCATTTATAAATTTAACAGTAGGTGCACCAGGGATTATTGCAGGATTATTTGGAGTAACCGGAGTTACTGGGGTTGTTGGGGTAACTGGGGTTACTGGGGTTGTTGGGGTAACTGGGGTAACTATACTACCATCCTCTCTATCAGAGTCACCATTTCCATCATTATAGCCGCCTATTGGGCTATCGTATGAAGCAAAAGCTCTATTTGTATCAGTTAAATTTCTATAATTTTCATTGATGTTTGAGTAGTGACCACCCTCAGCAAATCTAGCTTCGCCAAGGCTAACGCCATCTCCACCACCAGCAGCAGCATTACCACCAGCAGCAGTCTCTTCAAGTTTTGTTAGATCGCCACCATTTAAAATAGCATTTTGTAAAGCGCTTATATCAGCTAAGCCCTCAGCGCCTATCGTATTTGAATTTAAAGAAAGCGTGTCACTTCCTAGTACAGTTAGCTCTTTGCCGTTATTTGCAACAATAGTTACTTTGTCGGCTGCATCGCTAGTTTTGACAATCTCGCCCATATAAACGATGTCACCAACTTTTAGCTCTCTCTCGTTTCCGTTTTGATCAACTGCGACCGCCTTGCCACTTAGCGATTTTACTACACCCGCTTCTTTAGCCATAAAACTCTCCTTATATAATTTTTTCGGCGATTATATAATAAGAGTGAGGCTGGGGATATTAAGTAAAATTTGGGTAAATTTAAGTTTATTTTTAGTTATTTAATACTCTTTTATCACACTTTAATATTTTTAAAATTCCCCCTAAAAAAGGCATTTTGTGTAACTTTTGTGTAAAAAATTTTTTAAAAAAATTTTATATGGTACATGTACCTTTCGTTTCATAAAAGCGTTATTCTGAATGCCTTAAGAAAGAGCATCTTTTAAGCTAACACGAAAATATTATGCGATTTTTAGCTACTTTTGCCAAAGAATTTTCTTGCCAAAGCCTAGAGTATTGCTCGTAAATTTAACCTTTTCAAGGCTTATAGACCAAATTTTTGGATCCATCGCTTTTGCATAAAAAAATCTTTTAAAGTAAATTTCTCGCTCGCTTGCGCTAGCCTCTCTCATCACCCCTTGAAACTGCACGCCCTCTATCTTGCCAACAATCTTCGTATCAAGAGCGATGGTGCCAGCAACGAGCTTTGAGTTTTTTAAGAATTTAACATGTGAGCTCTCATCAGAGCTAGCTAGTAAAAGGCAAAAATTTAGCTCATCAAAGGCGTAAAATGCGCTAAAAGCGTAAGGCTGACCCTCATCATCAATGGCGCAGACACTTGCAAGGTGCATCTTTTTTAAAAATTTAACTATCCTCTCATCCATCTAAATTCCCCTAAAAATGCCAAGAATGGTTTGAAATTTAAAGATGACTATGGTGATTATAAGCACCCAAAGCGTAAAAATAATGAGCTCTATTAGAGTAAATTTATCTTTTGCAACCTTTTTAAAAGCAAGCATTGTTAAAAACGCCCCAAAAAAGCCACCAATGAGCGAAAAATAGTGGATAGCATTTACCTTTACGAAGCTTGGCAAAAGCCCTTTAAAAAATAGTGAAAACATTAAAATGGCAAGTAAATTTGCAAGTATCAAGTAGTAGCCAACGACTGGCAAAACAGGCCAAAGCCTAGCAAAAACAAAGCTTAAAACAGTTATAAGCATCAGCAAAAAAACCCTAGTCCCAAAACAACACATCGCCCGTCCTTTTTTGACGCATTTTACAAAATTTTGCTTTATGAAATTAAAATTTTGCCGATTTAGCCTCAAAAGGATTTAAAAATGCAAACAAATTTTTACTCTCAAGGAAGCTACAACAATATGAGCTTTTCGATGAAGACTAGCTCAGGCGATGAGATAAGCTTTTCTATGTATGACAACAAAAACTTAGAGTTTTCTAGCCAGAAAAATGGCACTTCAAGCCAAAAAAGTCTAACTCTCACGCACGAATACGGCTATGAGTTTGCCTATAAAGGCAACGGCATAGACGAGCAAGATATGAAAGAGATCGAAGAGGCGATGAAGCAAATTCGCCCACAGGTTGATGAGTTTATGAAAAATGTCAAAGAGGGCGACAAGATCGCAGGTAGTAGCCAAAGCATAAGTGAGCTTTCAAACAAGATCAAGCAGATGTTGCCTGACGCAAAAGATATGGATCATAAAAATTTCATAAATGATAATATGCTAAAGATGTTTGACGAACTTTTAGCTAAAAATGATGCTAATAAAAATCTACTAAGTGCGACAAAAAGGCTATTTGACACATTGCTTGATGAGAGCAAAAAAGTATCTTACTACGCATAAATTTAGAGCTTTTTGGCTCTAAATTTTAACCAGCGCCTCTCTTTGATAAAAGAGGTGCGACAAGACTATCACAAAATAAAGCTGAAAAAATAATCCCACAAGCGGTACAAGCGAGATAACGTAAAACAAAAGTGTAAAAACTACAAATTTAACCCCGCCACCCTCAAGCAATGCTAGCTCAAATTTATCGCTATCAAGTGTGTTTGAGCCGACGTCTATTAGTAAAAGCTTATAGTAGATGTAAAAAAACGGCACGTTGATGATGAAGAAATTTACAAATGGCACAAACAAAAGTGGCAAGCAAACGAGTAAGATCCCAAGAAATTTCATGATCTCAACCATCATCACCTTTAGCACTCTAGCCGTGCTAGCCTCGCTTTTAAGCACGTAGTTGTAGTGCCTTTTGTTTATCTCTTTGGCCACAACTGGCGTTAAAAAGCCAGCTACGATTAGAGCTATCACGATGCTAATGATGATCGTTAAAAATGTGCTTAAGACGTAAAAAAGTATGCTAACTATCCACTTTGTAGCGCTAAAGCTTAAAATTTTAATAGCTATAAAAGATAGCGTCGAGTTTGACTCTAAAAAAGCGAAATTTTCGTTTTTAGCGCCGTCACTTAAAAGATCAAATATCTCGCCACCTCCCCAGATGCTTAGCCAAGCTAGGCAAAGTATGCTAAGACAAAGTGGCAAGATCGATAGTGTTATAAATTTGACTGTAAAAAAGTCTTTAAAGCCAAGGTGAAGAAGATTTATCATTTTACCTTTTTGTACTCACGCTCAAGTGCGGCGTAAATTTCATCAATCTTACTAACGCCATTTGATAAAATTTCACTCATAACCTCGTTATCTTCGCGTCCGTTCCAAATTTTCTTATAGCTACCCTCTTTGTAGCCATTATTTTGGCGGAAGCGATTTAGCACGTTTTTAGCGATGTAGCACTCATAAAGCGAGTATAAATTTACGCCACATTTTAAAGACATTGAGAAATAAATTTTAAAGATATCAAAGATGTCATAGTCAAAACCGCTGCACTCATGTATGAGCATCTCAACATCGTTCATGATCTCATAAATGCTCTCATCTTCGACCTTTAATGGCTCTTTGCAATAGTCGCTAAAGCCACTTGACTGGCAGATATCATCAGCTAATGTCTCAACATCGCCAAGCTGTTTTGCCTTGTAAATTTGTAGCGCTAGGCTCATTATAAAGTGCCAGATATCGACAACCTCTATGCGTAAATTTTGTTCATCAGTCTTAGCATCTATGCTCTTCCAGTGCTTCCAAGCAAAGCTGTCGATAAGCTCAGCGCACTCCATATATATGCAGCGCCTCCAGCTTATGAGTTTATTTTTATTTGTATAGCCATTTTCCCAACCAAGCCCGTTTGTCTCGTCATTTAGGCTTTGTTGCATCTTTAACATCTCTAAAACAATAGTTCTTTCATCCATTTTTAAACCTTTTAAATTTTAAATGATTATAACAAAAAACAATTAATGCTTAAGCGACAAGCTTGACCCAAATCATCTTAATGCAAGCTTACAAGATGTAAAATCACCCAAAATTTCAAAGGAGAAAAGATGAGAGAGAAAGATCTAGTAGTTTGCAACGTTTGCGGACTAAAAAGCAGCGATGACAAAAATGCGGTTTTCATCCACGCTCACAAAAACGGCGAAGAGGTTGATATCTGCACAAGCTGTATCCCAAGCGTGATACATGGCTCAGGCATGGTCGTAAAATCAAACGAAGAGATAAAGGCTGAAATTTAAATATCAGCCACCATGTGAGAATTCTGCCTTAAAGAATTCTCAAACTCCTCCGCACTCATCGGACGAGATAAGAAATATCCTTGCATTTCATTACAATTAAGCTCTTTTAAAAGCTCTTTTATCTCGTGACTTTCCACGCCTTTTGCTGTCACTTTTAGCTTCATTGATTTTGCTATATTTATGATAGCAGCGACTACTTGCATATCTTTTTTGTTGATCACTGACTGAGCGACAAAGTCATTTGCTATCTTTATGCGGTCGATCTTATACTTTCTGATATAGACAAATGACGTATATCCAGATCCAAAGTCATCTATACAAACATCTATGCTATTTTTCTCCAAAAGTGAGAAAATTTTATCGAGCGTCTCTTGGTCGTTTTTCCATATATCTTCGCTAAATTCAAGCTCAAACTGCTTTGGATTTAGGTGGTGCGAGTTTAAAGTTAGCATAAATTCATTTACAAATTTTTCAGATGTGCTTTGAATTTGCGCTATGTTTATGCTTATTTTTGGCATTTTTAGCTTTTTGTTTTGCCATCTTACGGCTTGTTCTACTGTTTTTGAGACAGAAAGCGTGCAGATGTCGTTTAAGATGTCGCTATTTAAGCTAGCTATATCCATAAACTCGCCAGCTTCTTTTTGTCCATACTCTTTTGACTGCCATCTAAGTAGCGCTTCTACGCAGATGATCTTTAAATTTTTAATGTCATAGATCGGCTGAAAATATACCTCAAAATCCTCTTGTAAATTTGCTTTTTTAAGAGCTATTTCTATGTTTGAGCTTTGTTGTATTTCGCTATCTATCTCATTATTATAAACCATCGGGTTTTTGGCTGGATTTTGCTTAGCATAATACATCGCCATATCAGCTTTTTTGATGATATTTCTAGGATCACTGATGTTATCTCTTGTGACAACGTGGATACCAACGACACTCTTGATCGCAAAGTGATACTTATCTATTTGCAAAGGTTTTTCTATCGTATCTCTTAGCTCCATACCAAGTTTCATGCGTTTAGTGTGGCTATTTTCTTCCATTTTTGAAAGCACGATGAACTCATCAGCGCCGATCCTTGCGGTGACCTCTTGTCTGTTGCACGCTTCACGTATGCGCTTTGCTATCGCTTTTAAAATTTTATCGCCAACCTCATGTCCATAAGAGGTATTTATATTTTTAAAGCGACTTATATTTATATAATAAACTGCGATCTCTTGCTTCTCGCCCAAAACACTACACATACCTTTTAGCTCATTTAGCAAAGAGTCTCTGTTGCCAAGAGAGGTTAGATAGTCTTTTTCAGATACGCCCTCTAAGCTTAAATTTATCATCTCAAGTTCGTTTGTCTTTAGGTGTTTCTCTTTGTTTTTAGCATCATGTAAATTTTGCTCTGCGTTATATATCTCTTCGCTTTGATCAAGCACCTTCACAAAATAGCTAATAACCGCTCCAACTACAACAACAAAAATTATAAGCAGATCAACATAAGATGAGAGGTCAGCTTTTATTAGTATTAGTGCAGCTGAGATGATAGGCACGAGCTTAGATGTTGTTTTTATGCCAACATCTGCTGCGCTTATACGCTTGTTGTCGCCCCTTAAGTAAAAAGCCCCGAGCATTAAGAGAAAAAATGGCACAAGGTAGATAGAGTGCAGAGTAAAATCATGCCCTTTATTTATAAGCTCATTATAAAAAACATATAAATTTAATAGCGTAAAAATCGCACTTGCGATTATCAAGAAAAAGCCGCTATGTCTAATATAAAGATGGTTGCTATTAAAAATTTCACTAAGAGCAATGAATAAAATAGATAAATTTACAAAAATAGCAATGCTAGCAGCAAGCTCGCTAGGGCTTTTAGGATGGATCAATATATTAAAATCGCCCATATCTCCAACAATACAATAAGCAAGCGTGAAAACTAACAAAAGAACGTTAAAGCTATCGGCTAGAACTAGGATCTTTTTATCGCTAGCTATAAATTTGACTACAAAAAATATGCCTACAGCAGCTAGGAGTAAAAACATAGGGAGTAGATCGAAAAAATGAAGATAAGAAATTTGCTCTTTGCTTCTTAAAAGAAAGTCTTCATTGACACTTCTAATGGCGTCAATAATAGTCCAGATAAAGACTCCAAAGCATGCAGCAAGCCAGTGCATAGCTTTAAGCTTTGATCTGTTCATAGAGATGTAGATACCAAGAACTACAAGACCAAAGCCAAAAAATATCAACAAATTTTCAAAAATTTTATAGTTTAAAATGCCGGCAAACTGAGAAAATATAAAAAGAGCTATAACGGCATAGAAAATTTGTTTTTGTCTTACGATAAGTGACGAATTTGACGTAAAAAAAATGTTTCTCTCCATTGTTTATTCTGTTTCAAACCTTATTTTTAGTTATAATTTTGCAAATTTTTCTTTAAGGTTAATTATGAAATGTAATATCGTCTTATCTGG
>NZ_JAAKZC010000001.1 GCF_015230015.1 Campylobacter concisus | reverse complement strand
GAATATGATATTATTTTTAACTATTTTTAAATTACATCAAAATTAACTTTTTATTATATGTCTACCAAATTCCATATAAATTTCTCTTCAATGCTCTATTATTAAGGATAGATAGCATATTAACTTTGATTTATAGTTATCATCCAAAATTATAAAAACCGATGCTGCAAAAATATAACTTACCATACCTTAACTATATTACATTACTATAAATATTTAACATTGGTTTATTCACAGGAAATAAATAAATGCGTACCATCATATCTTTAAATATATGCCATTGGAAACTCTAACAACAGCCCTAATGATCTTAAAATTGTTTTTAAAATTTTTAAGATCTTCTCTCGCTCATCTTTATGTAGATATGCAAGATATCGATCGCTGCTGGCGTGATACCTGAAATTTCACTCGCCGCAAAAAGCGTTGGCGGAGCAAATTTCTCAAGCTTTTCAACCACCTCGTTGCTAAGTCCGCTTATGCTTCTAAAGTCGAAATTGTCAGGAATTTTCACATCCATCATATCTTTCATTTTTTCGATCTGATTTTTTTGCTCGCCGATGTAGTGCTGATACTTGCATTCGGTTAAAATTTGATCCATACTCGCATCGTCTAAATTTACAAATCTCTCATCAAGCTTTCTTAGTTTTTCAGCCGTAAAGCTCTTTCTAGCTACGATCTTTTGAAGGCTCACGTTTTGGCTGATCGGCTCTTCATCAAGGCTTGCCAAAAGCTCTAAATTTGCCTTATTTGGCGTGATCTGAGTGTTGTTTAAAAACTCCAACCCCTCTTTTAAATTTCTTCTTATATTTTCGATCTCATTGAAAGTCTCATCATCAAGTAGCCCAAGCTCATGACCATATCCGCCAAGCCTTAAAATGGCATTTTCCTCACGCAAAAGCAAGCGATACTCCGCCCTACTCGTAAACATCCTATATGGCTCTTTTGTCCCCTTGGTCACGAGATCATCAATAAGCACGCCGATATACGCCTCATCACGGCGCAAGATAAGCGGTTCTTTGTTATCAAGAGAAAGCGCAGCATTTATACCGGCCATTAGCCCCTGAGCGCCGGCCTCTTCGTATCCAGTCGTGCCGTTTATCTGCCCAGCCAAATATAGCCCTTTTACCTTTTTAGTCTCCAAGCTATGTTTTAGCTGTGTTGGCTCGACGTAGTCGTACTCGATAGCATATCCGTGCCTTACGATTTTAGCGTTTTCAAAGCCCTTTACAGAGCGGAGCATCTGCACTTGCACCTCATAAGGCAGGCTCGTTGAAAAGCCGTTTATGTAGTACTCTGTCGCTTCAAGGGTCTGAGGCTCGACAAAAAGGTGATGTCTGTCGCGGTCGCCAAAGCGGTTTATCTTATCCTCGATACTAGGGCAATATCTTGGTCCGATGCCCTCGATCTGACCTGTAAAAAGTGGCGCTTTGTCAAAATTTGAGCGGATTATCTCATGGGTGGTTTCGTTTGTATAGGCGATGTAGCATGGCAGCTGCATTGGGGAGAAATTTTTAGTTCTAAAGCTAAAAGGCGTTGGGTCTTGATCGCCATCTTGCTTCTCTAAAATTTCAAAATTTATCGTTTTTGCATCGATCCTTGGGCATGTTCCAGTCTTTAGCCTGCCTAAATTTAGCCCAAGCTCCCTTAGGCTAGAGCTTAGATCCTTTGCACTTAGCTCGCCCACACGGCCAGCTTCAAGCTTGTTAAATCCAACGTGGATTAGCCCGTTTAAAAATGTGCCAGTTGTAATTATCACCTTTTTTGCGTTATATGTGTTATTTAGGTGAGTTTTAACGCCTGTTATCTCACCATTTTCGCTTAAAATTTCAGTGGCGATCTCTTGAGAAATTTCTAAATTTGGAGTGTTTAAAAGCAAATTTCTCATATAAACGCGGTATCTATCCATATCGATTTGAGCGCGGCTACCACGCACTGCTGGGCCTTTGCTCTCATTTAGCACGCGAAACTGGATGCCAACGGCGTCAGTTGTAAGCCCCATTTGACCGCCAAGTGCGTCGATCTCTTTTACAAGATGTCCCTTCGCAAGGCCTCCGATGGCTGGGTTACAGCTTGCAGCGCCTATTTGCTCGGCCAAGATAGTGATCAGTAAAGTTTGCTTGCCCATTCTAGCAGCCGCAAGACTTGCCTCAATGCCAGCATGTCCGCCGCCAACGACGATGATTTCATAGTTCATGATAAATTTTTCCTTATTTTTGATGGACAGATTTTATCAAAAAGCATATAAAATTTAAATTTTTTCAAAGAAATTTCACCACAAAATTTATGGCTAGAGTTTTTTATTAATGATATTTTAAATATTTTGCTGTTAGATTTACAAAATTTTAAATCCAAAAAGGCTTTATTCATGAGGAATTTACTAAAAGTCACTGGCTTCATGCCCTATCTTGCGATCGCATTTTTAAACGCAAGTGTCGATCTAGCACACAAAATCACTATCCAA
The DNA here is from genome assembly GCF_015230015.1 of Campylobacter concisus. Lineage (GTDB taxonomy): Bacteria > Campylobacterota > Campylobacteria > Campylobacterales > Campylobacteraceae > Campylobacter_A > Campylobacter_A concisus_AF. Next base: position 251,514 of record NZ_JAAKZC010000001.1, on the reverse strand, counting down.
AACGTCCTTTTAAAGACCTACTCAGGCGACACGCTTTTCATCCTAACAGCCGTTATAAACGCGATGATCTTGCTTCCATTTATATTTTTATTTTCACCTTCAAGCTTTATAAATGACAAATTTGCAAAGACTAAAGTTATTAGGATTTGCGCCGTCTTTGGCGTTGTTATCAGCGTTGCAGTGCTTATTAGCTACCTTTTGGGCGCTTTTGGCGTGGCATTTGCACTCACTCTCATACTAGCTGCTCAAAGTGCGATCTACTCGCCTGCAAAATATGGTATCATCAAAGCCCTCGTCGGCACTGAGCGACTTGGCACAGCAAACGGCGTCATCCAAGCGCTTACCATCGTTGCGATACTTGTTAGCTCATTTTTATTTTCATTTATATTTGAAAATTTATACATCCAAGGCGAAAACTCGGAAGAAATTTTAAAAAGCGTCTATCCTATCGGCATCTTTTTGGTCGTTTTTAGCGCGCTTGAAGCATTTTTTGCCTACAAGCTACCTTACATCAGCGACACAAACGAACAAAGCGGAGAATTTGAGCTCAAAAAATACATCAACCTTAGCTACTTAAGAGAGAATTTAAAAGAGGTAAGATCAGATAAAAACATCTGGCTAAGTATCGCTGGACTAAGCATATTTTGGGGTATCTCTCAGATCATCATCGCAGCTTTTCCAGCTCACTACAAGGCGGTTTTCAGTGACGATAGCTCTCTAGCAGTGCAGGCAATACTTGCAGTAAGCGCCATAGGCATCGCATTTGGCTCATACGTAGCTGGCTCTATGTCAAAGCTTCACATCGAGCTTGGCATAGTGCCGATGGGTGCTATGGGTATATTTTTCTCGCTTTTATTTTTCGCATTTGGCTCAAATATCGGCGTGGTGAGCCTTAGCTCATTTGCATTTGGCTTTTTTGGCGGAATTTTCATAGTGCCGCTAAATGCGATGATCCAGTACTTTGCCCCGCAAAAAACGACCGGCAAGATAATGGCAGCAAACAACTTCTTGCAAAATGTCTCAATGCTACTATTTCTAGCCATTGGCATAGGCTTAGTATATTTTGAAATTTCAACCACTAGGCTTTTTGTCTTTACAGCGCTTGTTTGCTTAATCGGCAGTTTTTACGCCATTTTGCAACTTCCACATCTTTTTACAAGGCTACTTTTACTGCCATTTTTAAAGACAAAGTACCGATTTTTCGTTGAAGGACTTCAAAATTTACCACAAAGTGGCGGCGCGCTACTTCTTGGTAATCACATCAGCTGGATCGACTGGCTCGTGCTTCAAGCAGCCAGCCCAAGGGGCATAAGATTTGTCATGTATAGAACGATCTATAACAAATGGTATCTAAAGCAAATTTTTAAATTTTTCAAAGTGATCCCAATAGGCGCAGGGGCTAGCAAAGAGTCGATCGAGCTTGTGCGTGAGTGCCTAAAAAATGGCGAAGTGGTTGCACTTTTCCCAGAAGGGCACATCAGCTACAACGGTCAGATAAATGAGTTTCAAAAGGGATTTGAGCTCATCATTAGAGATCTAGAAGAAATTTGCATAGTGCCGTTTTATCTTCGTGGCCTTTGGGGTTCGAGCTTTTCAAGAGCTAGTAAATTTTATAAAGACCTCACTTCTAAAAACGGCAGACGCGACATCATCGTCGCCTTTGGCAAGCCAATAAATACATTTATAAACGCTGCAAAGATGAAGCAAAAGGTGCTTGAGCTTAGCTTTTCATCGTGGGAGAGCTTTATCTCAAGGCAAAAACCACTAACAAACGAGTGGCTAAACAACGCAAAAGAGGATAAATTTAAAGAGTGCGTGAGCGACAGCACTGGGCTAAATTTAAGCAACTTGAAATTTATAACAGCCGTTTTAGTCTTTATCAAAATTTTCAAACGCGAGCTAAAAGATGAGAAAAATATAGGCATCTTGTTGCCTAGCTCAAGCATCGCAGCCATCGTAAATATGGCGCTTCTTGCCATGGGCAAAGTGAGCGTAAATTTAAACTACACACTAAATGAGACCTCGCTAAATCACGCCCTAAGAAAAGCAAATATAAACACGGTGATCACATCTAGCAAATTTCTTGAAAAGCTCGCACTTAAGGGATTTGATCTAAAAGATGCGATGAGTGGCAAGGCTAAATTTGCAGAAGATCTCTCAGCTAGCGTCTCAAAAAAAGAGAAAATTTTAGCGCTTTTAACTGCGTTTTTTGCCCCAACTTGGCTCATCAAACTTTGCTATTTTAAGCCAGTGAGCTTAGAGGATACAGCTACCATTTTATTTAGTAGCGGCAGCGAAGGCGAGCCAAAAGGCATTGAGCTAAGCCATAAAAATTTACTCGCAAACATTAAGCAAATAAGCGAACTTCTAAATTTCAAAAAAGATGATGTGATCTTAAACTCACTCCCTGTCTTTCACTCATTTGGCCTAACAGTCACCACACTTATGCCACTTTGCGAGGGGATAAAAATGGTGAGCGTGCCTGACCCAACAGACGGCGCGACTATCGGCAAAATGGCTGCAAGACACAGCGCTAGCATCATCTTTGGTACCTCAACGTTCTTTAGGCTCTACACTAGAAACAAAAAGCTTCATCCATTGATGTTTCAAAGTGCCAGAATGGTCGTAGCTGGAGCCGAGAAGCTAAAACCTGAGATAAAAGATGAGTTTAGGCTCAAATTTGGCATAGAAATTTATGAAGGATATGGCGCGACCGAAACGGCGCCGGTGGCGGCTGTAAATATGCCAAATATCCTAGAAAAAGAGAGCCTAAAAGAGCTTACATTTAACAGACCTGGCAGCGTTGGCATGCCTCTGCCTGGCACCATCATCAAGATAATCGACCCAGAGACGCTTGAAGAGCTAGAAACTGGCACAAATGGGCTCATCGTCATCGGCGGCTCGCAGGTGATGAAGGGCTATCTAAACGACGAGGCCAAGACAAACGACGTCATCACGCACATTGATGGCGTAAGATACTATAAAACCGGCGACAAAGGCCACATCGACGAAAACGGCTTTGTTTTTATCGTCGATAGATACTCGAGATTTGCTAAAATTGGCGGCGAGATGATAAGCCTTGGAAGCGTCGAAGAAGAGCTTGCAAAGGTGCTTGGAAGCGACGTCGTCTTTAGTAGCGCAAACGTGCCAGATAGCAAAAAGGGCGAAGCGATCGCACTTTTAGTAAAAAGCGGCACCGAGCCTGAAAATATCGAGCAAATTTTAAAAGAGAGCAACCTAGCTCCGATCATGACACCAAGCTATATATTCATCGTTGATGATATCCCAACGCTTGCAAGTGGCAAGGTTGATTTTAAGGGCGTTAAAGCTCTAGCGGTCTCACTTTTGGCGGAGTGAGACACCGCTCTCTTATTTTTGTGATAAAATAGCGCCAAAGTATTACCTAGGTCGCAGTTGCGACTGACATTTGCATAAATCTTAAATTTTATCTTTTTGCAAATTCCATTATTGATTTTATTTTTTCTATAAGGAGTTTTATATGAAATTTTCTAGTGCTTTTAAATTTGGTGCGCTCTGCGTAATTGCCTGCTTACTCTCTTTAAATTCTGCTTTAGCAAATTCTTACGAGCAGATCAAAAAAGACGGAGTTATAAGGATAGCGACCGAGGGTGTTTATTCGCCATTTTCATTTCACAATGAAAAAGATGAGTTAATGGGCTATGACGTAGAGATAGCAAGAGCTGTGGCTAAAAAACTAGGCGTAAAGCCAAAATTTATCGAAGCTTCATGGGATGCGATGCTTGCGGCATTTGATGCTGGCAAGGCTGACGTGGTATTTAACCAAGTTAGCATAACCGATGAGCGAAAGAAAAAGTATGACTACAGCGTGCCATATATGCTCTCTTACTCAGCCATCGTCGTGCATAAAGATAATAACGACATCAAAAGCTTTGCTGATCTAAAAGGAAAAAGAAGTGTGCATTCAGTAAATAGCATGTGGATACCAACCGTTGAAAAGTATGGCGCCAAACTAGTTGTGGCCGATAGTTTGAGCGATCAGATAAATTTGATCATCACAAAAAGAGCTGATGATACGATAGATGATGCGGTGATGTTTTATGACTATATCAAGCAACATCCAAACGCCCCTATAAAGATAATCGAAGCTGGCAATGAGCCGATGTATACGGCTGCGATTGTTAAAAAAGGTAACACAAAACTTTTAAATGAGATAAATTTTGCCCTAAATGAGCTTAGCAAAGAAGGAGTTTTAAGCGAAATTTCGCTTAAATACTTCGGCAAAGACATTTCTAAATAAGGAGAATTAATGAATTTTAAGCCCATTTTTGGCTTTATCGCAGGTGCTTTTTTAGCTTTAAATTTAAATGCTTCAACTATCAAAAAAGGCGAGCTTATAGTTGCAACTGAAGGCACTTACTCGCCTTATTCATTTTATGATGAAAAGGGCGAGCTAGTAGGCTATGACGTAGATATCGCAAGAGCTGTAGCAAAGAAGCTAAATTTAAAGATCGACTTTCTAACAGCTCCTTGGGACGCGATGCTTGCAGCATTTGACGCTGGCAAGGCTGACGTGGTGTTTAATCAAGTTAGCATAAACGAAGATAGAAAGAAAAAGTATGACATGAGCGTGCCTTACACCATGCCATATCCTGTAATAGTCGTGCATAAAGACAATAACGACATCAAAAGTTTTGCTGATCTAAAGGGCAAAAAAAGCGTGCACTCTGCAACTAGCAACTGGGCAGCGATAGCCGAGAAAAACGGCGCAACAGTGGTTGTAGCTGATGGCTTTAGCAAAGGCGTGGAGCTTATCATCTCAAAAAGAGCTGACGATACGATAAATGACAATGTCACATTTTTTGACTACATCAAACAACGCCCAAATGCACCGCTAAAGATCGCATACACTAGTAACGAGCCGATGCCAACAGCTGCACTTCTTAAAAAAGGCAATACCGAGCTACTAGAAGCGATAAACAAAGCGCTTGATGAGCTAAAAGCCGAGGGCAAGATAAGCGAAATTTCAATGAAATATTTTGGAAAAGATATTTCAAAATAAATGATCAAAATGAAATTTACAAATTTATTAAAAATAGTAGCAGTGCTTGCAATGGCTCTAAATTTGCAAGCAAAAACTATAAAAGATGGCGTGCTAACAGTAGCAACAGAAGGCACTTACGCTCCTTTTACATTTTATAATGACAAAAATGAGTTAGTGGGATACGACGTAGATATCGCAAGAGCAGTAGCGCAAAAGCTAAATTTAAAAGTTGAGTTTCTAACAGCTCCATGGGACGCGATGCTAGCTGCATTTGACGCTGGCAAGGCAGACGTTGTGTTTAATCAAGTTAGCATAACTGATGAGAGAAAGAAAAAATATGCTTTTTCAGTGCCTTATACTGTGACATTTGGCGCTATCATCACTAGAAAAGACAATAACGATATAAAAAGTTTTGCTGATCTAAAAGGTAAAAAAGATGCCGACTCAGCGACTAGTAACTGGGCGAAAGTCGCTGTAAAATACGGTGCTGAACACGTCGTAACAGATAGTTTTGCTAAAAGTATGGAGCTTCTTATATCAAGACGTGTAGATGCTGTTGTAAGAGATAACATCGTATTTTACGACTTTATAAAAGAGCGTCCAAACGCACCTGTGAAGATAGCTGCCTCACTTGACGAGAAAGACTACACAGTAGCAGCTGTTAAGAAAGACAACGCCGAACTTGCAGAGCAAATTTCAAATGCTTTAACTGAACTTTCAAAAGAAGGCAAACTAGAAGCCATCTCAAAAAGCTACTTTGGCAAAGACGTCTCAAAATAAATTTATAAACCAACAAGGCAAAAATGGAAAATTTAGATAGAGTGATCGAGCTTGTTTCAAGCTCGACGCTACCGATGATCATCGCACTTTTAAAAGTGACGATCCCACTTACTTTGCTCTCGTTTTCGCTAGGGCTTGTCATCGCCATTATCACAGCAGTAGCAAGGCTTTCAAATATAAAAATTTTAAAATTTATATTTGCCACCTATGTTTGGATATTTCGTGGCACGCCGCTTCTTGTGCAGCTTTTCATCGTATTTTACGGACTTCCTAGCATCGGCGTCATGCTTGATACTTGGAGTGCGGCGACTATCGCATTTAGCCTAAACGTGGGCGCTTATGCGTCTGAGTCTGTAAGGGCTGCCATACTTTCTGTACCAAAAGGTCAGTGGGAGGCAGCCACATCGCTTGGCATGACGCACTATCAAATTTTAAAACGCATCATTGCACCTCAAGCAGTGAGGATCTCACTCCCTCCGCTTTCAAACACATTTATAGGCCTTGTTAAAGACACTTCACTAGCAGCTTCTATAACGATGGTAGATATGTTTATGGTCGCTCAAAGGATCGCAGCAAGGACCTTTGAGCCACTCATCCTCTACATCCTAGCAGCACTCATCTATCTAGTGGTTTGCACACTTTTAACCTATCTTCAATCAAGGCTTGAAAAAGCTGTCTCAAGGTATGTCTAATGGCTATAAATTTTAAAAATATAAGCAAATCTTACGGCGATCATTTGGTGCTAGATAATATAAATACAAGCTTTAAAGAGGGGCAAACAACCGTGATAGTTGGCTCATCTGGTTGTGGCAAATCAACGCTTCTTAGGTGTATAAATTTACTTGAGATCCCAGAAAGTGGTACTTTAGAGGTAGATGATAGGAGTGTAAATTTTAAAGAGAAGCTAAGCTCAAAAGAGCTTTTAGAAATTCGTAAAAAAACGGGCATGGTCTTTCAAAGTTTCAACCTCTTCCTGCACCTAACAGCGCTTCAAAATGTCACTGAAGCTCCGATCTACGTTCAAAAAAAGGATAAAAACGAGGCGATAAAAGAGGCAAAAGAGCTTTTAGCTAAAGTGGGGCTTAGCCACAAAGAAGATACCTATCCAAACAGGCTCTCAGGCGGACAAGCACAGCGCGTGGCCATCGCTAGAGCCCTAGCTGTAAATCCATACTTTTTGCTACTTGACGAGCCTACAAGTGCGCTTGATCCAGAGCTTGAGGCTGAAGTTTTAAAGGTCATCTTATCTCTTGCAAAAGAGAAAAAGTCTATGATCATCGTCACTCATAATATGAATTTTGCTAGAAAGATAGCTGATAGAATTTTGTTTTTAGATAAAGGTGTGATCGCCTTTGATGGCTTGGTAGATGAGTTTTTTAACAGCCAAAATGAGAGGATAAAAAGCTTCATCTCGGCTATGGATATATAAATTTAGCTAGAAGATCTAGCTAAATTAACTACGCAAAGTATGGTTTTATCTGCTCGATCCAAGCTGAAATTCTACCCTCAGTTTTGTCGCTCTGGTTATCAGCATCAAGCGCTAGACCTACAAATTTACCATTTCTTACGGCATCAGAGCCATCAAATGTATATCCATCGGTGCTAACCTCGCCCACTACTTTTGCACCAGCTTTTACGACCTCGTCATAGAGCTTTGCCATACCGTTGCAGTACTCGTCTGAGTAGCTTTGGCTATCGCCCATACCAAAAACAGCGACCGTTTTGCCGTTTAAATTTAACGATTTAAAGTCAAATGCGTCCCAGTCATCTTGCAGGTCGCCGCTGCCCCAGGTCGATGTGCCAAGGATGAGCTTATCAAAGCTATTTAGCTTCGCTGCATCCACGTCAGAGACGTTTAAAAGCTCGTTTTCAAGGCCTAGACCCTCACTTATAAGTTTTGCTGCATCTTCGGTATTTCCCATGCTGCTTCCAAAAACTATACCTATCATTTTTATCCTTTTTAAAAAATTTTACTAATAATCGTATAAGGCACGAGCTTTATGCACCCTCTTGCAAAGCAGTGCCTAACCTCAACGTGCCGCCTAAATTCCTCATTTCTAGGGCAGACGATATAGACCATCTCGCACTCTCTTTGCAAGGCACAAACGGCTGCGTCGATGTCGTCGTTTAAATTTCTCATATCATCAAAGCTCACTTTTTTAAAGCTTGGCATGACGCTGAGCAAATTTTTGCCATCTTTTTTGACCGAGATGACGCCGCCATTTAGCACAACCTCTTTGTCCTGATGGCGGAGGCGTATTTTATCATAAACAAATTGACAAAACATCTGCGCTGCGTCGATACAAAGCTCAAATTTACCGCTTGCATAGAGCATTTTTATCATCTTTGCAGCGGCCATTTTTGGCTCTTTTGCTATAAATTTGATCTTTGAGAGATCGTCTTTTAAGTAACCATTTATGATGATGTTTGAAGGTATGCAAAAGCTATCAACTGGTTTGAAATTTAAAAATTTTTCACGCAGTAAGAAATTTATCCTAGCCTCAAAAATATCTTTGAAATTTAGAAATTTAGCGTAAGAAAGCGGGATCTTTAGCTCGCCCTCAACGCCAACATTATAAAGTGCGATGAAAATTTTCGCATGTGAAAGCTTGTCAAGCTTTGCAAAAATACTTGGAGTTATTTCGCCAATATCTGATAAAAACCCGAACTTCATCGATTATTCTTTGCATCCAAATTCCTTATCTAGGCCAAAGACCTTACAATACTCGCAAAATACGCAACTAACGCTTCTTTTCGCACAAACGATAGGGATATTTCTCTTTTTTGCTTGAGTTTTAATGGTCTTCATCGTGTTGTGGTTTAAAAAGCTAGTGAGCATCACCACGCACTCAGTGTCTTGTGGGATCGGCTTGCGATTTACGCGGTTTTCATTTCTAGCGTCCCAGTGCTCTATCTTCTCAGCTCCCAAATCATGCAAAACTGCCTTAATAGGCGTGATCTCATCTGCTCCGATAACTAAAACTGACATAATAAGCTCCTAAATTTTATTCGTTTTCTGATAACGATTATAAAAAAGCTTAGCTAAAATTATTCTTAGTTATGATATTTATTATCACTTATTTGTAGAAATTTGTAACGTTTTTGGTTTTTTAAAAAAGGCTAAATTTACTTAGCCGATTTAAATTTAACCGTCGCAACGAGAAAGATAACAAGCCCAGCCACTGCAAAAAGGCTGCCAACGTTGCCGATATTTTGCTCGCCAAGGCGGACTATCGTCTGATGTCCGATGAGCGCGCCAGCTCCTATGCCGATGTTATAAATAGCTGAGTATATCGCCATCGCAGCGTCCGTGGCGTTTGAGGCTAAGCTTAGCACCTTTATCTGAAAGCTCATATTTATCCCAGCTATGCCAAGCCCCCAGATAAAGGCAAGCGCAAGCATCAAACTCTCGTTTGTAGCGATCAAATTTAACGCCAGCAAGCAAGCTAATATGAACGTGATAGAAAGAGCCAAAAAAGCATTTGGTATGAGCTTATAAAATTTAGAGAAAAGCACGCTTGCTACGATGCCAGCTACACCAAATAAAAGCAAAAATATAGTGATAAATTTACCATCAAAGCCACTTATATCTTTAGCAAACGGCTCGATGTAGCTATAGGTGCTAAAATGCGCGCTGATAACGATAGTAGTTAGCAAAAATATCACCATCAAAAAGCCATTTCTTGCTAACTCTGGCAAGCTTTTTAGCGAGCCTGAGTTTTTGCTAGGCAAAAGTGGCAAAATTTTATATAGCCAAGCGCCAACTCCCACAGCAAAGACCCCTATCAGCCCAAATGTGACACGCCAGCCCAAGCTATCACCTAAAATCCTGCCAAATGGCAAGCCAAGTATCATCGCCATAGATGTGCCAAGAGCTAGCAGTCCAAGGGCTTGCGAGCTTTTATTGATAGGTGCTACCCTAACAGCAAGCGAGGCGGTGATCGACCAAAATATGGCGTGTGAGATTGCTACTAGCACGCGAGCTATGACTAAAACCGTGAAATTCCAAGCAACAGCGCAAAGTGCGTGAGAAGCGACAAAAATGATAAAAACCTTTAAAAGTAGCGACCTTCGCTCTAAATTTGCAGTTAGCAACATAAAAGGTAACGAAAGTATCGTCACGCTCCACGCATATATCGTGATGATGAGCCCCGTATCAGCCGTGCTCATGCCAAAATCCTTTGCTATATCGCTTAAAAGTGGCACCGGCACGAACTCAGTTGTGTTAAATATAAAAGCTGCAAAAGCTAGCGCTATAACCCTTAGATAGGCTATTTTATGAATATTTATCAAAATTTCATCCTTTTTACTTTGCCCCTACAATATTAAAATTTGACTTACATCTTAGTTATTTATAAATTTTAATTTTTTAATGATAGAGATTAATGACAAATTTTGGATTATTTCCTTATAATAAAGCCATTTTTAAGATAATTTTAAGGCGGAAATATGTCAAAAATAATGAAAACTATGGACGGAAACGAGGCCGCAGCTTACGCATCATACGCATTTACTGAGGTAGCTGGAATTTACCCTATCACTCCTAGCTCACCTATGGCTGACTACACTGACCTTTGGGCAGCGCAGGGCAAGAAAAATTTATTCGGTATGCCAGTAAAAGTAGTCGAGATGCAAAGCGAAGGCGGCGCAGCTGGCACGGTGCATGGCTCGCTACAAGTTGGTGCGCTAACTACGACCTACACAGCTTCTCAAGGCCTACTTTTAAAAATTCCAAATATGTATAAAATAGCAGGCCAGCTCCTCCCCGGCGTCATCCACGTCTCAGCTCGCTCTCTAGCAGCGCAGGCTCTTTCAATATTTGGCGACCACCAAGATATCTATGCCTGTCGTCAAACCGGCTTTGCTATGCTAGCAAGCGGCTCAGTGCAAGAGGTGATGGATATCGCTGGCGTGGCGCACCTGGCGGCGATAAAAGGCAGAGTGCCGTTTTTACACTTCTTTGACGGCTTTAGAACGAGCCATGAAATTCAAAAAGTCGAGGTGCTTGACTACGCGCACTTTGATAGACTACTTGATAGAGAGGCGCTACAGAAATTTAGAGACAATGCGCTAAGCCCAGAGAGCCCAAAAACAAGAGGCACAGCGCAAAATGACGATATCTACTTTCAAACAAGAGAGCTAAGCAACCGCTTTTACGACGCGGTGCCAGATATCGTAGCAGAGTATCTAGCCGAAATTTCAAAGATCACTGGCCGTGACTACAAGCCGTTTAACTACTATGGCGACCCAGAAGCGACACGTGTCATTGTAGCCATGGGCTCAGTTACGCAAACTCTTGAAGAGGTCGTGGATTATCTAAATGCAAAAGGCGAAAAGGTGGGCATCATCAAGGTGCATTTGTACCGCCCATTTAGCACAAAATATCTCTTTGACGTGATGCCAAAGAGCGTGAAAAAAATAGCCGTCCTTGACCGCACAAAAGAGCCTGGCAGCCTTGGCGAGCCACTATATCTTGATATAAAAGCAGCGTTTTACGGCCAAAAGGACGCTCCAATCATAGTTGGCGGCAGATACGGCCTAAGCTCAAAAGACGTCGATCCTGCGCAAATGCTAGCTGTATTTGAAAATTTAAACCAAAGCGAGCCAAAAGATGGCTTTACAGTGGGTATCGTCGATGACGTGACTTTTACGTCGCTGCCAACTGGAGAGAAAATTTCACTAAGTGATGAGAGCGTTAAAGAGTGCTTATTTTACGGTCTTGGCGCTGACGGCACCGTGGGCGCAAACAAAAACTCGATAAAGATCATCGGCGATAAAACCGACCTTTACGCGCAGGCATATTTTGCCTACGATAGTAAAAAATCAGGCGGTTACACACGCTCACACCTTCGCTTTGGCAAAAAGCCGATCCGCTCGACCTATCTCGTCTCAAACCCGCACTTTGTGGCTTGCTCGGTCGCTGCATATCTTGAAATTTACGATGTCATTGATGGCATAAGAGAAAATGGCACATTCTTGCTAAACTCTATCTGGGACACAGAGCAGACCATAGCGAAGCTGCCAAATAAAGTTAAGAAAATTTTAGCTAGCAAAAATATAAATTTCTACATCATAAACGCAACAAAGCTAGCGCACGATATCGGCCTTAAAAACCGCACAAATACCATTATGCAGTCGGCATTTTTCAAGCTTGCTGACATCATACCATTTGAAGATGCGCAAAAATATATGAAAGAGTACGCACACAAAGCCTACGCTAAAAAAGGCGAAGCGATCGTGCAAATGAACTACAACGCTATCGACGTCGGCGCAAATGGTCTTATCAAGGTGCCAGTCGATCCTGCGTGGGCAAATTTAGCAGATGATGAGCAAAAAGATGAAAAATATATCGGCAACAACTTCATCGAAAACGTCGTAAAACCGATAAACGCGGCTCGCGGTGACAGCCTGCCAGTCTCAGCCTTCATAGGCTACGAGGACGGCCACTTTGAAGCTGGCACGACGGCTTACGAGAAGCGCGGTGTTGGCGTAATGGTGCCAAAATGGATCGAGCAAAACTGCATCCAGTGCAACCAGTGCGCATTTGTCTGCCCGCACGCTGTAATCAGGCCATTTTTGATCGATGAAAACGAGCTTAACGCAGCCCCACAAAGCGTGCAAGATCACGTCCTAGAAGCAAAAGGCAAAGAGGTTAAGGGACTAAAATACAAGATCCAAGTAAGCCCGCTAGACTGCACCGGCTGCGAGCTGTGCGCCCAAAACTGCCCAAGCAAAGAAAAATCGCTCGTCATGGTGCCACTTGAAGAAGAGCTAGGCAAAAACGAGCAAGAAAATGCTGATTATCTATTTAAAAAAGTAGCCTACAAAGACGATCTCATGAACAAAGAGAGCGTTAAGGGCGTTGGCTTTGCTAAGCCACTCTTTGAATTCCACGGAGCTTGCCCGGGATGTGGCGAAACTCCGTATATCACGCTCATTACAAGGCTCTTTGGCGAGCGCATGATCGTGGCAAACGCAACTGGTTGTAGCTCGATCTATGGCGGCTCTGCCCCATCTACTCCGTACACTACAAATGACGAAGGCAAGGGCGTTGCGTGGGCAAACTCGCTATTTGAAGATAACGCTGAGTTTGGCATGGGTATGAACGTAGCGATAGAGACCATGCGCCACCGCATCGAAGACATAATGAGAAACAACATAGACAGCGTGCCAAACGCACTTTCAGCGCTTTACAACGACTGGATAAATTTCAAAAATGATGGCGTTAAAACGCAAGAGATCACGAAAAATTTATTGCCTATTTTAGAGCAAAATTTAAGCGCGCCGGGCGTTAAAGAAATTTTAGAGCTTAAGAAATTCCTCGTCAAAAAGTCACAATGGATCATCGGCGGCGACGGCTGGGCGTATGACATCGGCTTTGGCGGACTTGACCATGTGCTAGCAAGCGGCGAGAACGTAAATGTGCTAGTGCTTGACACCGAAGTTTATTCAAACACCGGCGGCCAAAGCTCAAAATCAAGCCGCGCAGGCTCGATAGCACAATTTACAGCTAGCGGCAAGCCAGCTCAGAAAAAGGACCTTGGCTACATCGCTATGACTTACGGCAATATTTTCGTAGCGCAGATCAACTCAAACGCGAGCCAAGCAAACGTGATAAAAGCGATCGCAGCAGCCGAAGCCTATGACGGCCCAAGCCTCATCATCGCCTACTCTCCGTGCATCGCTCACGGCATCAAAGGCGGCTTGTCGCAGTCAGGCGGCCAAGGCGAGCTCGCTACAAAATGCGGATACTGGCCGACATACCTATACGATCCGCGCCTCTTAAAAGAGGGGCAAAATCCGCTTAAAATCACCTCAAAAGAGCCAGACTGGTCGCTTTATGAAGAGTTTTTGCTAAATGAAGTTCGCTACAACTCGCTTAAGAAAACCAACCCTGAGCACGCAGACGAGCTACTAGCTAAAAATAAGGCCGACGCGCAAAGACGCTACCGCCAGCTAAAACGCCTTAGCCTAGCAGACTTTAGCGACGAAATCAATTAAATTTTAGGTGCTTTTGCACCTAAAATTTTACGCTAACAGCTAGAATATATCTTGTTTGATATTTTTTTAATTTAATACTGCCTATCTCATCAAAGTCAAAATGGCGCTCCTTAAGATCGTCCATCATATATGAAAAATAAAATTTGTTTTTCCGCAAAAGCCACTTCACTGGCTATGATCTCACCAAGAGCGCTATCATCTATATGAAAATTTTTAAAAATGGCACTTAGCTCGAAGTAGCCATTTTGCAAGTCTCCGATATAAAATTTAACCCTAGCGCCGCTTTTCATAAAGGCAAAAGATACTATCTTTGCATCACTAAAATTTAGATATACAAAAACTCTCTCTCAAGCGTCTTTAGCTCGCCATAAAAAGACTTTATACACGAGCCATAATCCTCTATCCTCTTTTCAAACTCATCATCGTCTAGATCGCCACTTATCCAACTCTTATCAAAAAATCTCATCTTGCGCCAAGGCATCACAGCTCCTTAAATTTAACTTCTAAAGCAAATTTTATATATCATTATCTAAAATCATTCATAAAATTAAAAGGCAAAATATGAGCCAAACGCACCCTTTTAAGCCAATCTTTGATAAAAACTCTAAAATTTTGATCCTTGGCTCTTTCCCCTCCGTCATCTCTCGTAAATTTGGCTTTTACTATACAAATCTGCAAAACCGCTTTTGGCGGGTGTTGGCTAGGGTCTTAAACGCTGATGTGCCAGAAAGCACGGATGAAAAGATAAAATTTCTACTCTCTCATCACATCGCGATATATGACGCGGCGATATCATGCGAGATAGAGGGCTCAAGCGACTCTAAAATGAGCAAGATCGTACCTGTAAATTTAAAGCCTTTGTTTAAAGAGTCAAATATCACGCAAGTCTACGCAAACGGCGGCAAGGCTTACGAAATTTGCAAAAAATACTTGGAGTGTGAGATCATAAAAGCGACAAAAAACGAGGTGATAAAACTACCATCAACCAGCCCTGCAAATGCCAAATTTAGCATTGAAAAACTTGTAAATGAGTGGTCGGTGATAGTTAGGGAGTTAGAATAGATCAGAAACTTGAAACAACTTCGTCTTTGATCTCTATGCTTATTAGTTTCACATTAGTTTTTAGTAAAATTTATCTTCTTGTGTAATTTAACTGACTATGCTGTTTTATAAAATAAAAATTTGATTCAATATTGACAATGATTATTATTTTGATATAATTGCACTACGGATTTAAATTTCGTTTTATCAGCGATTAAATCAATTTTAATAGTTGTATTATTCTGTAAATTTAGATGAATAAATTTAGTTTTGATTACTAAATTTGCTTAGTAAATAGCAAAATTTAGTCATGTAGAAATTTAACAATATTTTTGTGACATATATAAAAAAGACATTTTAACCTAAAAGGATATCTAATGAACAAGCATTTATTTGCACTTTTGGCTTTGGCAGCATTTAGCAGTCACTCTTTAGCTCACGAATTTTGGCTATTTGGAAGTAGCAAGGACGTAACAAGCGTTGATATCGGCTACGCGGACGATTTTCCAACCGTTGAAAAGATCCCAGATAAAAGGGTCGCCCTATTTGAAGCCCCATACATTATAAACAAAAATGGCGAGAAACTGAGCCTAAAACAAAGCGGCGAAAACTACCACTATGAAAGGGCCAAACTAGAAGACGGCTCATACCTTATAGCTGGCGAGTATAAGCCTACGTTTTGGACAAAAGCAAGCGATGGCACATGGCACATGGGCAAAACCAAAGAGGACATAAAGGATGCCAAATACTGCAAAAAAGCGAGCATGAGCGCAAAAGGTGTAATAAATAAAAACGCTAAGGACGACTCTGTAACAAAGCCTTCACAGCAGCGCTTAGAGATAGTCCCACTTGACAATCCAGCAAATTTCAAAGTTGGCGTGCCGTTTAAAGTGAAAATTCTATTTGAGGGCAAATCTTTAGAAAATGCCACGCTTGATGGAACGTTTGATGGATTTTTAAAAGAAAAAAGCGCATTTCATGGCCAAACTGAGCCAGACGGCACGATAGAGGTGCTTGCACTTAAACCTGGAAAATGGCTGCTACAAACAGTGCATAAAATGCCATTTGCTGACTCTAAAATTTGCGATGACGAGACGATTGCTGCAACACTTGCATTTGAGCTAAAATAGATCAAATTTAGAATTTATCAAAGGGCGTATTAAATGCGCCCTACCCCTTTTATCTTATAGAATAAATTTATCAAGGCAAAGTCAGCAAATTTATCAAATTTATGTTGTAGCTAAATTTTAAAATTTATGCATTTCTAAAAGATTTAATAGAAATTACAAATTCCAGCAGTCATAATTTCATCGTTATTTGCAATCTCTAAGATTTTATAAATCACTGATCCGTTTTCGCCCAAAACCTTTTACAAAACTCAAGCATCTCGTTATTAAAACAAGTTTTATTTATACCTTCAGCAAAGAATTACGAGATTTTGGGATACAGTATTTCAATATAATTTCTGCTACCTAAATACCAAAATTGCTTCGCATACCAGTAAGCAATGTCGGTAGCAAAATGCGTTCAATTTATTAATCAAATTTATTGCGCTAGCAGTAAATTTTCAAAATTTGAGTTAAATTTAGAAGAAAAATGGTGACCCATACGAGACTCGAACTCGTGTTACCAACGTGAGAGGCTGGTGTCCTAACCGCTAGACGAATGGGCCAAAAGATGGTGCCCCGTGTAGGTCTCGAACCTACGACCCCATCATTAAGAGTGATATGCTCTACCAACTGAGCTAACGAGGCAAGATTAAGTATCAATAACAAATCATAAAGTGTTATCTTAGAACTTATAATCTTAAAATTTAATTTGATCACTCAAAAAAACAAGAAAAAATAGAATCAAGAACCTTAACCTAAGGTTTGGTAGATGGCGCAGCGGACGGGGCTCGAACCCGCGACCTCCGCCGTGACAGGGCGGCATTCTAACCAACTGAACTACCGCTGCACCTAAAAGTAATGGTGGTCGCTATAAGACTCGAACTTATGACATCCACCTTGTAAGGGTGGCGCTCTACCAACTGAGCTAAGCGACCTAAAATTTAAAACATCTGGCGACCCTTAGAGGATTTGAACCTCTGTTCCTACACAGAGAAAGTAGAGTCCTGAGCCACTAGACGAAAGGGTCATAAACCCAAAAAATGGTGTCCTGCGTTGGATTCGAACCAACGGCCCCCTCATTAAAAGTGAGATGCTCTACCGACTGAGCTAGCAAGACATGATTATTTAAAAAAGAATTGAGATTATACAAAAAACATTATTATATGTCAAGAAAAAATTAAATTTTAAATCAAATTAAAGCTATTTTGTCCGCTATTTCTAAGCGAAAAATATAAAATTTTATTTTTAAATCTTGTCAATTTAAAGCCAAAATTTCTTATAAATTTAAACCATTTTTACTTTATAATCCAACAAACAAAACACAATCAAGCACCTAATCCGCTTAGTGGCAAATTTAATTCTTGCCTAAAAATCTTACCGCCATTTTTCTAGCTTTTTCTATCTTTTCGGCTCTGTTTTGATCACTCATTTCTATCTCATTATTTAATAATAATCATTAGGGTTAAACCCACCAATCCCAAATAAATACATACATAGGCAAATAATGCGATTGCACCAAAAAAGCAATAAACAGATTTCCCCAAATAATTAGATTCATCTTTTATCTTTTGAGCAATTCTTTTTAATTCTCCAAAATCAAAAAAATGTTTTAAATAGTTTCCTTTTAGATAAACTGAGTT
Source organism: Campylobacter concisus (assembly GCF_015230015.1). Taxonomy (GTDB): domain Bacteria; phylum Campylobacterota; class Campylobacteria; order Campylobacterales; family Campylobacteraceae; genus Campylobacter_A; species Campylobacter_A concisus_AF. The sequence goes on along the minus strand of NZ_JAAKZC010000001.1, from coordinate 233,920 downwards.
CAAAAGTATAACACCTGCTATCAATAAAAGAAACCAAAATTTTGTTAACCATGTCAGTGTTATCATCCCTATCCTTTCATGACCATAAATTTAAAAAAACGTTCATACTACATATCCTTTTTTCATACCGCCACTTAGGCTATCGTTTCTAAATTCTCGCTACTTTTCGTTGCGCCGCTATACATAATCTTCTCCTAAAAAAATATTCTTAAAATCGTACTTACGATCATAACAAATTGCAGGAATAACAATTTTTGCTAAAAGAAAAATAAAATATTTTTAAGCTCTAGATACTCTCTTTCAAGATCATTTAATCTTAGCACCAAATTTTACTTTATCATCTCAAGTTTGGCTTTGCAAGCATCTTTGTAAGCGCTTGTGAAATTTGAGCCAACGCATTCGTTTAGATAAGGCTTAGCTAGCTTATACTGCTTTTGCCTGATGTAAATTTCACTTGCCAAATTTAGAGCATGCAAGCGGTCTTCTGGCTCAAGCTTCATATTTAGTATAAATTTCGCCTCGTCAAGCGCCTCGTCAAGATTATCTGTCTTTAGCGAAGCCTCCGAGTAGTAAAAATTTAGCTTTGGCGAAAAGGTATTTATCTTTGCTCTAGTTTGTAGCTCAAGCGCCTTTTTAGCGTAGGTTGCAGCGATAGCGTAGTCGTTGCTCTTCATCGCATAGTCACATATAGCTGCGTACGCCTCGATGATCTTAAAGTCCTGCCCTCTTAGCTGCTCGATCGCGCTGATCGTTGAGACCGCCTCTGTAAAGCGCTTTAGCGCAAGTAGCGAGTAAAATCTATCAAAAAGCGATGGCGTAGGATCCGAGTACTCGACTGCTGAGCCAAGCGAGAGCGCGTCATTTGCCGCAGTGATCGCATGCTCGTAGTCTTTATTTTTATATAAAATTTTGCTCAAATTTACCAGCCACTCGACTCTATCTTCTAAATTTTCATCCTTTACATGCGCCTTGGCAAGCTCTAGCGCGTCGTTGTAACGCGCCGTTCTAAAGTAGCAGTTAAAGAGCTTAAACTGTGGCAAAGAGACCTTGCTCACATCGTAGTTTTCGAGTAAATTTACAACCGCCGTGCAGTCATCTTTGATGAAAAACTCTTTTGTTAGCTCAAGTGCGGCCTCATTTACTAGCTCCATCGCCTTGCTTAAATTTTCATCTTTTGCGAGGTTGTTATAAGCCAGCGCATCGGCAAATTTACGCTCTTTTAGATCAAGCTCAAGCTCGCTGATTAATGCCTTTTGGCTGATGTTTGTGCCAGCATATTTTTCGATGAGATCTTTATATCTTGCGTGAAGTGCGGTGGCGTTTTTGTCGTCCTCTTCAAAAAATAGCCCATCCTTTGCCTTGGCGACCTCATCGATATAATCGCCATATTTAAACTCTTTTTCGTATCTGTTTAGATACTCATACGCCCTTTTTTCATCTTTGGTTTTGGCTAAATTTAGCGCTAAATTTTTTAATGCTGCCTCGTAAACATCCTTTGTCCTGTCGCTATTATTTACCAAAATTTCATAAATTTTAGCAGCCACGTCTGGCATATCTTTGCTAGCAAATGTATAGGCTAAATTCATCGATTTTGTCGGATCGTTCATGAAAAATTTCTCATTTGCATTTGCGATCTTTAGCACAAATTTTTTCGCCTCTTCAAATTTCTCTTTATCGATATTTGCGTCTGCTAGACTTAGTGCAGCTCTACTTGCAAGGTCGATGTCATTTGTAGAGTAGAGCACCTTTTCATAGTCGCTTAGCGCCTCTTTTTGCCTGCCTATTTTATATAGGTAGTCAGCATAATCAAGCGTGGCAAGCTTTGTAAATTTAGACTCCGCGTGCTCTTCGCTTAGTATGTCAAGCATATATTTTGCATCACTTGCGATGCTATCTTTGAGGTAAGCTCTGGCGATGAGATATAGCACCTCTGGGTAGTTTTCATCAGAAGGGAATTTTCTTATCCAAGCTCTGCCCTCGCTTACGATGTCCTTTGGCTCAAGCCCCTCAAACTCGCTCTTTGTCTCAAAAATTTTATCAAGTGTTCTTAGTCTAAAAAGTAAAAACTCACTTGAAAAAAGACTGGCTGGGTGCCTTTTCATCGCCGTTTGCGTATCTTTTACCACGCTTTCATAAGCGCCCTTTTCGTAAGCTCTTTTTATATTTATGTAGATGTCTATATCGTTGCTGTCAAGCCCAGCGATAGGCGCTTTGTTAAGATCTAGCGCTCCGATGCTTGGACTTAGCATATCTCTAAAATCAGGCGAGAAATTTAACCCAGATACTCTTTTGTTGTTTTCGCTTAGCGAAGTGTCGATGATGATGCTAAAGTGCTTTGAGATGGTCGTCTTTGGCGTATCTTGCACGCTTGGACTGCTGTAAAGCTCAGTTTGAACATTTAGAAGTTTTGAAGGCGCCTTTGGCATGATGACGATAAAGAGTTTGCCATCTTGCTTTTTATATTTTATATCCATTAAAGGCAGCGTCGTATCTTCGATCTTTGGCAAGATCCCATCATCGAGCATACAAACGTAGCGCTTCGTATCATAGGCTAAAATTTGCTCCACACATTCAAATTCTTTCTCGTCGCTTAGCTGAAGGACGCTATAAGGCTTATTTGCGTTTGCGCCGCTGTTTAGGCTAAGGCTAAAGGCGGATAGATAAAGCGGTAAAAATAAGATGATTAAGAGCTTTTTCATGCCGCCATTATAGTTAAATTTTCTAAAATCCTGAAGCAAAGACAAAATGCTCGATAAATTCCAAAATCGCTCCAGAAAATAAAAAGGCAAAGACCGTGCCAGCAACGGCAACTCCAACGATCACCTTTAGCGCCATCGAGACGTTTGAGATGTAGATATTTTTATCTTTTACGATAGGCTCTTTTAAAAACATAAAGACGATGAGCCTTAGATAGTAATAAATCGCAATGGCAGAGTTTATCATGATGATGAGGCTAAGCACGACATAATCAGACTTTATAAGTGATGAGATAAGCACCATTTTGCCCCAAAATACGCTAAAAGGCGGTATGCCAGCAAGGGCGATCATGAAAATTCCCATTATCACGGCGTAGCTTGGCAAAATTTTAATAAGCCCTGAAAATTTCTCATACGGATGTTTAAAACGCTTGTCCCAGCAGACGACGTCATCGCATCTTGCCACCCAGAGCATAGAAAATGCACCCAAATTTGCAAACAAAAACATGATCCAGTAGAAAAACAAGGCGACATTTGCTTCGTGAGAATTTGCCACTAGCGCACAAAGCACGACACCAGCGTGAGCTATCGAGCTAAAAGCTAGCATCCTTTTTACGTCTTTTTGCACTAGAGCCATGATATTTGCAAGGCTCATCGTAAGCACGGCGATGATGTAGAGCATATCTTTTATCCATGAAATTCCAGAGCCCTCAAGCATCGCAAAAATTCTTAACGCAACGATAAAGCCCGCCACCTTTGGCACGATCGACATATAGCCAGCTAGTGGGGCATTTGAGCCCTCATAAACGTCTGGTATCCATGTGTGAAATGGTATGAGTGAGAGCTTAAAGCCAATGGCTGAAGCGATGAAAACGCAGCCAAGCAAGATTATTAAGTTTTGATTTAGGCTAAGATCTTTTATCACTACACCGATACGAGCGATATCTATTGAGTTTGTTGCTAGATAAAACATCGCTATCGCCATCGCAAAAAAGCCAGCTGAGAGCGAGCCCATTGCGAAGTATTTGATGGCAGCCTCGACGCTTTTTGCTTTGTTGTGAAGGGCAATTAGGGTGTAGAGGCAAAGTGAGCTGATCTCAAGGCCTAAAAAGATGATAAGTAGGTTATTTGAGCTCACCATAAACAAAAATCCAGCGATCATAAACAAAAATAGCGCGTAGTACTCGTAAATTTTATACTCAAAATACTCTTTTGTGCTAAGTGCAAGAGGGATGAAAAGGGCTGAGGCGATTAGGATAATGATCTGTGAGATGATAGAAATTCCATCGACTAATAGCATATCCCAAAAGCTTAGGCTAAGTCCGTTAAAATCAAGCGTAAGCCCTAAATTTACAAATATAGCGATGATACAAAATACGCAGTAGAAATTCCTCGAAAGATCCTTTTTTATCGCTCCAACTATGAGGATAAAAAGTGCAAAAACCATCATGCTAAGCATCGGCGAGAGCGATTGTAGCGAGATCTCGTTTAGGTCTAAAAAGGCTATTTCGTTCATAGTTTGCTCCCGCCGTTTAAAGATGAAATTTTATCTTTTGTGCCACTATCTATCGCACGACTTTGCATTTTGCTTATGATATTTTGCACGCTTGGCTCAAGTGGCTTTAGTATCAAATTTGGTGCGATACCAAGAATGATTATGAGCAAGCAAAGTGGCACAAGAGCGGCTAGTTCTTTGAAATTTAGATCTTTTAAACCCAAATTTTTATCCTTGCACTCGCCAAAAAAGACCCTTTTATAAAGTACTAGCATATAAATAGCGCCCACGATGATACTAAAGCCGCCAAGTAGCGCAAAGAGCTTGTTTAGCTTAAAGATGCCAAGCAGGCTCAAAAACTCGCCCACAAAGCCGATAGTTAGCGGCAGACCGATACTTGCAAGGGTCGCTATAAAAAATATGAGCGCATACTTTGGCATGACCTTGGCAAGACCGCCAAATTCGCAAATTTCTTTGGTGTGAGCTCTCTCATATATGACTCCAACTAGCAAAAAGAGTGCGCCACTAACGATACCGTGGCTTATCATCAAAAATATTGAGCCGCCAAGGCCTATTAAATTTAGTGAAAAGATGCCAAGCATGATGACGCCCATGTGTGAAATGGAGCTATAAGCGATCACTTGCTTCATATCGCTTTGCGCGTAGGCAACAAGGGCTGCGTAGATGATCATGATGATAGCTATGACGCAGACAAAGCCACTTAAAAGCAGGCTCGCATCTGGAAAAAGTGGGAGCGAAAATCTCACAAAGCCGTAAGTACCCATCTTTAAAAGCACGCTAGCAAGCAGCACCGAGCCGATCGTAGGAGCCTGTCCGTGCGCGTAAGGTAGCCACGTGTGAAATGGAAATAGCGGAGTTTTCACGCCAAAAGCGAAGAAAAATGCTAAAAATAGCCAAATTTGAGCATTTTCTCCGATGCCAAGCTTGTACCAATCAAGCAGATTAAAGCTAAAGACGCCGCTTTTTTGATAGCACAGATAGCCGATAAAAATGATCGCTACTAGCATAAAGACAGAGCCTAAAAATGTGTAGATGAAAAATTTGATCGCCGCGTAAATTCTATTTTTACTGCCAAATGCGCCGATGATGTAAAGAAGCGGTATGAGGCTAAGCTCCCAAAAGCTGTAAAATAAGATCATATCAAGCGCGCTAAAGACGCCCATCATCGTGCTCTCTAAAAATAGCACGCTAATAACAAGGTGCTTTAAATTTCCATCATCGCTAAGGGCTGCGATAGAGATGAAACTCATAAATGCGCTAAGGACTATAAGCACAAGCGAAATGGTATCGATGCCCACAAAATAGCTGATATTTAGGATTGGTATGAGCGAGACTTGATGCGTTAAAACAAAGTCATAACCCTGAAAATCAACATTTACGCAGATAAAAATGGCAAGCAAAAGCTCGATAAGAGCGATGCTTGCTCCATAAAATTTGATGCTTTTATTTTCTATCAAAAAGCCAAGTATTGCGCTTATTGCTGGGAAAAATATGATTACACTTAGCATTATTTGGCTCCGTTTAATAAAAATATAAAGCTTAAAAGCAAGGCAAATCCTGCAACCATAAATCTAAGCATGACGCTTAAATCGCCACTTTGCATTTTGTTTGCAAGATATGCAAATTTAGTAACCACAAATGCGACAAAATCGACACTTTTATCAACTATCATCTCATCAAATTTCTTGCAAATTTTAGAGATTAAAGCGTAGCCATTTATAAAAAATTTCTCATAAAATTTTGGTATAAAGTAGGCATTTTGCAAAATTTTGTAAATTTTACTTTCGCAAATGCTCTCTTTAAAAATTTCTTTTTTATAAGCAAATACAGCAAAGCCAGCGCTTGCAAGCACTAAAGTAAGTGTTAAAACGAGTAAGAAAATTTCACTGCTGTGAGATAAATTTAGCTTAAAATCCCCAAGGCTAGCACCTAAAAACTCGCTAAAGTTGCTCCAAAAAAAGCCGCTGATAACTGAGAGAACGCCAAGCACACTCATGCCAACAAGCATGTAGTTTTTGGCTTCATGTGCGTGCTCCTCACTCTTTGGCCTTGCAAAAAAGACTAGCATAACGAGCCTAAAGCTATAAAATGCCGTAAGAACCACACCAAAGAGCAAGACGGCCCACAAAATTTTATCTTCACTAAAGGCGACCTCTAAAATTTTATCTTTTGAAAAAAAGCCAGCAAATGGATAAAATCCAGCTAGTGCGCAGCTTGCGATGATAGAAAGTAGCGCAGTTGGCTTCATAAATTTATAAAGTCCGCCCATTTTTTTGATATTTAGCTCGTCGTTCATCGCGTGCATGACGTTGCCAGCGCACAAAAAGAGCAGAGACTTGAAAAATGCGTGCGTGACAAGGTGAAAAAGTGCGATCTTATAAGCACCAAGACCAGCCGCTACAAACATATATCCAAGCTGTGAAAGCGTCGAGTAGGCGACTATCTTTTTAAGGTCGTTATGCACTAGCGCGATGCTAGCGGCAAATATCGCTACAAATGCGCCAAGGCAGGCGATAAAGTGCGATACTTCAGGCACGTTTGCAAAGATGAAATTTGCGCGTATGACTAGATAGACGCCAGCTGTTACCATGGTCGCAGCGTGGATGAGCGCAGAAACTGGCGTTGGACCCTCCATGGCGTTTGCAAGCCATGTGTGAAATGGAAACTGCGCGCTTTTACCCATGGCACCTATAAAAAGAAGTGTGGCGATGATGCCTAAATTTAGCCCAGAAAGGTCGCTTCTAGCGTTAAAGACCTCGCTAAATTTAAGCGAGCCAAAGCTATAAAATATATAAAAAATGCCAACAAGCATGGCAAGGTCAGCCACTCTATTCATCACAAAGGCTTCGTTTGCAGCGATGTTTGCACTAGGTCTTTTATACCAAAAGCCAATTAGCAGCCAAGAGCAAAGCCCAACGCCCTCCCAGCCGATAAATAGCCCTATGAAGTTATCACTTGATACAAGGACATTCATGCAAAAGACAAAGAGCCCAAGGTAGCTAAAAAAGCGGTTAAAACTCGCATCATCTCTCATGTAGCCAATGGAGTAGATATGCACGATGCTAGCGACTACGCCCACGGTGCTAAGCATCACAAGGCTAATCGCGTCAAGGTAGAAGCTAAAGCTAAGATCAAGCGAGCCAAAATTTATAAACTCTTTTAGGGTTAAATTTAAAGGCTCATCTACGCTAAGGCTAGCCGTTAGCATTAGCGAAGCTGTGGCGCTAGCGATCATGAGAAGCGAGCAAAAAAGACCGATAAATAAATTCTTACTGCTATGCGAAAAGATGCCAGCTATGATGAAGCTAAGAAGCGGGAAAAATAGCGAAATACAAAATAAAATCATCTCTTAGCCTTTCATATTTGTCATCGAATCTAAACTGATGCTGCCAGTCTTTTTATACCAAAGCACGAGCAGCCCAAGCCCCACAGCGACCTCGCTAGCAGCGATGGCTACTATAAAAAATGCGATGATCTGCCCAGTTAGATCAAAGTAGTATTTCGAGATAGCTGCAAGTGCGATGTTTGCTGAGTTTAGTAAAATTTCGCTTGAGAAAAATAGCATTATCAAATTTCTTCTTCTCATTATGCCAACAAGCCCTATGACAAAGACGAGGCTTGCCAGGATGAGGTAGTGAGTAAGTCCTATCATAGCATATCCTCAAATTTGCTTTGCGTATCTAAGTCTTTGTGTATCAAGATGATGCCAGCTACCATCGCGACAAGCAGCATGATAGCGCACATCTCAAATGCTAGCAGATACTTGCTAAAGAGCAAAATTCCAACCGCTTCGATGTTGCCAAGGCTAGCAAGGGTAGAATTTACCACCTCTTGCTTTGCGCTATAGATCGGCGCTAAAAAGATAAATATCAAAAGAAGCGCTATGAAGCTACTTAGAAGATAGATGATGATCTTTGCTTTTTTGCCGCTTTTTGGCTCGCACTCCTTGCTGGTGTCAAAAAACATCATCGCAAATGCGTATAAAACGACCACTGCACCTGTATAGACGATGATCTGCACCACTCCTAAAAACTCAGCCCCTAAAAGAAAAAATATAGCCGAGATAAAAACCATGCCAGCAGCTAGTGCAGAGACTGCATTTAGGGCGTTTTTACAAAGCACGCTAAAAGAAAAACTAACTAATATAAGGGCGCTAAAAAGATAAAATGCAAAGCTCTCATACATCGCTTGACCCTTTTAAATTTATATCCATCGTTTCTGCCTTATCTTCATTTGTAAGCGCATTTGGCGTCTTTTTTACTAAACTATCAGCATTTTTAGGTAGCGAGCCATAGCCCTCAAACTCAGTTTGATCTTTTAAAAATTTATCATCTGTTAAAAACTCAGCCTTTGTACCAAAGAGGATTTTATTTTCACTTGCGACCTCATACTCTTGCCCGCAAACTATGGCAAGCTCAGGGCAGACATCAGCGCAAAATCCACAATAAACACATCTGCTTAAATTTATCGTGTAGCTTGCGACCTTTTTGCGGCCATCTTCGCCAAGAGAAGTCTTCATCGAGATGCAGTTGCTAACGCAAATTTTCTCGCATAATCCACAGCCTATGCAGCGCTCATTTTCGCTTTCAACAAATTTTAAAAGCCTATGAATTCCCCTATATCTGGCGTTTAGCTGCATCTTTTGCATAGGGTACTTTAGAGTGTGCGACTTGCTAAATAGCATCTGCTTTAGCGTGATCTTTAGCCCCACTAAAAGATCAAGCTTAAAAGTAGCGGCGATGAAGTGCTTAAATTTATCAAATGCCCCTTTTGGCTCTATCTTTTCGTCTATCAAAATATATCTTTTCTCGCTCATTTTACGCCTTAGATAAGTAGTGCAAAGCCGGTGATTACGACATTTAAGATGCCAAGCGGAAGTAAAATTTTCCAGCAAAGCATGCTAAGCTGATCGACCCTTAGATGCGGCCACGACGCCCTCGTCCAGAGAAAAAAGAAAAAGACTAGGCTTGATTTTAAAATGATCATCAAAGCGCCTGGGATAAATAAAAACTCATTAAAACCACCTAAAAATAGAAGCGTGATGATGATGCTTGCTGCGATCATGTTTGTGTATTCGCCGATGAAAAACATCGCCCACCTCATGCCGCTATACTCGGTGCCGTAACCTGCTACGATCTCGGTCTCGTTTTCTGTTAAGCAAAATGGCGTTCTGTTGCACTCCACAAAGCTTGCCATCACGAAAAGCACGAAGGCAAGGGGCTGCTTGAAAATAAGCCAGTTAAAGATGCCTTTTTGGTAGTTGTTTATATCAACTAACGAGAGTGAGCTAGTCACCATGACAACGCTTAAAAGCGCCATGCCAGCGACCACTTCGAAGCTAAGAAGCGATACGACTGCACGAGCGGCGCTGATTAGTGCAAATTTATTGTAGCTTGCAAGGCCTGCTGCAAGTGGCGAAAAGACGCAAACCGCTGCCACGCCAGCGATATATAAAACGCCCACGTTTATGTCAGCAAGTATCGGTCTAATCGTATGTCCAAAAACCTCAAACTCAGGCAAAAATGGCACTGGCGCAAGCGCTGCAAATGCCGCGATAGCAGAGATGAGAGGCGCGATAAGAAATATAAATTTATTTGCATTTGCTGGGAGGATATCCTCTTTTGTAAAGAGCTTTATCATGTCAGCCACGATCTGAAGCACGCCAGCAGGCCCCACCATATCAGGCCCAACGCGACGCTGCATGTAGGCAAGCACCTTTCTTTCAGCATAAGTCGCAAGTCCTGCAAGGCTAGCCATGACGGCCAAGATGACGACTGCTTTAACAATAGTTGTTATCACGAAAAATAGCATTTCACTCATTCTCTGCCTTTATTATTTTTACGCTTGCGTAGCTCTTGCGCTCAAAAATGGCGCTTACATCAATCTTATCATCGTAGTCGCCAAGATAGGCTGCCACGCCACCTAGCTCGCTATCAAGCTCCACGCAAATGGCAAGCTTTTGCCCATTTTTTTCTAAAATAACCGCTTCATTTTGTGAAATTTCAAATTTAGCCATAAACTCGCTACTTGCGTAAAGTTTCGCGCATTTAGCAGTTTGTGTAGCGTAGTTTGCAAAAAATGAAGGCAAATTTATAGGATTTGCAAGGCTTATAAGTGCTTCGTCTTCTTTTAAATTTAGCTCATTTTTCTCTTTAAAAAGTGGCTCCACATCATCATTTGGCGTGAAATTTGAAATTTCAAGCTTATAGCCTCTGTGGCTTGTGCCGTCATTTGCGTAAAAATTTTCTAAATCATCAAATTTAACGCCCTTATAGCCCTTCTCTTTTGGCAGCTCTGCTGTGTAGTCGATCGTATTTTTAGCCACCAGTCCAAGCGCATTTGCGATATCGTTTAAGAAGTAGCCGCCATGTGTCAAAGCCGCATTTGTCGGCACTACTTCGTTATTTATGCTTGTAAATGTGCCCTCTTGCTGATTTAGCGCACCAGCGTCAAGATCGCCCTCGAAAATGCTAAATTTAAACTCGCCCATTTCATTGTATCCTAGCGTCTTGCCAGGCTTTCTCTCGCGTGAAAGCGTGCAAATTTTAGCAACGCCAAGCGAGTTTGTGCGTGGTGGTATGAGCATCACACGAAACGGCGTAGCTCTTGCGATCACTCCAGCAAGGGCAGCTAGTAAATTTGCATTTTCATGAGCGTAAAAGTCACTACCCAAAATGAGCGTAAATTTAGCCTTACCCTCACTCAAAGTGGCTACTTCTAAGCCAAAGTTTTCATCAAATTTTTCAACTCTTTCTTTAAGCTCGCTAGGCAAATTTTCACTCCAGTTTTTAAGCACAAATAGCAAAATTTGCTCCAATTTGCCAGCCTCATAACTCACACAGGCGAAATTCTTTGAAAATTTCTTTACCACCTCATCAGCGATGTGATGAAAGTAAATTCCACTAGCTTTATTCATCTTAAGGGCGTTATTTAGCTTATAGCTTGTAACTGGGCTCTCGTGGCGCAAGAAGCTACCAACTGTGATCACAAAGTCGCTATTTTTTAGGCTCTCATAGTCTGCGTTATATGAGCTAAGACCGCTAAATTCGCTAAAAACATTTAAGAAATTTTGAAATTTAAAAGCCTCATCGTTTAGTAAATTTAGATCAAATTTCTCTCTCAAGCGCTCCAAAATAAGCGCCTCCTCGTTTGTTATGAAGCTATTAAATTTTATATTTTTTATGTTGCCGTTTTTAAAATTTGAGATGAGCTCGTTAAATTTGACCTCATTTTTACGGGCATTTTCGTTGTGAAAGTCATAGGCAAACCTAGCAGCTCCACTTATCTCACCAAAATGAAAATCATTGCTGACCCTATAAATTTGCTTGCTTCTATCGCTAGTGCTTTTTTCTTTTACGTCATAAAAAATGAGCTCGCAGTCGCTTTGGTGCGGATTTGCCGCTGGGACACGGCTTAGCTCCCAGACATTTGAGCTATACTGAAAATTTGAGCTAACAAGCGCTCCAACAGGGCAGACGCTGATGCACTCACCGCAAAACGAACACTCTAAATTTTCGCCAGCGCTTGGGCCAATTAAGCTCTTTTGCATCTTGCTAAATACGGCGTAGGCATCTTTTGGCATGCTATCTTTTAGCTCTTTTGGCACTTCAACGCCCCTTGGCACCGTCTTTAAGGCACTCTCGCCGATCTTATCTTTACAAACCGTCACGCACCTCTCGCAGACCACGCAAAGAGCTGGGTCGTAGTTTATTAGCCCCCATTTTTTGTGTGGTTTGTGCGTGTCAGTGATGGCAAAATTTTGCTCTTTTACATTTAAAATAGTTGTTAAATTTTGTAGCTCACACTCGCCACTCTTGTCGCAAACACCGCATTGAAGGGGGTGATTGACGCAGTAGGTCTGCATGATCGCATTTCGCTCGGCAGCGATCTCTGGCGTATTTGTGTAAATTTGCATATCCTCTTTGGCTTTGGCGTTGCAGCTATAGACCACTTTGCCGTTTGCCTCGACCATGCAAAGCCTGCAAGCAAGCGTTGGCGAACAGCCGCTAAGGTAGCAAAGCGCAGGGATGTAGATGCCATTTGCCCTTGCGATATTTAGGATACTCTCGCCCTCGTTTGTCTCTAAAATTTGATCGTTTATAGTGATTTTCATTTGCTAACTACTACTTGTTTAAATGCATATCCATCAAAATTTTTTGCGCCAAGCACGGCAACCGTGCCTTTTAGCGTTGGATCAAGCTTAAATTTAGCCCTCACGCTAAAGTCTTTTGCCCTTAAATTTAAAATTTCTCCGTCCTTTGCCTTTGCCACTATGCCAAACTGCACGCCACCAACGATCTCGTCGCTTGCGTTTTTGTTTAGATAGATGACGGCTCCATCAAAGTTGTCAAGCTCTCTTAGCTCGCCCACTTCGGCACCTGCTGCAAATTCTTTCACTTCGCCACCTGCCAAGACGACATTTTTGCCTAAAATTTCAAGTAGCCAAAAGATCGCCTCTTTGTCTGGATGAGCAAAGAGTGAGTCGTCAATGATGATGTTTTTAACATCCTTTATCCACTCGCCAAGCTCCTCAAACTCCTCCTCGCCCACGTTACACTCACCACTTATCAGCCCGTCATCAAGCTCGTCAAAAAACTCATTTTGCACCAAATTTGCATACTTGCAAAGAAGCGCTAAGACGTAGCTGATCGATCCTATCTCGCAGCGGATCAAATTTTTACTGCCAAGCTCGTTATCTTCAAAGCATGAGATGTATTTAAACTCGTGCTCTTTTATCTTTTTTGCTAAATTTTTGTCGCTCAAACTTAGTAAATTTGCGATACTTAGGCTCTTGCCTGCTATTAGATCATTAAATTTCATATCTTGCCCTTTTTTATCGTTAATGCCCAATCAACTTGGTTAAATTTAAGCGAGTTCATCACCTCACAGTTTAGGTTATAAGCCAAATTTACGGCCTTTGTTACACCGCTGTAATCTCCTATCTCAAACAAAAATATCACCACTTCGCTTGGCTCGCTCGCCTTTATCTGCTGCCCAAGAGTGCTCAAAAACTCGCCCTTTAGATGCCTAAGATCGACCCTTCTCATCTATCAACCTCACCTAAGATGATATTTGTACTGCCTATTATCGCGGCCACGTCTGCCACATACTGCCCAACTAGCAGATCTTCATAAATGGCACAGTGCCAAAAGCTTGGCGTGCGAATTTTTAGGCGGTACGGGCTTGCGCTACCGTCTGAGTTTATATAAATTCCAAGCTCGCCCTTTGGTGACTCACTAGCAAAGTAAATTTCGCCCTTTGGTGGCTTTAGCCCCTGAGTTATCAGCACAAAATGCTGCATTAGTGAGTAGTTTTGGCTCATTATCTGTTCTTTTGAAGCACTCACGTACTCTGGTGCGTCGGCGATGATGGCAGGGCTGCTGGTCTGATACTTGCTAACGCACTGCTTTAAAATTTTCACGCACTCGCGCATCTCTTTCATATAAAGCAGGTATCTTGCGTAGCAGTCGCCCTTGGTGGCGTAAGGCACGTCAAATTCTAGCTCGTCGTAGATGAGATATGGCTCTTCTTTTCTTATATCACGTGCTACGCCACTAGCTCTTAGCATGACGCCAGAACAGCCGCTACTAAGGGCTAGCTCTTTACTAACTACGCCCACATCTACAAGCCTTGCTTGCCAAATTCTATTTTCACTTAGCAGATCTTCATAAAGCGTGATGTCGCTTGGAAATTTCTCACAAAATTTAAGCAGCTCCTCACACCAGCCATCAGGCAGATCAAGCGGCACACCACCGATCCTTATCGAGCTATGTGTTAGCCTTGCGCCGCAGTATTTTTCTATGAGATCAAGGACGTATTCACGCTCTCTAAATGCGTATAAAAAGACGCTCATAGCGCCCACGTCAAGGGCGTGCGTAGCTAAAAATAAAAGGTGCGAGCTGATGCGGTTTAGCTCTAAAAGCATAACTCTAATGATCTGCGCACGGCGAGGCACTTCTATGGCGCAAAGCTTCTCCACAGCCGCGCAAAATGCGTAGTTATTCGCACTTGAGGCGATGTAATCGATCCTGTCAGTTACTGGGATAAATTCCTGATAGGTCATATTTTCAGCCATCTTTTCAACACCTCGGTGCATAAAGCCAACCTCTGGCATAGCTCGCACGACCTTTTCGCCGTCAAGCTCAAGCACAAGCTTTAGCTGACCATGTGCGCTTGGGTGCTGTGGGCCAAAATTTAGTATCATCTTGCCGTCATTTTGCTCAAATTCTAAATTTTCAAAAAATGGTTTTAAGCGGTTTGGTGCTTGGCTCAAGGTCTTTCCTTTACTATCTGGCTATCTTTAAATTTAGCTTTTTTGACAAATTTCACGCCGCCTTCTTCTTGATATTCGTAGTCTTCATTTTCATCAAATACACGTGAAAATCCAAAGGTATCTTTCTCATCCACATAGGCAGGATCACGGTTCTCTTCGCCGATCTGCTCTCTAAACTCAGCGCCAAAAATTTTATCCACCTCGTACCATTTAGCAGCCTCGTCGCCAACTAGCGGATAGCTCTTTAGCAGTGGGTGTGAGTGCCAGTCATCAGGCATTATTAGGCGCTTTAAATTTGGATGATCTTTTAATAAAACACCGCTTAGATCATACATCTCACGCTCCGCCCAGTTTGCGCTTTTATAAAGCTCGCAAACGCTTTTTAGCATTTCGTCCTTTTCGACAAAGCACTTTACACGTGCGCGCCTATTTTTAGTGATGCTAAGAAGCTGATAAAATACCTCATATCCGCCCCTTTTTGCTATAAAATCAACCGCCGCAAGCTCACAAAGCTGCTCGTAGCCAAAGCCTTTTAACGCCTCAAGAGTTTTAAAATTTTCACTAGAATTTACATATAAAACAAGCTGGTCAAACTCTACGTAGCTAGATAAAATTTGCACTCCGCTTTGCTCTAAAATGGCTAGCTCTTCGTCAAATTTAGAACCTTTTGCTGCTTCTTTTGGCGTCTGCTTGGCGATATAAAATTTCTCGCTGTAGTACTGCTTTTTTTGCAGGTCGTTTTTTGGCTTATACTCTCTCATATCTCAAGCTTTCTTGGCTTTTGCGCCCTAAATGCACTTTGTTTTCTTATCTTTTTTTGAAGCATCATAAGTGCGTACTGAAGCGTTTCTGGGCGAGGCGCACAGCCTGGGATGTAGATATCAACAGGTATTATGCGGTCTACGCCTTGAACGGTTGAATAGGTGTTAAACATGCCCCCAGTGTTTGCACAGCTACCCATCGAGATGACCCACTTTGGCTCAGGCATCTGATCGTAAAGGCGCCTTGTAAATTCAGCGTGCTTTTTAGTTAGCGTGCCAGCTATGATCATCACCTCAGAGTGCCTTGGGCTAGCCCTAAAAATGGTGCCAAACCTGTCAAAGTCATATCTGCTAGCACCACTTGCCATCATCTCGATCGCACAGCAAGCAAGCCCATAGCTAAGCGCCCATAGCGAGTTGCTCCTGCCCCACTGCACGAGCTTATCAACGGTTGTCAAAACTACTGGCAGGCCGCCATTTGCAGCGTAGTTTATCTGATGCTTTGCCATTTAAAGACTCCTTTTTGCCAAGCGTAGGCAAAGCCGATGAGTAAGATCACTACAAAAAGTAGCATCTCGATAAGCCCAAATAGCCCAAGCAGCCTAAAATCCACCGCCCACGGATACATAAAGATGACCTCAACGTCAAATAAAATAAATAAAATTCCATAAAAAAAGTAGTGGATATTTATTTTATTTGGCTGTTTTACTGTTGTCGGTCCGCACTCGTAAAAGCCTACTTTTAGGCGCTCGGTGTTGCGGTTGGCTAGCTTTTTGCTTATCTTTGAAGATAAAAATGTTATCAAGCTAAACGAACAAGTAGCTAACAAAAGTATGATAAAAGCGCCAAGATAGGTGCTGCCAAGCTCTGAGTGTGACATACTTCGCCTTTTTTAATTTTTCAAAATTCTACTAAATTTAAATTTATTTGAGCTTGAAATAGCTCAAGAGTAGTGATGTAAATCTCTTTTTGTGTAAAAAATACTCTTATTTTATCTTTTCGACGGCGTCTTTTGCAGCGCTAGCTCGCTCACTTTCATCAAGCTCACGCACAAAGCCATCTTTAACTAAAATGATCCTAGTTGCTACGTCAAAGTAGCTATCATCGTGGCTCACGGCAATGACGCTTATGCCCTTGCTTTGCAAAAATGGCAAAATTTCTTTGTAAAATTTACGCTTAAATAGTGGGTCTTGATCAGCCGCCCACTCATCAAGGATAAGGATAGAGCGGCGCTCTAAAATGGCTATTAGCAAGCTTAGTCGCTTTCGCTGACCAGTTGAGAGCTGCGTGGTGCTAAGTTTATTATCCACGATACTTACCTTTTTATCGATCTCAAGCAGCACCAAAAGCTCTTCTATATCGCTTTGGCTGGCAAAACCATCACGAGAGAGCGTCTGTGAAAATAGATAAAAATCAGCAAAAATAGCGCTTATCTTTGCCTGATAGCTTTGTAAATTTGCCTCATCTATCTTTATGCTATCAAGGTAAATTTCGCCGCTGCTTGGGCGAAGAAGACCGCAGAGTAAATTTATAAGCGTGCTTTTGCCACTGCCATTTTTACCGATGATAAATGTTATCTCGCCGCGTTTGATCTCTAAATTTACATCTTTTAGGCTAAATTTGCCCTGCTCGTAGCTAAAATTTACATCTTTTAGCCTGATGCTTTGCCACTCATCGCTTAGGCTATCATCAAATTTAAAGCCCTCTTTGAAATCATTTAAATTTAAGTTCATTATCTTCTCTAAGCTCACTTTTGCGCTAAGTGCGGCTGGTATGGAGCCAACCATACTCATAAATGAGCCTCTTAAAAATAGTATCGTAAGGCTGATACTTAGCGCCGTTTGCAGGCTTGCCCAGCCAAATGCCACGCACAAAAATACGCAAAGTCCGACCGCGCCAAGAAGCATTACATTTGTGAAATTATCACTTAGTGCGTGATAAACGTCTGCTTTTACCATGCTTTGGCGCTTTTTATCACCTGTTAAATTTAGCTCATCAAAGCAGACACTTGCTCTTGATCTGTTTAGGCTAAGCTCCCTGTGCCCCTCTACGATGTCGTCATAGTTCTTTTGCAGCGCGTCATCTTGCGTTCTGGACTCTTTAAAGTAAAGGTGTATCTTTTTCATCAAAAACGTGTTTATAACGAGTGTTGCGCCGATCCAAACGGCGCTAAATATAAAAACCTTTGGCGCGATGTAGGCTAGATAAAAGCTGGCACAGATGATGAAAACTAGGCTTTGTATGAAGCCAGTAGCACTCATAAAGGCAAAAGTAATCGTCTTTATGTCGTTGTTTAGGCTGGCTATGATCTTTGCCTTGCCGATCTCGTTTATCACGCTATTTGGCGTGTCTAAAATTTGCTTTACGCTTTGATATCTAAGCTCGTAGATAAATTTATGTCCGAAATTTGTAAGCGAGATATTTGCGGCGATGGCGCTTATGAAAAATAAGATCAAGATAGCTATAAATTTAACCGCCACAAAAGCGTCAAATTCTTTTAAATTTACAAGTTCGTTGTTGATAAAAGAGAGCGTCCAAACGCCAAGCCCACTAAAGGCAAGCGTCAGGATCACTATTTTGATTATTGAAAAAAGATTGCTTTTTATTAAATTCGCAAGCATTACATCGCAACGCGTGGCTGAATGATGTTTTGATCAAATTTTTGCTCGGTATTTTCACTCATGATGTGAAGCACCTTGCTGCGTTTGATCTTCGCATCGTCCTTAAATATCGCGCGCACCTTATCCATGCCAGCGTAGAAGTCGCGCATGAGCACGACGCAGATATATTTGCCAAAAAATGTTGGCTTGATAACGCCATTTTCTTCGTAGATCGCATTTACAAGTTTTAGCAAGCTAAGCTCGACAAATAGGTCTTTGTTGATGTTTGCGTCGTTTTGCTCGTTGTAGGTTTTGATATCGACTGCGCCGTCAAAAAGCCTTGTTAAAAATGTATATTTTAGTCTCTCTTTTTTGCTAAATGCGCATTTTGCGATGACTGGGCTTTGTCTTGCTTTGACCTTTCTGCCGTAGTCAAGTAGGTTAAAGGCATTAATAACTAGCTCGCCGTCAAGAAAGCTAAATGCCCCACTACCAACGCCCACATACTCTAAATTTGAGCCTACATATTCGTCGCGAAGGTCTGCGCTTTTTTCATTTGAAAATGCCCAGGCATTGCTTTGCCTGTAGCCACTCTTGGCAAATTCGCTCACGATGATCTCATAAAATTCGCGCTCATTATCAACGTTTGAGACGCCAAGTGCGCGAGCGATGTTCTCTCTTGTTAGCTCTGATTTCATGAGCGGATAAAATGTGATTTGCTGCGGAGATATTGATTTTGCGACATTTATGTCGTTTATTAGCTGCTCTTTTGTTTGATTTGGCAGGTTAAAGATGAGATCAAGGCTGATAACTGGGATCTTGCCAAGAGCCTGCTCTATCTTTCTTTTTGTCTCCTCAGCCGAGCCAAATTTATCATATCTGCCAACCCTTTTTAAAGTCTCATCATCAAAGCTTTGCACGCCAACGCTTAAACGGTCGATGAGCCCATCAAAGCGGCTCAGGCTCTCTGGTGAGATGTGATTTGGGTCGCTCTCGGCTGAGACGTCCTCTATGCTAAAGAGCTCTTTTGCTAGTTTTAGCGTTTCTTCAAGCTCTGGCTCATTTATAAGCGTCGTGCCACCGCCCACGTAAAGCGATGTAAAGTCAAATCCAGCCTCTTTTATCTGCCTCATCTCCTCGCGTAAATTTTCAAAGTAAATTTTCGCAAGCTCCTGCTCGTAGTGGTACTTATGAAACGAGCAATACGGGCAAAATGTGTGACAAAACGGCACATGAGCGTAGAGCATGTACTTTTTGTCTTTTTTTGGAGTTTTGGTGTAAGTCGTGTTTAAAATGTCTATGTTAAATTCGTTATATAGCGATTTTTGTATAGAATTATGAGCGTAATTTACAGCAAAACTCTCAACAATATTTTTAAAAATCATAATTAATCGCCTTAAATAAGTTAATTTTAATTTAATCCATTAGGATAGCCAAATTTTAATAAATTTAGCCTTGCATTAACGTAAATTTTGAGTAAAAAATGCAATCATTTTTTAAATTTTCTATTTTTACAAACCTGCGATTTTTACATATCTAGCTCGCTTTTACTCTATAAATTTAAGCTTAGCCTACTTACTCTTTAACCCTTGAAATGATCTTGCTTGAGTCAAGCTCAAATTTCTCTCCGTCTTTTGCCTGCAAATAGTAAAATTTACCGATATTGCAAAGCGACTTTATGCCATAAATTTTAACCGCTTTCTCATCTATCTCGCAAGGCATTTGCTCTTTGCCTTTTGCCTCACAAAGTGAGCTTGGTAGTGCCTTTAATGCACTTTTATCTACAAGTAAAAATTTATAATCCACATCGCCTATATTAAAGGACTTTGCTGTGTATTTGATAAACAAAAGCGAGTTTGAAAGGATCATAAGCGAGAGTGCAGCGTAGAAAACAAATGAAAAATCCCTTGTCTCTTTAATGCTCGCAACGCCCAGCATTAAAGAGAGCATCAACGAGCAAAATAGCATCCAAAGTGCTAAGAATCCGCCATTTTTTAAAACAACGACTGAAATGATAAAGAGCAAAAGCATGGTAAGCGATAAAAGATAGATGATTAAATTTGGTCTATCTTTAAAGAAAACTGCTAAATTTACCCCAGTGTAAGATAGCAAAAATAGCGATAAAATAGCGCCCCAGCCGTAGTTTAGCCTGAAAGCAGCAAAGGCCAAAATAGCAAAGGAGACGAGCGTTAAAATGTAGATGAAATTTGAATTATAAAAAAATAGAAATTTTGGCTTTTTAAATTTATACTTTTTATCGTCGTTTTGATACAAAAATGAGACAAAAACGAGGAGCAATATCTCAAAAACGGTGACAAATGCAGTCGCACAAAAGAGCAAAATGCCCGTAAATATCATCTGTGAGCTATCTAAACTTGGAAAATATCCTATCTCAAAGCCAAAATATAAAAAGTAGCAAAGCACGCTGATGATAGGCACGATGAAATTTGAGTGTTTAAAGAAATTTGTGACACACTCTTTTATGAAATTTGCCTTTAAATTTGCCGAGTGCTCACCCAAATGGCTCTCGAAAAAGGAGTTTAAAAGTAGCTCATTTTTGACATTTTCAAGCTCCTCTGGCTCTCTTGAGAGCACCCTTTTATAAATTTCATAGTTTTTTTCATCAAAGTCTTTTGTGATCTCATCTTTGATATCCAAAATAACAAGAGTGATCTGCTCTTTTATCTCGCCGAGCCTTTTTGAAACTTCAGCAAAATTTGTCCTATTTAGCCTATCAAAAAGGTCGTTTTCTTCATTTAAAAGTGCGATCAAACGCGCTTGTTTGCTGCTTCTTATCTCGCAGTTTGAAAAATTTGCCTTTAAGAAATTTACAAATTTTTTAGCGTTTTTAACGCTCTCATCTTTTTCATCTAAAATGTCTTTGTAGCTCAAAATTTTATCCACCCTATTAAATTTATAAATTTAACTATCTAAGCACCTTTGCGATGTGCTCCCAGCCCAAATTCTCAGCAAATTCAGCCGCTGTTTTGCCACTTTTTGTTCGGGCATTTTTATCAGCGCCGTATTTTAGCAAGAGATTTACAAGGTTTAAATTTCCAGCGATAGCCTCGTGGTGAAGCTGCGTATATCCAAACTCATCAGCATCTGTGGCTATGCTTGGGTGCTCTTTTACGTAGTTTTCAAACTGCTCGGTCATATTTTTACTCATCGGATGTTCTATCAAATTTTCTGGGTGCTCTTTTTGCTCAAAAACTACCAAAATATCGTTAAAATCGCCAAAATCAAGTCCCCAAGCCGCGTCATGCTCGGCTAGCTCATCTTTTTGCATGCGTGAACGCATCGCCTGCACGCTAAATCCGCCGTAAGCGCGCCCGCCAATGGCAAAGAGCCAGTCGCTCATCTCATCTATCTTTGCGCTTACTTGATCGCCAACTTTTACGTTTTGCACGGTGTCTGGCTCATTTACAAGCGTGCCATAGATCGTTTCGCCGTCAAATTCTACGTCGTTTATCCACATGTGCTCGCCCACCTCTTCGCCGTTTATGGTGTCAAGAAAGCAAATTTTTACCATCGCATAATCAAGCCCTGGCACGATCCTGCGGCGCTCCCAGTAAAGCTCACGCCAAAAATATCTAAAGCTCTCACGAGCTTGCTCAAATGCGCGCTGCATGTAGTCTTCGTCGCTGCTTACAAAATAGATCGGCATCTGCTCGCCAAGGTCTATTTGCTTGCCAAAAATTTTCTTAAAAAAGCCCATTTTTTACCCTTTTTTAGAATTTAGATAGATCAAATTTAAATAAAACGATAAGGCGAAATTCGCCCAGAAATACGCCAAATTTACCCCAGTAACCTGCTAAATTTAAACATGAAAACCATGCGAAATTTCGCAAATTTAGCCCAAAATCCTGTAAAATTTTAAATACAAAAGCCACATAGTTATTTCGCAAAATTAGGCGAGGCGATTTAAATTTTTGTGACGGGAGTTACCGAGTTGGTAATGACCGAGCAAAAATTTGAATCAACGACGCATAATAAAGCGAAAATATGCGATATAGCCTGCGGAGCGAAAGTTTTTCTAGCTCATTTAAAGGCACTCACGAGAAGCCATTATTTTAAGTTTTTAAAGCTTATCGGAAGCTCTAAATTTAACCCCCTAACGAGCTTTATACACTCTTGCAGATCGTCTATGCTTTTGCTTGTCACCCTGATCTCTTCGCCCCTGACCTGCGCGCTCACCTTGATCTTTGAGTCTTTGATCGCTTTGGTGATCTTTTTTGAGTTTTCGCCATCAAGCGTGTCGTTTAACTTTAGCGTCGCTTTTAAATTTCCGCCACTAGCTGGCTCTCTTTTTGTCTCGGTGATCGCAACTGGTGGGATGTTGCGCTTGATGAGCTTTGAGATGACGATGTCTTTTAGCGCGTCGATCTTGTTGTCACTTGAGCTAAGAAGCGTGATAAATTTCTCTTTTTCATTTAGCTCTACCTCAGCCGCAAGCCCCTTAAAGTCATACCTTGCTGCGATCTCTTTTTTGGCCGTTTCAAGAGCGTTTTTAACCTCCATCATATCGACCTCAGCACTTATATCAAAGCTGTGTTCGCTTGCCATTTTCTATCCTTTTATAAATTCTTCTATATTTTTAACTATGAGCGAGATTAGCCGTTTTCTAGCCTCCAAGCTGCCCCATGCTACGTGCGGCGTGATGAGTAGATTTGACTTCTTTTTTACATTTAAAAATGGGCTATTTTCGCTCATTGGCTCGCTCTCTAAAACATCCGTGCCAAAGCGTAAATTTCTCTCATCTATCGCCCTTGCCATCGCCGCTTCGTCCACTATGCCGCCACGTCCTAAATTTAGCACTATCGCATCATCTTTTAGCAAATTTATCTCGTTTGCGCCTAGTAAATTTCTAGTTTTTTCATTTAGCGGTGCGTGGATGCTGATGATGTCACTGCCTCTTAGTAGCTCGTCTAAGCTTTTTTGCTTAAATTCACTATTGTTATTCGCTCCGCTTGTCGAGTAGTAGCTCACATTTGCGCCAAATGCACGTGCGACTGCCGCCACGCCACGCCCTATCTCGCCAAGGCCGATGATGCCAAATTCTTTGCCAGCGATCTCGCTGATATCTGCACCAAGATAGGTGAAAATTTCACTCTTCACCCACTCACCACTTTTTACGTATTCATCATAAAATTTGGTGCGATTTGTTAGCTCAAAAAGCAAGGCAAATGTGTGCTGAACGACGCTTGCGGTCGAGTAACCAGCGACATTTTTTACAGCTATATTTTTAGCCTTCGCGTGCTCAATATCTACATTGTTCATACCAGTTGCGCTTATGCAGATAAGCTTTAAATTTGTCGCGTCCATCACGGCTTTGTCGATGACGACCTTGTTTGTGATGACGATATCAACGCCCTTTAGACGTGGCACGACCTCATTGCTTTTGGTTTTTTGATAGCTGATAAACTCGCCAAATTTCTTAAAAACACTAAGATCAACGTTTTCGCCAAGCGTGGCCGCGTCTAAACAAACGATCTTCATCTTTAGTCCTTAATGAAATGTCCTACAAATTTAGAGTAGTTATCTAAAATTTTACCGCCCTTTCTATATCCAAGCGCGCATGCCTCATAAGCGTAAAATACGCCAGCTTGGTAGCTCTCGCCTCTCTCATCTTGATTAAACTCGTAAAATTCTTGATAGATCGCTTTGTTTGAGTCGTATTCGCCATCATTACTTGCTATTTGTGCGCCGTTTTCATCGTGTATCGAGACGTTTGCGCCTTCTCTGCCAAATACCGGCTTTTTCACATATTTTTTGCCTTTTAGCGGCTCGTTTGAGGTTTCAAGCAAGAGCGGGTGATTAGGATATAGATCCCAAAGGATTTTTAAAATCCCCTTGCTTTGGAAAAGCAGCGTGTAGGCTGGATTTATGATGATAGCTTTTTGATTTTTGACGATGTTTGAGAGTATGAGTGCTAGCTCGCCCTCATCGATCGCTATGCTCTCCCAAGGCACGAGCTTAAACCAGTACTCGAAATTTTCATCGCCTTTAAAAATTCCCTCATTATCGTCAAAAACGACCTCATCAACGTAGGCAAAGTCTGTTTTAAAGCCAGCCTCTTTTGCGATGTATTGCAGTAGTTTTACGGTCTGCTCGTCCTCGATACTGCCTGCGATACTGCTAAATAGTATCCCCCAGCCCTCGTAAAGCTCGTCAAAGTCGGCATCCTCGTCGCCAAGCGTGATAAGGCGTTTGAAATTTTGCTTTAGCGACTCGTAAAGGTCGTTAAACTGGGCTGCTTCGTCCATGTGATTTAGCTTTAGCATCGCCCACTGGATGATCGCGGTCTCAAAGACTGCCGTTGGCGTGTCGGCGTTAAACTCGATGAGCTTTATAGGCTTGCCATCAAGCCCACCCGCTAGGTCAAATCTGCCGTAAAGGTGCCAATGAACGTCATTTTCCCAGCTATTTTTTATGATATCAACAAGGTTAAATGGTATGCCTATCTCGTGAAAGAGGTTGTTGTCTATGACGTGCTGAGCGGCATTTACATACATATCATATAGCTCATTTGCAGCCTCATAGTAGGCATTTGCCTCTTTTTCGCTTACTTGCACGATCTCATCAGCGATATATGAGCTATTATCGTTATCTGTATGCCACGCAAAGCCTATTTTCTCCATAAATTCGTTGTTTAACGGGGTGATTTTTCTTAAATTTATCATTTTCAGCCTCCAAAGCTTGATGAGCTAGAGCCTGACTTTGAGCCACCACCAAAAAACCCACTCTTTCCACCACTGCTTCTTGCTGCAGAATTTGCCGCTTTTTGCTTGTTAAAGCTATCGACACTTCTTGTGTAAGCACTTGGATTTTTATATGTGCTTTGGCGATTTGCTTGGAAATTTTGATTACCAAAAAGCTTACTGCCTATCCAGCTACCAAGTATCGCGCCAGCTGCTGAGGCAAGGATCGTCTCGCCAAGACTTAGTCCGCCGCTACTTAGCTGTGCGTCGCTCGTTCTTGTCAAATTTGAAGTGTTATTGTCGATCTTTGCGTTTGCTTGCGCTAGAAGCTTGTCGATCTCATCTTTGCTTAGCACGCGCTCAGTGCCGTTTATATCTTTTAGCACGACCCTAGTTTCGGTGCTTGGGTACTCTTCTAAAATTTTATAAACGCCAGGTGCGCTCTCTTCGATGATGACAAAGGCACCGTTTTTTTGCGCAACTTCATTTAGTGCGTTTTCATTGCCGCCATCGTCGCTTCCGCAACCTGCAAGTCCAGCCATGATAATGGCACCAAATCCCCCAACCGCAGCATAAGTTGCTATTTTTTTGATGTGTTTCATATCTCTCCTATCAACTCTTTTAAATTTTTATGTCTTCTAACAAGTATCACGCCGCGTTTAAATTTGATAAATTTGGAGTGATGTATCGCTTTTATTATCTTTTCACTGATCTTTTTTGTCGCTTTTGGTTTTAAATTTAACTCCTTTAGATATTCGCTTAAATTTATCCATTTTGACTCGTCCTCTATCTGCGCATCTATCGCCACTTCGCTTGCGGCACTTTCGTTTTTAGGCGCTAAAAGTGGTCTTTGCATAGCATTTAGAAACTGCATGAGTTTCTCGTCTCTGTCCTTGTAAATTTGCAAAATTTCATTTTTACGCTCGATGAGCATCTGCTCTTTTTCTTTAAAAAGCCTATCTTTATCGGCTTGCAAATTTAAATTTAAGCTCTTTAGCTCATTTAGCTCATTTAGCAAATAGCTTACAAACTCGTCGTTTTGGGATTTAGTTTTTGTGCTTTTTGGGGCGGTTTTTGTGGGTTTTTCACTGCTTGACTCCTCGTCAAGGATGACAAATTTAGTGCCATTTTCAATGACTGTTTTTAACGAGCCTCGGCGAATTCTATTATAGACTGCTTCTTTTGTTATGCCTAAAATTTCTGCAGCTTCATTTACAGCTAGCTTTTGCATCGGATTTCCGTTTAAAATAAAATAAAAAAATTGCTTTGATTATAAAAAAATAAGGCTAAAAGAAGAGTTAAACAAAGAGAGCAAAGCTCCCTTTGTCTTGGTTTTAGAGTCTTGACTCGTAGCGTCTAAGCATATAAAGACGTTTAAGCATTTTCTTGCGAGCAGCAATTTTTTGTTTCTTGCGGATCTCAGTTTTAGGCTCAAAAAAGCGTCTAGCTCTTGCTTCAGTAACGACTAAGTTACGGTCAGTTTGTTTTTTAAACTTTCTGTAACCCTCGTCAAATGACTCGTTAGGATGTACCTTAATACCAGGCAACGTCCTCACCACCTTTCAGATTAAAATAAGCCGTGAGTATAGTTTAACTTTCATAAATTTAAGCTTTTAGGCAAAATTATTTAATGCACTTTTAATGCCCCAAAGCCTATAATCAACAAAATTTTAAAAAAGGTTTATTATGTCGAAAAATTTAAATTTTAGCTACGCCAAGAGGCGTTACATTTTTTTTGCCTGTATCACGCTATTTGTCTTTATTTTGCCATTTATCAGGATAAATGACGCGCAACTATTTTTGCTAAGTTTTGATAAGAGCAGGGTTGATCTATTTTTTACAAAATTTGACATGCAAGAGCTATATTTGCTGCCGTTTTTGTTTATCACTTTGTTTTTGACTATATTTTTTCTAACGACGCTTGCAGGGCGCATCTGGTGTGGCTGGAGCTGTCCGCAGACCATTTTTAGAACGCTCTTTCGTGACCTTTTGCAGACTAAAATTTTAAAGATCCGAAAAAATATCCAAAATAAACAAAATGAGCCGCAAGGTCAAATTTTTAAGCGTGCATTAGCAGTTGGAATTTGGTGCGTTTTAGCACTTATCATAGCTGCAAATTTCTTGTGGTTTTTTGTGCCACCGCTTGATTTTTTTGCTTATCTAAATGATGCAAGCGAACATAAAATTTTACTTGCATTTTGGCTTAGCATCGCTGCTTGGCTAGTCTATGACGTGGTCATTTTAAAAGAAAATTTCTGCGTCTATGTCTGCCCGTATGCGAGGGTGCAGTCAGTTATGTTTGACAGCGACACGATACAAGTTATCTACAATCAAAAACGAGGCGGCGTCATATATGATGGCAAAGAGAAATTTAAAAAGCCAAAAGAAGATGGCGCGCTTTGCACTGGTTGCGAGGCCTGCGTGAGGATATGTCCGACGCATATAGATATAAGAAAGGGCATGCAGCTTGAGTGCATAAACTGCCTTGAATGTAGCGATGCGTGCGCTAAAGTGATGGGGCATTTTAACGAAAGCTCGCTCATCGAGTGGAGAAGTATAAATTCTCAAAATGAAAATAAAAAGGTGAAAATTTTTAGATTTAGAACGGTTGCTTATCTTGTCATTTTGTGCGTAGTTTTGGTAGCTGCGGCGCTGATGAGTGGCAAAAAAGAGAGCATGCTTTTAAATATAAATAGGACAAGCGAGCTTTACAAGGTTTTAGATCAAGGTGAGGTTGAAAATTCTTACGTTTTTTTAGTACAAAATACCCAAAGCAAGGATCATAAATTTTACTTTGAGATAGATGATAAAAGTATAGAAATTTCTCGTCCAAATAAGCCCTTTACGCTAAAAGCTGGTGCAAAACAAAAGGTCATCGTCACGCTAAAATCAAAAAATGAAAACACGAGCGAAAAAGATCTTTTAAAACATATAAATATAAGAGCTTACGCCACTGACGAGCCAACTATCAACGTGCAAAGAGCCAGCACCTTTATCTATCCTAAAAGATGATAAAATGGCGAAAATTTAGCGGGAAGTGAAATGGCGATCTCAGAAAAAGGCAAAAAACGATACGAACTCATCGTAAAAACAGCGCTTGAGCTATTTTTAAAAAATGGCTACGAAAAGACTAGCCTTAGCGATATCGTGGCGATAAGTGGCGGCTCGCTTGCTAGCATTTACACATTTTTTGAGAGCAAAGAGGGGCTTTTTCAAGCGATCATCGAGCAAGAGATAGATGCGCTTATAAAAGAGGTCGATGAGAGGATAGATCTCAAAATTTCTCACAGCTTGGAGGAGTTTTTAACCAAATTTGCAACCATTATTTTTTCTATCATCTGCACCAAGAAAAATATCTCACTTGGTAGGATAATGATAAGCGAGAGCTCTAAAAATGGTGGCAAACTTGGCAGGGTATTTTTAGATCAAATTTTAAATAGGATCGACCTTGTGCTTATAAATTTCTTTGAAAGAGATGAGATAAAAGCACAGCTTAATCCAAAATTTCCAGCCAAATTTGCCGCAAAATGCTTTATAGAAAATGTAAAGGGGTCACATTACTACAACGCCCTCATATTAGACGAAGAGCCAAAACTAAGTAAAAAAGAGCGTGAAGAGCATGTTGCTTTGTGTGTTGAGCTATTTTTAAATGGCATTATTAAAAAGTAAAATTGACTTTTAATTTATATTTAGTTATAGTCAGTGACTTTTAAAATTTGTAATGAAAATTACAAAACTAAAATTGGGATTAAAATTTAAAATTAAGAGAGGTTTTTATGTTGAAATTTAAAAGTTTTTTTGTGCTTTCAGCTGCCGTTTTTTTGCTTTCTGGCTGCTTTGAAAGTGGCGACAAAAAGGCTGCTGCAGGCCGTCAAATGCCACCATCTCACGTTGATATTTTCGTTGCACAAAAAGCAGATGTGCCTATTAGCTTTGACTACACGGCCACAGTTACTAGCAACCAAGATGTCATCATCTATCCAAAGGTTGGCGGCACGATCATAAAGCAGTTTTTTAAGCCAGGCGATAAGGTAAAGGCTGGAGATAAGCTATTTTTGATAGATCCAGAAAAATATCAAGCTAGCTTTGACTCGCTTGACGCAGCTGTTGGCGTGGCAAATGCAAATTTAAAAAATGCGCAGACTGAGTTTAAAAGAATTTCTGCTCTATATAAGAAAAATGCAGTCTCTCAAAAAGACTACGACGCAGCCGTTGCAGCTTATGACATCGCAAATGCAACTTTAGTAAGCGCAAAAGCAACTTTAAAAAATGCCAAGATCGATCTTGGCTATACAACTATCACGGCTCCATTTGACGGCGTTGTTGGCGATAATAAAGTAGATGTTGGCTCACTTGTAACAGCAAGCCAAACCCAGCTTGTAAGGCTAACAAAGATAAATCCGATCGAGGCTGACTTTTACATAGCAGACGTTGATAATCTAAGCAGAAAAGCAAATTTAGATAACGGCGCTTGGCAGCAACTAAATAGCGAGGCTGTCTTAAATTTAAACAATGAAAATTTCACTGGCAAAGTGACATTTATAGACAACGTCGTAAATACCGCGACTGGCAGCGTTTTGGCAAAGGCCAGCTTTGATAACAGCGAAGGTAAAATTTTACCAGGTGCGTTTGGCCATATAAAGATGAGCGGATTTGTGCAAAAAAATGCCTTTAATATCCCACAAGTTGCCCTTCAACAAAGCGCTACAAACACTTATGTTTTAGTCGTAAAAGATGGCAAAGTAAGCCAAAAAAATGTAAAAACTAGCTACCAAACAAAAGATATGGTCGTAGTGACTGAGGGCCTTGAAGAGGGCGATAAGATCATCGTAAATAACTTCCTTAAAATAGGCGTTGGCGCACCAGTTGAAACTGATAAAGACCTAAGTGCAGAATTTATAAATGGCAAAGATGCAAACGCTACAAAAAGCAAGTAAAGGCAGATAGATGTTTTCAAGATTTTTCATAAACCGCCCGATATTTGCAACCGTTATATCTATCATCATAGTTATAGCAGGTCTTATGGGTATCAAAGGGCTTCCGATAGAGGAATATCCAAGTCTTACTCCGCCTACTGTCTCTGTAACTGCGACATATAGCGGTGCTGATGCGCAGACTATCGCCGACTCAGTCGCAAGTGCGATCGAAGATCAGATAAATGGTGTTGAAAATATGCTCTATATGCAAAGCACGTCAAGCTCTGCTGGTACGATGAATATAAGCGTATATTTTAAGATCGGATCATCAGCAAAACAAGCTACGATAGACGTAAATAACCGCGTCCAAGCTGCCCTTTCAAGGCTACCTCAAGAGGTGCAAAATATGGGCGTAACGGTGCGTGAAAGAAGTGGTTCGATCCTTCAAGTAGTTGGCTTTACAAATCCAAATATGAACCAAGTTGAGCTATATAACTATGTAAATTTAAACATTGCTGACGAGATCAAAAGGGTAAATGGTATCGGCGATACAGTACTAATTGGCAACAAAGAGTACTCGATGAGAATTTGGCTAAAGCCAGACAGACTTGCTCAATTTAAACTAACTCCAAGCGACGTCATCTCTCAAGTAAAAATTCAAAACTCACAATACGCCGCTGGTAAGATCGGCGAGCAGCCATCAAAGGGTGAAAATCCTTATGTTTATTCAGTAGTTTCTGAAGGACGTTTTAAAGATCCAAAGCAGTTTGACGAAATTTTGATAAAGAGTGAAGATGGCACCGTGGTAAAACTAAAAGAGGTCGCCACAGTTGAGCTTGGAGCTGCTAGCTACGCATCTGAAGCTATGCTAAATGGCAAACCAGCAGTGCCACTTTTACTATTTTTACAAAACGATGCAAACGCACTTGCAACTGCTGAAGCGGTCAAAGCAAAGCTTGAAGAGCTAAAGAAAACCTATCCAGTTGGACTAGAGCACACCATAGCCTACAACCCAACTGAATTTATCACCGTCTCAATAGACGAAGTTATAAAAACTTTCATAGAAGCGATGGTACTAGTTCTTATCGTAATGTACTTCTTCTTAAAGAGCTTTAGAGCTACCATCATACCAATGCTTGCCGTTCCAGTCTCTATAATAGGCACATTTGGCGGTCTTTATGTTATGGGCTTTAGTATAAATTTGATCACACTTTTTGCCTTGATTTTAGCCATCGGTATCGTCGTAGATGACGCGATCATCGTTATAGAAAACGTTGAGAGAATTTTGCATGAAGATAAAGAAATAAGCGTAAAAGACGCCACGTTTAAGGCGATGGAGGAGGTACAAACCCCAGTAATCTCTATCGTGCTCGTGCTTTGCGCGGTTTTCGTGCCAGTTTCATTTATGGAGGGCTTTGTAGGCGTTATACAAAAGCAGTTTGCGCTAACACTTGTTGTTGCTGTTTGTATCTCAGGCTTTGTCGCTCTTACTCTTACGCCAGCACTTTGTGCGGTTATGCTTAAAAGGCAAGAGAGCAAGCCATTTTGGATAGTTCAGAAATTTAACGACTTCTTTGATTTTAGTACTAAAATTTTCACAGCAGGCGTGGCAAAAATTTTAAAACACGTCATCATTAGCTTTATAGTCATTGGCATAATGGGATTTGCTACGTATGGCCTTTTTCAAAAAGTGCCAAAAGGGCTTGTGCCTTCAGAAGATAAGGGCGCTTTGATGGTTATCACCTCGCTTCCACCTTCAACAAATATGCTAAAGACCAAAGAAGAGGTAAAATCTATTAGTAACGCCATTTTGAGCAACCCAAATGTCGAATTTACCATGGGATTTGCAGGCTATGATATGCTAGCTAGCTCACTTAGAGAAAACTCGGCCATCAGCTTTGTCAAGCTAAAAGACTGGAACGAAAGAAAAGGTGCAACGGACGGTGCAGATGCCTTAGTAGGTCAGTTTAACGGCATGCTTTGGGGTTCAAAAAACTCAATGACTTTTGTCGTAAATGTGCCACCTATCATGGGTCTATCAATGACTGGCGGCTTTGAGATGTATCTACAAAATAAGAGCGGCAAGAGCTACAACGAGATAGAAGCGGATGCTAGAAAGGTAACTGCAGCTGCAAACGCAAGACCTGAGCTAACTGGCGTAAGAACGACGCTTGAGACAAACTACCGCCAGTTTAAGATCACGGTTGATAAAGAAAAAGCAAGGCTATTTGGCGTAAGCGAGAGCGAAATTTTTAGCACGATAGCAGCTAGCTTTGGCTCTTACTACATAAACGACTTCAACCTTGCGGGTAAATCATACCGCGTATATGCAAGGGCAAGCGATAACTTTAGAAACAACCCCGAGGATCTAAGAAAAATTTTCGTCCGCTCAAAAGATGGCGGCATGGTGCCACTAAATTCGGTCGTAACGCTTACAAGATCGATCGGACCTGATATCGTTGATAGATTTAACCTCTTTCCAGCAGCTAAGATCATGGGCGATCCAAAACCTGGCTACACATCAGGCGATGCGATAAGAGCGATACAAGAGGTCGTAAATGACACACTAAGCAGCGATGAGTACGCTATAAGCTGGGCTGGAACAGCATATCAAGAGGTAAATTCTCAAGGAACAGGCACAGTCGCCTTTATCTTTGGTATGGTCTTTGTCTTTTTGATCCTTGCGGCTCAGTACGAAAGATGGCTCATCCCGCTTGCAGTCATCACTGCCGTGCCGTTTGCGGTATTTGGCTCGTTGCTAGCTGTTTGGATAAGAGGGCTGACAAACGATATCTACTTTGAGATCGGACTCTTGTTACTCATCGGCCTAGCGGCCAAAAACGCCATTTTGATCGTAGAATTTGCTATGCAAGAGCGCGAGAGCGGTAAGAGTATATTTGACGCAGCGATAAACGCGGCCAAACTTCGCTTTAGACCAATTGTAATGACTTCGATCGCATTTACTCTAGGTGTTTTCCCAATGGTTATAAGCACAGGCGCAGGCGCTGCATCTCGCCACTCACTAGGAACTGGCGTGGTTGGCGGTATGATCGCTTCTACTACGATAGCGATATTTTTCGTGCCGTTGTTTTACTATTTGCTTGAAAATTTAAATGAAAAATACTGGAAAAAGGGAGCAAAAAAAGATGAGAAATAAGGCGTTTATACTTATAACAGCGGCGTTTTTGGCTGGTTGCTCGTTTCGCCCAGATATGCCAAATGTGGATACAAATTTCACCTCAACATACACTTTCGAGACAAGCGACATAAGAGATCTTTGGTGGAAAGAATTTCACGATGAAAATTTAAATTCTCTAGTCGAAAGCGCACTTGAGAAAAATACAAATTTACGCATTGCATATTTAAATTTACAAAAAGCAAAAGCAAGCCTTGGTATTGCTGAGGCTGATTTGCTGCCAGGGGTAAATTTAAATGTAAGTTATACCAAGGCAAAGACCAGTGGTGAAACTTACACTGGGCAGCCTCAAACACGCTATAGAAGCTCGAGCATAAATTTAGGACTAAACTACGAGATAGATCTCTGGGGCAGAGTAAGAAATAGCGTGCTTGCAGCTAATGAAAATTTAAATGCGAGCAAATTTGACTATGATAGCGCCAGACTAAGCCTTAGCTCAAGTGTGGCAAAAAGCTACTTTGCTCTAGTATCGCTAAACATGCAAGAAGCGGTGCTAAAAGAGACTCTAAAAACCTACGAAGATACGTTAGCACTTCGCAAGACGCAGCTTGATCTTGGTGGCATAAATGAGATGACCTATCTGCAAAGCAAGGCTGAAGTAGAGAGGGCGAAGACTAGCCTAACTTCAGTGCTAAACTCAAAGTCGCAAGCGCTTACTTCGCTAGCCATCCTAACTGGAAAAAGCAATGATGAAATTTTAAAAGGAGCTGTTGCTAGTGCGCAAAATTTACCAAGTTCGCCTGAGATAAAGGCTGGCATCAGCTCAGATGTCTTGCTTAGAAGAAGCGATGTGGCAAAGGCGCTAGCAGATCTAAAAGCTACAAATGCTCTTGTGGGCGTGGCAAAAGCTGATTATTTTCCTACGATCTCACTTACTGGACTTTTAGGCTTTACGAGTGTTGATTTTGAAAATATATTTGTAGGAAATGCCAATACTTGGAATATAGGTGGCTCTTTAGCTCAAAAGATATTTGACTATGGCAGGACAAAAAACAATGTCCGAGTTGCTGAGACAAACGAGCAAATCGCGGCCGTCACTTATGAAGCGACTGTCAGATCGGCCCTTGGTGAGGTTAGAGATGCCCTTATATCAAGGCAAAACGCAAAGCTCTCTTTGGATCAGGTAAAAAATTTGCTACAATCGCAGCAAAAAATTTATTCGCTTGCTAAAGATCAGTATAACGCTGGCTATATCGGTCACTTAGAGCTTCTTGATGCACAGAGGAATTTGCTTCAAGCAAAGCTTCAAGATATCTCAGCTAAGCTTGATGAGGTAGATAGCGCGGTTGAAGTTTATAGAGCACTTGGCGGCGGATTTAAGGTAGATAAATAAACTCAAAAAGGAGAAAAGTTGATGACTAAGATTTTAAATTTTTTATTTTCTTGGGGTTTTTTTGTTTTTGCTATCGCTCTTGGCGTAGCATTATGGTTTGCGATAAATTACGTCGATACGATTAGGCTTGAGTCAAGCTTTTATGATATCGGCGAGATATTTATGATGGCAGCTGTCTTTGGTATCGTTTTTTACCTTATTGCAGCGATATTTGTTATACCTATTAGGGCGATGACAAAAAAGGCCTAAAAACTCTTTTCATCTAAGAATTAAATTTCTTAGATGATCCCTCAAAATATCTTATAAATTTCTTTTTACTTATTTAAATTTAAAAGAGCAGAAAGGGCGAAACGCCCTTGAAGTATAAATTTAATTATTTTGCGCTTTTGCAGCCGCATGTGCAGCCTAAGATCCTATAAATGATAGCTCCGATGATAGCTCCAACAATAGGTGCAACCCAGAAAAGCCAAAGCTGCTCTAGCGCCCAAGTGCCTTGAAATATCGCAACGCCAGTTGAGCGAGCTGGGTTAACTGATGTGTTTGTGATAGGTATCGAGATAAGGTGGATAAGTGTCAAGCCAAGACCAATAGCGATAGGTGCAAAGCCTTTTGGAGCACGCTCGTCAGTAGCACCTAGGATGATGATAAGGAAAAACGCAGTTAGAACTATCTCTGCAACTAGCGCTGAGACTAGATTGTAGCCATTTGGTGAGTGCTCGCCGTATCCGTTACTAGCAAAACCGCTCGCAGTAGCGTCAAATCCAGCCTTGCCTGAAGCGATAAGATATAGCACGCCAGCAGCTGCGATCGCTCCGATAACCTGTGCGATGACGTAAGGCACGAAGTCTTTTTTGTCAAATCTTCCGCCAACTAGCAAGCCGACTGAGACAGCAGGGTTGAAGTGACCGCCGCTGATGTGACCAACTGCGTAAGCCATCGTAAGAACTGTAAGACCAAAAGCAAACGCAACGCCTACAAAGCCAATACCAAGCTCTGGAAAAGCCGCAGCAAATATCGCACTACCGCAACCTCCAAAAACTAACCAAAATGTGCCAAAAAACTCGGCTAAATATTTTTTCATCTCTTCCCTTTTAGGTAAATTTAAAAACGGGTGAGTTTAGCAAAAATGTGTGACATTACAAAAATATTCTAAAAATAAATTTTAAAATATATATCTTTTTATAAAAGCCATCAAAGTTTGTTTTTATTTTTTTATTTTATATCCAGCATATTAATAATTTTGCTTTATAATAATCAATCCTTAAGAAAAATAATTAATATTAAGAGTAAAATAGGCTTTTTTAGACCAAATTTCGCAAATGGCGTATCTGCCAAATATTGATAAGGAATTTCAATATATTTTACTATCAAAATGAGCCAAATATTGAAAAAACTAAAGCTATTTTTTAAACTTGCTTTTAACTTTTTTGTTATAATATCCCATCAAAAATAAAAGGGATATTTTTTATCCGAATTAAGGTTTTAAATTTGAGAGTATATTTAGATAATAACGCCACAACGATGGTTGATCCAGAAGCTTTTGAACTTATGAAGCCGTTTTTTTGCGAAAAATATGGCAACCCAAACTCACTACACAAATTTGGCTCAGAGACCCACCCAGCACTAAGAACAGCGCTCGATCAGCTCTACGCTGGCATAAACGCAAAAGATAGCGATGACATCGTCGTTACCTCATGTGCGACCGAGAGCAACAACTGGGTTGTAAAAGGCATCTACTTTGACAAAATAGCAACCGGCGAGAAAAAACGCATCGTCACCACCGCAGTCGAGCACCCAGCCATTTTAGCAACTTGTAAATTTCTAGAAAAGCATGGCGTGGAGCTTACGGTTTTAGACGTAAATAGCGATGGTATCGTTACTCCAGATCAGTTAAGAGCTGTCATGGACGAAAATGTTGCACTTGTCGCCATAATGAGCGCAAACAACGAAACTGGCATGATCTTTCCTATAAAAGAGCTTGCCAAAGTCGCCCACGAATACGGCGCTTTATTTCACACTGACGCCGTACAAGCAGTCGGCAAGATAAAGATAGATGTTCAAGACCTAGACGTTGATTTCCTAAGCTTTTCAGCGCATAAATTTCACGGACCAAAGGGCGTTGGCGCGTTATTTATAAAAAATAGCATGCCACTAAGCAGCTTGCTTCACGGCGGCGAGCACATGGGCGGACGCAGAAGCGGCACGCTTGATGTGCCAGGTATCGTCGGTATGGGCAAAGCGCTTGAGCTGGCAAATAAATTTATGGATTACGAGCACTCGCACGTTCGCCGTTTGCGTGACAAACTTGAAGACGCATTGCTGCAAATTCCTGACGTTAGCGTCGTTGGCAAAAAAGAGCAACGCGTGCCAAACACCATCCTAGCCTCTATCAAAGGCGTCGAGGGCGAGGCGATGCTTTGGGATCTAAATAGAGCTGGCATAGCGGCATCTACTGGCTCTGCTTGTGCGAGCGAGACACTTGAGAGCAACCCTATCATGGAGGCGATCGGGGCTGACAAAGAGCTAGCTCACACTGCACTTAGACTCTCTCTTTCAAGGTTTAACACCGAAGAAGAGATCGACTATGCGATCGAGCAAATAACAAAGGCTGTAAATAGGCTAAGAGGCATCTCAAGCACATTTGCATACGCCCCAGAGTGGCATAAGAGTGGATTATAAAATTTAAAGGAAAAACATGGCAAAAAATAACTTAATCGGAGGCTCTATCTGGGATGAATACTCAAAGGTAGTGCAAGATAGGATGAATAATCCTAAATTCATGGGCGAGCTAACCGAAGAGGACGCCAAAAAAGCAAACGCAAAGCTCATCATCGCTGACTTTGGCGCAGAAAGCTGCGGCGACGCGGTCAGGCTTTATTGGCTCGTTGATGAGAAAACTGACAAGATAATAGACGCTAAATTTAAAAGCTTTGGCTGTGGCACGGCGATAGCTAGCTCTGACACGATGGCTGAGCTTTGCATCGGCAAAACTGTCGATGAAGCGGTTAAGATAACAAATTTAGATGTTGAAAGAGCTATGCGTGACAACCCAGACACCCCAGCTGTGCCACCTCAAAAGATGCACTGCTCAGTTATGGCATACGACGTCATCAAGGCAGCTGCTGCAAGCTACAAGGGCATAGACCCAGAGCACTTTGAAGATGAGATCATCGTTTGCGAGTGCGCTAGGGTGAGCCTTGGCACGATCAAAGAGGTGATAAGACTAAACGACCTTCACACGGTTGAGGAGATCACGCAGTACACCAAAGCTGGAGCATTTTGCAAGTCATGCGTTAGACCTGGCGGACACGAGAAAAAGGACTACTACCTTGTTGATATCTTGCGTGATACTAGGGCCGAGATGGAGCAAGAAAGGCTCGAGACTCAGGCCAACGCTCAAGCAAACAATACGCTTAGCGACGTTAGCTTTGAGAGCATGACGATGGTTGGTCAGCTAAAAGCGATCGAATCGATCATCGATAAAGAGATCCGCCCGATGCTTATGATGGATGGCGGAAATTTAGAGATCATAGACATCAGAAACGATAACGGCGAAAATATCGATGTTTATATCCGCTATCTTGGCGCTTGCTCAGGCTGTTCAAGTGGCTCTACTGGCACGCTTTATGCGATAGAAAATGTCTTACAAGAGAGCCTAAGCCCAAAAATCAGGGTCATGCCTATATAAATTTATCGAACGGCTTCTTTTGGAGCTGTTCGCCCCCCCCTGCTAAATTAAATTTACCACCTAGACAATTTAAATTTAACTCAAATTTATACTTTTAAAAATTTCAAAATTTCACCTCTAGTCTGCACCAAGTCGCCAACAAATTTCTTCTCAAACTGCGACCTATTAAAGGTTCGCTGACGCTTAGCAAGCTGAGCTGTGTGCGTAGCGATGAGAGTTTCAAGCTCACTTTTTGAAATTTCACCCTCCAAAAACTGCTTGCACTCCTTTAGACCTATCGATTTTAAGGGTTTTGGCTCGCTCTTATACTTGCCAAATAAAAACTTCGCCTCATCTATCAAGCCCTCATCTAGCATATTTTTTGTCCGCTTTGCTATGCGAGCTCTAAGCTCCTCTTTATCCCACAAAATTTCAAATATCACAAGCTCTTTTATGACGCTTGGCTTGGTGTTTTCTTGTAGCCAAACGCTTGGAATTTGGCCGCTAAATTTATAAATTTGATACCATTTTTCGAGACGATAAGAGTCGTTTTGACTAAATTTGCCTGCAAACTCAGGGTCATTTTGTAAAGCCAGATCGTAAATTTCCTCGTTGCTTAAATTTAGCTCGCATTTTGGCACGTCTGGCGCAAGACCGCTAAGCATCGCCTTTAGATAAAAGCCGCTGCCGCCTGTGATGATAAGCGGGCAGCCTTGTGAGCACGCAAATTCCTTTGCCTTTTTGTAAATTTCAAAAAATGCCCCAACGCTAAATTCCTCATCAGGGTAAATTTCATCCACCCCAAAGTGCCTCACAGCCTCCAGTTGCCAGGGCTTTGGCTTTGCGCTGGCGATATCTATCTCTTTATAAAGTGCTAGCGAGTCAAGGCTTAGGATGACGCCCCCAAATTCCTTTGCTAGCTCAAAGGCTAGATCGCTCTTGCCGCTTGCTGTGGTGCCAATTAGCGCTAGTTCTTTAAACAAATTTAGCCCTCATAAAATGAGCTAAAAAGTAAAATTTCATCGCTATCTTCGTTGCTTTTGCCCTCTTTAATAAGATCAGCCAAAACGCCTGCAAAGTGTGGTGCGTAACTTAGTTCATTTAGCCCGTACGCTTGGTTATAGAGTAAATTTTGATATGTCTCATCTCGTCCAAGAGCTGGCTTGTCGTTTGAGCTAAGAAGCACAAAATTTGCCCTAAAACTAGGCTCTTTTAGCTCGCTTATGCCAAGGTGTCTTTTTAGCTCGTTTAAAAATGCGTTGATCTTTTCTGTTTTTACAAGCGTATCGATAGCGCCCACTTGTAAATTTGTGATGATCGTGACGCCATTTTTAGTTGGATAAATTTTGGCAAACATATCATTTAAAATGATCGGTTTTTTAGGTATCTGATCTTCGTTTAACACAAGATCTATGGTGTAAAATTTAGCCAAAATGGCGCTTAAATTTGTCCCAAGTTTGCTTGAAAGCTCCAAATTCCTGCTCGCCACGACAAAGCTATCAGCCTCGTACTCGCCAGCTGCGCCAACAGCCTTTTGCACGGCTTGCCCCTGCGTTTTTAGCTCATAAATTTCATCATTTATAAACTGCACTCCAAGCTCATTTAGCTCGCTAAAAAGTGCGTTTCGTAGCTCTTTAACATTGATACTCGCGTTTTTAGCTAAATTTAGCGCCCCTTTTATATTTTTATTTATCAGGCCAAAATTTGCTAGCTCACTATCCACGCTTAAAATTTCTTGCTCGCTATCAGCGACCCTTGTCTCATCAAGCCTCTTTTTAAAGCTCTCATCCTCGCTAAAGATGAGATAAACGCCACTTTTTTCAAATTTTATCTGCGGATATTTTTCGCTTAGCTCTTTTAAAATTTCAAAGCTCTTTTGTCCAAATTTCTTAAACAAAATTCTCATCTTTTTATCGTGAGTCTTTGTTGATTTAAGCGTGAAATTCGCCATCCAAGCTCTAAAATTTTCATTTAGGCAAAGTGCTATATCAAGCTCGCTTTTTTTACTAACTAGCCCCAAAAATGAGCTAGATATCGCGCCATCTCTTGCGAGAGCTGGGGTGTTAAATGGGGTTAAAATTCCGCTCTCAAACTCATCTTTTTGGCTACTAATAACTAAAATTTCTTCATTCTTTTTAGCTAGCTCAAGTGCCGTAAACAACGCACTAAAACTATCTCCGATAATCGCTATTTTACTCATCATAACCCTTCATTTTAAATTACTCTCGCAATGATAATATAAATTTAGATTTAAAGCAAAATGGTGTAAAATCAGACACTTTTTAAAAAGATGGAAATTTATATGATCAAAAAGCTAAAAGATATCGCAGAACTCATCGTTTTTAAGCACTCGGTTTTTGCTTTGCCATTTATCTTTGTGGCGATGATAGTTGCGAGCAAGATAGAAAATGGCTCGGCTTGGTTTGGCTTTAAACTGCTTATTTTAGGCACTCTTTGCGCAGTTAGCGCTAGAAATTTCGCCATGGCGTTTAACAGATACCAAGACGAGGACATCGACAAGCTAAACCCACGAACCGCAAGCCGTCCAAGCGTAGATGGACGCATCGGCAAGGGCAATATGCAGCTTTTCATCGCAGCAAACGCGTTTATCTTTATCATCTGCGCTTATTTTGTAAATTCGCTCGCATTTTGGCTAAGCTTCCCTATCCTTGCCGTGCTTGGCGGATACTCGCTGTTTAAGCGCTTTAGCGAGCTAGCACACTTGGTGCTAGGCCTTAGTCTTGGACTTGCTCCTATCGCTGGCGTGGTCGCAGTAAGCGCTACTATACCGCTTTGGAGCGTGCTACTTTGCCTTGGTGTGACATTTTGGGTGGCTGGATTTGACCTGCTTTACTCGCTGCAGGATATGAAATTTGACCAAGAAAACAAGCTCTTTAGCATACCAGCGATATATGGCGACAAGGCGACACTATTTTTATCAGCCATTTTTCACGCTCTAGCCTTTATACTCTGGCTACTTTTTGCTTGGGCGGCTGGACTTGGAGCGATGGCGTTTTTTGGCATTGTGGTAAGCGGCGTGATCTTATTTTTTGAGCATAGGATCGTAAGGCGTGACTTTAGCAAGATAGACAGGGCGTTTTTTACGCTAAATGGCTACTTGGGAATTTTATTTTTCATATTTGTTTGGATAAGTGTATTATGAGCGAAGTAAGGCTTTTTAAAGCGCCTCTTAGCATGGTTTATGAGTGCGACAGAAGTGGAGATGAGAAATTTTTAAGAGAATTTAACTCTATCTTGCCAGGCGATGAAGATGCGCTTGGAGCGTGGCTAAAGCGAGCAAAATCACGCGGCGAGACCAAAGAGAGCGACCAAGTCTTGCTAACGCTTGTCATCGAGCTTCATAGAAAGATCGATGCGCTAAGTGATTATATAAAAAATGAGCACAAGCAATACTTGCCGCTAAGCGAGAGCGCAGATATCGACGAGATCGGCTTTACGCATATAAAAATAAGCGAAGATAAATTTAAAAAAGATGAAATTTACTACGCAAGGATTGCGATGCCTATCTTTCCAAAGAGAAATTTGAGCCTTTATCTAAGGGCGCAGGATGAGAGGCTAGCAAAGATAGAGAACATGCACGAAGAGGATGAGGCCGACTGGAACGCTTATGTGACGGCTAGAGAGCGTGTGATGATAAGAGAGCTTAGAGCGAATTCGTAAAGGAAAAATATGGAAATTTACATTTTTTTAGGTTTTGGCATCGTTTTAGCGATAATAATAGCTTTGATATTTATAAAAGATAGCGAGACAAATAAGAAATTTGCAAGGTATGAGCGTGCCATAGAGAGCGCCATGCAAGAAAACTACAATCTCAAAAAGCAGCTAGTCGCACTAGCAAGCTTTAAGCCTGATGATGACGAGCAGCTAAAAGATGTAAAAGATGAGCTAAAAGAGCAGATAAATGAGCAAATAAACGAAAAAATCGTGCCAATAATCCGCGCCATAAAGAGCATCGAGCGAGTGATAGATGACTTTGCAAACGAACAAAAAGATAGGATGTTTAACCTTGAGGAGCGAACAAGAGATATCAATAAAATCGCCCCAAGCGTCATCAACGAAGAAGAGCAGATCCTAAAGATGTTTAAAGATGGCAAAAGCGCAGCCATGATCGCTAAAGATCTTCACGTGGGTATGGGGCGAGTTGAATTTGTGCTTAAATTTCATAAATTAGCCTAAATTTGGGCTAATTTTAAAAGACAAAACTACTCTTAAACTACAAAAATTAGCTTAAATTTTTATTTAAATTTAAATCTTTTAACATATAATTGAAAATTAAAAAAGCTCTAACCAAGCTTAAAAAAGGTGCTTTATGCTAATAGATAAATATGGTCGGGTTGTTGATTATTTGAGAATTTCCGTGACGCAGCGGTGCAATTTTAGATGTAGATATTGCATGCCTACGACACCATTTAGTTGGACGCCAAAAGAGAATTTACTGACATTTGAAGAGCTATTTTTATTTGTAAAAGTAGCTATCGACGAGGGTGTGAAAAAGATCAGGATCACAGGCGGTGAGCCACTCGTGCGCAAGGATCTGGACGTCTTTATAAAGATGATAAGCGATTACAAGCCAGACATCGATCTAGCGCTTACGACAAATGGCTTTATGCTGCCACACTTTGCCAAAAGACTAAAGGACGCTGGTCTAAAGCGCATAAATATGTCGCTTGATACGCTAAATGAGCAAAAGGCTAAATTTATCGCTCAAAAGAGCGTCTTACACGAGGTTTTAGCTGGCTTTGAGGCAGCACTTGACGCTGGACTAAAGGTAAAGATAAACACAGTCGCGCTAAAAGGCTTTAACGACGATGAACTAGTAAATTTGCTTGAGTTTGCTAAATTTAGAAATTCTCAGATCAGATTTATCGAATATATGGAAAATTCGCACGCCAAAGAGGATCTAAAAGGGCTAAAAAGCGATGAAATTTTAAAGATCATCTCGCAAAAATATAATGTCACAAAAGATGAAAAATTGCCAAACGCACCTGCGTCTATTTATAGGCTTGATGACGGCTATAAATTTGGCATCATAGACCCCCACAAACACGACTTTTGCGAAAGTTGCAACCGCATCAGACTAAGCGCTGAGGGACTTTTGATACCTTGCCT
This sequence comes from Campylobacter concisus, assembly GCF_015230015.1. Classification (GTDB taxonomy): domain Bacteria; phylum Campylobacterota; class Campylobacteria; order Campylobacterales; family Campylobacteraceae; genus Campylobacter_A; species Campylobacter_A concisus_AF. The sequence goes on along the minus strand of NZ_JAAKZC010000001.1, from coordinate 191,131 downwards.
TTACTTTGAAGATGCGCTAAGTATCAAAAAAGCAGTTGCAAATGGCGACATCGTCGCAGCAAGCGAGATCTTAAGACAAGTGCTAGCTAACAAGCCAAAAGAGAACAAATGGGCTCTAGGGGCTGAAAACGAGACCTCTTCAAGGGCCTTTTACCAAACTGGTGGTTGATGAGCAAAGAGCTAGAATTAGTTGAGGCATTTTTAAGCATCCAAGGCGAGGGCGCTTATCAGGGCAGGCTCGCTGTGTTTTTACGCTTTTTGGGCTGCAACCTAAACTGCTCTGGCTTTGGCGTAAAGACAAGGTCTTTAAAAACAGGCGAAGAGCTTTTGGGATGCGATAGCATAAGGGCCGTTTTTAAGGGGCATTTTCACCACAAAAGATATAGCGCAGATGAAATTTTAAGCCTAGTTGATGGGCTATGCAAAGGCTTGGAGCAAAAGCCAATCATCGTTTTAACAGGCGGCGAGCCACTAATCTGGCATCAAAATGAAAATTTCATAAATTTGGTAAGAAATTTGCTTATAAACTACGAGGTGCATTTTGAGACAAATGGCACGATCTTGGTTGATTTTGATAAATTTGAAATTTATAAAAACTGCCATTTTGCACTTGGCGTAAAGCTAGCAAATAGCGGAGTTAGCGAGCAAAAACGCATAAATTTAGATGCCATCTTAGCTATCAAAAATAACGCTAAAAGCAGCTTTTTAAAATTTGTCCTCTCGCGTTTTGATAAAACCGAGCTGGAGGAAATTTTATATATAAAAGATAGAGCAAATTTGCCAGTTTGGTGCATGGCGATGGGCGCAAATGAGGACGAGCTAAGCAAAAATGCTCTAAAAACAGCGCAGTTTGCCATAAAGCATGGATTTAACTACTCAGAGCGTATCCACATCAGGCTTTGGGGCGACAAAGAGGGTGTTTGATGATTATTAGAAAACTTTTTAGATTTGAAAATGCGCATATCGTGAGATTTTGTAGCTCAAAGCGCTGCAGGACAAGCATCCACGGACACAGCTACGTAGCAGAAATTTTACTTAGCTCAAATTTTCTTGATAACGCTGGCATGGTCTATGACTTTGGGCTGATGAAGCAAAACATAAAGACGATCATCGATAGCTTCGACCACGCTACAACCATTTTTTCAGGCGATAGTGACGAGTACAAAAACGATCTTAAAAAGCACTCTGCAAGGTGGGTCGAGATCCCGCTAAATCCCAGCGCAGAGCAGTTTTGCCGCATATTTTTTGTCATGATAGAGCGGATACTTGAGCTTAGCGTGATGAACAACGGCGAGCGCGAGGTGAAGCTTCATAGTGTCATCGTGCACGAGACCGACACTGGCTATGCGCAGTGCTTTAAAGAGGACGCGATAAATGCGCAAATGGGCGAGATAAGGCTTAGTGATATCAAATTTTCAGAGGCCGTTATAGACGAGTGGGAAGATAAAAATTTGCTTGAAAAGATGATAAATAAGATAAAAATAGAAAATCCAAAGGACGTTTAATGAAAAAATTTATAACCTCTTTTTTGCTTATAGCTGGCGTATTTTTGGGATGTGGAGATAAAGAAGAGGCCAAAAGTGACGTTAGTGAGCCAGTCCCTAGTGATGTTACGATAGCTCAGCCTGATGCAAATGTAACTATCGACGAGCAGCTGCCACCTGAGCCAGTCGTCGAAGAAAACGAGCCTCCTAAAGAGAAGAAATGAACGAACATTTAGCCTCACTTTTTGCCTACACTTTGCCATTTCACGTGGCGTTTTTTTATGCGCTAATTGCCTTAGCGGTGCTTTATCTAGCGCTTACTCAGTTTGGAGTGAGGACTAAAAACTACGTACTTCGTATAAGATATTTTCTGCCTATTTATCATATGCTGCTTAGCTTTTTGGTGCTAACTGGGCTCATTTTATGGGCGTACTACAACTACGAGCTAAAATTTAACGCCATAAAAATGCTTCTTGTCTTGATAGCCCTGATCGCACTTAGCGCAGTTGGGTATAAAAGGCTAAAAAGATACGCCATTGCTGGCGAGCTAGAGAAATTTAAAAAATTTGCCCTTATTAAAGGCATTTGCGACATTATTTTTATCATCATAGCAGGGATTTAGATGAAATTTTTATATGATAAAAACGCTGGCGAAGAGCGCCTGAAAATAGTAAATGAGGCATTTTTACACCTAAAAGCTAGAAGGGTTGAAGCAGGAGAACGCATAAGTGTTAGAAATTTACTCGACGACAAAGAGTACATCTATGAGATCGATGAGATAGAGCGCAGAAGTGCAAATTTAAGCCTTGTCTTTGCCAGCCTAAACTGCGAGCATAAATTTGACTTTACCATCGCTTGGGCGGTCGTTGATCCAAAGACGATCGAAAAGGCGATGCCCTTTTTAAATGAGCTTGGTGTTGGCAAGATCGCCTTTGTCTATACTAAATTTTCTCAGGCAAATTTCAAGATCGACCTTGAAAAGCTAAACTACATAAACGCACTTTCATGTGAGCAGTGCGGGAGAACGTCGCTAATGGAGTTTGAAATTTATAAAAATTTAGACGAGCTAATGAGCGTTTATAAAAATGTCTCAGCTATAAATTTTGGCGGCAGAAATTTAAATGAAAAAAGAGACGATGAGATATTAATAATCGGTCCAGAGGGCGGATTTAGCGAGGATGAGACGGCTAAATTTAAAAATATCTACGGCCTAAATACAAAAAATATCCTAAGATCACAGACCGCAGTCATATCTGTGGCGGCAAAATTTCTTGCTTGATTTATTTGATTTTTAGATTAGTTTTTATATAATCAGCAACTTTTAAGGTAACAAATAGCCCAAAATAATAAAGGAAAGATGATGAAAAAAGAGATCCATCCAGAGTATGTAGATTGCACCGTAACTTGCGCGTGTGGCAACACTTTTAAGACAAAGTCAAACAAAAGCGAAATCAGAATTGACATTTGCGACAAGTGCCACCCATTTTTCACAGGCAGCGAAAAGATAGTTGATAGCGCTGGCCGTGTTGAGAAATTTAAGAAAAAATACGCTCAAAAATAAGCCTTGCTCTACTTTATTCCTACTCCAATAGGAAATTTAGAAGATATCTCGCTTCGCACGATCAAAATTTTGCGTGAATGCGAGATAGCTATCTGCGAAGATACAAGAGTTTGCAAAAGCCTTGTAAATCTACTAAACGAACGCTTTGACGCAAATATAAATATCTCAAATTTTATCCCACTTCACACACACAACGAAGATGAATTTTTTGCAAATTTAAGTGATGAAATTTGGAGCAAAAATATAGCTTATATGAGTGACGCTGGCATGCCGGGCATAAGCGACCCAGGCGTTAGCCTAGTAAGATACGCTCAAAAAAATGATATCAAATACGAAATTTTAAGCGGAGCAAACGCCGCACTTTTAAGCGTGGTTGCAAGCGGACTTTGCGATAAAGAGTTTGTTTTCTTAGGATTTTTACCAAACACCGGCAGAGACAGAGCTCTAGCCATACAAAACGCTCTAAGCTTAGCCTATCCAGCCGTCATCTATGAGAGCCCAAAACGTATATTAAGCTTGGTGCAAAGCATCGCAAATTTAGAGCCAGAGAGAGAAATCTTTGCCATAAAAGAGGCCACCAAAAAATTTGAGACTAAATTTAAAGGCACAGCCAAAAATTTAGCCCAAATTTTAGAAAAAGCAAATTTAAACGGCGAGTGGGCAGTTGTCATCTCAAAAAGTGCCAACATAGCCACTCAAAATATCACAAAAGATGAGATCATCTCTCTTGATATCGCCCCAAAAGCAAAGGCAAAACTGCTTAGCAAAATAACTGGCGAAGATGTCAAAAAGATATACGACGAGCTCATAAAATCATAAATTTAAAAGCTCAAATTTACCCACAAAGTTTCAAAAATTCACTCAAATTTAGAAGCAAAATAAGTTAAATTTTACTTGATTTTAGCTACCATAAGCAACTATGATAATATACGGAAAACAGCTATTTTTACATATTTTGAACAAGCGTCCGCAGATCCTAGAAGAGATATATCTCTCAAAAGAGTGTGATAAAAAACTCTTCTCAAAAATTTGCGGCACAGGCAAGAAGATCATCCGCGTGGATAATCAAAAGGCGCAGTCGATGGCGCATGGTGGCAACCATCAAGGCTTTTTAGCAAGCGTTAGCGAGTATGAGTTTTCAGACTTTAGTGAGCTAAAAAAGCTAAATTTCATCGCCGTGCTTTATGGCATAAGTGACGTTGGAAACATCGGCGCCATCGCTAGAAGCGCTTATGCTTTAGGCTGCGAAGGACTGGTTATTGTTGCAAAAAGTGTAAATATGCAAGGCGTTTTAAGGTCAAGTAGCGGTGCTGCTTATGAGATACCAATAGCGATCTTTGAAGACGGACTTAGCCTGCTAAATGAGCTAAAACAGTGTGGTTTCAGGCTCTACGCGACGGCAAGCAACGGCAAAAATATAAAAGAGATGAAATTTGCTGGCAAAAGGGCTTTGGTGATGGGCTCAGAGGGCGAAGGCATACCACAAAAAGCTCTAGCAAAGTGCGATGAGTGCGTCGGTATCAAGCTAAAAGACGGCTGGGACTCCCTAAATGTAAGTGCAGCTTTTGCGATAATTTGTGATAGGATGATAGATGAATGAACTAGAAAATTTAAAAGAGATAGGCATAAAGGAAATTTCGCGTAAAACGCACATTGAACCCACATTTTTACAATACATTTTTGACAAAAATTTTGAAAAATTATCACGCTTAAATATCAAAGGTTACGCCAAAATTTTACAGCGTGAGTATGGCGTCGATCTTAGCGAACTTCTCGCTGAATACGACGCATTTATGCAAGAAAACATGCCTGATGAGAGCAAAAAAACAAAAGTTAGTCCAAAAATTTCTTCTTACACACCTGAAGATGTCTCGATCCAAAGACAAAATAGCGGTGGTGGGGCTGGATTTTTCTTTTGGATCATCATTTTAGCTATCATCGGCGGCGGTGCTTACTACTTTGACGCTTACAAATACGTCCAAAATTTCATTGCAAGCCTAAACGAAGACAATACAAGCGTGAGCTACTCGCAATCAAGCATTGTAAATGAAGTGAAGAAAAATATAATCGACACAAATGTAACAATCTCTCAAAACACTCCAAAGATCGACACAAACGCTTCAAGCGTGAAAATTTCAGCTCCAGCTGAGCAAAATGTGACTGTAAGTCCTGCCAACATAGAGCAAAATGCTGCAAAACCTAGCATGGCAGCCCAGCCAGCTCCAAAAGTAGAGCAAAATGTGACAAAGCCACTAAATGAGGCGGTTATCACACCAAAACAGCGCGTTTGGATAGGCATCATTAACCTTGAAAATGGTCAAAAGACGTCAAGCGACACAAGCAAGAGTGTAAATATAAATTTAGACCAAAGACAGCTAGTAGTTTGTGGAAATGGCAACATCGAGCTTAAGATTGGCGATAAAGTGACAAAATATAATCCAAGCCGTCCAGCTAGATTTTTAGTAGAAAATGGCGATATGAAATTTTTAACTTATGACGAGTTTGTCGAGATGAATAAGGGCAAATCTTGGTAAAAAAACTAGCCATATTTCTTATTTTTAGCGTTTTTTCATACGCTTTTGATCTAAATAGCAGCGCAAACGCACTAAGTAGCGGAAAAGATCTACAAATTTCTTTAGAAAATTTAGACACTAACGGCTCACTAAACGTTGGCGAGCTAGTCTCAAGGCTAAAGCAAAGCTCAAACTACGATGCTCTCTCTTTTAGCTCAAATAGCTTAAATTTAAAATTTATAAGCACGCAAAAAGTCCCCTCAGCACTATTTGTCAAATCGATAAATTTAGCTCTTGAAGATGCAAATATAAGCGTGGCAAGGGTAAATTCTCTAAAAAATAGCAATGAAATTTCTTATGGGATTTTAGCCCTAAAAAGTGGCGGCATAGATCCAAATTTACTAAATTTCACTCTTAGTAAAAGCGGCTTTAAGATCATGGGATTTGATAGAGTTGATGGAAATTTAGCGCTTTATTTGGACGCTAAAAATATGAGCCTAAATGCCTCAAAAGTAAATTTTAACGAAGAGACTCCGCTTGTAAAAAGTGGCGGTGTCTATATCGTAGATGTAGCAGGTGCAAGCAGCCTAAATATCATCTCAAACGAGCCAAACAAATGGGTGCCGCTTGTTAGAATTTATGATAAAAACTTAAACCAAATCGATCTAAAAAGAGAAAACGAGATAAAAACTAACTACACCATAAATTTAGCTAACGACGCAAAATATGCGTTAATTAGCGACAATAACGACATAACTAATATTAAAAACGAGATAATTATCAAGCTTATAAAATAGGAGCAAACAGTGTTTGATGAGATAAGATTTAATACAATTGAGCGTTTGCCAAACTACGTTTTTGCCGAAGTAAATGCGATCAAAATGGCAGCACGCAGAGCTGGCGAGGACATCATAGACTTCTCTATGGGCAACCCAGAGGGCAGAACACCGCAACACATCGTCGATAAACTATGCGAAAGCGCGCAAAAAGACAAGACTCACGGCTACTCAGCCAGCGCTGGAATTTACAAGCTCCGCCTTGCCATTTGCAACTGGTATAAGCGCAAATACGGCGTAAATTTAGACCCAGAGACCGAAGCAGTTGCCACCATGGGTAGCAAAGAGGGCTTTGTGCATCTTGCTCAAGCCATAATAAACCCAGGCGACGTGGCTATCGTGCCTGATCCTGCATATCCGATACACACGCAAGCGTTTTTATTTGCTGGTGGAAGTGTCGCAAAGATGCCACTTCACTACAATGATAAATTTGAACTAGACGAGAATAAATTTTTTGAAAATTTGATCCAGACGATACATGCAAGCTCACCAAAACCAAAATATGTAGTCGTAAATTTCCCTCACAATCCAACGACCGTGACCGTGCAAAAGAGCTTTTACGAGCGCCTTGTAAGCATCGCAAAGCAAGAGAGATTTTACATCATCTCAGATATCGCCTACGCTGATCTTACCTTTGATGGCTACAAAACGCCAAGCATTTTTGAAGTAGATGGCGCAAAAGACGTCGCAGTCGAGTGCTATACACTTTCAAAAAGCTACAACATGGCTGGCTGGAGAGTTGGCTTTATGTGCGGAAACAAAAGGCTTTGCGCCGCACTTAAAAAGATAAAATCATGGGTTGATTACGGTATGTTTACGCCTATTCAGGTCTCTGCCACAGTCGCACTTGACGGAGATCAAAGCTGCGTTGAAGAGATACGTCAAATTTATGAAAAAAGAAGAGATGTGATGATAGAGGCCTTTACTCAGGCTGGCTGGGAGCTTAAAAAGCCAAATGCTAGTATGTTTATCTGGGCAAAACTTCCGCCAAAGGTTAGCCACTTAGGCAGCCTTGAGTTTTCAAAGCAGCTTCTTACAAAGGCATCAGTCGCTGTTAGCCCTGGTATCGGTTTTGGCGAGGGTGGAAACGACTACGTGCGTCTAGCTCTTATCGAAAATGAAAATAGGATAAGACAAGCGGCCAGAAATATAAAAAAATATTTGAAAGAATTTGAATGAATGTAGCGATATTGGGCGTTGGAACCGTTGGCGAGTCGGTCGCAAAAATTTTACTAAAAAATAAAAAACTAATCGCAGCAAGATGTGGCGAGGAGATAGTGCCAGTCATCGGAGTGGTTAGAAATTTAAATAAAAAAAGAGACGCTGGTATCCCTTTGACTGACGATATAAATAGCGTCATAAACCGCGATGATATCGACGTTTTTGTCGAGCTTATGGGCGGTGTTGAAGAGCCTTTTAGAGTGGTGAGTGAAATTTTAAAACGCAAAAAAGCAATCGTCACTGCAAACAAAGCGCTTCTTGCCTATCATAGATATGCTTTACAAAATTTAGCCAAAAACACGCCATTTGGCTTTGAAGCAAGCGTGGCTGGTGGCATACCGATCATTAGAGCCTTAAGAGAGGGGCTTAGCGCCAACCACATCTTAAGCATAAATGGCATACTAAATGGCACAAGTAACTACATCTTAACCTCGATGATGAATGAGGGCTCAAATTTTAAAGACGCACTTAAAAAGGCGCAAGAGCTTGGATACGCTGAGGCTGATCCTACTTTTGACGTGGGTGGCTTTGATACAGCTCACAAGCTTCTCATCCTAGCAAGCATCGCTTATGGCGTGCACGGCGATCCAGAGGATATCTTGATAGAAGGGATTCAATGCATCACGCCAGAAGATATATTTTTCGCAAAGGACTTTGAATACTCGATCAAGCTTCTAGCTATCGCCAAAAAAAGCGAAGGCAAGGTCGAACTACGCGTGCATCCTGCGCTTGTGCCACAAAACAAAATGATAGCGAAGGCAAGTGGCGTAACAAATGCGATCAGCGTTGTTGGCGAAGTCGTTGGCGAGACGATGTACTATGGCCCAGGAGCTGGCGGCGACGCAACAGCAAGCGCAGTAATTAGCGATCTTATCGACATTGCAAGAGATAGCAAGTCGCCTATGCTTGGATACAAAGCGCCATTTGAGCTAAACACCTTAGAGCTGCTTGACCGTGACAGGATAAAGACGAAGTACTACTTTAGACTAAAAGTCGAAGACAAAATGGGCGTACTAGCAAAGATAACAAATTTAATGAGTGAGAATAATCTCTCGATAGATAGCTTGCTACAAAAGCCAAAAGACGAGAGCGAGTATGCCGTGCTATTTTTCACGACGCACACGAGCTTAGAGGCTGATGCGAAGCGAACGATGGAGCTTTTAAAAGAGCAAGAGTATATAAAAGAAGAGCCATTTATGATGAGGATCGAGGAGTAGTTTGGGGCTAAAAGAGTATCTCTTTGGCAAGAACTCGGAAGATAGGGCTTGCGAATTTTTGCGTAAGCTTGATTTTATCATTTTAGAGAGAAATTTCCACTCTAAATTTGGCGAGATCGACATCATAGCGCTAAGTAATGATAAAATTTTGCACTTTATAGAAGTAAAAGCAACTAGCGGAGAATACGAGGCCCAGTACCGCCTAAACAAGGCGAAATATATGAAAATTTTAAAAACTATAAATTTTTATATGATGAAAAATGAGCCAAATAGAGACTTTCAGCTCGATCTGCTTGTTGTAAAAAATGAAAATTTTCAGTTGATAGAAAATATTAGTTTATAATAAAATTTATTATTTAGCTAAAATTTAAATTTGATTTTGTATAATTGCCACATCTTGAAAATAAGGAGAACAAATGGGAAAATACATCGAACTCACAAAAGAAAATTTTGATGTAACAAAAGAAGGCGTTGCTCTAGTAGATTTCTGGGCTCCATGGTGCGGACCTTGCCGTATGCTAGCTCCAGTGATCGAAGAGCTTGCTGAAGACTTTGACGGCAAAGCAAAAATTTGCAAGGTAAATACTGATGAAGTGCAAGATCTTGCAGTTGAGTTTGGCATCAGATCGATCCCAACATTGCTATTTTTTAAAAATGGCGAGCTAGTTGAGCAAATGGTCGGTGCGCAGTCAAAACAAGCCCTAACTGACAAACTAAATTCGCTTCTTTAATGAGCGAAAAAAGAAGAGGAAGTCTGCTTCCTCTTACCTATATATTTGGTTCATTTTTTGGTGCAGCTATGATAGCAGCTGCATTTGCGTATAGCAACTATCGTTTTTCACAATATAAATTTGTTGATTTTGCGAAGCTAGTTTTTTACGAAAAAAGCGAGATTTTCACTCCAAAAGAGCCAAAATACACGCTTTTAATCTTCAGCTCAAATCAATCAAAATTAGACGAAATTTTACCAACCAAAAATGAAACAGTTGTGGCGATCGATATCTTTCAAAAAAGATATGAGTCAAACTCAACACTAAAATACATAAGCTCGGATATAAATACAGTTTTAGAACTGATGCGAAATTTGAGCATCACAAAGCTACCAAGCAGTGTTGAGATAGTTCATCAAAGGGGCGAAATTTACAAACAAAATTCGTCCATAAAAGTTTTAGAATAAAGGAAATTTATGCTTGATTTAGCGATCATCGGAGGCGGTCCAGCAGGACTAAGCGCCGGACTTTACGCCACTAGAGGCGGATTAAAAAATGTTGTAATGTTTGAAAAAGGCGAGCCTGGCGGTCAGATCACCTCTAGCTCAGAGATAGAAAACTACCCAGGTCAAAAAGCCCCTGGCGAGAGCGGCTTTGACTTTATGAGCACTTGGTGGAAGCAGTGCAGTGCATTTGGACTAGTTCATAAGTGGGCAAATGTCGTTGGCGTTAGAAAAAATAGTGACGGTAGCTTTGAAATTTTACTTGAAGGCGGCAAGAGCGAGCAGGCAAAGGCTGTCATCGTAGCGACTGGCTCAACCCCGAGACATGCTGGCTTTAAAGGCGAGGACGAGTTCTTTGGCAAAGGCGTTAGCACATGCGCAACATGCGATGGCTTCTTTTACAAAAACAAAGAGGTAGCCGTTCTTGGCGGTGGCGACACAGCTGTTGAAGAGGCACTTTACCTAGCAAATATCTGCTCAAAAGTTTATCTAGTGCATAGACGTGACGAGTTTAGAGCGGCACCAACAACCGTTGAAAAAGCTAGAAAAAATGAGAAGATCGAGTTTATAACAAGTGCGACTGTAAAAGAGGCGCTTGGCGATAATATGGGCCTAACAAAGATCGTGCTTGATACTAAAAATGGTGAGCGCGTGCTTGATGTGCCGGGCATTTTCACATTTGTCGGACTAAATGTAAATAACGAAATTTTAAAAGACGAAAACGGCAAATTTATTTGCGAAATGGCTGATGGCGGACAGGTAAAGACTAACCTTAAGATGCAAACTAGCCTAAAAGGGCTCTTTGTAGCAGGTGACATCAGAGAGGACGCTCCAAAGCAAGTCATCGTAGCAGCAGGTGATGGCGCAGTGGCTGCACTTAGCGCTATGAGCTATATAGAAAGCTTACATTAATACTTAAATTTAGCCAAATTTTTGGCTAAATTTCTCTTTTAAAATAAACCATTTTTAGCAAAATTTATATTTTTAAAATGCTTGATTTTTAGGCTAATCAGAATTTTTCAAAAATTGCATTAATAAATAACTCTAAGAAATAATGTAGCCACATTTTGGCACAAAATGATAAAGAGATGGCATATAAACTATTAATAGCTATTTTTTTGATCGCAGTAATTGCCACGACGCTAATTTTTAATTAAATTCTAACCACAAGTAGCTCTTTTCAAAAGCCGTTTCGTAATCTCTCTATAATAAATTTTATGTTAAATTTCAACCAAAATTCAAAGGATAAATTTTGGTAAAAATAGGACTTTACGGCGCTAGCGGCAAGATGGCTCAAAGTATCATATCTTGTTTAAAAGATGAGAAAAACGCGCTTTTAAGCGTCGCTTTTAGCCAAAAAAATGAGGTTGAAAATTTAAGCAGCGAACTTTTGACAAACGACTTTGCTAAATTTTTTGAAGCGTGCGACGTCATCATCGACTTTAGCCAAAAAGAGGCGACGGTGGCGCTACTAAACTATGCTAGAACTAACCCAAAACCACTAGTCATCGGCACGACTGGACTAAATGACGATGAGAAAAACTTGCTTTACCTAGCATCAGGTGCTATGCCAATACTCTACGCAACAAATATGAGTCTTGGCGTAGCAGTGTTAAACCGCATAGCAAGGATCGCTTCGAAAGTTTTAAGAGAATTTGATATCGAGATCGTCGAGCAGCACCACAGACACAAAAAGGACGCTCCAAGCGGCACTGCGATGACTTTAGCAGGCTGCGTGGCAGAAGCCAGAGATCTAAATTTAAAAGATGTTTTAGTAACAGGCAGAGCTGGCATGGTGGGTGCAAGAAGTAAAGACGAGATCGCAGTTATGGCGCTTCGTGGCGGCGACGTGGTCGGTCGTCACACGGTTGGCTTTTACAATGACGGCGAATTTATCGAGCTAAACCACACGGCAACTAGCAGAGCGACCTTCTCAAAAGGTGCCATTAAGGCTGCCATCTGGCTAAAAGATCAAAGCAGTGGTCTATACTCGATAGATGATAGTTTGGGGCTTGATGATTAAATTTAAGCTTGATGATATAAAGAGATACGAGTTAGAATTTGGCGATAAATTCTACCTACCAGAGCGCAAAAAGCGTCAAAATTTAGGAGCTGGTGAGTTGATTTGAGATTATGGAATTTAGTTTTAGTGCATGTGGATTATTATAAATGGTGCAAATAACGGCAAATGTGCCAGCACTTTGGGCAACAAGCCACTTACAAAATAGTGCTTAGGCGTTAAAAGTGAGAGCAAATTTAACTGCAAAGATGAAATTTAAAAAGATGAAAAGAGGATAAAAGATGTGTGCGATAGTTGGTATCATAAATTCTAAGGACGCGGCGAAAACAGCGTATTATGCGCTATTTTCTATGCAACACCGCGGTCAAGAGGCAAGTGGCATCAGCGTCTGTAACGACGGCGAGATCTCTACCCACAAGGGCAACGGCCTAGTCACCGAGGTCTTTAACGAAGAGATCTTAAGCTCACTAAAAGGCGACATGGCGATCGGTCACAACCGCTATGCAACAGCTGGCAAAAACTCAGGCCGTGACGCCCAGCCAATAGCCGCCAACTACGCCCTAGGTCAAATCTCAATCGTTCACAACGGAAATTTGGTCAATAAAGACGAGGTTAGAGACGAGCTTATCAAAGATGGCGCGATATTTCAGACAAATATGGACACCGAAAACATCATCCACCTCATCGCAAGAAACCACGACGAACACCTGCAAGATCGCATCATCGCAGCACTTGACAAGATAAAAGGTGCTTACTGCTTACTCGTGCAGTCACGCCACAAAACCTTTGCCATAAGAGACCGCTGGGGCGTTAGGCCACTAAGCCTTGGCAGGTTAAAAGATGGCGGATATATCGTAGCTAGCGAGACTTGTGCGTTTGATCTTGTGGGAGCGACATTTATAAGAGATGTTAGACCTGGCGAGATGATAGTTTTTGAGCATGGCAAGAGTGAGTTTCAAAGCTTGCAAATCTTCGAGCCAGAGCCTAGAATTTGCGCCTTTGAATACATCTACTTTGCGCGCCCAGATAGCGTCATAGAGGGCAAAAGCGTCTATGAAGTGAGAAAAAAGATGGGCGAAGTGCTAGCAAAAAAGAGCAAGATAAAGGCTGATTTTGTAGTGCCTGTGCCAGATAGTGGCGTGCCAGCGGCGCTTGGATATGCAAATGAGAGCAAAATTCCATTTGAGCTAGCCATCACCAGAAACCACTATGTTGGCAGGACATTTATCGAGCCAAGCCAAGAGATGAGAAATTTAAAGGTTAAGCTAAAACTTAACCCAATGTCAAGCGTGCTAGCTGGTAAAAGCATCGTCGTTATCGATGACAGCATCGTTCGTGGCACTACTTCTAAAAAGGTGGTCGATCTCTTAAGACACGCAGGGGCGAAAGAAATTCACTTCAGAGTTGCGTGCCCTGAGCTAAAGTATCCTGAGCGATACGGCATAGATACACCAAGCTTTGAGGAGCTAATAAGCGCCAAAAAAAGCGTCGAAGAGGTCAGAGAGTACATCGGAGCTGATAGCTTGGAGTTTTTGAGCATCGATGAGCTTAAAGAGAGTATCGGCAATGAGAGAAAGTACTCGCTTGTAAGCTTTGATGGTGACTACTTCATAAAATGAGAAATTTAGTAGTTTTGCTGCTTGCAGCACTCTTTTTTGCTGGCTGCTCGCAAAAGACACCTAGCAAAAAGGATGAAATTTCTATCATGGTGAGCTACTTTGAGCTAAATGGCAAAAAGCAGCAACTACTCATAAAAAGCATGCCAAATTTGGCTGATAAAAATGCCAGCGTGCCATTTTTTGGCATGGTAAATTTTCTTGATCAAAATAAAACTACAAGTGCTTATTCTCTCGTAAGTGGCGTTATAAACGTCATTGAAGCAGATAGCGCCTCTATAAATTTAAACAAAACTAGTGACGTTTTAGCTCTTAAAAAATCTAGCGAGATAAGGTTTTACGAGATAAGGCCTGATGTGGTTGAGAGTGTTAAATTTAGATCACCAAACGGCGTTTGCGCTGAGTTTTTGGCTCAAAATCCAGTTTTTGTAAATGCGGCCACCAACTACTACTTAAGAGATGATAGCTTTTTTGCAAGTTTAATTGATGCAAAATTTGTCTATAAAAAGGGCGCAAAGATCCTAAAAAAGGAGTTTGCTTATAGCATCTTAGAGCCCAAAATCCTAGAAGAAGCCAAAGAATTTACACAAAAATCAAACCAGCTTTTCTTAAACGATATGCAAAAGCTTGGCAGACTGCTTGACATACTCTGCACATTTTAGTAGGCACTTACACACTAAATTTAAACTTTTTCACAAGCCTGCACCCTTTTAAAATTTATTTTAAGTACGGGGGGGGTAGAATGCCTTTTTAAACCATAAAGGAGATCCATCAAGATGAAAAAGCAAATTTTAGCTTCAGTCTTAGCCAGCGTGTTGGCCACAAGTAGCGTATATGCTTGGGGCTTTGGAGGAAGTAGTAAAGAGAAACCAAATTATGATTATAGTGGGGAGAAACAGTTTATAGAAACTAACACGAAAAAAATAGACACAGATAGGGCAAAATATTGGTGTTTAGATCAAGGTAATGATCTAGGCTGCCTAGCACTAGAAAAACGAGAGGCTTTGGCCAATAAAGACCTTAAAAAAGTAGTGAATTTTTATGAAAAGACTATTCCAGAATACTGCTACGATAAAAAATTTGCTCCAGCGTGCAATATACCAGCTCTTGATTTGATTAGAGAAAAAATAGTTTATTTTGCAAGAAATAGTGACGATCAAGCTAAAACTGATGCCATAAATTCTGATTACGCAAAAGCCCTTTCTGAGTCAAAAGCAGATGTAAAAATGCTTGAATACGGCTGCAATGAATTAAAAAGTGCTTATATATGTAGAGATCTACGCGACATGTATAAAAACTTAGGCGATAGAGATAAAACAAAAGAATATAACGAAAAAATGAAAAACGGTGATAAAAAATGGAATTCAGTCACTTATGATTATCGTCACATGCGATTTGCTTATGGAAGCCCTTCTGGATGGTGGCTTTTGGACGATTGATTATTTAAATATGCAGGAAGAACTCCTGCATATTTTTTAAAAATATCTATTTTTAAGTTGTAATTTCACTTTAGCTGACTTGTAAATTTCTCCATTTTCAAGTCAGCCACTTTAAATTTAAAGCTAGACTTAGCTCCCCCCTGCTCTTTTAAATTTATCGCTCGCCTCAAAAAGCCAGACGCCAAATTTATCCTAAAGCATCTCTATAAACGCCTCGAGCCTTGTCTTGATCTGTCCAGCGTCGCTTGTAGAAAAGTCCGTCTCAAGCGCCATATAAGGCGTATCCACATCGTTGCACGCCCTTTTTATATTGGCAGTTTCTACATTGTAGGTGTGACAGGCTTGCAGCACAACGTCGATCACGCCGTCCGCCTTATACTCTTTTATCATCTCTTGTAGCGCCTTTTCTCTCTCCTTATTTGGCGACATGATCGAGCAAGGTATCGCCATGTAGCGCTTTGCTATAGCGCTAATTGGATCATCATTTTCATCGATTAGGTTGCTAAAATTTTTAGTCCCAGTGCAGTTTTCGTAAGCTACCACGACGCCGCCTGCCTCTTCTATGGCTGGCACGATCTTATCATAGACCCCGCCACTTGGACAGCCTGTGATGATGATGCGTTTGGCGTCCTTATGCACGGGTGAAATTTTGTCCCTCACGCACTCTTTTAGCTTATTTACGATGATCTCAAGGTCGCTTATCTGCTCAGCTTTATCAAATATAAAGCCATTTCCATATAACAGTGCGTGCAGCTCCTTGCCGTTCATCGGTGGTGGCGTTAGCTTCATGAAATTTTGAATTTCGCCCATCAGCTCGCGCTCTTTGTTAAATAGCCTAATAGAGTTTCTAAGCTCCTCATCGCTCACTTTCACGCCAAATTTAGCCTCCAGACGCTCTTTTAGCTGCCTAACCTCATCTTGCCAAATTTCTAAACTTTTTTGGCTCTTGAAATGTGGCAGGTGCATGACGTGGACGTCTTTAAACTCACCCATTAGCTCATACATCTTCTTCTTGCCATCACACGTCGTCTCACCGATAACGATATCAGAGTTTCGCACAAATGGGCACTTGTTCGCCTTAGCAAAGCCATAGCTTGCTTTGATGAGCGGGCAGAGGTTTTTAGGCAGGTACTTTTCGCCCTCGACCACGGCGTTATCGCCAGTTGCGCAGACACTCACGCTATAGGCATTTGCGGCGTGGATGAGCTCTCTTGGCGTGTAGGTGCAAAATATCGCTGCGATCTTTTGACCGCTATTTTTGACCGCCTCGACATTTTGGGATAAATTTTTCTTAGCGCCGTCATAAGTAGCGAAAATTTCGCTTAGATTCATGTTCTCATTTATTGCCATCTTCTCTCCTTAAATTTCTTATCCCTGCAAGGCTAGCGCCTATCGCACCGCAGTAGATCGCATCTTTGTGCGTGGTGACTTTAGCTTGCAAGCACACTTCTAAATTTTCTCTCACATACTCGCTCTTACTAAAGCCGCCGCTTAAAAAGTAGCTCGTATTTGCCTGTTTTTTGACCAAATTTGAAATTTTATTTATAGCTGAGACGATCACTGCTTTTGCGATATTTTCTCGTGAGATATTTTGAGCGATGAGACTTATGATCTCAGACTCCGCAAAGACCGTGCACATCGAGCTTATGGATATATCTTTGTCGCTATTTTTAGCAAGGCGTGTAAGCTCATCAAACCTAACTCCAAGGCGGTTTGACATCACTTCAAGAAATTTACCAGTGCCGGCTGAACATTTATCATTCATCGTAAAGTCAGCCACTGAGCCATTTTCAAGCTTGATAGCCTTTGTATCTTGTCCGCCCACGTCTATAACTGTGCAGTCGCTTTTACAAAAGTAGTGCGCACCAAGCGCGTGACAGGTGATCTCTGTAAGCGTTTTGTCAGCGTATGGCACCGAAACTCTGCCATAGCCTGTCGCAGTAAAATATAGCTCGCCAAGACCTAAAGCTAAAACTCGCTCTTTTATAAGCATGGCTGTATCTGCGCTGCTCCAGCCAGTTGGGAGTAAAAATAGCTCCTTTATCTCGCCGCTACTTGCCTCTATGACGGCAACTTTTGCAGAAGTTGAGCCTATATCAATACCGATTGAGTGCATTTTGTATCCAAAAAAGGTCTTTCTAAAACTTAGAACTGGCGTGATTTTACTCACTTTAAGACAAATTTGTCAATAAATAAGACCCAGAATTTATAGCCTTTTCACCTTTTAAAATTTATAATTTACCCACACTTTACAAAGGGGATAAAATTTGAAAAATTTGACAAACGAGCAGAGATTTTTCTCAAATGCCGACCTCGCAAGGCTCTTTTTCCCTATCGCCGTAGAGCAGTTTTTAGAGTATAGCCTAGGCCTTGCAAACTCACTAATGGCAGCAAGCGTTAGCGAAAGTGCGGTGAGTGCGGTGAGCCTTGTGGAGTTTGTCATGGCGCTATTTATTAGCATATTTACTGCCATAGCCACTGGTGGCTCGGTGGTCGCTAGCCATTATCTAGGCAGCAAACAAAGTGGTAACGCTAGAAATACCGCCGATCAGCTAGTTTGGTTTAGCCTAATTTTTGCCATCTTTATAGCCCTTGCCATCATCATTTTAAAAGATCTCATCTTAGACAAAGTCTTTGGCGATATCGGCGAGCAAGTAAGGCATGATGCTAGCCACTACCTCGTTTTCTCCGCCATTTCAGCGCCATTTTTAGCCCTCTATGCAGCAGCTGCGGCGATCTTTCGCACGATGTCAAACGCAAAGCTACCTATGTATATCATGGCGGCTGCAAATTTATTAAACGTGCTACTAACTGCCATTAGCATCTACACATTTCACACAGGGGTGCTTGGCATCGCCATTAGCACGCTCATAGCAAGAGCGATCGCTTGCTTTGTCATAGTCTATCTGCTACTTGATATAAAGCTAAAACTTCACATAAGAAAGAGCTTTATCTATAAATTTGACTACGAGATCATCAAGAAAATTTTAAATATCGGCGTGCCTTATGGCTTTGAAAATTCGATGTTTTACGTGGGTCGCATCATCGTTTTGAGCCTTGTTTCGCTCTTTGGCACGGCAAGCATCGCTGCAAATGCCGTGGGCGGGACTATCGTGATGTTTCAGGTGCTCCCCGGCATGGCGATAGGCACAGGCCTAAGCGTCGTCGTAGCTAGATGCATCGGCGCAAATGACTTCAATCAGGCTAAATTTTACGTAAGAAAATCAATGCTAAGCATCTACATCGTGCAGCTTTTTAGCACGGCTGCCGTGTTACTGCTTCTTGAGCCGCTACTTCGCGTTTATAATCTCTCTAGCGAGGCCATAAATTTAACAAGGCAGATCGTCTGGTATCACGGCATCGCGATGTGCCTCATCTGGCCACTTGCCTACACCTATCCGACCGTTTTTCGTGCTGCTGGGGACGCAAAATACCCGATGATAGTAAATTTAGCCTGCATGTTTGCCTGCAGGATCGTGCTAGCTTATATCTTTGCGCTTACGTTTGATCTTGGCATGATAGGCACTTGGTTTGCGATGTTTGCCGACTGGGCGGTAAAGGCGGTGCTCTTTGTGCGCAGATACGCAAATGGCACGTGGATGAAATTCCGAGCCATTTAAAAAAAAGTAGTAATATACACACGATTTTGTCACAAAGGATAAAGATGAAAAATGTTTTAAAATTTAGTGCAGCTCTAGTGATCGCAGCGCTTTTTGCTGGATGTGCAAGCGAGAGCTCAAGAGTGGTTGAAACTCCAAAAGTAGCAAGCTACGGCTCAGTCTATAACGGCAAAAAGGTCTCAGTTTCTATTGGCCGCTTTAATAATCAATCAAACTACGGTAATGGTGTTTTTAGTGACGGCGAGGATAGACTTGGCAACCAAGCTCAAAGCATCCTAATCACAAATTTACAGCAAAGCGGTAGATTTTTGGTGCTTGAGAGATCAAATATGTCAGTCCTCAAACAAGAGAGCGAGCTAAGCAAAGAGGCTCAAAATTTAAAAGGCTCAAGATACGTCATAACTGGCGATGTGACCGAATTTGGACGTAAGACAACAGGCGATCACCAGCTATTTGGCATACTTGGCAAAGGCAAAAAGCAAACTGCCTACTCAAAGGTAAATTTAAACGTTGTCGATACCAAAACGGCTGAGGTCGTCTATTCGGTTAGTGGCGCTGGCGAATATACCCTTTCAAACAGAGAGATCATCGGCTTTGGCGGCACCGCAGGATACGACTCTACGCTAAATGGCAAGGTGCTAAGCCTAGCGATAGTTGAAGCGGTAAATAACCTAGTAAATGGCATAGAAAGCGGAGCATGGCAAGTAAAATAAAGCTTGCCTGCCTTGGCGCTCTTGCGCTCGTGCTAGTAGGGTGCAGCAACACAAGTGGCCCAAGGTCGCTTTATTACTGGGACGGCACATATAGCAGCTCGCTATATAGCTATCTAAACGAAGATGGCGACGCAACCGAGCAAATTTCACGCTTAGAAAATTTAGTGCAAAACTCAACCCAAAGAGGCTACAAGGTTGCGCCAGGGCTTTATGCGCACCTTGGACTTTTATACTTAAATAACGGAAATTTAGGCGCTGCAAATGCAAATTTTGACAAAGAGGTGCAAAATTTCCCAGAGTCAAAAGAATTTATAAATTTCATCAAAGGCTCTAAAAATTTAACCCCAAAAAAGCAGAGCAAAAAAGAGGGAGCAAAAGATGAAAAATAGCCTGAAATTTATAGCTGTGACGCTTCTTGTGATATTTTTTGCGGGTTGTTCTTTCAAAGAGCCTGAGCCATACGACTACTCAGCCTTTTTGCAAAAAAAACCACGCTCCATCCTAGTGCTCATGCCAACAAACGATAGCACCGAAGTAAGCGGCTCAGCAGCGGTTTTGGCTAACTCAGTAGCCCCACTTAGCGAGGCTGGATACTATGTATTTCCAGTGGCTCTTGTAAATGATACATTTAAACAAAATGGCATAACCGAGCCAAGCGAGATCGCAGCCGTGCCTCTAAATAAGCTTGATAAAATTTTTCATGCCGATAGCGTGCTTTACATCAACATAAAAGAGTATGGTACAAGCTATGCCGTTATTTCAAGCTCGACAAAGGTTGTCCTTGAAGCAAAGTTAATCGATATAAAAAGCGGTGCTAAACTCTGGGAAGGAACCGCAACGGCCATAGAAGATAGCAGCAGTGGTCAAAGTAGCCTGCTTGGCATGCTAGTCTCAGCCGTCATATCTCAGGTGGCAAACACCATCTCAGATAGATCATATGACCTAGCGGCAATGGCCGATGCCTATCTCTTTTCTAGAAACTGCCACAACTGCATACTTTATGGGCCGTACTCGCCGTATTATGGCAAAGACGCCCAGCTACATAAAGATAGATAAATTTAATGTCCAGCCATCAACTTGGAGTGCTTCTTACGCTAGTTGGTGGCGTTCTTTGGGGATTTAGCGGAGTTTGCGGGCAGTATCTCTTCTTGCAGGGCACTAGCGCTGATTTTCTAGTGCCTTATAGGCTCTTGCTAGCTGGAGCTTTTATCGTGCTCTACTACGCTTTTAAGGCTAAAAAAGCCGTTTTTGCGCCAGTTACTGACGTTAAACTGATGGCTGAGCTTCTCACGTATGCCCTACTTGGACTTATGATGACGCAGTATGCCTACTTTTACTCGATCGAGCTCTCAAACGCCGCAGTTGCGACAGTTATCCAATACACCGCGCCAGTCCTCATCCTAGCCGTCATCTGCCTAAAAGAGAGGCGAGCGCCAAGACCGCTTGAAATTTTGGCACTACTATGCGCGATGCTTGGCGTCTTTTTTCTTGCTACGCACGCGCAAATTTCAGCCCTTGTTATCTCGCCAGAAGCGCTATTTTGGTGCTTGGTAAGTGCCGTTTGCGTCTGCGTTTATAACCTCGCCCCCGCAAGGCTAAATGCCAAATACTCAGTCGCGCTCACGCTTGGCTGGGGCATGGTGATAGGTGGCGTGGTGCTTTGCCTTTATATGAGAGTGTGGGAGTTTGCGGGGCTTAGTGGCACGGCGCAGTGGCTAGCATTTCTCGCCGTCATCACGCTTGGCACGATATTTGCATTTAGCTTTTATATGACTGGAGTTAAGCTCATAGGCGCCTCAAAGGCCAGCATGATAGCCTGCATAGAGCCACTAAGCGCGGCCTTTTTTGGCTACTTTTGGCTTGGGACGAAATTTGTCTTTTGGGACTTTTTAGGCTTTGCCCTCATCATATCATGCATATTTTTACTTTCAAAGAAGAGAGATGATATATCTAGCGCAAACTGACACGACAGCTGGCTTTTTAAGCAAGGACTACAAGGAGATAAACCACGCTAAAATGCGAAGTGAAGGCAAACCCTGCCTCATCACGACGGCTAAATTTAGCGTTTTAAACGGGCTTGCAAGAGTGCCAAAAAAGTATAAAAATTTCATCCGTCGCTCGAGAAAGACGACATTTTTATATCCAAATTTAAAGGCGATCAGGGTCGTAAAAGAGTGCGAACATGAGAAATTCTTAAGCAAATTTGACTGGCTTTACTCAAGTAGCGCAAACAAAAATGGTATGAAATTTGACGAAGCTTGGGCTAGAAGCGTGGCTGATGAAATTATTGATGAACGATTTTTTGAAGATAGGCCGTCAAAAATTTATAAAATTTCAAAAAGCAAACTAAAAAAGCTCCGCTAGTTAAATTTACGCCCTGCATTTTTTATAAATTTAGGTAGCTTTGTTGTGGTTTGAGGTGATAAATTTGCTAAATTTCACAGCTTGCAAGAGCGATTTTAAAAGCTAGTTTTTAGACAAGGTCTAAATTTAATCTACTAATTAGATAAATTTACAAATCTCCAAACTAAATTTAGCCCTTCACTTGCTATAAACCTCGCTCCAGACTATCTTTTTTTAAAATTTAAGGTCACCAACTTTAGCTAAGCACTGACTGATATAAATTTGCGCCAATATCTAAAGTTGCCCACTAAGACCAAATTTAAGTCATTCAGACTCTTCCAACTCACATAAATTTACAAATTTAGAGCAAGAAAGGACTAAATTTCATTAAATTTAGCTCATTTGTGCGGATAAAGTAGCTATTCATCGCAACACTACTACAACCACGCAAGTAAAATCAGTCAAGCCACAAATTTAAAATTTTAGCCACTATCAAAATTTGGATGCAGAGATAATCAAATAAGTAAATTTAACAGCCCTCAAAACCAAAATTTAGCCCTTTTGCAAATTCAAATAAGCAAATTCAGTCACCACAGCTAATTGCTTTTTCACGTGCAAAAATAGTCTTTGTAAAACACAAACTACTCTATAAATTTCTCGTGACGGCATCAGATCAGACAATTTTACTAATCAAGCACAAATTTACAAATTTGAAGCGCCAGAACCAAAAAAACCAAAAATAGCCTTTATAAATTTAGGGCACCAAAACCCAAATTTGACTAAATTTAGCCAGCGTTACTTGACATAAATAGATAAATTTACAAACTAGATTATTAAATTTGGTTTTTGGATTAAATTTCACTTGCTAGCCCCTTTGGCTGGCACCAAAGGGATTTTGCTAGCAAATTTGGATTATAGTTTTGCTTTTCTTTTGCGCTCTGTTGGGTCTAGATAGCGCTTACGAACACGGATATTTATAGGCGTAACCTCGACTAGCTCGTCATCTTCTATCCACTCTAGTGCGCGCTCTAAGCTTAGCTTTCTAGGCGGTACTAGTTTGATCGCATCGTCACTACCGCTAGCACGCACGTTTGTTAAGTTTTTGCCTTTTATTGGATTTACATCAAGGTCGTTTGGACGGCTGTGCTCGCCGATGATCATACCCACATAGACTTTTGCCTGCGGATCAAGAAAGAGCACACCACGATCTTGCAAGTTAAATAGCGAATAAGCAAGCGTTACGCCGTTTTCCATAGAAACTAAAGCGCCGTTTGTTCTGTGCTCGACGGTGCCACTAAGTGGTCTAAACTCCAAAAAGCTGTGGTTCATAACGCCCTCGCCCTTTGTATCAGTCAAAAACTGGCTTCTAAAGCCGATAAGTCCGCGCGCTGGGATCTCAAATTCTATCCTTGTTTGTCCGTCGCCTGTTGGGTTCATAGAGACCATTTCAGCTTTTCTTTTGCCAAGTTTTTCGATGACTGTGCCTGTCGTATCATCAGGCGCGTCGATCACTAAAAGCTCGTATGGCTCGCATTTTACGCCGTTTATCTCTTTTACGATGACCTCAGGTCTGCCAAGTAAAAACTCATATCCCTCACGGCGCATATTTTCAGCCAAAATGGTGATCTGAAGCTCACCACGACCGCTTACTTTAAATTTGCCCTCGCCGATGTTTTCATACTTCATCGCGATATTTGTCTTCATCTCGCCAGATAGTCTCTCGTCGATCTTATTTGACGTGACGTGCTTGCCCTCAGTGCCTGCTAAAGGGCCGTCATTTACAGAAAATACAACACTAAGTGTCGGCTCTTCGATGTGAAGAGGATCAAGCGGATGTGGGTTATTTGGGTCAACGACGCTATCGCCAACGTCAAGCGCGTCAAAGCCAGCGATCGCTACGATGTCGCCAGTGCCAGCTTCGTTTATATCGATCCTGTCAAGTCCCATAAAGCCTATGAGTTTTGAAATTCTACCAGTTGTCTTTGTGCCATCAGCCTTTGCAAGCATAACGTTTTGGTTTTTAGCTATCTTACCGTTAAAAATCCTCGCGATGCCGATCTTGCCGACGTAGTTGTCATAATCAAGCGTGAAAACTTGAAGTTGCAAAGGATTTTCGTCACTGCCGCTTGGAGCTGGTACGTGAGCTAAGATAGTCTCAAAAAGTGGCTGCATATCTTTGTTTTCATCGCTTAGTTTTAGCTTTGCGTAGCCATTTTTAGCAGCTGCATAAACCACTGGAAATTCTAGTTGCTCGTCATTTGCGTCAAGTGCGACAAAAAGGTCAAAAATTTCATTTATAACGCGGTCTGGATCGCCGGCTGGTTTATCTATCTTATTTACGACGACGATTGGGCGAAGTCCAAGAGATAGCGCCTTTTTGACGACGAATTTAGTTTGTGGCATAACACCTTCCTGCGCATCAACAAGTAGTAAAACGCCATCAACCATCTTAAGAACACGCTCTACCTCGCCACCAAAGTCGGCGTGGCCTGGAGTGTCTATAATGTTGATCTTTGTATCTTTGTAGCGAATGGCGGTGTTTTTAGAAAGGATCGTGATACCACGCTCTCTTTCGATGTCGTTGCTATCCATTACACGCTCGCCAAGGTTTTGATGCTCGTTAAATGTTCCTGACTGCTTCAAAAGCTCATCAACCATTGTTGTTTTACCGTGGTCGACGTGCGCGATAACGGCTATATTTCGTATCTTTTCCAAATGTTTCTCCGTTTATTAGTTTGATATTTTTCGCTTTATCAGTTTTAAAATAGGGGCAGATTATAGCCAAATTTTTATAAATTTTAAGCTGATATCAAGAAATTAATTTTTGGAATAGATTTTGCATGTAAGCGTTAAGTTTTTAAATTTAAAGGGATTAAATGCAAGCTTACACAGCGAAAAACAACGTAGATTTGTTAGCTCCTGCGGCTACTAAAAAGCCTGCGGCTGCGAAGAAGTCTCAAAACAACGGCGAGTTTTTGTCGATGGTTTTAGATGCAGCTGCGAGTAAGGCAAATAGCGGTCAAAAGATCACCGAAAAGGATGTCAAAGAGATAGTAAAAACTGTTGATATCCAAAAAGAGACGATAGAGAAAGCGCAAAACGAAAGCGTGGCAAAAATTTCAGCCGCACTTGAAGAAAATTTGGACGAAGATACAAAAAATGAGCTTTATGAAAATGCAAATTTCATGCAGCTTTTGCAAGTTTTAGAAATTCTAAATGGCAACGAAAAAGTAAGTAAATTCCCAAATTTCAGCGACAAAATAGCAAATTTCTTAAGTGTGCCACAAAACGTTGAAGAGCTTAGCAACGTTAAAAGTGTTAGCGATCTTATCGACCTTGCTAAGAAATTTGACCTTGGCCTTGAAAATATAGAAATTTCAAACGAAGATGTGCCAAAACTAAACGATATGTTTAAAAATTTAGGCAAGCAGGAATTTTTCACGCCGATAAAGACCGAAGAGAAGCCTTTTTACCTAAAAGAGCTAAAAAACGAGGTCGAGCAAACTATCATCAAAAACGAGCCAAAAGAGGTCGTAAAGCTTGATACTTTGCTAAAAGAGGTCGTGGCAAATCCAACAAATGAAGTTAAAAATTTAGTCAAAGAAGAGCCTAAAAAACTAGATGATAATGAAGTAAAGCTTGATGATGAGATAACGGATGTTGAGCCAGAGGAGCAGCCAAAAGAGCCAAAAGTAAAGGTAAATTTACACGAGCAAAAGGCGCAAAAAGCCCCAACTCTTGAGTCGCTACTCTTTCCAGAAAGAGAGCAGATGAGCGAGGCTGAGCCAAGCGAGGAGACCTTTAGCAGCGATAATAAATCAGAGCTAAATCAAATGGTAAAAGACATCGCAAATAGCGCTAAACACCAGCTTCAAACAAAAGCCGAGATAAAAGAGACGCTTAGTAACTTCTCTTCTACGCTAAAAGAGCAGGTGCAAAACTACAAAGCGCCGATCACTCGCTTTAACATCACGCTTAACCCGCTAAATTTAGGCGAGGTCGAGATCACGATGGTTAATCGCGGCAATAATTTGCATGTAAATTTTAACTCTACAACGGCTACGATGAACCTCTTTTTACAAAACCAAGCTGAGTTTAAAAACAGCCTTGTAAATATGGGATTTACCGAGCTTGAGATGAATTTCTCAGACCAAAACCAAAGACAAGAAAAAAGAGAACAAGCAAAAAACAAATATAGCTCAAATCAAAGCGACGAGAGCGAAAACGCCCAAGCGGAACAAAGCTTGCTTGAGCTAGTAATACCAAGATATATTTAGGAGAGATTATGGCTTCAGTTTCAGATATAACTACACAAACAACGCAACAAAAAAATGCCGAGAAAAAGGCAAAAGCAAGACAAGACGCTGCAGCTAGCACAGGGACTAATCCAAATGGACAGCTAGATAAAGATGCATTTATGAAGCTACTTTTAACCGAGCTTCAGCACCAAGACCCAACAAGCCCTATGGATACTGAAAAGATGCTAACGCAAACTAGCCAGCTAGCATCAGTCGAGATGCAAGAAAATACAAACAAAGCGATGAAAGAGCTAGTAAATCAGCTAAAATCAAACGCAAATGCCTACGCTATCTCAGCCCTTGGCAAGATGGTTTCAACTGGCTCAAATACAGTCACACTAACAGATGAGAAAAAAGATGCAAAATTTGCGCTTTACTTTAAGACAGATCCTGCAATTGGCAGAATTGAGATCAAAAACGCAAATGGTCAAGTCGTAAGGACAACCGATCTAAGCGAGACAAATGCAGGCGTTCATAACCTAGCTTGGGACGGCAAAGACGCGTCTGGCAACCAAGTGCCAAATGGCTCATACACCATTTCAGCGACTTACACTGGCAAAGATGGCAAAGAGTATAAAACGCAAGTAGGCAACTACCCAGTCGAGGCGGTGAAATTTGTAGATGGCAAGGCTATGATGAAGGTAGCTGGCGAATACGTTTCAATGGATAAAGTATCTGAATATTACGAGGGCTAAAAGCCATGATGAGAGGTTTTTACAACGGGGTTAGCGGCATCAAGACGCAAAGCTTTGGCATGGATGTTTGGTCAAACAACATCTCAAACATAAACAATGTCGGTTTCAAAGCTTCAATCCCTGAGTTTAAAAATTTAATAAACCAAAACCTAGTCTCAGCAGGAAGTGGCCCAACTAGCGATCAAGTTGGGCTTGGAGCTACTAAACAAACGACTGCACTTGACATGTCAAATGGCAGCTTTCAAAGCACTGATAACAACTTTGACCTTGCCATAGGCGGAGATGGCTTCTTTGGCGTTGTCGATAAAACAGGCAAAAACTACTACACAAGAACAGGCACTTTTGACATAGATGCGGCTGGAAATTTAGTAGATACTAGGGGAAATTTACTCCTTGGCACGCTTGCAAATTTCACTCCAACCACGCCAAGTGCAACCGCTCTTAAAAAATATGGTCAAACCTCAAGCGCCCCACAAGCTTACACGGTCTCGCAAGAGGAGCTAAGTCTGGGCGATCCTGGCTCACAAAAGGGCATAACACTGCCTCATTTTTTATTTATGCCAGCTGAGGCTACTACAAACATCAGCCTAAAAGGCAACCTAAACTCAACCCGCATAACAGATAAAAAAACGACAGCGCTTGATGCTAGCCAATACACCTACACGCTTGATAATACAAACAAGACGATCTCACTAAACGGACAGATCCCGCTAAGCACCACATCTCTTGGCGCAAAAGCTGGCGACAGCGTGGTCGTAAAAGTAAAAGATGGCGATGGTAAATTTAGCGAGTTTTCAACCACGCTTGAGGGTGACGGCACTTGGCAGATAAACGACAAGAGCCTTAAATTTATGGATTTTACAAATTTAGAGGTGAATGCTGAAGTCACCTCACTCGTTGAAGTGCCAAACAAAGAGAAACTAACCTCTGATATCTACAACGCAGATGGCACAAAGAGCTTGGTCACTATAAATTTAACCAAGCAGATCCCTCAAACTGGCGACCAGACTATCTGGGACGCGGTGGCAACTATAACTGATGCTAGCGGAGCCGTGCAAAATACGGCGATGGGCTCGCTTACATTTAATGGTAGTGGCAGGCTTGTCGCAAATACACTAACGAGCGTTGGCGGCGTAAATTTAAACTTCGAGGGCGACGGCGATGCGGACGTTTATAATGGCATGACAAGCTCAGCAAACGCCAGAAAAGACTTTAACATAAAAAGAGATGGCTACGCTGAGGGGCTTTTATCAAAATATAGCGTCGATGATCGTGGCAATATCATGGCAAATTTTGACAACTCACGCGCATTTGCGGTGGCTAAAGTGGCACTTTTTCACTTTGTAAACGAGCAAGGCGTGGCAAAAGTAGGCGACAACCTTTATGAAGCCACAGCCAACTCTGGCGAGCCATTTTTTTACAAAAACAAAGCTGGCGAGACCATTTATGGAGCGCAAATTTTAGCAAATAAGCTTGAGATGAGTAACGTCGATCTTGGTCAAGCACTAAGCGAGGTAATCGTCACGCAAAAG
This sequence comes from Campylobacter concisus, assembly GCF_015230015.1. GTDB lineage: Bacteria > Campylobacterota > Campylobacteria > Campylobacterales > Campylobacteraceae > Campylobacter_A > Campylobacter_A concisus_AF. The sequence continues at coordinate 162,810 of NZ_JAAKZC010000001.1, read as the reverse complement.
GCCTACGAAGCGAGCGCAAAAAGCATCACGACAAGTGATGAAATGATACAAACTGCTATCCAGATGAAGAAATAATCCTTAAAGTAAATTTGGGCGAGCAATCGCCCTATTTTTATAACTTTAAATTTACTTTAGCCCTTTCAAATCCCCTAAAATACTCACTTTTCTCTAAATATAGCAATATAATTTTAAGCGTGCTGGTTATAAAATTCATTTAATTTCTTTTTTTAAGGATTGTCAAATGAAAATACTATTTTTAGCCCCAGTGCTAGCATGTAGTCTTGCCTTTGGTGCTGATGTGATCGCAAAAGACGCAAACATAACACTTGATGGCAAGATGATCGGTAAGATCGAGGTTTTAACGCCAGTTGAAGTCTTAGAAAAAGGCGATAAAACGAGCAAGATCAAGGTTAGTGGTGTAGTGTCGGCAAACTACTTGGCTCAGCTTCAAAGAAGCGTAGAAGATCCTGAAGTCTTTGTAGCTTTTGATAACGAGAGCGAGACAAATTTCAAAAAAGTAAAAGATCTTGAAGATGACTACGGAGAGGTTTGGTACCAAGCTGATGGCGTTTATGAAGTGCCAAATGACGCGCTTGGTGGCAACCAAAAAGAGCTTTACGCAAAGGCAAAGAAAATTTACGAAGAGACCTGCTCAGCATGTCACAGATTGCACGAACCAAACAGCTTCACAGCCGCTCAGTGGCCAGCAAATTTATCTGGTATGGTCGATGCGAAATTTGTCGCACTTGATGAAACTGACCTAAATTTAGTGCTTAAATACCTACAACACAATGCCAAAAAAGTAAAATAAATTTTCATAAGGGAGAAAATATGAAAAGGCGAGATTTTATAAAATTTTCTGCACTTGCTGCCACAGCGGCGCAGGCAAACAAGATAGAGGGCGTGACAAAGACCATCTTTGATCAAAGCAAGACCTTTGGCGCAAATAGATTTGGTCTATTTTGGGCAAATACCAACTCAAACCAAATCGTCTCCGTCGATCCATTTGAGGGCGATAAATTTCCAAATACCATGAACAACAGCTTGCCAGACCTCATCCAAAACGAGAGCCGCGTGCTCTATCCATACGTGAGAAAGAGCTATCTAAAAGCAAAAGGCGCAGCAAAGAGCGAGCTTCGTGGCAAAGAGGAATTTGTGCGCGTTAGCTGGGATACTGCCCTTGATCTAGCAGCAAAAGCCTTAAAAGAAAATTTTGATAAGTATGGCCCTGAGAGCATCTACGGCGAGTGCTACTGGTGGGGCGGTAGCGGCAAGATCAGCTGGGGTAGGACTGTTGGTCACAGGATGCTAAAAGTGCTTGGCGGATATGTAGAAGAGAGCGGCGACTACTCAACGGGTGCTGGCCTTGTTATCATGCTTCACGTCCTAGGCAACAGCGCCGTTTATGATGCTCCGACAAAGTGGGAGGCTATCGCTAAAAACGCTAAAAATGTTGTATTTTGGGGCACTGACCCACTTGTAACTGATCAAATTTCATGGCAGCCACCAACACATGATGGCTATCTTGGCATCAAAAAGATAAAAGAGGCAGGCATAAAAACTTATAGCGTTTGCGTCTTTAAAAACGACACCACAAGATACCTTGACTCTGAAGCTATCATCGTTCGTCCAAATACCGACGTAGCAATGATGCTTGGCATGTGCCACTATCTATATGAAAACAAGCTTTATGACGAGGAATTTATCAAAAAATACACAGTTGGCTTTAATAAATTTAAAGACTACCTACTTGGCACAACCGACAAAGTGGTCAAAGATATCAACTGGGCGAGCAAAATTTGTGGCGTAAAAGCCGAGGATATCGCTAAATTTGCAACAGCGCTTGCAAAAGAGCCAAGTGTCATCATCGCAGGCAGATCACTTCAAAGACAAGATCACGGCGAGATGAGCTTTTGGGGTATCGTAACACTTAGCGCGATGCTAGGTCAGATCGGCAAAGAGGGTCTTGGCTTTGAGTTTAACCTCTACTACTCAAATGGCGCTACAGACAAGATCGCTCCGTCACTAAAAGGCATCAGCACTAGCATAAGCGAGAAATACGACAACGTAGATGGCGCTCCTTGGAAGAAATTTAAAAACGTCACCATCCCATCTTCAAGATCGATCGAGGCTTTGCAAAACCCTGGCAAAGAGATAGACTATGACGGCTCAAAGATCAAGCTACCACACATGAGAGTAGCTTATATGGCGTCTGGTTCGATGTTTACAAGACATCAGGACGTAAATAACGCTGTAAAAGCGTGGCGCAAATTTGACACTGTAATAACTGCTGAGCCATTTTGGACAAGCACAGCAAAACTAAGCGACATCGTCTTGCCAGTGGCGCTTGAGGTCGAGAGAAATGACATCAACCAAAGCGTGCCTACAAACGAGTATATCGTAGCTTACAAGCCTGTCGTAGAGCCTATGGGCGAGAGTAGAAGTGATTATTGGATCTGCTCACAAATTTGCAAACGCTGGGGCAGAGAAGAGGTCTTTACCGAGGGCAAAGATGAGCTTGGCTGGGCGAAAGAATTTTACGCAGATGCAGCTGAGCAAGCCAAGGGCATAAATGTCAAGATGCCAAGCTTTGATGAATTTTGGAAAGAGGGATATGTTAGATTTGAGCAAGATGACGAAGCGAGCAGATACTACACAAGGCTTAGCGCTTTTAGAGAAAATCCTCACAAAAACCGCCTAGGTACGCCATCTGGCAAGATAGAGCTATACTCTCCAACTATCGCTAAATTTGGCTACAAAGACTTTGCTCCTCACGTTGCTTGGATCGAGCCGTTTGAGTGGCTTGGCAGCGAAAAGGCTAAAAAGTATCCATTTAGCGTCACAACCCCACACTCAAGATATCGCCTACACTCACAACTAAATAACTCAATAATCAGAAACTACGCTGAAGTATGCGCGCGCGAGCCAATGCTAATAAACGTAAATGACGCCAAAGCAAAAGGCATAGCAACTGGCGACGTGGTGAGAGTATTTAACGACAGGGGCGAAATTTTAGTCGGTGCGCTTGTCACTGACATCATCCCAGAGCATGTCATCGCTATCTGCGAGGGTGCGTGGTACGACCCTGAAGTGCTAGGTGAGAAGAGCCTTTGCAAGCACGGCTGCGTCAATGTCCTAACTCGCGACAAAGGCACATCTAGCATCGCTCAAAGCAACTGCGGACACACGATCCTTGCAAATTTAGAAAAATATAAAGGCGAGATCAAGCCGATCACTGCATTTTCTAAACCAAAAATTTTGCAATCGCTGTAAATTTCTAATTTAGCCCTCGTTTGGGGGCTAAATTTGATCATTTACTGTTTTTAATCAAAATCATCTTGTGGCTTAAATTTGACCCATAGTTAGTCTAATCAACCTGCCCTAAGGCGCTAAATATCACTTACCAAAAATAACAACTGGCGCTAGAATTTATCTATGAAATCAAAATGATCACTACTAAATTTACATTTTCGTAAATTTAGGCGCGCTTTATCGCCTAGTTAAAAGATACGAAGCAAACAAATTTCTATATCTTTAAAAAGGCAAACTGCTATCTAAAGGCGCTTTTAGATCAAGCTGATTGCTGAGTAAATTTCAAAGTCAGTGTAAATTTGTCTAAAAATTTGCTAGTAAAATTTTAGATTTAAGTCCGATACGACTAAATTTCATCGTAAATTTTCATGCAGCTAAGTTTTTTAGTTAAATTTAACGAGAGCATATCAGCTGCAACCAACTCCATTATCGCTAGTTCTTAAAACACTGCCACCAGCTCAAGGCAACCATTTTTCTAACAGCCCAAATTTATAATTAACTCTGTTTTTACTCTTTAAATTTAGCTCAAGATACAAATTTGCTAGTAGAATTTGGCTCCAAAAATGTTTAAATTTAGGCGCAAATTTCTATTTATGGTCAAATTTAGTAAGCCTTATCAACCGTAACTCCTACACCCCCCATTTTTTCATTAACACGTGCCATTAGGGCATTGCCAACAAATCCACAAAAGAAAAATATTTCACAGATAGCTTAAATTTACCGCCTTCATTGTAAATTTACTCTCTTTTTAAACATCACAGCTTCTAGAATTTAAGCCACAGCAAACAAATTTAGCCATAAATTTCTATCTCATTTGGTTTTGTAGTTAAATTTAGTGGGCATATCAACCGCAACCAATTCGCTACATTGATAAACATTAACATTATACGACCTACAAAAGCCGTCTTTACCCGATAAATTTACTGCCCACCTTTCAAATTTGGCTTATTTTATTATTTGAAATCGCAGCGTCCAAATTTTTAAATTTAAACCCAAAAAACTAGATTTAGCCCCTAGAATTTTAAAATTTGCGCTCAAATTTAGCAGTAGAGCCTCGGCTGCAACCAAACTATTGCTATTGTTATTACGCCGCACTAGATTATGCTTGCCAATAGTTCAAAATTTGATTTTAAATTTGGCATTTTTACGCCTTAAATATTAAAGGCTTAAACCAGAAATGGCTAAATTTATAGGTTATTTTATCTTATTGGGATTTATAGTTGCGCATCCCAACATCAGCTATCCCACCCAAAGGCATTACTGCAGTTGCCACAACACTTTCGTATATATTCACACAACGTTCATGCGGATCTCACAGCCCAATGGCAACTTTCTCGCCTAGTAGTAAATTTAACTTTGATATGAAATTACTAGAAAAGATAAAAATTGCCAAATTTAGCCATAAATTTTTCTTATCAAGATTTGTATTTGTACCTTTCATAAGTCATCTCGTGCCCATTGTCGTGCTACAACTTTTTTCATGCATAATACTTCTTCATGGCTCAATATCAATCATACTGCCATATAAATTTTGTTTTAAACATCAAAGGCGCTGGATTAATAAATAAATTTACCGCTTTTATAGCCATTTTCACATTTTACGGCGCAGGACAAAATGGCTCTTTAAGATGACATATTTGTTTTTACTGGCATCACTAAACTCGCAAATAGCACCATTACAGGCGCTAAAAAGCCCTTTAAAACAAGAATTTGCTTTGGTTTATCCCACAAAAAACACAAATAGCGCTACTACCAAAAAAAACAAACCATCTATCCAGTCACCATTTTACAAGCCAACTATCAAGCTAGCATTTATATCAACAGATCTTTCTGCCCACGCCGATCGATCCTCTTAAGTCAAAAGTGCGTTATCAAACTCGTCAAAAATGGCTCAAAATGCTCATCAAACCCGATCAACACGCGCCTTTAAGCGTTACTAAAAGCGACAGCTAGCAACGCTACTACACTCGCTTCTAAATTTTTATTACCAAAAGTGTAAATTTAAGAATTTGATCTATAAAATTTTATAAATTTAATGCGGATCATTTGATAAATGAAAATTTCTACTAAATTTTGAATAAGTAAATTTGATAAATTCAAATGAAAATCGAGTTTCTGAAAGTTTTAAAATGGAGTTTAAAAAAGATGGTGCGGATGAGAGGACTTGAACCTCCACGCCGTGGGGCACCAGATCCTAAGTCTGGCGTGTCTGCCAATTTCACCACATCCGCACAACAATAATAAGTGGTACGCCCATCAGGATTCGAACCTGAGGCCTACGGCTTAGAAGGCCGTTGCTCTATCCAGCTGAGCTATGAGCGCATAAAGTCTTTCAAGTGGCGCGCCCGATAGGAGTCGAACCCATAACCTACAGATCCGAAGTCTGTCGCTCTATCCAATTGAGCTACGAGCGCCCAAAATGGGGTGAGTGATGGGAATCGAACCCACGACCCTCAGGACCACAATCTGATGCTCTAACCGACTGAGCTACACTCACCATTTAACATGGTCGGGGTGAAAGGATTCGAACCTTCGGCCCTCTGGTCCCAAACCAGATGCGCTAACCAGACTGCGCTACACCCCGCCTGAGTCGTGTTTGTAAGTTTATGCCACTACCTCATTAAAAAGTCGCATTCTATCTAAAAATGTTATTGTTGTCAAGAAAAAATTAGTTTTGGACTTTATTTTTATAAATTTTCAAGAATTAAGTGTAAATTTCAGACTTTAAGCTTTTGATAAATATATCTAGCTAAAAAACGATGCGAACAGCGCTAAAGCTGATATGAACTGGCAATGCTCCTTGTGCTGGCCTTATCATGGTCTGGCTAAAGCGCTTACTTCCCAAAGCTTTTTGCATAAGCCTTGATCGCTGATATCTACTGCCAAGCAGCTTTGGTCTGCATCAAAGAATTTTAATGAAATACACCTTTCATTTTTGGCAAAAAAGCCAAGATCGCCAGAGCTATCCATAACCCCAGCATTTGTCATCTCTTTAAATTTAACTTTATTGTTTGTAGTATCAAGAGCTAGTTTGCCTTGTGATATATAGTAGGCATTTATCTCTTCGATAGCGGTTCTAATCTCCGCCATAGTCTTTACTAAGACCGCATCATCTCTTGTGGCGCTTATTTTGGTGACGACAACTACAGCTAATATACCTATGATGACTATTACAAAGATTAGTTCGATCATTGTAAAAGCTTTTTTCATCACTTCATCCTTGAAATTTGAAGTTGGGAAATTATAGCTAGAATTTTTATAAATGAAAGATAAATTTTAAAATTAAGTTAAAGAAGAGTGGCAAGGAATTTCTCCTTGCCAAAAATTTGAGTTTAGAAGTATTAGAAAGCTACGCTAAGACCACTAACTGGGTACTCGCCAGCACCACTTTCTTTTTCAACGCCAGCAGCATTAATGTATTTAAATTTATTTTTTATCAAATTATCTACACTTTTATTACCTAATATAATAGGGCAGAGTCCATCTGCAGCATTATCGCCATTTGATACTGTTATAACAGCTGGTTTTCCTTTGGTATCACCATCGGTTGTTACTGGAGCTGTAAATGCAATTTTTATACATTTTTTGCCTGCAGCTGTCAACTGGCTATCAGTTAATGGCACGTTTGTCATCTCAGCCAAAGTTCCAGCAAATTTGCCTTGTGAAGTATAGTAAGAGCCAACATCACTCAATAAAGTAGAGAGGTTTGTAGCAGCTTTAGCAACTTCTGCATCATCCCTTGTTGCAGCTAGTTTTGGTATAGCGACTGCGGCTAATATACCTAAAATCACGATCACGAAGATCAACTCGATCATTGTAAAACCTTTTTTCATGGTTTCCTCCTTGAAAATTAAAAATTTGGCGGATTATACAACATTTTTTTCAAAAGGCAAATAAAAACTAAATTTTTTACAATTTAGCCGATTTGGTAGTTATGAAAAATAATTCCGCTATAATGACGCTTAAGAATATGGAGATTTTATGAAAAAAGTTTTATTTTGGATGGTAGTATCTTTTTGCATTTTGAGCGCAAATTCATCATTTGAGCCAGTGCTTTCATCAAAATATAACGAAAAACAAGCCTACATCGGCAAGAAGCTCTTTTTTGACAAAAGACTAAGCACTACCGAAAACTACTCATGCGAAACTTGCCACAACCTATACTGGAATTTAAGCGGTACAAACTCATCTTACACCAGTCAAAAGGGCGTTATAAACCCGCCTAGCGTGCTAAATTCGGCTTTAAATTTTCTATTTTTTACTGATGGAAGAGTAAGAAGCTTAAAAGATCAGGTAAAAGAGTCGATAAATTCTAGAAATGAGCTAAATTCAAACAAAGATGAGATAGTAAAAAAGGTAAAAAGCATAGGCGAGTATGGGATTTTATTTAATGATGCATACGATGATGGCATAAACTATGAAAATATAGTAGGTGCTTTGGCAGAATTTGAAAAGGCTATTTTAAGCATAGATTCGCCATTTGATGAGTATCTAGCTGGCAATGATGACTCCATAAACGCTGAGGCAAAAAAGGGCTTTGAGCTCTTTAATAAAGTAGGCTGTGTGGCTTGCCATAATGGTAGAAATTTAGGTGGAAATTTGATGCAAAACGTGGGTTTAAAGGATGCAGGTGAGAGCAGGCGCCTTATGCGTGTGCCTTCGCTTAGAAATGTAACAAGAACTGCTCCATATCTAAGTAGTGGCGAAATGAGCGATCTAAAAGAAGTCATAGGCTTTGTGAGCTATCATCAACTAATCCATACGCTAAATAGCGAAGAGATAGGACAAATTTATAAATTTTTGCTAACACTAAATGGACGCAGACCTAGGATACTAAATGAATAAAAGACAAGCAAATATCATCTTAATCGTCCTAGCAATCATCTTTTGCTTTAGCTCAGCTTACATCTATATGGCAAATAAAGCAGTTACTGCTGTTAGTAAATTTAACGATACGATCTTAAGTCTTATCTTACTAGATAATGAGCTAAGCTTCACCCTAGAGAACAACGTACTTCGCTTAAACTACGACGATGTAAATAAAAATTTAAGAAGTTTTGATCAAAATTTAACCAAGCTTGATGAGCTAAATGCCATCATACAGGTCTTTTACCAAGAGAAAAATGCCAAAACTTTAAAGGTCATAAACGATGACTTTTTAAAAAAACAAAGACTTGTAGATAGGTCAAACTACGCTAGCTCGTCAATGGCTGCTTATATCTTATCAGGTGAGTTTGAAATAGCATCAGAAAAGAAGCTAGATGCGCTTAATGCGATATTTCATGCGATAAAAAGCTCAGCCATAATCAGTCCTGAAACGCTAAATCAAACAAAAGAGCAGATAGAAAAATATAAAGATACCTACAAAAATGACACAAAAGCGATCTTAGTGCTAAACAAGGCAACTTATGCGCTTGAATTTGCAAAAAACCTAAGTGCCGTAGCTAAAGACTCTGTTGATCTAAAACTTGGAAAAACACTAAGAAAATTTAGAGATGACACCTTAGCCTCTTACAGCATAATGATACGAAATATAGTGATAATGCAATTGCTTTGTTTTTTCAGCTTTGTGCTATTTTGCGTTTTAACTTTTTACCAAGCAAGGGTACTAGCTAAGCAGTTAAAACAGATAAAACTTCTAAAAACAACAGTAGATGCTGGACACAGCTCGATAGTCTTTTGCGACAATGACAATAAAATTTTATATGTAAATAAAACTTTTGAGGCAAAAAGTGGATATAAACTAAAAGATGTTGTCGGAAAAAGTCCTAAAATTTTAAAATCAAATATGCATCCAGAGAGCTTTTATGCTGAGATAAGAAATGCTATAAATAAGCACACCTCATGGGAGAGCGACGAGCTAATAAGCAGAACAAAAAGTGGCAAACTGCTCTATGAAAAGGTGCGTTTTGCGCCATTTTTCTTTGAGGGTAAGCTAGAGGGCTACATGGCTATAAAGCTTGATAGGACAAAAGAGCTTAGCATGCTTAAAGAGCTAACTCAAAAAAATGAGCAGATAAAAATTCAATCCTCAATCGACAAGCTAACTGGCTTTGGCAACTACTTTGCCCTAACTGAGATGATAGAGGCGAAAAAAGATGGAATTTTGATCAGCATAAGCATCAAAAACTATAAGATGCTGCGATTTTTTTACCAAAACAAGGTCATCGAAGCCATGCTAAAAGCGGTGGCAAATACGCTAAAACTCTGCGTTGATACCTACTCTATAAATGCTGAGCTATTTAGGTTTCAAGATGATGCGTTTTACATCTGGTATCAAGGCGATGACATCGTTAGAGATATCGGCTTTATAAAAGAGTATTTTAACTTTAGCAGGATGAATATCGATATAGATGGTAAATTTGAAAACCTACCTGGCATCAAGATAACTCTTGGCGTCTCTTTGTCAAATGACACGCCGCAAACAAACCGCCTAATGCAGTCGATCCTAGCTAATCAACAAGCAAGCGATAGCGGCAACGAGATCTACTACTACCTAGAAAATGACGCGATCGAGATGAGATACTATAAAAACCAACTCATAACCGAACTCATCGAGTATGCCCTAGAAAACGACAAGGTGATAGTCGAGTGTCAGGGAATTTTTAACGTGCATGAAAATGAGACAGAGGCAAAATACTACGAAGTTTTGGTGCGCATAGTCGATCAAAACGGCAAGATCCGCTACCCAGGCGAGTTTTTAGAGATCGCGATGAAAACGCAACTTTATCTTCAGATAACAAAAAAAGTGATCGCCCTAGCCTTTGATCTAGTTAAAAAATATCCAGACTATACATTTTCTATCAACCTTTCAAGCTCGGATCTAACAGATCCTGGTGTGAGAGAAATTTTAGATGAAAAGCTAGAGAGCTGCCCTGATCCTAGCAGAGTTTGCTTTGAGATGCTAGAGAGTGAAGAGCTTAGCGACTACGGCATGGCAAATGAATTTATAAAAAGAGCTAAAAAATATGGATGTAAAATCTCAATCGATGACTTTGGCTCTGGCTACTCTAACTACTACCGAATTTTAGAGCTTGATATAGATAACATCAAGATAGATGGCTCGATCATCAAAAAGCTACCAACTGACGAAAACGCAAGGGTTTTGGTTGAAACTATCGTGAGCTTTGCTAGAAGACAAGGCTATAAGATCGTGGCTGAGTTTGTGAGCAACGAAGAAATTTTAGAGTACATAAAGAAATTTGGAATTTCGTATGCGCAGGGATTTTTGCTAGGAAAGCCACATCAGATGTAAAATTTGCAGTTAATTTAGAGCCTTTTGAAAGGCTAAATTTAACTGCTTTCTACTTATTATGCTTAAAAAAGCTTCTTCTTTTAAATTTTACTAGATGTTAAATTTGATTATTTTTTTAAAAACAAAAATTATAGAATTTGTTTTTAAAAAGCGGGTGATTTGGATTAACTAGATTTTAAAGCTTATGTGGATAAGATTTTGTCTTTTAGAAGTGGTGACCCATACGAGACTCGAACTCGTGTTACCGCCGTGAAAGGGCGATGTCCTAACCGCTAGACGAATGGGCCACGGTCGGTTATGAAGTTGGGATTATATTACTTTTTAACTTAAATTTACATAAAAGGACAAATCGTTGAAGAAATTTTCACTTGTTTTATTATCTGCTCTCATTTTTTCAGGCTGTGTTGCGACTAAAACGCCGCAAAGCTCACAAGCCTTTCAGGTCACTTTATTTTCTCCGATGATAAAGATAAATGATGTTGGATTTTTTCACATTTATAAAAATGATCTAAATTTACAAATTTATAGCTCTGGCGTAAATACCGCAAATATCAATATAAAGGACAAAATTTGCGTAAATAGCGCTTGTTTTAAAAAGACCGAATTTAACGAGAAATTTTTTCTAGCGCCGCATTATGAGAGCCTTTTTGAAGAGATTTTGCAAAGGCAAAAAATTTATGACGGCAAAGGTCTAAGCACCACAAAGTGCGGCTTTAGACAAGATCTAAGTTCTTATTTTATAAAATACGAAGTTTGCGACAACTACGTCAAATTTATCGACAGCAAAAATAAAATAAAAGTGATAATAAAAGAGTTAAAATGAGATACATTGGAGCTCACGTAAGTGCGGCTGGAGGCGTCTTTAACGCACCGATAAATGCTGCAAAAATAGGAGCAAATGCCTTTGCGCTTTTTACAAAAAATCAGCGTCAGTGGAGCGCAAAAGAGCTAAGCAAGGGCGAGATAGAGCAGTTTAAAGCAAATTTAAAAGCCTCTGGCATAAGCGCCGATCACGTCTTGCCACACGCAAGCTACCTCATAAATTTAGGTCATCCTGAAAAAGAGGCAAGAGCTAAATCCCTTGAAGCCTTTATAGACGAGATAGAACGAGCTAGCAAGCTTGGACTAAAGCTTTTAAATTTTCACCCAGGCTCGCACCTAAAGCAAATAAGCGTGAAAGAGTGCCTAGATAACATCGCTAGATGCATAAACGAAGCGCTAAAACGAACAAGCGGCGTAAAGCTTGTCATCGAAAACACAGCCGCACAAGGCTCAAATTTAGGCTTTGACTTTGCGCAGCTGGCGTATTTGATCGAGCGAGCAGACGATGAAAGCAGGGTTGGCGTTTGCATCGATACTTGCCACGCATTTGCCGCTGGGTACGATCTAAGAAGCAAAGAGGCTTACGCTAAGACGATGGACGAATTTGATGCGACGATAGGCTATAAATTTCTATCTGGCATGCACCTAAATGACGCTAAATTTGGGCTTGGCTCAAAAAAAGATAGGCATGAGAGCCTTGGCAAGGGCGAGCTTGGGCTTAGCGCTTTTGAAAATATAATAAATGATGATAAAATAGGCGAAATTCCCTTGATTTTAGAGACGATTGATGAGAGTATTTGGGAAGATGAGATCAAAATTTTAAGAAACCTAGAAAAGGAAAAGCTATGAAAAGAGTGCTTTTAAGCATTGTTGCGACGTGTTCTTTATTAAATGCTGGGGGTTATAAGGTCCCTGAGCAAAGTGCTGATTCTTTAGGGCTTGCTGCTAGTAACGTAGCCTTTAGTTTTGGGGCTGATGCGGCTTATTTTAACCCTGCAAATATGATGTTTTTAGACGGGCTTCACCATTTTGAAAGCACGCTTGGTTGGTTTCATATAAATTCCATCGACTTTAAAAGCGATGATGGCAAGAGCTACAGCTCAAAGAAATTTGACTCACTAGCCGGCACATTTAGCTTTGTAACGCCAGAAATTTATGAAAACTGGAGATTTGGACTAGCCCTTGCCGTGCCTGCTGCTGTTGGCATCTCGTGGGAGGATCCAGAGACAGCTTTTACTGGCAAGAGGTTTAAACTACAAGTTGTCGAGCTAAATCCAACCGTAGCTTACCGCATAAATGACAAACTTGCCATTGCTTTGGGCGCTAGAGGCGTTTATAGCAAGGGCAAGATAGCAAGCGACTTTGGACGTTTTGGCTACAGAGAGATACAAGGCGATGGCATAAACTACGGCTACAACGTCGCTCTTACATATAGACCTACCCAGGAGCTTAGCTTTGCCGTGACTTACCGCTCGAAGGTAAATTTAGAGCTTAAAGGTAGCGCTGATGCTGATTTTAACGGCCAGTTTGCACCTATAAGCTATCATGGCAAAACAAGAGTTGAGATCCCTCTACCTGCACAGCTAGTGCTTGCAGCTGGGTATAAATTTAGCGACTTTACCCTCTTGCTAGCTTTCGAGCGCACTTACTGGTCTAAATTTAAAGACTATGACTTTGAATATGACGACAAGACGGCTATTCATTCACACCACCCTGCTTTTAAAATGTTTATGGACGATCCAGTCATTAAAAATGCAAAGGATACAAACACATATAGGTTAGGTCTTGCTTACGACGTAAATGAGAAGCTTAGGCTAATGGCTGGCTTTTCATACGATGAAGATATCACTAGCAGCGAGCACACTGGCTTAGAGCTTCCAAACACCACATCTCAGGCATATTCATTTGGGGCAAACTATAAATTTACGCCAAATTTAGAGCTAGGGCTAGGCTATCTCTATCAGCACCGAGACAAAAAGCGTGCAACAGGTATAAAAACTGGCGTCGGCTCAATGTCTGGAGAATTTGACACAAGTGGCATTCAGATAGTTGCAACGACATTTAAATACTCTTTCTAGGGCTAAAAATGCAATACTCTTATAATAATTTTTATGAAATTTTGACCAAAGTAGCAAAGCAGAGTCCAAACCAGATAGCGATCTTTGATGAAAAAGAGAAGCTAAAATACCACGAACTAAAGCAAAATGTCGATAAAGTGGCGGCTTATTTGCAGCTTTGTGGTGTAAATTTTGGCGACAAAGTGGCTATGGCGGTGACAAATTCAAAAGAATTTATCATCTCATACCTTGCTATCACGGCTATCGGTGCGGTTGCGGTGCCGATGAATACCTTTTTAAAAACAAATGAGTTTGAGTATATCTTAAATGACTGCGGCGCAAGGGTGCTCTTTGCCTCTAGCTCTCTTGCAAAGGAGCTAATCGCACTTAGTGAGCTTGAAATTTTAAGAAAGATCATCTGGATCGGTCAAACGCCAAAAAAACTTCAAAGCGCCTCAAAAGACGACTATGTAAGCGTTGATGAGGAGTATGGCGAGAGTGCCTATCTCTCTTCTACGCCACAAATTTCAAAAGAGGATATGAGCAAGGGCTATGAAAATAACGGCGTTGTAAAAAATGTAAATTTCAGCGAAGCACTAAATCACAAATACACTCTAAGCATCACGAAATACCCTAAAATAGACGATCTCATGCACATCATCTACACCTCAGGCACCACAGGCAAGCCAAAGGGTGCTATGATAAGCTATAAAAATATCTTCTCAAACGTCATCGGTGCTCATGAGCGTTTTAAGGTTAAAAAAAGCGATAGATTTATCGTATTTTTGCCGATGTTTCATAGCTTTACGCTCACAGCTATGGTGCTTTTACCGATATATGCAGCCGCTTCGATGGTGCTTGTAAGATCGGTCTTTCCATTTTCAAATGTGCTAAAACAGACGCTGCTTAAAAGAGTCACTGTATTTTTAGGTATCCCAGCCATCTATACAGCCATCGGCAAGGCAAAAATTCCTTGGTATTTTAGATGGTTTAACCGTATAAGGCTATTTGTAAGTGGTGCTGCTCCGCTTGCTAAGCAAACGATCGATGATTTTAGAGTGAAATTCCCGCGTGCAACGCTAGTTGAAGGATACGGCCTTAGCGAATGCTCGCCAGTCGTAGCGGCAAATTTATTTGACAAGCAAAAGCTTCTAAGCGTGGGGCCTGCGCTAAATGGCTATGAGGTCAAGATCGTAGATGATGAGATGATGGAGCTACCAGTCGGGCAGATAGGCGAGATCATCGTAAAAGGTGACTGCGTCATGCAAGGCTACTACGGCATGCCAGGCGTGACAGATGAGACCATCATAAATGGCTGGCTAAAGACTGGAGACCTTGGTAAGATCGATGAAGAGGGCTTTATCTACATCGTTGATCGCAAAAAGGACCTCATCATATCAAAGGGCATAAACATCTATCCGCGCGAGATCGAAGAGGTCATCTATAAACTTGAAGCCGTCGAGGCTGCAGCAGTCATCGGCGTAAAAGATGTGCATGCAGACGAAGAGGTCGTAGCTTTCATACAGGTAAAAGATGGCATGGATCTTGATGAAAAGACGGTTAGAGAGCATCTAAAGAAAAACTTAGCAAATTTCAAAATTCCAAAAAGTATTTATTTTGCCGAGGAGCTGCCTAGAAACGCAACTGGCAAGGTGCTAAAACGCGTACTAAAAGAGCAGATAAAGGATAAAATTTAGTGAAATATCTGCTTGATTTTCTAAACCAAGACCTCAAAAAAAGCAAAATTTACGAGCTGATAAAGTGCGGAGATGAAGAGGGAGAAATTTTAAAATATCTAAGCAAAGCCTACGT
The DNA here is from genome assembly GCF_015230015.1 of Campylobacter concisus. Lineage (GTDB taxonomy): Bacteria > Campylobacterota > Campylobacteria > Campylobacterales > Campylobacteraceae > Campylobacter_A > Campylobacter_A concisus_AF. Next base: position 147,552 of record NZ_JAAKZC010000001.1, on the reverse strand, counting down.
GCAAGGAACAGCTAGCATGAGCGTTTATGAGCTGCTTGGGGCTGTTTTTGGCACGCAAAATGACAAGCAGCTTTTATACCTTAAATTTATAAAAAATTTGCTTGATAGTGGCTGGATAGTGCAAAACTACGGCCTTTTTAAAATGCCAGAGAGCCCGCAAAAAAGCTCTAGCCAAGGGCTACTTTCGCTACTTCACTCTGAAATTTCACTCTCAGCTACATTTTTAAAAATCCTAGAAGATGGCAACGCTGATATAAGCCTGCCAGAGCAAACAGCTTATGAAGATCATTTGGAGTATTTAAAAGATCAGTTTTTAAAAATAGAGCTCTACTCAAAGGCCGCTATTTTTGGCGATGGCTCAAATGACGCTAAAAAGCGCATAAATGAGCAAATTTCTGAGCTTACAAAGCGCATAAATGAGCGCGTAAAACTAAGCAAGATCAGCCTAAAGATAGAGCAAATTTTTAAAGAAAATTCGCTTGATGAAAAAGAACAGATCATATTTTTAGCCCTTTTAAAAGAGGAGTATGCGGGCGACTTTGAAAATGGTCGCGACCTAAACACGCTTGTTGGGCTAATAAGCAAAGATGAGCTTGAGCGCATCAAAAATCGCACTCTTTTAGAGGACGGCTCAAGGCTCATAGAGGGCGCACTTATCGACTATGACGAGGTTTTAAACGCTTATGGCAACGTAAGCAAGAGCTTTTTTATAAACGAAGAAATTTTGCAAAGCATAATGCACCCAAAAAATGACAAAAACAGCAAGAAAATCAAGATCGAAAGCCTGGTAAAAGAGCAAGAAATTTTTGAGCTAATAGAGCCAGTAACGAGCCTAGAAGATGTCGTGCTAAACGAAAAGACAAAGCAGCTTTTAAGCACGATACTAAAGCAAGTCGATAAAAAAGTGCTAGCTAGACTTAGCAGCTGGGGCATAAAAACTAGGAAAAATATAGACGCTAAGATCATCTTTTACGGCGAGCCTGGTACTGGTAAGACCATGAGTGCCGTTGGGCTTGCAAAGAGCCTAAAGAAGCAAATTTTAAGCTTTGACTGCTCAAAAATTTTAAGCAAATATGTCGGCGAGAGCGAGCAAAATGTAAGGAAAATTTTTGACACTTACAAAGAAATTTGCAAAAAAAGTGGCAGCGAGCCGGTGCTTTTACTAAACGAAGCCGATCAGTTTTTAAGCACGAGAGTGGAGAGCTCGAGTGGGGCTGAAAAGATGCATAATCAAATGCAAAATATCTTCTTAGAGCAGATAGAGCGCTTTGAAGGCGTGCTGATCGCTACAACAAATTTCTTACAAAGCCTTGACGTGGCGTTTTCTAGAAGGTTTGACTACAAAATCGAGTTTAAAAAGCCTGATTATAACGGCAGGCTCGCCATTTGGCGTAAAATTTTGCCTGAAAATGCGAGCTTTGAAGATGGCTTTAGCGTAGAAAGGCTGGCTGAGTTTAACCTAAGTGGCGCACAGATCGTCCTTGCGCTAAAAAATACCGCCTTAAAAGTTGCGATAAAAGATGATGGGATTTTTACCTTTGAGGACTTCAAAACCACGATAGAGCGTGAGCTAAACTCAAGCTTTGGCGAAGATAAAAAGATGGGGTTTGGCTCTTAGACCTTATCTTATTTTATAAATTTGACTTTGCGTTACACAAAACCGCTGGAATGATGAGAAATTTGCTTTACTCAATAAAATTTAGACGAGTTTTGCCGCTAAAATCACGCAAAACGCGAGCTAAATTTAAGCTTTGGCGATAAAAAAGATAGGCTTATTCTTGGGCTTTTCCTAAAATATGTTGAAAGCTTTTGCAAACACCAAAGTGCGGATATCAAATTTGCTTTTGTCTATTAAATTTACAAGAAGCCTGCCACCAAAAATTTTATAGAAAGTGCGAAACAAATTCGATCTTTGGCGTAATTCTCTTACGCTTTTTAAATATACGCTTTGCATCACGAGGCAAAGTCTAAAATATCAGTATTTGCCAAACTAAACGTGATTTTTTTGTTTTTACAATTAAATTTTCGCAAAAACTAAGATAGGCTGGATACCACCCAAAACCACATAGTATAAATTTAACTCGATCACTTGCCCCAAATTCACGACCACAGCCTTTGCAAAATGGTAGCTTTTATCTCAAAAACCGCAAAATTTTGAAATTTATCCAATCTGCCTTAAACATCAAGCGCACAAAGTGCGTATCTCTAGTTGCCTATGCTTTTGCATTAAATTTTGTTTTGTCTATGCAAATTTGCAAAAGCTACAAGTAAGATAAATGCCATTGCAAATTTAGCTCACCGCTTCAAAATTTACTACCGCATTTTACGAACAAGCATTTTTAACAAAAAAGCCAAAAACTCTAAATTTTATCTGCCATTTAAAGCGCTAGCGTGACTGCTTTTTTATAACACTTTATCGTTTTTTGCCTAACACAAAAGCCGACCACTCCATGAAATTTAACATAGCAAAACCCTATACTACCATGCTTTTCACAACAGCGCCTTTCGCACCAAAAAGCAAATTTATCGATCTTTTTAATAATAAAAAATTTAAAAGGCTATGAAATTTTAGTAGTCAAATTTATACAAAAATTTACTGATTGATCTTATCAAGCAGCTCTTCGACCTCTTCAAGCGCAAAGGCCTCTTCTGAGCTTTGTTTTAAGAAATTCTCCATAAATTCTTTCTTCGAGATCGCAAGGTCGAGCTCCTTGTCACTGCCCTTTTGATATGCGCCGATGCGAAGTAGGACCTCATTTTCTTTTAAAAGCGAGTAAAGACGCTTAAATTTCATCGCATTTAGCTTGTGTTCTTTGCCGATGACGTCGCCCATGACACGTGAGGCCGAGTTTTGGATATTGATAGGTGGGTAGATGCCAAAGTCCGTTAGTTCGCGGCTTAGCACGATGTGGCCGTCTAGGATAGAGCGGCTTTGGTCAGCTATGGGGTCGCTCATATCATCGCCCTCGACTAGCACGGTGAAAAATGCCGTGATACTGCCCTTGCCCTCCTCTTTGCCGGCACGCTCCATTAGCTGTGGCAAGAGTGTGAGCGAGCTTGGCGGATAGCCCTTTGAGGTCGGTGGCTCGCCAAGTGCAAGGCCGATCTCACGCTGCGCCATCGCAAAACGAGTGACGCTATCCATGATGAAAAGCACGTCGTTGCCCTGCTGTTTGAAGTACTCAGCCACGCTCATCGCACAAAATGCACCGTACTTTCGCATGAGCGAGCTATCATCACTGGTCGCTACAATGATGACGGTGCCCTCCAGGTCGCCGCCTAGGTTTTTTTCGATAAATTCAGGCACCTCACGGCCACGCTCGCCTATTAGCGCGACTACTTTTATGGGCGCAAGAGTGTTTTTTACGATCATCCCCATAAGGGTTGATTTGCCTACGCCTGAACCTGCAAAAATCCCCAGCTTTTGCCCTTTACCACAAGTAAGCAGCCCGTCTATCGTCTTTATCCCAACACTAAAAGGCTCGTTTATAAGCCCTCTTTTCATCGCATCTATCGGCGCTCTCATGATCGGCATATATTCAGTTGTATCAATCGCCCCTTTGCCGTCAATGGGCTTCATAAATGGATCGACCACACGGCCAAGCAAATTTGGCCCTACAGGTATGCTCATGCCTTGATCGCTCTCATAGACAAAGTCGCCTATCCTAAAGCCCTCGACAAAGCCAAATGGGCTGATATAAGCGCCATCTGTCTTTATCTGCGTCACCATACCAAGGCCGTTTTTGCTCTTGTCTTTTGCGACTATGCGCACGATGTCACCGATACTTGGGCGAAGTCCGGTGATCTCTATCGTGGTAGCTGTGATCTTTGTGATGACGCCAAAGGTATTTGAAAGCTTCACGCCCTCTTTAAGCCTTGAATTTATACGCTCTAAACTCAAAAATGCGTTTCCCTAGGCGAATTTATAAGTGAGAAAAACTCCCGCCTTGTGTCTGCATTTTTGATAAAGCAGCCTCTAAGTGCAGAGGTCGTAGTAGTTGAGTTTATCTTCTCCACGCCTCTCATCTCGACGCACATATGCCTGGCCTCAACGACTACGCCAACGCCTTTTGGAGCGATAACGTCCTCAAGCGCCTTTGCGATCTGCTCGGTCATCTGCTCTTGAATTTGCAAGCGTCTGGCGTAGATATTTACCATGCGTGGAATTTTACTAAGGCCAACGACCTTGCCATTTGGGATGTATGCCACATGCACACGGCCAATTATTGGAAGCAAATGGTGTTCGCAAAGGCTGTAAAACTCGATGTTTCGCATTAAAACCATTTCGTTATTTGAGCTAGTAAAAAGAGCGTCACCAAGCACCTCTTTTGGGTCCTGCTCGTATCCGCTAGTTAGAAATTTAAAAGCTTTATAAACGCGCTCTGGGGTTTTAATAAGTCCCTCTCTGTTTGGATCTTCACCGATGATAGTTAGCATATTTTTAACTGAATTTTCAAAACTCTCTTGCATAAATTTTCTCCATAATTTTATCGCCAAATTCTACGTTAAAACGCCTTTTATATCTATAAAAATTTACAAATTTACAATGAAATAAGGAAAATTCTGCTATATTTTGGGCTAAAAATTTGTATTCATAAAGGAATTCGATGGAAATCAAAATCAAAGCTCTAGATAGCGTAAATACCCTAGCAAGCACGACTGTAAGTGCAGATGCTATAAAGTCTAGCGTAGAAAAACTAGCAAAAAAAGCGGCAAAAACTATGAAAGTAGACGGCTTTAGACAAGGCCATGTGCCAGTCGCTGTTGTGCTAAAACGCTACGAGAAAGAGCTAACAAACGACGCTGAGCAAGATGTCTTAAGAGATGTAGTCGAAGAGGCTATCAAAAAAGCAGGCAAGAAGAATGACGACCTTATCGGCGAGCCTATCGTTTCAAAATTTGACAAAAAAGATGACAAGATCGACGTTGAGCTAACAGTTTCATTTAAGCCAAGCGTCGATGTGAGTGGCTATGAGAGCTTGATACCTGAGTTTTCAAACCCACGCGTTTTGAAAAAAGATATCGATGAGAAGAAAACTGAACTTCTAAAAATGATAGCTCCGCTTGAAAAAGTAGATGGCAAAAGAGGCCTAAAAGTAGGCGATTTTGCTAAATTTGACTTTGAGGGCTTTGTTGATGGCGTTGCATTTGAAGGTGGCAAGGCTGAAAACTACGTGCTTGAGATCGGCTCAAATCAATTCATCCCAGGCTTTGAAGACGGCATGGTAGGCATAAAAGCTGGCGGCGAAAAAGATATCGAGGTTAAATTTCCAGAAAACTACGGCGCTGCAAATTTAGCTGGCAAAGACGCTACTTTTAAAATCAAACTTCATGAAATTCAAGAGAGAAAGATCCCTGAAAAACTAGACGAAGAGATGCTAAAAACTATCCTTCCAAACGAAGAAAAACCAACCGAAGAGCTACTTGAAGAGCGCATAAAAGAGCAAATTCGTCAAGAGAAAATTTATAAGCTTATAAATGAAGAGCTAAAACCAAAATTTGCTGAAGCTGCGGTTGAGAAATTTAAATTTGATGTGCCAAAAAATATCGTCGAGCAAGAGATCGATATGCAGTTTAGAAACGCGTGGAGCACATTTACTCCAGACGATATGAAGAAATTTAGAGAAGACAAAGATGCTCTAGCTAAAAAACGTGACGAGTATAGAAAAGATGCTGAAAATAGCGTTCGCCTAACTTTCATCATCGATGAGCTAGCTCGCGTAAGAGGCGTGAAAGTGAGCGATCAAGAGGTCGTTCAAGCGATCTATTTTGAGGCGTATAGAAGCGGCCAAGATCCAAAAGCGCACCTTGAGATGTACCGCAACCAAGGCATGCTTCCAGCTATAAAAATGTCGATGATCGAAGAGAAGCTATTTAGCGAGCTTTTCAATAAAGAAAAAGACGAGAAAAAAGCAAGCAAAAAAGAGAAGGCTGAGTAATGAGCTATTACGTTCCTGTCGTAGTTGAAAGAACTAGTAGAGGTGAGCGAAGCTATGATATATACTCCCGTCTTTTAAAAGACAGGATCGTTATGCTAAGTGGCGAGATAGAGGACGGCATGGCTGCTTCTATCGTCGCTCAGCTGCTATTTTTAGAGGCTGAAGATCCAGACAAAGATATCTACCTTTATATAAACTCACCAGGCGGAGTGATAACAAGTGGCTTTAGCATCTATGACACGATGAACTATATAAAGCCAGATGTTTGCACGATCTGCATCGGTCAGGCTGCTAGTATGGGCGCGTTTTTGCTAAGCTGTGGCGCACCTGGCAAGAGATATGCACTGCCAAATTCTCGTATCATGATACACCAACCACTTGGCGGCGCAAGAGGACAAGCGACTGATATCGAGATACAAGCACGTGAAATTTTACGTTTGAAAGAAATTTTAAATGGAATTTTGGCAAAAAATACAGGCCAAAAGCTAAGCAAGATCGTAAAAGATACTGAGCGCGACTTCTTTATGAGCTCAGCAGAGGCTAAAGAATACGGACTTGTCGATAAAATTTTGGAGAAAAGTTTTAAATAAGGCCCAAAGTGATAAAGATAGATAACGCACCAGATCCAAAGAAAAAAGCAGCTGAAGCAAAACCAGCTGTCAAAAAAGAAAAGGTAAATATCTATAAATTTTCAGAGGACGTTTTGCACGAGTTAAGTGACGACAACGTCCCATCTACACCGACAAACTACTCAATATATTTTGAAAAAATGCTTGATGGGCAGTCAGATGAGTTTAGAAAAGAGATCGGCGATATCATTGTGGCAAATTCTGAAAGCTCAGTGCCGACAAATGGCAACATCTCTATCGAAAAAGAGGTAAAACAAGGCTTTATCCAGATAAAGAGCATGCTTCAAGCTGTCGTGCTCATCTATAAAAATTTAGGCGTTATGAGAGGCCTAGTGCAAAAGCGTATGGATGGGCTTAAGAACAATACAAATGTCCTTGCGCTCCAAAACGTTTTAAGCGCCTTTAACCAAGACCTTATCAAGCTAAACGACCTCATGGATAAGCACCTTGATGTCATCAAGATGAGCTATGAAGAGGTCGGCAAGATGTTTAAGGCGATCGAAGAGCAGTCGATCTACGACACGACCTACGAGGTCTATAACAAGAAATTTCTAGTAGCGACCATAAGCAGCGAGATCGAGTCTGTTAGGCGCTACGGCTATAATGCCTCATTTTTGCTAGTTAAGATAAAAGATAAATTTGCAAATCGCGTTAAAAATTTAAAAGAGCGAAACAATATGTTTAAAAGCATGTCACAGCTTCTTTTAAGGACTTCACGTAGAAGCGATATAGTCGCACACTACGGCGATGGCTGCTTTGCTATGGTGATGAAATACACTGACGAAAACGGCACAAAGCAAGCGTGCGCGAGAATTTTAAACATGCTCTCATCTATGCCATGGAAGATCGACAACGAAGAGTGCAAACTAGATGTGCAGATCGTCTCAAGCATGATCTCAAAGACAAAGAGCACCGAAGAGCTGCTATCTCACGCACTTGACAAACTAGAGACCAACCAAGACCTAAATGAGCCACTATTTTTAGACGAGAAAGCAGAGAATTAGTTTGATCCTAGAAGTTTTATCCTATCCAAATAAAAAACTTTATGAAATTTCAAAAGAGGTTGAGGTTTTCGATGAGAAGCTTCACAAACTTCTTGATGATATGTATGAGACGATGATCGCAAAAGAGGGCATCGGTCTTGCAGCCATACAAATAGGCGTTGCAAAGAGAATTTTCATCATAAATTTAGCCAACGAAGAGGGCGTGCAAGATAAAGAAAATTTAATCGAGATCATAAACCCAAAATTTGAGCTACGTGAGGGCGAGTGCGTCTATCAAGAGGGCTGCCTTAGCGTGCCTGGCTACTACGAGGACGTTAAGCGAAGTGAGGTCGTTAGCATCAAATTTCAAGACCGCTTTGGCAAAGAGCAGACCTTAAAAACTGACGGGCTACTAGCGATCGCTATCCAGCATGAAAATGACCACCTAGACGGACATCTTTTTATAGAAAAAATAGGCTTTAACAAACGCAAAAAATTCGACAAGGAATACAAAAAGCAAAAAAAAGAAAAGACATCATGAAGTCCTTAAAATGTGCTACATACGGCGATGGACTAAAGATCATTGATGTTGAGTCGATCTTTTCTCGTGGGCTTCCTGGCTTTAGCATCGTGGGTCTTGCAAGCACTAGCATCAAAGAGAGCACAGAGCGCGTAAAGGCGGCACTTTTGGCACTTGACTTTGCCTTTCCAGCGCAAAAAATAACCATAAATTTATCCCCCTCAGACCTACCAAAAAGTGGCTCACACTTTGATCTAAGCATAGCCCTTCTCATCGCCCTTCAAAAGGCAAAAAGCTTAGAGAAAATTTTTGTTTTTGGCGAGCTTGGGCTAGACGGCAGCGTAAAAAGCACGGCAAATTTATTCTCGATCCTACTTTTTTTAAGCACGCAGGTGCAAAATGCAAAAATTTTAGTGCCTAGTGAGATAGCGCCCAAAGCTTCTATGATCCCAAATTTAGAAATTTACGGCGTTGGCACACTAGAAGAGGCGATAAAGTTTTTTAGCGACGCAGAATTTGCTAAAAGCACTCATTTTAACGCCACGCACGAGCTATTTTCAAATGTGATAGAAGTTGGCGGCAAAAAATATGTTCCAAATTTAAATTACGAGCTTGATTTTAAGGACGTTTTGGGTCAAGGTAGAGCCAAAAGAGCCTGCGTCATCGCAGCCGTTGGCATGCACAATATCCTATTTGAAGGCAGCCCAGGCAGCGGCAAGAGCATGTGCGCAAAACGCCTAGTTTATATCATGGCGCCACAAAGCCTAGAAGAAGTGCTAAAGTCGGCCGCCTACCGCTCGCTAAATTTGCAAGATAGCGAATTTACAAGCACTAGAGCCTTTCGCTCACCACATCACACCTCGACAAAAAGCTCGATCTTTGGCGGTGGCTCAAACGTCGCTAAGATCGGTGAGATCGCACTTGCAAATGGCGGAGTGCTATTTTTTGATGAGTTCCCACACTTTCCTAAACAGGTGATAGAAAGCCTAAGAGAGCCACTTGAAGATAATCAAATCCACATTGCAAGGGTAAATTCAAAAGTGACATATGAGACTAAATTTATCTTCGTCGCCGCACAAAATCCATGCCCTTGTGGAAATTTATTCTCACGCAATCTAAACTGCAAATGCAGTGAAAATGAGATCAAAAACTACAAAGCCAAAATTTCTGCCCCAGTGCTTGACCGTATAGACTTGAAAGTCGCGATGGACGAGAGCTCGCCAAGCGACAAGGCTAGTTTGAGCTCGCAGCAGATGAGCGAGATGGTTTTAAAAGCCTTTATATTTCAAAAAAAGCGTGATCAAATGGAGCTAAATGGCAAGCTAAATGACGCGCAGGTGGCTAAATTTTGCACGCTAGACGCTGAGGCAAGTGAAATTTTACAAAAGGCCACCACGAAGTACAATCTCTCTCAAAGGGGCATAAAAAGGACGCTTAGAGTGGCTAGAAGCATCGCCGATCTTGATGAGAGTGAGCAAATTTTAAAGCCGCACATCTTAGAGGCGCTTAGTTTTAGGGCATAGAATGAAAAATTTATATTTAGACACGAGAGTTTTGGACGAGCTAGCGAGCGAGAAATTTGGCCTTAGCGAAGAGCTTTTAATGGAAAATGCAGCCACAGCCATAGCAAATTTTATCCGTAAGAAATTTAAAAAAGGCGAGAGAGTGCTTGGTGTTTGCGGTGGCGGAAACAACGGCGCTGACGTGCTTTGTGCTTTAAGGATGCTAGAGGGCGAGTATGAGTGTGAATTTATCCTAGCTAGTAAAAATTTAAAGCCACTAGCCGCCAAACAGCTCGAGCGAGCTAAATTTGCTGGTGTGCGTGAGAGCAAAGAGGTAGAAAATAGCTTAAATAGTGCAAAATGCGTCATAGACGGGCTTTTTGGCTCAGGACTAAATAGAGCTTTGGATCAAAATTTAGTCACTCTCATCTCAAAGATAAACGCTAGCCCTGCTTACATCATCGCTTGCGACGTGCCAAGTGGGCTAAGTAACGATGGCAAGGTGCTTGGCGCTTGCGTAAAAGCAGGCGCTACTATCACGATGGGAGCTAAAAAACTAGGGCTTTATAGCGACGCGGCAAAGGACTACGTTGGCAAGATAAAGGTCGCCACTCTTGGCGTAAGCTCGCAAAACTACGAGTGCAAAAGCGACTATCACCTGCTTGAAAAATGCGATCTTGAGCTACCAGATAGAAAAAATCAGTGCGTAAATAAGGGCGACTTTGGCCACGCATTTATCATATCTGGCGAGCACCTGGGAGCAAGCAAGCTTTGCGCAAAGGCGGCATTTGCCTTTGGGGCTGGGCTAGTTAGCGTGATAGGCGAGCAGAGTTTAAATTTACCAACGCATATCATGCAAGCTAGCAAGATAAGCGAGAAAATGAACGCTGGAGCCCTTGGTATGGGGCTTGGTAAAAATGGCGTAGAAGAGCTTGAGGTGCAAAATTTAAAGGGCAAAAAGCTTGTGCTTGACGCTGATATCTTTTACAGCCCAAAAGTACTTGATCTACTAAGCAAAAACTGCGTCTTGACACCTCATCCAAAGGAGTTTTGCTCGCTTTTAAAAATTTGCAAAATAGCCGATATAGATGTGCAAACCTTGCAAGAAAACAGATACGCTTACGCTAAGGCTTGGAGCGAGAAATTTAATGCCGTTCTTGTGCTAAAAGGGGCAAACACTATAATCGCCAAAGAGGGGCAAATTTACGTCATGCCTTATGGCAAAAACACGCTTGCAAAAGGCGGAAGTGGCGACGTGCTAAGCGGTCTTGTGCTAGCACTTTTGGCTCAGGACTACGAGCCTCTTGGTGCTGCCATTTCAGCCACTTTAGCTCACGCGCTTAGCCTTAGAAATTTTGGCAAAAACAGCTACGCGCTAGAGCCAACAGACATCATCAAAGGAGTAAAATGCTTACAAAAAAGATAGCCGTGCTTTTTAGCGGCAGTGGCTCAAATTTAGAAGCGATACTTAAAAAAGTTCATAATCAAATTTTTAACGGCGTAAAGATCGAAGTTTGCCTTTGTATCTGTAACAAGCCTGGTGCATTTGGCATAGAGCGTGCTAAAAAATTTGGGCTTGAAACGACGATAATAGAAAGCGCTAAATTTAAAAATCGTGAGGAATTTGACGCCGCTTTGGTGGAGCAAATTTTAAAAAGTGGGGCTGATCTAACGGTGCTTGCAGGCTTTATGCGGATACTAACGCCGGTTTTCACGGCACAGATCAAAGCCATAAACCTTCATCCCTCTATCCTACCGCTTTTTAAGGGCGCGCATGCGATAAAGGAGAGCTTTGAGAGCGACATGATGATAGGCGGTGTGAGCGTGCATTATGTGAGTGAGGAGCTTGACGGGGGCAAACTGATCGCGCAAAGGGCGTTTGAGCGTGAAGATGGCATGAGCTTGGAGACTTGGGAGGCTAAAATTCACGCCATAGAGCATGAAATTTTGCCCCAAAGCATAATAAAAATCTTAACAAAGGAAACAACGAATGTTTGAATGGATAAGTTCGCCAGAGGCGTGGATATCGCTACTTACGCTAACTGGCTTGGAGATAGTTTTAGGCATAGATAACATCATATTTATCGCTATTTTAGTAGGCAAACTGCCACCAGAGCAAAGGGGCAAAGGCCGCATTTTAGGGCTTGGCTTTGCGATGATCACTAGGATCATACTGCTACTTTCGCTATTTTGGATCATGAAGCTTACAAAGCCGCTCTTTAGCATAGGCGAGCTTAGCATCACTGGGCGCGATCTAGTGCTCATAATAGGCGGTCTATTTTTGATAGTAAAATCATCAATGGAGATCCACGCAAACGCCACTGGCAAGCATGAAGAGGCTCACGAGAGCAAATCTCATCCAGGATTTTTTGCGACTATCCTAGAAATAGGTATTTTAGACATAGTATTCTCTCTTGATAGCGTTATCACCGCAGTTGGTATGGCTCAACATATCGATATCATGATACTTGCCGTCATCATCGCAGTTGGTGTGATGATGTTTGCCTCAAAGGCGATCTCAGAATTTGTCGATAACAACCCAACGATAAAAATGCTCGCACTTGCCTTTTTGGTGCTTGTTGGCTTTGCGCTCGTGCTTGATGGCTTTGGCGTGCATGTGCCAAAAGGCTACATCTACTTTGCGATGGGCTTCTCACTAGCGGTTGAATGCCTAAATATCTACGCTAGAAAAAGGGCTTTAAGAGATCAAAAATAAAAATGTGAGCCAAAATGCAGATAAAAAATTTAGATCACATCGTGATCGTAGTAAGCGACGTTAAAGAGGCGCTTAAATTTTACTGCGACATTTTAGGCATGCGACTAGCTCAGAAAGACGGTCACATTAGCCTAAATTTTGGCTCACAAAAGATAAATTTACATAGGTTTGAGGGCGAGTTTTTACCTGCGGCAAAGCATCCAACAAAGGGCAGTGCTGATATATGTTTAATAGTTGAAGACAACATAGAAGACGTGCGCTCAGAGCTTCTTGCAAAAGGCGTAGAGATCGAGCTTGGCGTCGTTAGGCGAAATGGAGCACTTGGGGCAATGAAGAGTTTATATATTTACGACTTTGATGGAAATTTGATAGAACTTAGCTCATATGAAATTTAACAAGAAGGCTGCTTGGACTTACTAAAAGACCCACTAAATAAACTAATCATCTCACTCTCACTGCCAGCTGGCGTGGGCATGATGTTTAACACCCTTTACAACGTCACTGGCACATTTTTCGCCGCTAAAATTTCTACCATAGCAGTTGCTGGCATGGCGATGAGTTTTTTGCTCTATCTAAGTATCGTTGGCATCGGGCTTGGCTTTGGCTCGGCACTCACCGCGCTAATAGGCAATAGTCTAGGCGCAAACAAACCAAAATTGGCTAAACTTTACGCCTCAAATGGCATCGTCTTTGTGCTTCTTTTTGCCCTATTTATGGGGCTATGTGGCTACTTGCTAGCGCCAAATTTACTAATTCTTTTAGGCGCCGATCATCACTACATCAAAGAGGCACTTGACTACGCTGGTGTCATCTTTCTTGCAGCTCCATTTTTCTTGCTTATAAAATCGCTTAACGGCGTTCTAGTCGCGCTTGGCGATACTAAAAGCTACCGCAACTGGCTATTTTGCGGCCTTTTTATCAATGCATTTTTTTGCTATCTTTTTGCCTTTAGCTTTGATCTTGGCGTAAAGGGCCTTGCTCTAGCAACGGCTAGCGTGCAGTTTTTAGGTATGATCTACCTCTTTTTTAAAGTTAGAAAGAGCAAGATGATAGATCCTAGAAATTTAGGCTACTTCGTACCAAATTTCGCCGTCTGGGCAAAGATACTAAAGCAAGCCTTGCCAGCTTGTCTAAACTACCTCTCAATGTCACTTGGCTCGCTCGTACTTTTAAAATTTGTGAGCTTTTACGGCGTCAATGCAGTGGCAGGTTATGGCATAGCCTTAAGGATCGAGCAAATTTTAGTGCTTCCAACCATCGGCATGGCAGCAGGAGTGCTTAGTATCATCTCAAGAAACTACGGCGCTAAGAGCTTTCAAAGAGCATTGCAGTGCTACAAACTATCGCTTCTTTTTTTGCTCATCTACTGCGTCTTTGCCTACATCTTTATAAGGCTTTTTGGCGAGAGCGCGATCAGGCTCTTTGACAGCACGCCAGCCGTGCTTGAGGTAGCCAAACTCTACCTTGGCATCAACTCACTTGCCTACATGGCTTACGGCACGATAAACATCTCAGGCAGCACTTTGCAGGCGATAAAACGCCCAGTAGCGATCTTTTTGTTAAATGGCTTTAGACAGCTCGTGCTTCAATGCTCACTCTTTTACGCAGCGGTCTTTTGGCTAGGACTTGAGATCAAATTTATGTGGCTAGCGCTATTTTTTAGCGTCTATTTTACGGCGATTTGCTTTTTGGCTTGGACGCTTTTTAGGTTAAAAAGAGCTACGAGCGCAAGCTTTTAAATTTAAAGCTAAATGCAAAAAAGCAAAGTGAGGCGACTAAGATGATGCTAGCTCCGCCTGTGAGGTTGTAATAAAAGCTGATCACAAGGCCGATAAAGCAAAAAATGATAGAAAAAATGGTTGAGATTAGCATCATGAGCCCCAGCCTTTTGGCAAAAATTTGCGCAATATAAGGCGGTATGGTAAGTAGTGCGATGACAAGTATTAGCCCCACCACGCGGATAGTAGCCACCACGCAAAGCGCCATCATGCAAACTAGCAAATAGTGAAAAAAGGTGGTATTTACCCCGCGAAGTTTTGCAAACTCCGCATCAAAGCTGATCGCCACAAACTGGCGGTAAAAAAGTGAGATGAGCGCCAAAAACAAGAGGTCTAAAACGCTCATAAAGATAATATCTGTGCCGCTAACTGCAAGGATCGAACCAAAAAGATAGCTCATAAGATCGGCGTTATAGCCAGGCGTTAGGTCGATGAAGATGATGCCAATCGCCATGCCAATCGCCCAAATAGCGCCTATTACGGAGTCGATGTTTGTCTTATCTTTTAGCGTGATCGTGGCTATTATGAGCGCTAGAAGCAGCGAAAATATGCTCGCTCCAAGCAGCGGCTCAAGTGAGAAGAAAAACGCAAGCCCTATGCCGCCATACGCGCCGTGTGCGATGCCTCCAGCGATGAAAGTCATCTTGTTTATCACGACAAGCGAGCCTATCATGCCGCATATTATGCTTACTAAAATGCTCGCAATAAAGGCATTTTGCATAAAATTTAACTCTAAAATTTCACTCATTTTCTCTCTTTAAAATTTAAAAACATTGCTCTTTGTCTTTTCGCAGCCACACTCGCCAAGTGCGATCTCGACATCACAAAAATGGCTATGCGTTCTAGCTAGATGCTCGATAAATTCCCTCTTTGCAAGGTTTTCATGCGTTTTATGAATGTGTAAATTTTTACTCACGTAAGCGATCTTTGTAGCGTAATTTAGCACGATATTTAGGTCGTGACTAACTAAAACCACACCAACGCCATTTGCATTTATGCCCTTTAAAATTTCATAAATTTCAGCCTGCCCTTTTGTGTCGATGCTGGCTGTTGGCTCGTCTAGGATGAGCACTTTTGCATTTGCACAAAGCGCTCTAGCGATATAGACGCGCTGCCTTTGACCGCCACTTAGCTCGCCGATCCTCGCGTTTGCAAACTCCCTCATACCGACCTTTTCAAGGGCACTTAGCGCTAGAGCTTTTTCATCTTTTGAGTAAAAACCAAAGATTTTTTTATCAATTAGCCCCATTAAAACAACTTCTAAAACCATCATCGGAAAGCTTTGATTTGAGAGGAAATTTTGCGGCACGTAGCCTATAAATTTACTTACCTCGCTTGGCTCTTTGCCAAAGAGTTTTATCTCGCCGCTTTGTGGTTTTAGTAGCCCTAAAATGAGCTTTAAAAGCGTGCTTTTTCCCCCACCATTTGGACCGATAATCGCTAAAAACTCGTCGCTACTATAGTCTAAGTTAATACCCTCTAAAACGACTTGCTTATCATAGCTAAAGTTTAAATTTCTAATTTTTATAATATCTTTCAAAACAGGCTCTTTTGCGTAAATGTCGTGACAAAAATGAAAAGTCCAAGCCAAAGCATGATGCCAAGGGCTGCAAATTCTGCGTAGATTTTAAACTTTTTTAACTTAATGCTCGTGCTGATCTTTGAGCCAAAAACTGCCGCTACACATATCACCACACTCATGCCAAGCGCCATAAACAGGCCACTTATCACGCCTGCAAAGTAGCTACCTATCTCATTTGCCAGCACAAAGACTAGTATCGTGCCAGGACAGGGCACAAGAGCCGCAGCGGCCGCTACTAGCCACTCCTCTTTGCTCTTTGGCTTTTTAGTGGAGCAAATTTGACAACCGCATTCGCTTGTGAATTTTGTATTTTTACTCAAATTTTGACTTAGATTTGATCTAAAAATATAAAATTTAGTCTCATTTTTGTTTGAAAGATAAAATTTGATCTTTTTAACGAGCATAAAAATAGCCACAAAAAAGATCACGACCCCTGAAAATGCGGTCGTTATGCTAGCTGTGTCCTTTGTAAGGTCGTTACTCACCTCTCGTAGCAACAAAAAGCTAGCAAAGACAAAGACAAATGCGCCTATAACGTGCATAAAACCGATCTTTAACGCAAATAAAAACGCCCTTTTGTAGCTGCCACCAGTTGCGGCAAAATATGAGCTTGTTAGCACCTTGCCATGGCCTGCTCCAGCAGCGTGCAAGAAGCCATAGCCAAATGAGATAAACGCTAAAAATAGCAGCGCAAGCGGACTTTTGTGATCCACGCTTCTTAAAATTTGCTTTAGCCTATCAAGCAAGCTTAGACTAGTTTTTGAGACGATGTCAAATTTAGCCTCATCGATCTTATCTATCTGGCTTAAATTTTCATCGCTCACGCCTGCTACTGGCTCTTTTAGCAGCTCTTTAAGCGCTGGCTTTTCGTTGTGAGCTTTGGCCGCTTCTTTGCTTGAAAATGTAAAAAATATCAAATTTGAGTTTGAATTTGGTATCGCCCAGAAGCTTTCACCCACCAAAAATGCGTTATTTTGCGTAAATTTGAAGTTAAAATAGCCCTCTTTATCCTCCATATCAACCGACACGACAAGTCCGTCAGCTACCACTAAATTTGTCTTAAAACTCACGTCAAATTTAAGCCTGCCCTCGTCAAAGTAGAGCTTGTATTCATTTAAATTTGGCTCTATTTTAGTGGCGTTTTCGTCCTTGTAATAGTACTCAATGTCCGTCAAATAGTGCCTTGGCACGAGGTAGTCTAGTAAATTTAAGCGGATCTTTCTAAGCTCTTTATCATCTATCTTTTCATCTTGATTGAGGTCAAAATTTTGCTTCATAAGATCTGAGAAATTTTGCGAAAAGGTCCAAGTAAAAGCTATTTGCGTGATGTTGTTTTCATGTGCGACGAATTTCGCGCTAACGTGAGCAGTTGGGCTGTAAAGCGAGCATAGAGCACACCCGAAAGCATTTATGGTTAGTAGGCAAATGACGATCAGGCGTGCTAACATTTTTATAGACTTTTAGCGAAAATTTCAGCCGTTTTTTTCATCTCGTCTAGCCAGTTTTCAGGCAACTGATCTATCATGACGACCTTTGCGCCAGTCTCTTTTGCGATCAAATTTGCAGCCTTTGTTGGAAACTGTGGAGCTACGAAAATGACCTTTATACCGTGCTCTTTAGCCTCTTCTATAAGCTCTTTTAGCTCAGCTGGTTTTGGCTCTTTGCCCTCTATCTCGATAGCGATCTGTTCTAGGTCATAGCGCTTTGCAAAGTAGCCCCAAGATGGGTGATATACGATAAATTCGCGAGTTTTGACATCTTTTAGCTCGTTTTTGATAAAGCTATCAAGCTCATCAAGGCTAGCTTTAAATTTAGCCAAATTCTCCTCATAAAGCTTTGCATTTTGCGGGAATTTCTCTATTAGTGCCTTTGCGATGTTATCAGCTTGAGTTTTTACTAAGATAGGGTCAAGCCAGATGTGCGGATCAAGGCCGTCATGGTGGTGATGATGGTGCTCTCCTTCATGATCATGGTGCTCATGCTTATGCTCTCCATCGTGCTTATGCTCGTGGTGTTCATGCTCCTCGCTCATAGCGATCTTTTCGATGCCTTCCTGCGTCTTTACGATGCGTAAATCTTTAAATGTTTTTGAGAAGCGATCAAGCCACGCGTCCTCAAACTCGATGCCGATAGCAAAGTAAAGTTCGCTCTTTTCAAGCTCCTTCATCTGCTTTGGTTTTGGCTCGTAGGTGTGCGGATCAGCCCCTTTGCCAACCATCACATTTACGCTAAGCGTATCTCCAGCGATCTGCTCGACAAAAAATTTCGTTGGCAGTATGCTAGTAGTCACAACCGGCTTTGCAAAAAGAGACAAAGCACAAACAGCTAATAAAACGATAATTTTTCTCATTATCTCTCCTTTAAAAAAATAATTGCGAAGTTTAGCAAAATGCAACTTGGTTGCAACTTAAAGTTCAAAAGCCTAAATTTAGCCTTTTCTTTTAAATATAGTTTAAATCTTTTAGCGTTAATATACGCAAAATAAAAAGGGCAAAGATGAACGCGAGAAATTTCTTAGAAGAGCACAATATCAAGGCTACGACGCTTCGCATAAAGCTTGTTGAAATTTTACAAAACGCCAAAGCACCGCTAAGCTATGATGAAATTTTAGAGAGCCTTGACGCAAACAAGACGACCTTTTACAGAAGTATGGAAATTTTTGAAAAAGAAAATCTCGTGATAAAAACCGAAAACAACCACAAGAGCTACTACGAGCTGGCAAATGAAGCCAAAGCCTACTTCATCTGCGACGTCTGCCACAAGGTGACAAACATCGATATGCCCCGCCTAAACGTTGCCAAAAATATAAAAAGCGCCGTGATAAAGGGCGTTTGCGACGAGTGTGGTCATGAGTAAAGCGCGATGATCTCAGCTGGGATCGCTTTTGGGCGGTTTGTCTTTAGATCGATATAGACAAACTCCGTCTTGCCAGTTGCTATTAGCTCGCCATCCTTTTTAAACTCAAAATATCTGCTCGAAGTGGCCTTGCCATCGGCCTGTGTGTAGGTGTGAATTTCTATCTTATCCATCAGCTTTGCGCTTTTTATATATTTTGCTTCATTTTTTCTAATGAGCCAAATTTCACCCCTTTTATACTGCGCCTCAACCGTGTCGCCAACTGCGGCAGAGTGAGCAAATGCGGCCTCTTGCATAAGCGTGAAATAATAGACATTGTTCATATGTCCGTGCATATCTATGGCTTGTGGCGGGATGGTGACGTGATATACAAAATCTCTCATTTTTGACCTTTTTTGCTAAAATTATAACCAAAAATAAGGAGCTAAAATGCAAAATTTATGGGACAAAAAGGCGTCAAACTACCAAAGATTTGATGGCAAGATCAGCGCTATCCAGCAACAAATTTATGCCAAAGCTTTGGCTTGGGGAGTTGATTTTAGTGGCAAAGAAATTTTAGATATTGGCTGTGGCACAGGAGTTTGGAGCATATTTTTATCAAAAACGGCTAAACATATAACAGGCATAGATAGCTCTGAAAAGATGATAGAAATTTTAAATGAGGACGCAAAGAGATTTGGCGTGACAAATTTAAGCAGCGAGGTTTGCTCATGGAGAGAATTTAAGCCTAAAAAACACTTTGATATCGCCATTTGCACGATGAGCCCAGCCATTGCAAGTGACGAGGACTTTATGAGATTTCAAAACTGCGCTAAGCAAAAGCTCTATCTTGGCTGGGACAAGCCTAGAAGCTCCGATCTGCTTGAGCCATTTTTTGAAAAATTTGGCCGCACGCTCTCGCAAAAAAATGTTGTAAATAGGCTTGAAGCGTGGCTAAACGAGCAAGGCATTGCCTATAAGAGTGAAATTTTAAACGAAACTAGGATCGCTAGACGAAGCGTGCAAGAAGCTGCTGAAAATATCTGCTGGCACCTTGAGATAAACGGAGCTAAAAATTACGATGAAAAGACAGTTTTAGCGATGTTAAAAGAGAAATTTGACGGCGAGTTTATAGATGAAAAGATAGATTCACAGATGAAGCTTTTTGTCTTTTAAAGCTTAAATTTAGAGCAAATTTGCTTGCCAAATTCGCTAAAAATGACGCCAAAGATGATAAGCATGGCTCCAAAAATTTGCCAGATACTAAGTATCTCGCCAGCTATGAAGTAGCCGATCAGCCCAGCAGAGACTGGCTCTAGGCAGAAAAATAGGGCCGCCTTGCTAGCGGTCGTATATCTTTGAGCGATCGTTTGGACAAAGTAGCAAAAAATGGTGCCAATCACCGTCGTGATAAATATCGCTATGAAAAATTCCCTATCAAAATTTGGCACGATACTGCCCTGAAAAAGCGCAAAAACAAGCGAGAGCATGGCATTTGTGAGAAAGACCACAAAGACAAGCAAATAAAGCTCGCTCTTTCTTACAAAGTGGCCATTTAGCGTCGTGTAAAGTGCGTAAAATATGGCGCAAACAAGCGCTAGTGCCTCGCCAGCCCCAAGTGCGAGCGTGGCGCCACTTAAGAGCCAAAGCCCAAAAATAGCGATGAGTGCGCCAAAAATAGCAAAAATGCTTATCTTATTTTTAAAAAACACCGCCGCCATAAAAGGGACTATCACACACTCAAGCCCCGTGATAAAGGCGACGCTTGAGCTAAATGTAAGCTTTAGGGCGTAAGTCTGCGTTGCAAATGACAAAAACAGCACCGCGCCAAGGATAACGCCATATATAACGCTCTTTTTGTCGAAATTTTTACTAAATTTAAGCGCGACAAAGCCCATAAAGATAGCCGAGAGAAAAAACCGGCAAAAAAGCATGACAAAGACGCCATTTGTCTTTAGTGCGTTTGCCATGGGTAAAAACGTAGCACCCCAAACGATGGAAACTACGATAAGAGCGATGTCGGCTTTGTTTTGAGCGCTTAAATTTCTCATTTAAAGATCGAGTCAAACACCTTTTTGCCACTATCTAGGTTAAAGCCACTTCTTAGCCCCTTTTCCTTCTCGCTCATTACGTTAAATAGCCCATCTAGCGTCTTTCTCGTGATATATGCGTTTAGGTCTTCGCCATCATCTGGCACATATTCGCCTGCACCTAAATTTTTAGCTAAGCTCTTTACTGATTTTATCGTTTCGTTGTTTTTTGCTGAGTTACCGATGAAAGAATTTAGCCCATTATAGGCAGTTGCAAAGCTATTATCGCTCATCATTTTCTCAATTATCGGAGTAAATGCTGCCTTTAGCTTTTGGCTGGAGCTTTGCTGCAAATACTTCGTAACGCTGTCGCTGCCGCCGTTAAAGAGCTTTTTGACGTCTGCCTCGCTCATATTTTTTATGCTCTCGCTAAAAATTTCAGCAGCCTTTGGCACGGCCGTGGTTGCAGCGTTGTTTATCGACCTACTAAGGTCTTGCGCCCACTTCTCGCCGCCCACTTTTTTGGCTAAATTTGACGCCATCTCAAGGCTTTTTGGAAGCGGGATTTTAGCTGTGGTATTGTTTATAAAGCCCTCTTTTGAAAGCTCGCTAACAGCAGCATTTAGCGCCTCACTAACCATGCTTTTGTAGTCGCCGCTTGATGCGTGAGTGGCGATTTTGACACCTTTATTTATCATATCATCCATGCTTGCGGCTTGTAAATTTAAAGCAAGCGCGCCACAAAGAACAACAAGAGATCTTTTCATCTTCTCTCCTTTTTACAAATTTAAAGCAAAATCATACAAAAAATATCTAAACACTTAAAATAAATTTAATATTTTTGCACTAAAATTCACCCTTTTCTGAGGGGAATTTATGCAGCTTTTACTTCTTAGCTTCGCTCTTAGTATGGATAGCGCAGCGCTAAATATGTCAAACGGCGCAAGGTATAAAAGTCTTGCCCTTGGCAAAATTTTATTTATCGCTTTTATGCTTGGCTTTTTTCAGTTTCTCATGCCGCTTTTTGGCTATTTTCTAGGCACTAGCTTTGCTAAATTTATAAGTTCCATTGATCACTTCATCGCATTTTTTATACTATGTTTTCTTGGCTTTAAAATGCTAAAAGATGCTTGTAGTAGCGAGGCTGGCGACTCTTTAGGCATGGATATTAAGACCATTTTTATAGGCGCATTTGCCACGAGTATCGACGCACTTGCCGTTGGCGTCACGCTTAGCTTTGAAGCGGTTAGTATCTTTGAGAGTGCGCTCATCATCGGCGTAGTCTGCTTTGTGCTAAGCCTAGCTGCCTTTTACATCGGTAAATTTATGGGTGAAATTTTAGAGAAAAAGGCGCTATTTTTGGGCGGAGCGATACTTATATTTCTAGGCTTTAAAATTTTGATCACCCACCTGCTAGAAGAGGGAGTGCTCTAAATTTCTATCTCTATGCCAACTGGGCAGTGGTCGCTGCCAGTGATCTCTGGCAGGATAAAGGCGTCTTTTAGCCTATCTTTTAGCCCTTGCGAAATGAAGAAATAATCAATCCTCCAGCCGACATTTTTAGCCCTTGCGTTAAAGCGGTAGCTCCACCACGAGTAAGCGTCCGTAATGTCGCCATTTATGGCACGAAACGTATCTATAAAGCCACTTTTTAGCACCTCATCTATCCACGCTCGCTCGATAGGTAAAAAGCCAGAAGTCTTGGCATTTGCCTTTGGGTTTTTCAGGTCGATCTCGCGGTGAGCGGTATTTACGTCGCCGCAAAATATCACCTCTTTGCCGCCCTTTATCAGCTCATTGCAGTAAGCTAGAAATTTCTCGTAAAAGTCCATCTTAAATGCCAAGCGCTCGTCGTCCTTTTGGCCGTTTGGAAAGTAGATATTAAAAAGTACGATATCGCCAAATCTATGCTCCAAAACTCGTCCCTCCGTATCGTCAAAAAAGGCCGCCTTTTGCGTTTGCACGTCAAATTTAGCAAGGCTCATCACGCCAGAATATCCAGCCCTCGCACCTGAATTTACGCTGATATCTTTAAAGCCAAGGTTGTAAATTTCTTTTGGCACGTCATCTTCTTTGACCTTGATCTCTTGCAGTCCCAAAAAATCAGGCCTAACCTCATCAAGCCAGCCAAAACCATCTTTTGCCACGACTGCGCGCAGCCCATTTACGTTCCAGCTAATAAGTTTCAAATTTCATCCTTTTTTTAATTATAATTATGCCAAAAATCGCAAAAAGGAAAGTTATGAGAAACCAGCCAGAGTATAAATTTTTTAAAAATTTTGGCTACGCAAGTGAGGGTTTGGCTGAAATTTTTAAAAACGAAAAGAGCTTTCGGATAGAAATTTGCATATTTTTGATAGCTACGATCTCGCTATTTTTTTGGAAATTTGATCTTATTTTTAACCTATTTTTGATCTTTAGCATGGTATTTGTGCTAGTTTGCGAGTGCCTAAACTCGAGCCTAGAGCGCATAACAGACCTTGCGAGCCCAGACTATCACGCCCTAGCAAAGGCAGCAAAGGACGCTGGAAGCGCGGCCGTGATGATCGCAAATTTCTTATGCGGTGCGCTTTGGTGCGTGGCTATATACTATAAATTTTGAGATTAGCGTGAAAGAGCAAATTTACAAGGCGCTTCTTGGTGAGAAAAAGGTAGAGATCATAAATTTACTTTGCGAGCTAAGCGACGAAAATGGCTTTATCGTGCTTAAAATTTCAGAAATTTGCGAAAAGCTAAATGTGAGCAAACCAACCGTAATAAGCACATTTAAGCTGCTTGAAGAGAGAAAAATTTTCGAGCGAGTAAAAAATGGAGTTTATAGATTTAAAAATTTATAGTGGCAAGCAAATGCCTACCACTATTTTGTCATTTAATTATTTAACACCAACTATGATTTGAGTTGCTTTGATGATCGCAGTTACGTTGTCGCCAACTTTTAGATCCATGCCATTTACTGACTCTTTTGTGATAACAGCTGAAATTTTGCTGCCGTTTGCATCGATGATAACCTCAGCATTTACAGCGCCGTCTTTGATCTCGCTTACAACGCCGTTGATTTGGTTTGTAGCGCTTAGTTTGATGTGGTTATTTTTTGAAACGATAACGCTTGAAGCTTTGAATAAAAATATAGCTTGTTTGCCAACTTTAAGATCAAGACCCTTCTCGCTATCAACTGTTATAGTTGCTTTTAGCACCTCACCGCCTGGTAGTTTACCAGCGATTAGCGAATTTACCGCACCTGTTCTTACTTCTGAAATTTCAACGTTTAATTGATTTCTTGCACTTATGCACATGTTTTTTCCTTTTTATGATTTAAATTGAACCGGTATTTTAAAGTAATATTATTAATAAAAGCTTAAATTTGATATATGAAATTTCGTAATATCAAAAATAAAATTTTTTAACTTTACAAGCGCCAAAATATCGCTATTTGTGAGCTAAAATTTATAAATTTAATTTTGATAATTTATCAAATAAATATTACTAGATATTATTTTAGTCTTATTTTTTATAAAATTTCGGCGCAAATTTAGACCAGATGAAATGTTAAAATTTGATTGTAGAAGATAAACAAAATTATGTAGTGTTTTAAATGCCAGCTTCAAGCATAGCTTCTGCTTGATAGTGAGTGATAAGCGGCTCGATGATCTCGTCAAATAATCCCGCTGCCATGATCGCATCAAGGCGGTAAAGTGTTAAATTTATGCGGTGATCGCTTATGCGGTTTTGCGGGTAATTATAAGTTCTTATCCTGCCAGAGCGGTCTCCAGTGCCAACTTGACTCTTGCGCTCGCTAGTCTCTTTAGCAAGTCTCTCTTGCTCTTGCATCTCGTAAAGTCTAGCTTTTAGCACCTTCATCGCAGCTTCTTTGTTTTTGTGCTGGCTCTTGCCATCTTGGTTTGTCACAACAAGTCCAGTTGGTATGTGAGTGATCCTAACGGCACTATCAGTTGTATTTACTGACTGACCGCCGTGGCCCGAGCTTCTCATAACATCAACTCTTATATCATTTGGATTGATCTCGATCTCGCTATCTTCGACCTCTGGCATGATAGCCACAGTCACAGCCGAGGTATGCACCCTGCCCTGACTCTCAGTCTCTGGCACACGCTGAACCCTATGTGTGCCACCTTCAAATTTTAACCTAGAGTAAGCGCCTTTGCCCTTTATAAGCACGATGATCTCTTTAAAACCGCCAGTGTTGCCCTCGCTTTGGCTAACGATCTCAAATTTATATCCACGAAGCTCTGCGTATCTGATATAGGCATTAAAAAGGTCTCCAACGAATAGTGCAGCCTCGTCGCCACCAGTGCCTGCGCGAATTTCTAAAAATATATTTTTGTCATCGTTTGGATCTTTTGGAAGAAGTAAAATTTTGATCTCTTCTTCAAGCTTCTCTCTTGAAATTTCTAAATTTTTAAGCTCATCTTTTGCAAGCTCGCCAAGCTCAGAGTCCTCAAGTAAGGCTTTATTCTCTTCGATGTCGTTTAGAATTTGTAGATATTTTTTTGCAGCAGTTGCGACTGGCTCGATAGATGATTGCTCTTTTGAGAGCTTTGTCATCTTTTCGATATCGTTTGCTATATTTGGATCGCTTAGAAGCGTAGAAATTTCATCATAGCGATCCAAAAATGGATGAAGTTTATCAGCAAACATTAAAATTTAATAGATTAAGCAGCTTTTAGAGTATTTACTAATTGAGCAAGGCGACTAACGCGGCGAGCAGCAGTTTGTTTCTTCAAAAAGCCTCTACTTACGAAGCTGTGGATGCTTTTGTTAGCAACTTTTAAAGCTTCATTTGCAGCATTTAGATCTTTAGCTTCTACAGCTACGCGCACTGCTTTTGTGATGTTTTTAAGTCTAGTGCGGTAAAATCTGTTTCTCTCAGTTCTTTTTATAGTTTGTCTAGCTCTTTTTTCAGCAGATTTATGGTTTGCCATAATATACCTTTTTTGATAATTTTAGTCCGTGATTATATGAAAAATATATTTAATTGTAACTGAATTTAAGTCTGCTTTAAAACAAATAAAATTTTAGATTTTAAATTTGATAATTTCTGATAAAATAGCACCATTTTATAATAAAAAGGATAAATTGATGAAACTTTTTGGAACAGACGGAGTTCGTGGTAAGGCTGGCGAAAAGCTTTCAGCTCAGACATCTATGCGCCTTGCAATGGCTGCTGGAATTTACTTTAGAAAGACCTCAGCGACAAATGTTATTTTGGTCGGAAAAGATACTAGAAAAAGCGGCTATATGATAGAAACCGCCATCGTTGCAGGACTAACTGCAGTTGGCTACAACGTTCTTCAAATAGGCCCTATGCCAACACCTGCGATCGCATTTTTAACAGAAAATATGCGCTGTGACGCTGGCATAATGATAAGCGCGTCGCACAACCCATACTACGATAACGGCATCAAATTTTTTGACAGCTTTGGCAACAAGCTTGATGAGACGATAGAGGCCGAGATAGAAAAAATCTTCTACGACGATGAGCTCATCGCAAACGCCCAAAAAACGATGACAGAGATCGGTGCAAACAAGAGGATCGACGATGTTATCGGCAGATATATCGTGCAGATCAAAAATTCATTCCCAAAAGAGCTAAATTTAAAGAATTTACGAGTAGTTTTAGATGTGGCAAACGGAGCTGCTTACAAGGTCGCACCAACTGTATTTAGCGAGCTTGGAGCCGATGTCATCGTCATAAACAACGAGCCAAATGGTAGCAACATCAACCAAAACTGTGGCGCACTTCACCCAGAAGATCTAGCAAGCGAAGTAAAAAGGCTTCGTGCTGACATCGGCTTCGCATTTGACGGCGATGCTGATAGACTTGTCGTGGTCGATGAAAACGGAGAAGTAGTGCATGGAGATGCGATACTTGGCTCACTGGCTGCATTTTTGCACGAGCAAAAGACTCTAAAAGGCGGTGCCATCGTGGCTACTGTGATGAGTAATGCCGCGCTTGATGACTATCTAAAAGCTCACAAGATCAAGCTACTTCGCTCAAACGTAGGCGATAAATACGTGCTTGAGATGATGAAAGAAAATGGCATAAATTTTGGTGGCGAGCAAAGCGGTCACGTCATATTTAACGACTATGCTAAGACTGGCGACGGCCTTGTTACTTCGATGCAAGTTGTAGCAATGATGCTTAAAAAAGGTAAAAAAGCTAGTGAAATTTTTGGCGAGCTAAAACCGTATCCGCAAATTTTGTTAAATTTAAAGATCACAGAGAAAAAGCCGCTTGAAAAGATAGAGGGGCTAAAAGAGCTTGAGGCTAGCCTTGCAAAAGAGGGCATAAGGTCGCTCTTTAGATACTCTGGCACTGAAAATTTGATCAGACTTTTGCTTGAAGGTAAAAATCAAACTTTAGTTGAAAAACGCATGGATGAAGTTGAGAAATTTTTTGTAAAAGCCCTAAATGCGTAAAAATTTGGTTAAATTTTTCATCGCGTTTTTTATCATTTTTGTCGTTGATCAAGCGATAAAAATGATATTTATAAACGGCTTTTCGTGGGACGGCGAGTTTTTCTCGCTAGTTCTTACATATAATAAGGGCGTTGCATTTTCGATGTTTGCCTTTTTAGATGAGTGGCTGAAATTTATCCAAATCGCCCTCATTTTAGGCGTTTTTGTCTATCTGGTTGTCGAAAAAAAGCTGCTTTGCTCGCATGCCATTTGGCTTGGAGCTTTGCTAGGAGCTGGCAGCTCAAATATCACAGATAGGTTTATCCATGGCGGCGTCGTGGATTACGTCTTTTGGCATAAGTGGTTTAACTTTGCGGTCTTTAACTTCGCTGATGTGATGATCGATCTTTGCGTCGTGATGATACTTTGGCAAAGTTTTAGAAAAAGGAGAGAGAGTGGGAAATAATATCTACGTCGCATACGCACTTTGGCTACTTACTGGCTGGCTTGGAGCGCATAGAATTTACCTTGGTAAATTTATCACTGGCTTTTTGATGATGGGGTTATTTTTCGTTGGCTACTCTACGTTTTATTTCATTATAGGCATACCATTCTTAGCTATCTGGGGCATTTGGTGGCTCATAGATGCATTTTTGGTTGGCGCTTATGTCGAGAAAAATTTACAAAAGGTCGAGCTAAAAGAGAGAGTAAAACTAAAAGATAAAGAGGATGACTTAAAAAGGCTTTACGAGCTTTTTGAGAGTGGTGCGATCAGCAAGGCTGAATTTGAAGCTAGAAAAGAGATACTTTTTAGATAAGGAGACGTTATGGCAGAATATTATCTTTACTTAAAATACCTCCACTATTTGTTTTTCATCTCGTGGATGGCAGTGCTGTTTTATCAGCCAAGGCTCTACGTTTATCACGTAGAAAATATGGACAAGCCTGACTTTGTAAAAGTAGTTGAGGTGATGGAGTACAAGATGTATCACTACATCGGCTGGGTAGCGCTCATTGGCTCATTTGTCACTGGTATTTTGATACTTATAGCGATGCCTGATCTTATAAAAACTGGTCACATCCACGTTAAAATTTTAGTTGTCATCTTAATGGCCATCTATCACCTAGACCTTGGGCGCTACATGAAGCAGCTTAAAGAAAAGCGCTGTACCAAAAGCGGCATCTTCTTTAGAGCTTACAACGAAGTGCCAACTATCGCGATGCTCATCATCATCTGGGTCATGATAGTAAATCCATTTTAAAGGAATTTGATGAAGAAATTTTTAGCATTTATCGCTTTGCCAGCGCTCTTGCTCGCGGCTACTCAGTATTTTGAGCCGATGCAGATAAAATTTGACAACAGACTCTACTCGCTAGCAAGCTCAGCCAAGCCTGTGCCAAATTTATTCACACAGGAGTACTTGCTGCCTGGCGAGAAGCTAGATAGTTTTAGCTACATGCTCTCGCTAAATACCCTTAAATTTGACGCTACGCCAGAGCAAGCAGTCGAGCAAAAGATAAATGATCTAAAAGAGCTAAAGGCAAAAGGGCTAAAAGTGGCTTATAAAAAGGGCTCGCTCGCAAATGAAATTTATCTTGATATCACGATATTTTCAAATTTAAATGGCACTCCAACGGCCGAGCACTCGATATATCGCTACACCAAACAAGGCGGAAATTTAGTCCTTTTTACTATCCAAAGGCGTGCTTATAAAAAAGAGGGCATTCAAAGATTTGCTACAAATTTCACGATCGAGTCGCAAGACTTTAGCAAAAAAGCCCTAGCCACACCTTTCCCACAGATCGTTAGCAAATAAAGAAATTTGAGTGTAAATTTAGCCTTTGCACTCAAATTTTAAAACCAGACTTAACAAATTTATCTAAAAATAAAACGAATAGTTATATGATAAGAAAAACTCAAAAAGGATAGCCTATGATACATAAAATTCTTATCGCAAATCGTGGTGAGATCGCAGTTAGGATAGTCAGAGCTTGTAGGGATTTACACATCCAAAGCGTAGGAATTTACACAGCGCCAGACAGCGAGTGCTTGCATGTAAGGATCGCTGATGAGGCCTATCAAGTGGGCGAAGATCCGATCAAAGGCTATCTTGACGCCAAAGCGATCGTTAAGCTCGCTAAGGAGTGTGGGGCTGATGCGATACACCCAGGATACGGCTTTTTAAGCGAAAACTACGAATTTGCAAAGGCAGTTGAGGATGCTGGGCTCATTTTCATCGGTCCAAAGGCCGAAGTCATCAAAAAAATGGGCGATAAAAACATCGCTAGATATCTGATGAAGAAAAACGGCATACCAATAGTGCCAGGCACTGAAAAGCTAAATGATGAGAGTATGGACGCCATAAAAGAGCACGCTAGACGCATCGGCTACCCAGTCATCTTAAAAGCAAGCGGTGGTGGTGGTGGCCGTGGCATTAGAGAGGTTTGGCAAGAAGAAGATATGCAAGATGCCTTTGAGTCATGCACCAGAGAGGCCAAGGCATACTTTAACAACGACGAAGTTTTTATGGAGAAGCTTGTCGTCAATCCTCGCCACATCGAGTTTCAAATTTTAGGCGATAACTACGGCAACATCATCCATCTTTGCGAGCGTGACTGCTCTATCCAAAGGCGCCACCAAAAGATCATCGAGATCGCACCTTGCCCTTCAATCAGTGAAAATTTAAGAAAGATCATGGGCGTGACCGCAGTGGCAGCTGCAAAGGCTGTGGACTACTCAAACGTCGGCACGATCGAGTTTTTGCTAGATGACTACAACAACTTTTACTTTATGGAGATGAACACCCGTATCCAGGTAGAGCACGGCATCACCGAAGAGATCACCGGCCACGACCTAGTCGTTAGACAGATCAGGATCGCTTCGGGTGAGATTTTAGAGATCGAGCAAAGCGACATCAAACCACGTGGCTATGCGATAGAGGCGAGGATCACGGCTGAGAACGTCTGGGAAAATTTCATCCCAGCACCAGGCACTATAGAGGGCTACTATCCAGCTCTTGGCCCATCTGTGCGCGTCGATAGCCACGTCTATAAAGACTACACCATACCGCCATTTTACGACTCATTAATCGCAAAGCTGATCGTCAAAGCGACCGACTACGACCTCGCGGTAAATAAGCTTGAAAGAGCACTTGAAGAATTTACCATCGAGGGCGTGCGAACGATCATCCCATTTTTGCTAACGATCAGCAAAAGTAAGGAGTTTAGACGTGGATTTTTTGATACTAGCTACGTTGAGAAAAACTTAAAAACTATCCTTGAAAACACCTATGATGATATGAACAAAGAGCCAAATGACGACCTAGAAGAGGTCATCGTAGAGGCGATAAAAAGATATAAGAAGAAGAGATAAATTTATCTCATTGCGGCTTTGGCGATCAATTCGCCAAGGCTAAATTTCCGCGCAAACTGCGTAAATTTTAGCTCCGTCATTTGCCACAGCGTAGAGCCTGCCACCGCTTACTAGCATGATCTGATCTGCGCTAAGGCTAAATTTCTCAAATTCTATCTCTTTTAATAGCAAGCCATCTTTGGCGCTTATCAAAACTGGCTTATTTTTGCGGTTTGCGAGTAAAATTTGACCTTTGATTCAAACAAAATGCTCCGTGCCGCTGGTTTTAAACTTAAACACCACCTCGCCACTTTTTGCATCCACGGCGTATAGATCTCCGCCCTTGCCAGCGGTGCCAAAGTAAAGCACCCCATCATTCAGGCAAACTGGCGTGTAGAGATATGCGCCAAGCTTTAGCCGCCAGATGGTTTTGCCTATCCTTGCGCCCTGCTCTTTACGTGGCACACTCACGTTTAAATTTTCATCTTTTGCTTCGCTTTTGAACCCTGCGCTGTCCAAAATTTCTTTGCACTCCATCATAAATGGCGAGCTCATTCGCACGCAAAAGCCATCAAATTCATACGTTTTAGCGTCGTTATATATCTCTTTTATGGGCTCCTTAGCAACGCCAAGCTCGCTCATCAGCCCGTTATCTATCTTTATGAGCTTTGCTGGGGAGTTTATGTAGCCTTTGTAGTATCTAGTATTTAGCACGAAGTAGCCATTTTCTGGGTAGCAACGCGCATTGCTAGCTATGAAAATTTCGCTTTGTTTATAGGTAAGCGTTGATCTTTTATGCTCGATAAAGTCGCGCGAAAATGTATCTAGTAGCACGTAGTTTGGCGTTAGCTTTTGAGCTATCTCTAACTCGCTAGGCACCCCAAAAGCAAAATGCACAAATGCAATGCGCTCACCCATCTCATAAATGCCAGTTACACCGTGCCCGCGAAACTCCACGCCAGGCATATCAAGAGGATATGATCTAACCACGCTAGCTCCTTAAATTTATGGCGATTATAACCCAAATTTCAAAGCGCGCTGGGTTAAATTTGATAAAATTTGCCAAATTTAGCAAATTTAAGGAGCGATATGTTTTTAAAACTAGACGAGATTGCTAGAAAACTAGATCAAATTTTCTTGCCGCTAGAGCAAGAGGGTATGACTGGCATGCGACTTTTGCCACAAAAGGACGCTTCGGTGTTTATGCAAGCACAAAAGAGCCTGGGCGTAAATTTCCCAGCTAAATTTACAGAGCTTTTAAACAAATTTGACCTTGGAGAGTTTGAAATTTGCAATATCAGCTTTGGCTCTAGAGGCGACTACGCGAGCGAGTTAGTGCGCCTAAACAGCGTAGATGAGTTTGGTGGAAAATGGTGGAGTGGCAAGGAGAGGCCAGCAAATTTGATAGTTTTTGCCGTGGGTGATCCTTGGATATTTTTGCTTGATTGCGCGAGTGGTGCGGTCTATGCGTGGCTACTTGGAGATGAGGAGCTTTGTAGTAGGCGCGTTGCGAGTGACTTTGAAAAATTTTTCATAGCGCTTGCTAGTATCTATATAACAAAACTAAATGGCGAAACCATGCCATCATCCGAGCAAATCCTAAATTTTGTTCAAGCAGACGACGCGGCACTTGATTTTTGGCAAGAGATGGCGCAAATTTAGTAAATTTAGGCTAACTCTAGCCAAATCCTCTTTTTATAAATTTATCCCAACAAATGATGCAAAAACCACTTTTTATAAATTTAGTTTCGATATGTAACACTCATTGCCTAAAATAAAAATATTAAAATATCTTTAAATAAAAATTTTTTCTAGCCGAGTTAATATTTGACTACAAAAAAAGGAAAAAGGAGCAAAAATGAGCGAGTACATCGAACAAACGATGGAGTGGATAAAGAAGACCAACCCAGGTCAAAGCGTCTTTGTCCAAGCTGCGACTGAGGTTTTAAACAGCCTAGAGCCGCTTATCAAAAGAGAGAGCAAGTACCAAAAACACGCGATCCTAGAGCGCATCGTCATCCCTGAGCGCACGGTGATCTTTCGCGTGACATACACAGGCGATGATGGCAGACCAAAGGTAAATAACGGCTACCGCGTGCAGTTTAACTCAGCTGTTGGCCCATACAAGGGCGGTCTAAGGCTCCACCCAAGCGTCGATCTTGGCGTGCTAAAATTTCTTGGATTTGAGCAAATTTTCAAAAACTCACTCACTGGCGTAAATATCGGCGGCGCAAAAGGCGGCAGCACCTTTGATCCAAAGGGCAAGAGTGAGGGCGAGATAATGCGATTTTGCCAAGCATTTATGAGCGAGCTTTACCGCCACATCGGCAACACCGTGGATGTGCCAGCAGGCGACATCGGCGTGGGCGCTAGAGAGATCGGCTATATGTTTGGTCAGTATAAAAAGCTAACTGGCAGGTTTGATGGCATCCTAACTGGCAAAGGGCTAAACTGGGGTGGCAGCCTAGCGCGCACAGAGGCTACTGGATATGGACTAGTATATTTCACTCAAAACATGCTAAAAAAAGCAGGTCTATCGCTTGAGGGCAAAAAATGCAGCATCAGCGGCAGCGGAAATGTCGCCATCTACACAGTCGAAAAGCTCTATCAAGCAGGCGCACTACCTATCACCGTCTCTGACTCAAACGGATATGTCTATGACACTGAGGGCATCGATCTAGCAGTGCTTAAAGAGCTAAAAGAGGTCAAGCGCACTCGCCTTAGCGAATACACTAAATTTAGACCAAATGCAAAATATGTAAGCGTGAGCGAATACAAAGAGGGCAGAAACGGCGTCTGGGACGTGCCATGCGACGGAGCCTTCCCGTGTGCTACACAAAACGAGCTTCACCTGGCTGATATAAAAGTGCTTTACGCAAACGGCTGCCGCTTCGTGGCTGAGGGCGCAAACATGCCAAGCACGCTTGATGCGATAAATTTTATGCTTGCACAAAAAGACTTTTACTTTGCTCCAGCAAAAGCAGCAAACGCTGGCGGCGTGGGAACAAGCGGTCTTGAGATGATGCAAAATGCTGGTATGACTTCGTGGAGCTTTGAGGAGGTTGATCGCAGACTTCATGGCATTATGAATCACATCTTTGAACTAAGCTATGAAACAAGTAAAGAGTTTGGCGATGAGGGCAACCTAGTGCTTGGCTCAAATATCGCTGGCTTTAGAAAAGTGGCTGATGCGATGATAGATCAAGGATACGTGTAGGCCAATTTCGCTTTGCAAATTTACGTCCAAGTTAAATTTGGGCGTAAATCAATACAATGTGACTTTGAATTTTTAGTTAGAAAATTTGCCTTTTGTATGACAAATTTTACTAGCAAACTATCAAATTTACGCTGCTTTGAAGTATTTTATGCGGCGTTCGTTTTAAAAAATTTTTGCTGACGTGGCAGATGCGAATTTGAAGTTTGACTAAATTTCATTAGGGTGGCTAGCAGATCACATTTTTTAGGGCTTTTTATAGAAATTTTGTCAAAAGAGCTAATATAGTGGCAAATGGTGGTGCAATCTATGCGTGACTACTTGGCGATGAAGAAATTTGCAGCAAATGCGTTGCGAGCGAAAAATTTCATGGCACTTGCAACTTCGACGTAGTAATGCTAAATAATGAAGTCCTACTACCAACCGAGCAAATCCTAAATTTTAACCAACCAGACGACAAAGAGTTTCATTTTTGGTAAGAGATAGTTAAATTTTATAAATTTAAGTCACATCTAAATTTCTCTTATCAAATTTTACTACCGCATAAAACAAAAGCAGTCAAATCCTTTGCAAAAAGCATTTTAAAGCGATAAAAACTACTCGCATTTTTATAAGAAAAACCAAATTTAACTTATAAATTTAGCCAGCTATTAAGCAAAAATTGACTCAAAACGCTCGCATAAACACTACAAATATCGAATTTACTCAAAAGAAGCTTTCATTTTTACTCTAGTATGCGGCTCTCACCCAGTCAAATTTCTGTAAAGCATCCGTGTGAACGATAAAAAATCGAACAAATTCCAGCAAGCAAAAATTAAAATTTTATAAATTTAAGCTATAAACAAAGAAATTTCTTGCCAAATTTAGCTGCAAATAAAATAAAAGCGGTCAAAAGATTTGCAAAGGGCACTTATTAAAGCTATATTTCTCTCGTCAAGCTTAGCAACCTATTAGATGAAATTTAGCTCACGGCACTCGCACACGCACCATAAATTTATAAACTCACAAGAAGTTCAAATTTGCTCTAATAGGCTGCGTTTGCTTGGTCAAATTTCAGTAAAACAACCCACGCTAGCGATGGTAAAATGATTAAATTTTGCTAAGCAAAAATTAAAATTTGCTAAATTTAAGCCACAAAGAAGTGAATTTCCTACCAAATTTGCTCATCAAATAAAAACCGAAGTAGTAAAAATGTTTGCGAAAAACATTTATCAAAGCGACACACCACCCCCCCCCCAGCCAAATTTAGCCAGATATTGAGCAAATTTAACCTAAATACTCGGGCAAGCATTTAAAAAAAAATTTAAAACTCACAAGAAGTTTTTAGCACAGCGCTTTTGTGAGTGACAGCAAGATAATCAAATTTGGACAAGAGAATTTAAAATTTGCTAAATTTAAGCTACAAATAATCAAGTTTCTTGCAAAATTTAGCTAGATATTAGGCAAAATTTAGTTTAAAACACTCGCACAAGCAATTTAAATTTACAAACTAACACGAAGTTTTAACGCAGCACGCATGCGAGTGATAACAAAGCGAATAAATCCCAGCAAGTAAAAATCAAAATTTACTAAATTTAAACATGTCTAAATTCATCCTGCAAAATTTAACCACAAACCACATCGTCCCTACAAGCGCTCTTGCGTAAATTTAATTGATATAAAAATGATAAGATTTTTGAAAATAGTTATTTGTGATTTTTGTATTAAAAATTTAATAAAAAAGAGCAAGCCCTAGCCTGCTCTTTGTGAGAATTTAACCCTTTTTTGGAGTTACAAGCATATTTACATAACGACCTTCTATTATAGGCTCTTTGTCGCGGTCAGCTTCATCTTTGATCATCTCCCAGACCTTCTCAAGCATAGCTACGCCAGCCTCTGGGGTACTCATCTCGCGACCCTTTAAAAATACACGAAATTTAACGTGTTTGCCATCTTGCAAAAACTCGCTTGCGTGTTTAACCTTGTAGTTTATATCGTTTTGGGCGATCTTGACAGAGAGTTTTATCTCTTTTATCTCGATGGTTTTTTGCTTTTTCTTGGCCTCTTTTTGCTTTTTCTCTTGCTGATAGCGGAATTTACCATAGTCCATTATCTTGCAAACTGGCGGCTTCGCATCTGGCGCTATAAGCACTAGATCAAGCCCAAGCTTATTTGATATCTCTAAAGCCTCATCTCTTGAGATGACACCGTATGCCGTGCCATCATCCCCTACACATCTTACCTCTCTCGCCCTTATGTCCTCATTGAGCAATACTTCATTTTCCTTACTCAAAAATGTACCTCACTAAGTTTCTCCTTCGTTAAATTTATAAATTCCGCCAAGCTCATATCGCTCTGCGTCCTAGCCTGTCTGTCGCGCAATGCAACGCTCTTGTTTGCTACTTCGTTGTCTCCTAGCACGACTATCATAGGCACCCTTTGTTTTTCTGCCGTTCTTATTCTCTTATTTAAACTCTCATTTTTACTTGCGATCTCGCTATCGACGTTGATCTTTCTTAGCTCGCGTGAAATTTCTTTTGCATAGTCTAAATGCGCGTCGCTAATAGGCACGATGACAACTTGCGTAGGAGCTATGAAAAATGGTAGCTCGCCAGCAGTATGCTCAAGTAAAATTCCTATAAATCTCTCAAAACTACCAAGCAAGGCTCTGTGAAGCATTACAGGGCGTTGGCGTTCGTTATTTGCGTCAATGTAGCCTAGATCAAAGCGCTCTGGTAAGTTAAAATCAACCTGGATCGTGCCACACTGCCACTTTCTCTTAAGCGCGTCAGTTATCTTGATGTCGATCTTTGGTCCATAAAATGCGCCGCCGCCCTCGTCGATGCCGTATTTAAAGCCGTTTTCATCAAGAGCTTCTTTTAACGCTTTTGTAGCTGTATCCCAAATTTCATCGCCACCGATCGCTTTGGCTGGCTTGGTTGAAATCTCCATCTCATAATGAAAGCCAAAATTTTCCATTATCGTGCCAGCAAATTTTAAAATTTCTAAAATATTTTCTTTGATCTGGCTTGGCATACAAAAGATATGTGAGTCATCTTGCGCAAATTCTCTAACTCTGAAAAGTCCGTGAAGCACGCCACTTTTCTCATGGCGATGCACGACGCCGTACTCAAAAAATTTAAGCGGCAAGTCGCGGTAAGAGCGGATGTCACTTTGATAGACTTTGATGTGACCAACGCAGTTCATCGGCTTGATACCATACTCTGTCTCATCGATCGTTGTAAAATACATATTTTCTTTATAGTTTGCGTAGTGACCGCTTCTTCTCCACACGTCAGCCTTTAAAAGCTCTGGCCCACGCACTGGCTCGTAGCCGCGATCTCTGTGAGCTTTGTATAGAAGTTGCTCTAGTTTTGATCTTAAGCGTCCGCCATTTGGTAACCAGATAGGCAGACCACCACCCACTTCTTCATCAAATGTAAATAGCTTCATCTCGACGCCAAGCTTTCTGTGATCGCGCTTTTTAGCCTCTTCGATGATACGGATGTGCTCTTTTAGGCTCTCTTTGTCTGCGTAAGCTGTGCCGTAAATTCTAGTTAGCATCTCACGGCTCTCATCGCCGCCAAGATATGCACCAGCCACGCGTGTAAGCTTGAAAAATTTTAAAAATTTAGTATTTGGCACATGTGGTCCGCGGCAAAGGTCCTCAAAATCGCCCTGCTGATAGCTACTCACTTCGCCATCTGGAATTCTTTTTAGGACCTCTTGTTTTAGATCGTCGTTTTTAAATTTCTCACTCATATTAGCTTTGGTTGAGCAAGTTTTAACTATGTCAAATTTCTTCTCAGCAAGCTCTTTCATCTTATCTTCGATCGCTGCTAGATCGCTCTCGCCTAGCTTCGTGCCCTCATCATCGACTCTAAAATCATAATAAAATCCATCTTCTACGTTTGGGCCGACAAAGAATTTTGTCTTTGGATAGAGTGATTTGATAGCTTGTGCCATGAGATGCGCACAGGAGTGTCTGATAACGTGTAGTGCCTCTTTTGAGTTGTCAAAATAGATAGGCTCAGCACTACTCTCACGCCCTGCGATACTTTGAGTATCGACTATTTCGCCATTTAGTTTGTATGCGATGATATCGCTCATTGTTTTTCCTTATATCAAATTGTCTTTTTTACGATAAAAGAACGATTAAGGATTTTATCGAAATGGGCTTTAAGCTAAACTTAATAATTGCTAAGCAAATTTTTATAAATTCTTTTTAAATTTAATGAAATTTGAGCCAAAATTTTTTGATTTTAAAATATATTTTTTTATATATAAAGACAAAATTCCTAAAATATGCATATTTTATCAATATACTTTATTATATTTTAAGATTACCACTGATAATATTTGCTCCTGAAATGAATTTAGCAATTTCTCGTCTTTGCATTACTTAAATTCATTTTTCTCCCGACAAATTTAGTGCTAGGAAGTGGTTAGCCTAGCACTTTTCTTTTGCGAATTTAACAAACACCGGCTTTACTATCCTGGCGTAGTCTTTTGCGTTTAAAACGATAGATCTATCAAGAAGCCCCGCATTAAAAGCGATCTCATCGTTTCGCTCTAGCAAACTCTCATCCACGACAAGGTGCAAATTTTTATGAAAGCTAAATGGCGGAACCGAGCCAAATACGCAATCAGCCAAGGCCGTAACCTCCTCTGGACTAGCAAGGCTTGCTTTTTTGCCGTCAAATTTTTGCGCAAGCGCGTCAAGATCAGCTTGCTCGTCCGCTGGCAAAACCGCAAGCAAGTAAATTTTACCAGCCTTCATCGCTGGCTTTTTATCATCTAGCAAGTAGCCATCTAGCACATTTTCATCTTTAAAAATTTGCCTAAATTTCTCCTCATCTACGCCCTTTATAGAGCAGACCAGCGCCTTTGCACCCTGACTCATCTTCGTGCCCCTTATCTTAGCGACCTCCTCTGAAGTCCTAGCACTCTCATGCTCTATCACTCTAAATTTAGCCCCGTTTTTGCTAAGAAGATCGTGGATTTTATTAAAAATTTGCTCAGACACCGCTCTTTCCTTTGGATAAATTTAGTTAAAATTATACCGCTAAAACAAAAAAGGGCAGGAAAATGCAGATAAATTTAGATGACATTAAGATCGAACCAAGCTGGAAAGAGGTGCTAAAAGATGAGTTTTTGAGCGAAAATTTCACACGCATCAAAGAGAATTTTTTAAAAGCAAAGAGCGCTGGCGTCGTCTATCCACCAAGTGGGCTTATATTTAACGCATTTAATCTAACGCCGTTTCACGCCGTAAAGGTCGTCATCCTAGGCCAAGACCCATATCACGGCGCAAATCAAGCCATGGGACTAAGCTTTTCAGTGCCAAGTGGTGTGCGAGTGCCGCCAAGCCTTGTGAATATCTATAAAGAAATTTACGCCGATCTTGGCATAAAAGAGCCAAATAGCGGCGATCTTACAAAGTGGGCAAGGCAAGGCGTGCTGCTACTAAACTCGACTTTAAGCGTAAGTGCAGGAGCTGCAAATTCTCACGCTAGCTTTGGCTGGCAGGGCTTTACAGACGCCGCAATAAGAAAGATTAGCCAAAATTTACAAAACGTAGTTTTTATGCTCTGGGGCAACCCAGCCAAGGCAAAAGCACCGCTTATAGACGCCAGCAAGCACCTCATCTTAGAAGCAGCCCACCCAAGTCCGCTAGCTCGTGGGGCGTTTTTTGGCTGCAGACACTTTTCAAAGGCAAATATCTACCTAGCAAACCACGGCAAAACGCCCATCGAGTGGGACTTAAACGCTTAAATTTGAGCTATTTTTTAAGCTCACTAAGAAGTTTATTTACCTTTTCTAGCTCGCTTTTGCAAAATTTCTCATCGTTATTTTGCATTATCATCGCCTCTTGGCCGCTTTGTCTTTGCTTAAACTCATCAAATTTAAGCTCAAAAAGCCTTAGCGCTTTCTCATCACCCGCAAGCTTCTTGCTCTCTTTGGCGTAAAGCTCGTCAAGATAGAGCCTACTTTGCTTGACATACTCCTTGCAAACATCGCTTGCACCAAATAAATTTACGCCCAGCAAAAGGGCAAAAATTAGAGATTTTTTCATATTTTTCCTTGAAATTTTTGCGTTATACTAGCCTTTAAGCACTTAAATTTTAAAATATTTTGCAAAAAAAGGATGAAAAATGAGGCGAAAAGATAGAGAGCTTAGTCGCGACGAGGCGCTTGAGATCATCGATAACTGCGAATACGGCGTGATCTCATGCGTGGATGATGAGGGAGAAATTTTTAGTGTGCCTATCTCGCCTGTTAGGGTTAATGAGAGCATTTTTGTGCATGGAGCGACCGCTGGTAGCAAGGCAAAACTGCTTCAAAATGGGCGAAAAGTGGAGTTTGTCTGCGTGAGCTTTAACAAAGTCCCACACCTAAATGATAGCGAGCTAGAAATGATAAAAGACGACGGCAAGGCGCTTGGCGGCAAGGTCTTTACGACTGAATACAAAAGCGCCATCGCAAAAACAATAGCCTACGAAGTGAAAGATGAAGCCACAAGATATGAAATTTTAAAAATTCTTAGCCAAAAATACACAGCCTACGCGATGAGCACATTTGACGTGGCGGCCGAGTATGGGCTAAAAAATATGAAAATTTACGAGCTAAAGATAGAGAGCCTTAGTGCAAAGGCTAAAATTTTGCCAAAAGCGGTAAAGGGGTAAATTTGAGCTCACTTGCACTGATGTTTAGACCAAAAAACTTGGATGAAATTTGCGGTCAAAAGGCAGTTAAAGCGGCCTTTTTAAAATTTATAGCCACCGGCAAGATACCGCACTCTATATTTTATGGTCCAGCAGGCTGTGGCAAGACGAGCTTTGCAAGAGCTGTGGCAAGTGGGGCAAACTACGACTTTTACGAGTTTGACGGCGGAAATTTAAAGATAGATGACTTTCGCAAAATTTTAAAAAACTACGAAAACGCCCTAAACAAGCCGCTCTTTTTCATAGATGAGATCCACAGACTAAGCAAAACCCAGCAAGAAGCACTACTCATCCCCATGGAAAACTACAAAGCCCTAGTCATCGGTGCTAGCACGGAAAATCCCTTTTTCACGCTAAGCTCAGGCATCAGGAGCCGCTCGATGCTCTTTGAGTTTAGACCGCTTAGCAGTGGCGATTTTGAGGAGCTGCTTAGCAAGATAAGAGAGCAAATTTCATTTAGCATAGATGAAGATGCCAAAGAGTATCTCTTTAAAAGTAGCGGTGGCGACGCAAGAGCTATGCTAAATTTACTAGAATTTGCCGTCACACTTGATGAAAATGTGAGCCTAGAAAATTTAAAAACACTTCGTCAAAACGCCCTAAAAGAGGGGGCAAAAGAGGATGACACGCACTACGAGCTAGCAAGCGCTTTTATAAAAAGCCTGCGTGGAAGCGACGAAAACGCCGTCATCTACTACCTAGCAAGGCTCATAGACTCTGGCGAGAGCGCTGACTTCATCGCAAGACGCATGGCGATATTTGCCAGCGAAGACATCGGCAACGCAAACCCAAATGCGCTAAATTTAGCCGCAAGCACGCTAAGTGCGGTAAAAGAGATAGGCTTTCCAGAGGCTAGGATCATACTAGCTCAGTGCGCCGTCTATCTAGCTAGCTCGCCAAAGTCAAACTCCAGCTACAATGCGATAAATGCCGCTCTAAGATACGTGCAAAGCGAAGAAATTTTAAAGATCCCGCCATATCTAAAAAATCACACAAAAGAGAGCAAGGGCTACCTTTATCCGCATGATTTTGGCGGCTGGGTCGAACAAAAATATCTAGAAAAACCGCTCGTTTTTTACAAAAGCAAGGGCATAGGCTTTGAAAAGACGCTAAACGAGTGGCTAGAGAAGATAAGGTCAAAGGACTAAATTTAGGATAAATTTTAAAAGGGACGCAGATGAACGAGCAAAATTTAGAATATATCTCAAATTTAAAAATAGATGATGTGCCGTGGGATAGACTAAGCTGTAGCTACGGCGCGGCGGAGCTTTTTGCACAAATTTTAAACTCCCTTGCAAAGGCTGTGAAAAAGTCCAAATTTGATGAAAATGAGCTTGGTGAGCTACTTGATGAGATAGTGGCTCAGTGTGAGTATCAAGAGACATTTTGGCACGCAACGCCCTTTGCGCTCGTTTTTTTAGTGCGAGTTTATAAAAGTGCACTAGGCGAAAAAGGCGAAGCGGCTAAATTTATCTCACGTAAGCTTGAAAAGTTTTTTAAGCTTATGCTTGAAATTTGCAAAAAAGTAGAGCAGATGGAGCATGCAAAACCGCTTGCAAAGATGGAGCAGATGCTAGAGCCAAAGTATCTTGAGATCATCGAGCAAGACGAGCTAAACTGTGACAATAGGCTATTTTACAGCTTTTACTACTACTCAAGCGTGGTTTTGCAGGGCTCTCTTGTAAAAATTTAGCTCAGCCATAATTTTTTAGCTATTAATTTAAATTTTATATTTTTTCAAATATACTTCTCAAATCCAAATCAATCACGAAAGTTAAAAAATGCCTACAAATTTTGCTGAAATTTTGAATAACTGCGTTGAAAGTATAAATTCATTTCTTTGGGGTCCATACTTCCTCATTGCCCTACTTTGCGGCACTGGACTATTTTTCACCATTAGACTTGGCTTTGTTCAAATTTTTAAATTTAAAATGGGTTTAGGCAAGCTTTTTGGAAATTTCTCACTTCACGGCGAGGCTGCTGGCAAGGCTGGCATGAGCTCGTTTCAAGCAGTCGCAACCGCTATCGCAGCGCAAGTTGGCACTGGCAACCTCGTGGGTGCTACGACAGCTCTTATCATGGGCGGTCCTGGAGCCATATTTTGGATGTGGTGCGCAGCATTTTTAGGCATGGCTACAAATTTTGCTGAAATTTGCCTCGCTCAAATTTACCGCACCAAAGATGACAGCGGCCACACGATAGGCGGTCCAGCGTTTTATATAAGCCGCGGTTTAAAGGGCGGCTGGGCGAAATTTTTAGCTGGATTTTTTGCTATCGCTATCATCATCGCACTTGGCTTTATCGGCAACATGGTTCAAGCAAACTCCATATCAGACGGCTTTAGTGGCGCTTTTGGCATACCGCAGTGGCTAACAGGGGCGTTTTTGGCTCTCATTTGCGCGCTAATTTTCATAGGTGGCGTAAAAGCGATCGCCAGAGTGGCTGAAAAGATCGTGCCTATCATGGCTTTGCTCTACGTTGGTGTGGGTCTTACTATCATATTTTTAAATTTCGAGCATATCCCAGAGGCGATCTCGCTAATATTTAGAGCTGCATTTGATCCTTCTGCTGCTTGGGGCGGCGCAACTGGCGCTAGCATCGCAGCTGCTATGAGATACGGCATCGCAAGGGGACTTTTTAGCAACGAAGCTGGCATGGGCTCGACTCCGCACGCACACGCTGCTGCAAACGTCAAACACCCAGTCGATCAAGCCGTACTTGGCATAATGAGCGTCTTTGTAGATACATTTATCGTGCTAAACATCACCGTTTTTGTGGTGCTAACCGCAAATGTCATCAGCTTTGAAAACGGCAAGGCAGTCTTTACAGGCATCACCTTGGTGCAAGAGGCCTTCTCATCGCATATCTTTGGCAAAACTGGCGGTTATAGCTTTGTGGCGATCTGCCTATTTTTCTTTGCATTTACGACCATACTTGGCTGGTACTACTTTGCTGAGATCAACGTGCGCTACCTTTTTGGCGCAAAAGCGGTCAGGGCGTTTCAAATTTTGGTAGTCGTTTTTGTCTTTTTAGGAAGCTTGCAAAAGGTAAATTTCGTCTGGAGCCTGGCTGATATGTTTAACGGCCTTATGGTTGTGCCAAATTTGATCGCCATTATCCTTCTAAGCCCCGTCGTAGCAAGGCTTTTAAAAGATCACGATGCGGGCAAAGAGTACGACGTAAAAGAGTATTTGAAGTAGATTTATCTCACTAGAAGAGCTATCTTTAGTTTTATGCTAGTAAGAAATTTCAATAATACTTTGTCTTTTTTAGTTTAAACACAAGATAGAAAAAAAGAATCAAAGTTAAATTTACACAAATTCCAAAAGCACTTTGAGTAATTAGCACTAAACCTATCATTTCAGGAAAAAAGCTCATTACAGCCATAGCCACTACAAATAATAAATTTACATCCAGTGATTGATTTATAGAGATTTTTAGGCTATCTATTATTTTTTTATTTACGCAAGTAATAAACTCATACATTCTTAACATTTTTATCCCAAAATGAAGACCCAGACGATATGAAAACAACATTATTAAGAGAAATATAAAAACGTTTGGTATGTTTAATACCAATGGCAAAAACGCTAATGTCAAATAGGTGTAATATGTTTTTAGTGAGTATTTTGGCTCAAAGTGGATTAAATACTGCAAATTTAGCTCCTTGCTAAAACTAATAATACATCTTGTATCGTTGTTTTGCTGCAAAATTATTATATGAATTGTTTTTAAATGCTTACATAAACTGAAAATGATTGAAAATAAATGGTGGCCCCGAA
Organism: Campylobacter concisus; assembly: GCF_015230015.1. Taxonomy (GTDB): domain Bacteria; phylum Campylobacterota; class Campylobacteria; order Campylobacterales; family Campylobacteraceae; genus Campylobacter_A; species Campylobacter_A concisus_AF. The sequence continues at coordinate 103,569 of NZ_JAAKZC010000001.1, read as the reverse complement.
TGGACTCGAACCATCGACCACTACCATGTCAAGGTAGTGCTCTACCAACTGAGCTACGGGACCAAAGATTTGGGATTATATTTTATTTTCCATTTTATTTAGCTTAATTGCCATTTTCTTTAAAATTTAAATGATTTATAATAATTTAATCAAATTTTAGCCTCTTGCTAAAAATTTTAATACAAAGGAAAATGGTATGAATAAGCTTAAATTCATTGCTATTTTTGCCTGTTTATTTTCGCTTCATCTCTTTGGTGCTGATATGCCAAAGGGCGATCTAAACGTTACAAAAATAGTAGTCTCTGACGAGCTACGAGCCAAACACAAGCTCAAACCTCACCACGAGCATCTAAGCTTTGACTGCGTTGATTGTCACCAAAATCAGGGCGATGATCCTAGCAAATTTAAAGCGATCGGTGACGCTGGCTGTCTATCTTGCCACAAGAGTAAAAAACTCCTAGCTGATAGACTAAAATTCATGGATACTCTAAAAGCAAATCCTCATAACTCAGTTCACGACGGTCCAAATTTGTACTGCGACGAGTGCCACAACGAGCATAAGGAGTCTACAAATATGTGTTCTGAGTGCCACGCGCATGAAGTTCCGCAATGGATGGGGGTAACACCATGAAAATTTCAAAAAAATTACTAGCGCTTATAATCTTCATAAGCGGAATTGTTGGATTTTTAGTCGTTTTACCAGTTCATTATGCGCTTGATGAGACGAGTGGGGATAAATTCTGCGTAGTTTGTCACGAGATGGATCCTATGGTCATCGCCTACAATGACGACATCCACAGCGGCAATGGCAAAACAGGCATCAAAGCAAGATGCGTGGATTGTCACATACCACATGACAACATCGCAAAATACGCCCTAATTAAGGCGAAAAATGGCATTTTAGAGGGCTGGGTGCACTTCTTTGGCGATCCTAACGCGATTGATTGGCACAAAAACCTCAAAAACCGCGAGCATTTCGTCTTTGACAACGGCTGCACAAGCTGCCATACAAATGTAATAGATAGCAACAAAACCTCAGCGCAAGCTCAAAAGATGCACGCTCACTACAAAAAGCTCCTTGACACTCCTAAAGAGCTAAAATGCGTAAGCTGCCACTACGACGCAGGTCACAGCGCTGGCTTTAGAAACTATCTTGAGTATTGGAAGCCGTCATATAAAATTTACGACAAGAAGATGCTTGAAAAGAGGATCGAAACTAAGCAAAAATTCTTCAAGGATGAGTATAAACCTACAAAAGACGAAGAAGAATTTTTAAAACAAAAGGCTGAAAAAGACGCCAAAAAACCAGCTGGCGGTGGCATGGCTGGCTAATGAAGAAGATCTTGTTGCTCTCAAGCGACTTTGAGCAAAATGTCATCCTAAATGCATCGCTTTACCGCTTTGGGTTTAGGATGATCCAGCTCAAAAGCGCCAGCGAAGTCATCAAAGACTTTGAGTGCGGCAACAGATATGATCTATACGTTTTTGACGTAAAGGCTAGAAATTTAAACCTTGATCTGGTTAAATTTATAAGAGATAGCCAAAATATCACTCCCATTATGCTTTTGCTAGACGTTAGCGTCCCTAGCGTTTTTAAGAGGATTTACTACGCTAGGGTTAATGACTTTATCATCAAGCCATTTTGCCCTGAAGAGTTTTTATTTCACGCCTTTAGCTTTGCAAGGTGCTTTTGGGCTCTAAATTTGAGCTAAAAAATGGCCTAGTCTTTGACAAAGACTCCCTTTGCATAAGAAAAGAGGGCAAGGTCATCTACCTTGGCAAAAAAGAGAGCCAGCTACTTGAAATTTTATGCAAAAACTCGCCCCACGTCGTCACCTACGACGAGATAGATCATCACCTATATAAAACGAGACATTATCTCAAGACCGCATAAGATCGCTCGTACGGGAGATAAGAGCTAAGATCCCAGCCATTTGCCTAAAAACCGTGCGAGGCACTGGATATAAGGCAGAGTGAGGGGATTTAGTCAAATTTAAATCTTATTTGAGGGGCAAATTTCTATACTTTTGGATCAAATTTGCTTAAATTTGCAAAAACTCTTGCCTTGTTTGGCTATTTTGACTTCAACGATTTTTCGGGGCAGCTTTGATATAAATTTGCCTTGCCAAAGCACCGCCTTTTTCTCTTAGCAGTTTGCCGTATTCGTATATCTCGCCAAATTTCTTACACAAAGCCATATCATTTTTGCTATAGCAGTTTTTTAAAAATTTGCAAAGTACCAGCAAACCGACCTTTAAAACAGCTTGTGATCTCTAATGATAACGGCTTTTCTTTGTGGATTTGTGGTGCCACTAGATCATCAAGAAAGAATTTGTATAAATTTATAGCAAGAGCTGGTGCGTTACACCAACTCTCTTATGCTTTTTGTAAGCTCCAGGCTTGCTTCGATCTCGGCGCGTTTTGCCATGACACTTTCTATATTTATGCTTAAATTTAGTCCGTTTTCATCACCAAATTTCTTTAGCTCGCACCAAATTTCTTTAATGATATTGCAACTTTCAAGTAAGTAGTCTGAGCTTAAGCTTAGCCTCTCTTCAACCAAATTTGGCACGCTCACTCCGAGCCATTTGATAAATTCAAGCGTTTTTGCATTGCCCGCTGTGCTAAATGTAAGAAATATCGGCTCGCTTATCTTTGCAGCCGCGCAATCCTCTAAAAATTTACGCGCTAGCTGTACGTCAAAGATCGCTTGCGATATGAAAAATTTAGCCCCAGCTGCGATCTTTTCACGCATCCTTTGTGGCTCATCGCCCTTTTTACCGTGGCGCTCTGCGATACAGACACCACCCACTGCCAACTCTTTAAATTCGCTAGCGATCTCGTAGGCGCGAGCTAAATTTAGCCTAACTTTTTGCGTGCTTGAAGTTGCCCCCACAAGTACGTTTAAATTTGAGCTTTGAGCCTTAAGTGCTGCGCGAAATTCATCCTCGCCGTATCCGCTAGCCACGCGGTAAAATATACTAGGTGTTGCGACGTTTAGGTACTTTTTGTAGTAAATTTCTGGGCTTAGCGTCCCACTAAACTCAAATGTCCTCTCGCTATCATTTCGATCGCTCTCATCTTGCACCTCGTAAAGCACGAGCCCATCGGCCTTGATATCATTTATCCGCCCGCTCCAGCGCTCTGAGATCTCACGCAGCTTTGCCTCTTCAAATTCAGCCTTTGGTGGCGTGAGACCATAGAGCACGAGCCCTTTTTCTTTATTTAAAATTTTTTCTTTTAGCATTTTCTCACTTTTGAACTAGATCAGCCCTCATCACCACGCCAACAGAACTTTTTGACGACATGCAGACAAACTCGTCTTTTAGGTATTTTGCGTCGGCTCGCCAAAAACTTACAATATTTGCCACGTCGGCATTTTGCTTTTTAGCAGCTATCATATATCTTTTTATAACAGCGACAAAAGCCTCTTGGCAATAGCCCTTTATATCTCCGCTATCAGTGATAAATCTTTGAACCTTTACATTTGCCTTGATGACGCTTTTATTTTGGTCGTTTGAGCCAAATTCAAGCCTCACATTTTCAAATCCTGCTAGCTCTTTTTTGGCAGCTTCTAAATTTAAAGTCTCGCTGATGCTATAGATATTTGTTTGCTTGTACGCACCTTTGTTGAGTGGTATAGAGTGGCGTCCAGAACTACATCCGGACGCAAATATAACTAATATTACAAATAGAAAAATCCTTTTCATTTTTCAAATCCTTTTTAATTAAAATTTATAGACCTCTTACGATCTTGACGGCCTCTACCATGTTTTTAAGGCTCGGCTCGACCTCTTCCCATTTTCTGGTTTTTAGGCCGCAGTCTGGGTTGATCCAGAGTTGCTCTTTTGGCAAGACTTCAAGCAGAGCTTTGATCTGAGCGACGATCTCCTCGACACTTGGCACACGTGGGCTGTGGATGTCGTAAACGCCAGGTCCGACCTCTTGTTTGTAGCCAACGGCTTTGAAAATTTTAAGTAGCTCGTTGCCACTTCTTGCAGTCTCGATACTGATAACATCGGCGTCCATAGCCTCAATGGTCTTAATAATGTCGTTAAATTCAGAGTAGCACATATGTGTGTGGATCTGAGTTTTCGCCTCAGCTGAGCTTACTGAAAGCTTGAAGCAATCAACCGCAAATTTCTCATAAGCTGGGATATTTTCAGCCCTTAGCGGATAGCCCTCTTTAAACGCTGCCTCATCGACTTGGATCACTCTGATGCCCGCATTTTGAAGGTCTGCGATCTCGTCATAGATACAAAGTGCAAGCTGTTTTGCTACCTCACTTCTTGGCAAGTCATCACGCACAAAGCTCCAGTTTAGCATCGTTACAGGACCTGTTAGCATGCCCTTCATTACGTGTTTTGTGATGCTTTGAGCGTATTTCATCCACTTAACAGTCATCGGCTCTGGGCGGCTCACGTCACCAAATAAGAGTGGTGGCTTGACGCAGCGGCTGCCGTAGCTTTGTACCCAGCCATTTTGGCTAAATGCATATCCGCTGATCTGCTCGCCAAAGTACTCGACCATGTCGTTTCTCTCTGGCTCGCCATGTACTAGCACGTCTAGGCCGATATCTTCTTGAAATTTCACGCAGTGATCGATATATTTTTTGATACCAGCTTCATAAGCAGCCGCGTCGATCTCGCCTTTTTTGAAATTTTGGCGAAGTACGCGAAGATCAACCGTTTGAGGGAAGCTGCCTATCGTTGTTGTTGGCAATATGCCGTATTTTAGCGTTTCGCGTTGAATTTTGATGCGATCTTCAAATTTCTCGTCACGCTCAAATTTGCTTAAATTTTTAACGCGATTTTGAACGCTTTCAGAGTGGATGAGCTTTGAAGTGGCGCGAGTTTTAACAGCATTTTTGTTCTCTTCATAAATTTTAGCCTCAGCTTCATTTAGTTTCTCGCCGTTTGCTAGTTTTGTGATGATCTTGATCTCATCAAGCTTCTCAACCGCAAAGCTTAGCCAGCTTTTGATCTCTGGGTTTAAATTCTCTTCATATTTTAGAGTGTATGGCACATGTAGAAGCGAGCATGAAGTGCCGATGTAAAAGTCTTTGCCACCTATTTTTTCTGAAATTTCACATACAAGTTTTACTTTTTCATCGATGTTACTTTTCCAGATATTTCTGCCGTCTATTACACCTGCAAATAGCGTCAAATGGCTATTTTTGATAGTCTCAAGGGCTTCGAAATTTCTCTTGCCGTGGATGAAGTCAAGTGCGATGCCGTAAATTTTAGTTTTAGCCACTTCGCTAACTGCCTTGATCGCATGCTCAAAATATGTCGCAAATACGATTTTAACGTTGCTAGCTACGCTTGTTAGCTCGTTATAAACCTTTGTGATAAGTGGCAAAAGTAGCTCTTCATTTTTATCAGTTACAAAGATCGGCTCGTCAAACTGCACTAAAATTTCATCATCAAGCTTAGAAATTTGCTCAAGCAGCTTTTTGTACTCGCCTACAAGCGCGTCAAGGTGCTTAAATGGGCAACTGCCGTCAGTCGTCTTTGAAAGAGCCAAGAACGTGATAGGACCGATCAAATTTACCTTACCTTTTACGCCATTAGCCTTCGCCTCTTTGTACTCATTTAAAATTTTGTCCGCTTTTAGGCTAAATTTACTCTCACTGCTAAGCTCTGGCACGATGTAGTGGTAGTTTGTGTTAAACCACTTTGTCATCTCCATCGCAACGCCACTTTTGTTGCCTCTTGAGCAAGCAAAATATTGCTCCGAGCCGCTTAAATTTGCAAATCTTGGAGGTGTAGCGCCAAAAGCGATGATGTTATCAAGCATTAGGTCGTAAAATGAAAAATCATTAACGCTAATAGCCCAAATGCCAGCGTCTTGTTGATATTTCCAGTGTCTTTGGCGAAGCGTCTTTGCTGTCTCTTGCAAATTCTCTTCGCTAAAGCCCTCTTTACCAGCCCAAAAGCCCTCTAATGCGCGCTTTAACTCTCTTTTTTCTCCGATTCTTGGAAATCCTAAAACATAACTTTTTATCATTTTTATCCTTTTTAAATTTAACTTTGCAGACGAAAATTCACTCTGCGGACTACTATAAAACTGTGCAAAGCACAGCAACCTTGAATATTTTTATGCAGGTACAAGGGGGCTAGAATTACGAAACCGCCCCCTTATCCCTACGACCCAAACCCCAGCACGTTCAATGTTGTTGCGCTGCGCACAAGTTTAGGTCACATCGCCTGCGGTGGATGACACCCACTTCTTCTTAAGCTAAAGTAAAATTTATAAAAAATCCTACTAAAAAGATCCTTGCCAAATTTCAAACACTGCTTCGTTTTATTTTTAAAAATGCAGTTACAATGCAGCGGACCTGCTAGCAAAAATGGATTAATATCAATATGAAAAAATGTAAAATTATTTAAAAATTTGCGTGTTTTTTGAAAATCGCTGATATGTTTTTTGCCGAGATTAACGAGCTTTACACATGGGACAAGGCATCAGCGTTTTTCCTTTGTAGTGAATTTTTGTCGCATTATAAACGCTTTTTACCAAATTTTTGTTTAAATTTGGGCGCTACTAAATTTCACGCCCAAAACTTTTAGTCTTTTTTACCTTTATTTAGGGATTTTAGCTTAGCGTCCATGTCGGCTGTAAGCATAGTAAAGACCTTGTTTGTAAGCTCCATAGTTAGGTCTTTAGCCTCTTGCATTGTCTTTTTACTAAAGTCATTTAAGAGTTTGTCAGCCTTTTTTTTATCTTTTTTATAAAGCTTGACATATTCATCTTCAAATTTAGCCTGTTTTACCGCCAACTCTTTTTCAAATTTAGCGTAGGCCTCTTTAACCACTGGCGAATACTTCTCATAGTCAGTCATCACAAGGGTTTGAAGCTTTCTATAAACCCAGTATATCGAAGTATCGTCAGCATCGTATGAGCCGTCTGAGTAGCCTTTTATAAAGCCATCAAGCCCCTCGTAATACGGCAAATAAACGCTAAGATCAGCCATACCAAGAGCTACGTAGGTCACGCGGCCGATCTCTTTTGGTAGCCAAGGGCGCACCTGCATGACGTGAGACTCGTATGTTCTAAAGACGCTTATAGCTCGGTAGATGTTTTTCTTATCTTCATCTTTACTAACGTAGTTATCAAACGGCGTGCCGTCGTAGTGGGCTCTCATCGCAGCTTTTAGGTCTTCAACGCTTAGTTTTTTCTCTGGTTTTAAAAATACTGGAAATTTCTGACCATCAGCAAAGTCTTGTTTTAGGCTTGGATTAAACATGCTTTGCACCCAGCAAACACGTGGGTAGTTGTAAGTCACATCTCTTTCATCGTCCCTTGTATAGGCCTTTGTAAAGTTAAATTCGCCATCTTTTGCAGGGTCATAAGTCTTGTTGTCAATCGCAAATTTGATCACATCTTTTGCACCCATGAAATTTGGATCATTCTCTTTGTAAGCGTGAAGTCTGCCTTGGTTTGCAGTGACGAAGTATTCATCTTGTGGGATCTTTGAAGCGATCCACTTGTGCCCTGTGCCTGTTTCAAAGTACCAAAGCTCATTTGCGTCGATAAATACCACACCAAAGCCCTCTCCAGCGCCTTTTGTCTCAACTATCTCGCCAAGAAGCTTAACACCCTCTTTTGCGCTCTTCATACGTGGCAAAAGCACGTCTGGGATGTCGTCCTCGGTGATACCAGTCTCTTCGTTATATGGGTCGATCTTTAAAAGCTCGTCTTTTGCGTAGATAGTCTCAGTGCCGCTTAGTCCAACGCCAGCCTCGTTGTAGCCGACTGCTCCGTGAAGCTTTGTGTGTGAATTTGCGATAGTTGTATATCTCATACCATCTTTTGGAAGCGGATATGTAAAGTCATTTGCGCCGTCATGGGCTTTTGAGCTATGCATACCAGTTTGGTTTTTCGTAGCTGGATGGATCAAAAAAACTTGAGCCTTTATAGCCTTGCTGTCTGCGCTTCTAGCCACTAGCATAGAGCCGTCGTTTGAAGCTTTATCTCCTACTAAAATGGTAGTGCATGCCAAGCTACTTGTGCCTAAAATCGCACTCATAGCGACGATCGATGCGAGAATTTTGCCTTTCATTTTTACTCCTTTAGTAAAATAAAATTTTCATATGTAATTATATGCCAAATTTAATAAGTTAGTTCCGATTTTTAAAACTTTTTTAAGTTAAATGTAAATTTATTGCAAATTTTGTCTAAGTGAAATTTAAATTTTCTAAAGGATTTTTCGCTATAATCCAAATCTTACGCACTTGCGTATAAAATTTCAAAAAGGATTAGCATGCCAAAGATGAAAACCGTTCGCGGTGCTGCTAAGCGCTTTAAAGTAGGTAAAAATAAGATAAAAAGAGGCTCTGCTTTCAGAAGCCATATCTTAACAAAAAAACCTAGTAAGCGCATGAGAGATTTGCGTGGCCCACAATACGTGGACAGCACAAATGTCCCAGCCGTTCGCAAAATGCTCGGCGTATAAGCAGCTGTAGATTTAAGTTTTTGACAAAAAGTCATTCAAACTCCCCCAAATTTAGGGGCAAGACTCACTTCGTGAGCGCCAATTTGTAAAAGGATAAATATGGCAAGAGTAAAAACAGGCGTGGTTAGAAGAAGACGCCATAAGAAAGTTTTAAAGCTAGCACGTGGCTTTTTCAGTGCTAGACATAAACACTTTAGAAAAGCTAAAGAGCAACTAGAGAGAAGTTTAGTTTACGCATACCGCGATAGACGCCAGAAAAAACGTGATTTCAGACGTTTATGGATCGTTCGTATAAACGCTGCTTGCAGACTAAACGACATTAGCTATTCAAGATTTATCAACGGCTTAAACAAAGCTAAGATCGAACTTGATAGAAAAATTTTAGCTGATCTAGCTATGAATGACGCGAAGGCATTTGCGGCACTTGCAAAACAAGCAAAAGATGCTTTGAAATAACACCTTTTCTCCGCTTCGGCGGAGATCTTCTTTTTTTATGCACCTTAAAATTTAATAACAAAAACTCTTTGTTTTACACAAAATTTGATATGAAATTTAGCCCGCGACTTTTACAAACTACTAGCCAAATTTAACTACCAGCAGACAAAATAGCTAAATATCAAAGCAGTGTTTAAAAGATCCAGTAAATAAAATTTCGGCGGAGATTTTTTACATCCCACTAAATTTCATATAAATTTATTCTCGAGATATTTAAGTAGCTAAACTCTTAAATGGTTTGTATTTAAATTTTAAATCAATACCACTATAAATTTAGCTAGCTGTTGGGCGTAAAATTTGATGGAATAAATTTATTGTTTGCTCTGACTAACCCGAAGCAAGCACAAAAACTTGCTCTAAAGCTAAATTTCAATACTCGTATCAAAGCAGTGTTTCACGGCTCCGCTAAATAAAATTTTACCTTTTTCTAGCCTAAGACCAAGCTCTTCGCCGCTTTTTGGATAGACTTTTAGACATTGCGCTGCGTTTAAATTTAAAGTAGCACCATAAAAGCAAGCTGCCATACCAGTGCCACAAGCTAGCGTCTCGTCCTCCACGCCCCTTTCGTAGGTTCTCACCTTTAAAACTCCGCCATCAAATTTGGCTAAATTTATATTTGCATTGTATTTTTGACGAAGCGCCCTGCACTCTTTTAGGTCAAATTCATCTAAATTTTGTGTGAAATTTACAAGATGTGGCACGCCAGTATCGTAAAAATACCAAGTTTTGCCACCTTCATTTAGTGGCTCGCTTAAAATCTTTGGACTTGTTAGCACGATCTCGACACACTCATCTTTCACGCTCGCCATCACCTCGCCGCTCCCAGTTAGCAAGGCAAATTCGCTCGAACTTACAAGGCCGTTTAGATAGGCATATCTAGCAGCCGCGCGCGAGCCGTTGCCACACATCGCAGCGTAGCTTCCGTCGCTATTGTAAAACTCCCATTTCACGCCCTTTTCGTAAGGCAAAAGCACGATGAGCCCGTCAGCTCCCACGCCATTTGTTCGGCTGCAAATTTGCCTTGCTAGCTCGCTTCTATCTTTGCTTAAAAATGTGTGAAATATGACAAAATCATTGCCGCTAGCGTTATACTTTGAGACTTGCATGAGCCGTCCTTTTATTTTTTGCGTGATTTTACTAAAATTTAGGTAAGAGTTTTTAATAAATTTAAAGGAGCTGTTTTGAAGAGCTACATCTTAAATTTAGAAAAAGAGTTTTCTCTCACAGAAAATGGCTTTAAAGAGCAAGAAAGTAGGGCTTTGGCTGACTATAAAGCAAAGGGAGCTGCGCACTGCAAAGAGCTGGCACGTCTAGCATATAGCTCGGAAGTCTATCAAGTGCGGATGTATGCGGTTTTTCTCTTTGGACACCTATCGGATCGTGAAGAAATTTTGGCATTTATGAGAGATGAAGTTTCAAAAGATGAAAACTGGCGAGTTCAAGAAATTTTAGCAAAGGCGTTTGATGAATTTTGTAAAAAAGTTGGCTACGAGCAGGCACTTTTTGTCATCGATAACTGGCTAAAAAATGGCAACGCAAATGCAAAAAGAGCCGTAAGCGAGGGGCTTAGGATATGGACAAATAGACCTTATTTTAAAGATAACCCAGATGAGGCCATTTGGCGGCTAGCCAGTTTAAAAGACGATGCGAGTGAGTATCTTAGAAAGTCGGTTGGCAATGCCCTAAAAGATATAAGCAAGAAATTTCCAAATTTAGTAAAAGCCGAGCTAAAAAGCTGGGATCTCCGAAGCAAAGAGGTCGCTTATACATATAAATTTGCTAGTAAATTTATCAAGAAATAGCGCAAATTTGCTTTAGAAATTTCTCTAGCTCCAGCTCTAAATTCTCCCTGTCATTGCTATTATCGATAACAAATTTTGCCATTTTTCGCTTTTGCTCGATATCCATCTGAAGCTCTACTCTAGCTTTTGCATCCTCTAAGCTTAGAGCGTTTCGACTCATTAGACGGCTTAGTAAAAGCTCTTTTGGCGCGTAAATCACAGCTACATTTTTAAACTCGCTGTAACGCTCCTTTTTTTCAAAAAACAAAGGAATATCGACAAAATAAACCTGCTCCAAGCGCTCAAGCTGCGAGGCTTTGAAAAAAATTTCAGCCTTTATCTTTGGATGCAAAATTTGCTCTAAATTTTTAAGCTTTTTTGGCTCGTTAAAGACGATGGCGCCCAGTTTTTTGCGCTCTATTTTGCCAATCTCATCTAAAATTTGCTCGCCAAAAACTTCTACTATCTCGCCTTTGCAAATTTCAAGCTGCTCGTGAGCGATCGAGTCCGCGTCTATCACGCTAAAGCCTCGCTCTTTTAGTAAATTTACAACCGTGCTTTTGCCACTGGCGATCGAGCCTGTGATGACGTAGGCATTTGGAAATTTCTGCAAAGTCGCTCCATTTTTGAAAATTGATAACAATTTTAGCAACTTTTGGCTAAAGTTTTAAAAAATAACCAAAAGGGCGAAAATGATAAGTTATAAAGATGCCGGAGTCGATATAGATGCTGGAAATAGCTTTGTTGAGGCGATCAAGCCTTTCGTAAAATCTACGCAAACACCAAACGTCATAGGCGGCATCGGATCATTTTCAGGTGCGGTCAGACTGCCAAGCGGATATAAAAATCCAGCCATTTTGGGTGCCACAGACGGCGTTGGCACGAAGCTTCGCCTAGCTATCGACGCTAAGAAATTTGATGGCGTGGGCGAGGATCTAGTCGCTATGTGCGTAAATGACCTCATCTGCAACTTCGCCACACCGCTCTTTTTCCTCGACTACTATGCGACTGCAAAGCTTGAGATAGAGAGTGCCAAAGAGGTGGTAAAAAGCATAGCAAATGGCTGCAAAAAGGCGCAGTGTGCGCTGATAGGCGGTGAGACAGCCGAGATGCCGTCGATGTATGAAAAGGGTGACTTTGACCTTGCCGGATTTGCCGTGGGTATCGCTGAGGCTGACGAGATCGATAGGAGTAAATTTGTAAAAGCAAGCGACGTTTTAGTCGCACTTCCAAGCAGCGGCCTGCACTCAAATGGCTTCTCTCTTGCAAGAAAAGTAGTAAGCGAGCTTGGACTTAAATTTGATGAAAAAGTGGGCGATAGAGCGCTCATCGACGTGCTTCTTGAGCCAACTAGAATTTACGTGAGCGACTTTTTAAGATTAAAAGATAAGACCACAGCGATGGCGCATATAACGGGTGGCGGCATAGTTGAAAATTTGCCTCGAGTTTTCCCTGCTGGACTTGGTGCAAAGGTACAAAAAAGCGCTGTAAAAACGCCTGAAATTTTTAAAATCATAGCGCAAAAAGTAGAAAATAGCGAGATGATGAGAACATTTAATATGGGCGTTGGCATGATCCTTGTTGTGCCTAAAGAAAACGTTGATGCAGTCCTAGCAAATAGCGATGGCTACGTGATCGGCGAAGTGGTAAGTGGCAAGGGCGTTGAGCTAGTTTGATGCAAGAATTTAGCTTAAAACGCCTGCTAAAAACCAAAAATAAGAGCTTTTTTAACCTTAGCGTCTATCAGTTTTTAGGTATATTTGGCGTGCTAGAGAGTGATATTAAAAAGCTTGATCTTTATAACCACTGGTGCGAGGTCTCACGAGGATCAGGCGTGCTGCCTATCATGAAAGACAACGGCGAAAAATTTAGCCGTATCTACATAAACACAGGAAAGTAACTTGGCAAAACAAAAGGCAAAAATCGCACCGATCTGGGCTAGAGTAAAGGCCTTTATCATCGATCTTTTTATCATCGGTATGCCGATACTTTACGCCACGACTTACCTTTTGCTTGACGGCAAAGAGGCGTTTTTGCAAAACCAGCTTGCGATCTTTGGCGTAAATAGCCTCATTTCATTTATAATGTGTCTATTTTTTAGCATAAAGGCGCAAACTCCAGGCTACAAAGCGCAAGAAATTTATCTCATAAATTTACAAACTGGCAAAAAACTAGGCCTTTTTCACGCGATCTTGCGCCAAATTTGCTTTGCATTTGCAGGCTTTAGCATCATCGGACTTTGCCTTTGTTTTTTTAGAAAAGACAAGCTAAATTTACACGACATCATCACCCATTCAGCCGCCGTGCAAAAAGTAGCTTAAATTTACTTTGCTCTGTGCCAAAGTAGGCGGTTTTTGCCTAGCTTTATCTCTTTTATAACCTAATAAATATAGTCTTTTTTAGGCACTTGTCCTTTGCCAGGTAGCAAGAAGCTACAATCCCATATTACTCATCATAAATTAACTAATCTATGCGCTTATTACTTTTTATCTTTGTAAAATCCTGCTTTTTAAAATTTATACAAAGTATAAATATAAAATTTCAGTCGCTTTATCGCAAGATAATGTACCTTTTTCAATGTAAATTTAGCTGATGAAGTATTGTTATTTTTACTTTACTATCTTAGAAAAAAATTTGATTAAATTTATGGTGAAATTTAAGCGCTTTGTGAGTAGAGTTTAACCTCGTTTATCAAAAACTCATAGACTCTTTGCTGTACTAAAATTTCCTCCTCGCAGCCACTCATCAAGCGGCGAAGGTGCGAAAAGTCTATCTTTTTAGCGTATCTTTTGTGATCTTTCATATCTTTATCTATGCTTAAAAGAAGCGTGTCAAGCGTGATCCTGTCGTTTCTTTTGGCCCTTGCGACATACTCTCTAACGGTTTGGATTAAGAAGTCTTTTCTAGTCTGATCGTTTTCATAAATTTCACTTACGATGTCGTTTAAAACGCAAAAATCATCCTCGTCTGGGTCAAATTTAGCCGAGATCATTGCGGCAAAAATTTTGGCACGAAACTCTAAAGACTTGTGATGATAGATGAAAAAATCCCTAAAGGCCGATAAAAAACGAAGTTTGATCTTTCCTGACATTGCCCTACTTTTGGTGAAATTTATGCGAGATTATATACTTTTAAAGCTAAATTTTTAAAAATGTAACTATAAAACTAAATTTAAGTATAGTTTTTGTATGATTGCGAAGCTCCTTCTTAGACCTGTGCAATGCTTTTTATGAGCACCGCTTCAGGGTGGGAACACAGCAGAGCACTTGTATTAAGTGTGTGCCGCAGTTATCTGAGAGGGGGTCTTTCTAAACCAAAATGTTCATTAAAATCATCGCAAATTTCTAAAAAATCCACTCCGTCGATCTTAGGTTTTTCACTAAAAAATTTATACATATTATTAAAGCCGTCAGTTAGCTCTTTAGACTTGACACCGTAGCTTATGGAAATTCCAGCTTCGATGTAGGCTGAGAGCTTGTCGCAGTATTTTAACGCTTTGCCGTCTATTGGGTTAAATTTATCCTCATTTACGTTCTCCATAGTCCCTTCGTGGCAGATGATCTTGCGCTCGAATGTTCTATTTTCAAACTCATCTTTGATAAATTTCTCGCCATCTTTTCTAATACCAAGGATGTAGCTAAACTCATCTCTGATCTTTTCAGGCACAAATGGCAAAATCCTCTCATCAATAAGCCTCATCTCATACTCGCTGATGATCTCATTTAGCCCCTTTACGCCGTATTTTACAGGGCTAATGATGTCGCGTGTGAGGCTCTCTGGCAGGTCGTGAAATAGTGCGCAAAAGAAGTTATTTTCTAGGCGTTTTTTACAAGCTTTTGCTTTTAGTGAGTAAAAGTAGCTAAGTATCGCAACAACTAGCATATGTCCTAAGACCGCAGTTTCAGGGATACGAGGCGTTTGTGCCCAACGCTTTTGAAACCTTAGCCTGCCACTCAGATCAACAAGGCGAGCTAATTTTTGATTCATAGCGATCTTTCTAACGCCGATTAGCTCGTAATAATCCTCCATCTCCTCCTCAACCTTCGCCTTAAGCTCGTCGATATCGCTTAAAAACTGGCTCGTTTGATAGACGATAGAAAATTCCCACCTCGTGGCAAGATAGCTGGCTGCTTTTAAGATGAGGCGCTCTTTTTCGTGGCTTTTGTCGTTTTTATAGTGGTTTTTAAACCTCTCCAAAAACTCGCCACCTTCGATATCTGAGATGAGCGTCTCAAGGTTACTTAAAACCCAGCTATTTATCTGCTCTTTTTTTGTCTTTTGAATGTGATGAAAGACGTCAGGGCGTATGTCTGTGACTACGACCCTGCTTAAAAACTCAAAAATTCCAGCCTCGATGATGTAGTTCATGTCGACATTTTGCTCTTGTTTTGCTATGAAATAAGCGATGATAAATTTATGAGCCTGCTTGTCAAGCTCGACTAAATTTGTCATCTTTGGATAGTCGTTCCAACGTGATATAGATGCTGCTTTAAAGATATGTTCTATAAGCTTAGCACTTATCATTATTTATCCTTTTTGACTACTTTTGGCTTCTTATCATCTGCGTAGCTTATCTTTCTAAAGCCCTCTTTGTTTGAGCTTCTTCTTGGTTTGTCATCTTTTTTAAATTTATCATCTCTGCCACCTCTGCTGCCACCAGCCCTACTGCTGCCCCTGCTACTGCCACGATCGCTCGTGCTACGTCTTTCACGTGGCTTATCACCAAAGCTACTTCTCTCTCTAGTTCTTGGAGTAAATTCTTTCTCCTCAACTGGCTTTTTCACTACTAGATCAGAGCTGATCTCGATAACCGTATGGACATTTCCACGTGGGTTAAAGTCGCCAACTATCTTCATAAATTTAGGCTCAAGCTTTTTCTCTAAAACAGAGTAAATTTCATTTATACTATCTTCGTGGCTGATGTTGCGGTTCATAAAGCTATTTATATAAAGCTTTATCGCTTTTAGCTCTACAACTAGCTTGTTTGGGATATACTCAAGGTATATGGTCGCAAAGTCAGGATAACCAGAGCGAGGGCAAAGGCAACAAAACTCAGGCAGAGTGATCTTTATGACATAGTCCCTTGTTTGTTTATTTTCCCAGACCTCAAGGTCACTCTCTACGTCAAATTCTTTCAAAATTTTCTCGCCGTATTTCATCTCTATCTCTAGCTCTTCGCTCATTCTTTATCCTTTATATTTTTACTAACCAGGTCAAATTTAAATTTGATCACCTTTTAAATGTCTAAGTGTTTAACGTCTTTTGCGTGGTCTTGGATGTAGTTTCTTCTTGGCTCGACCTCATCGCCCATAAAGAGATTAAACGTGTCAGAAGCACTTATAGCGTCGTTTATATCGATCTTTAAAAGTCTTCTGTTCTCAGGGTTCATAGTTGTCTCCCAAAGCTGCTCAGGGTTCATCTCACCAAGACCTTTATAGCGCTGGATATATGCACCTTTTTTCGCATTTTTCTCTACTTCATCAAGCACGTCTATAACGTCACTATGCAAGTCTAGGCCGCGCTCTTTTATCTTTTGGCTGATGTAAAGTGCCTCTTCATAGAGTGGATTTGTAAATAAATTTTCATTTACCACAAGCTCTTCTAGGCCGCTCTCTGTTTGGACGTAAATTCTAATCTCATCTTCGCTAACGTAGTGGTTTAGGATGTTATGACCTTCAGCTTTTAAGAAGTCTCTTAAAATTTCAAAAATTTCATTGTAGCTTTTTGAGACTATGTCTGGATTTTCTATCATATAGCGGATCGCTGAAAGGACGTTAAAGCGTTTTTCAAGCTCTTTTAAAACGCTTCTATAAGCTGCAACGATCTTTAAGAAATCAATCAAATCCGCGCTACCGATACCCTCTATATCAACGCCCTCGATACCAGTTTCGATAAGAAATTCGTTTAGTGCCTTTTCATCTTTTAGATAAATTTCTTTCTTACCTTTTTTATAGCGGTAAAGTGGCGGCTGAGCTAGATAGATGTGGCCGTTTTCTACAACTTTATTTAAAAATCTAAAGAAGAAGGTTAAAAGAAGCGTCTGGATGTGGCTACCATCGACGTCGGCATCGGTCATGATGATGATCTTATGATATCTAAGCTTTTCAGAGTCAAATTCATCTCCGATACCGCAGCCTAGCGCTGTTATCATATTTTTTATCTCGTCAGACTTTAAAATTTTATCCAGTCTTGCCTTTTCAACGTTTAGAATTTTACCCTTAAGCGGCAATATCGCTTGAAAAACTCTGTCACGTCCCTGCTTAGCAGAACCGCCCGCAGAGTCGCCCTCCACTAGGTATAGCTCGCTAATTACTGGGTCTTTGCTCTGGCAGTCAGCTAGTTTGCCAGGGAGCGTGCCTACGCTCATGCTCTCTTTTTTACGAGTTAGATCCCTAGCTTTTTTAGCAGCTTCTCTACCACGAGCTGCCATTAGAGCTTTATCCATTATCGCTCTTGCTTCGATAGGATTTTCTTCAAAAAACTTTGTAAGCACGTCAAAAACCATCTTTTGAACGATAGGTTTTACGTAGCTTGAACCTAGTTTGCCCTTTGTTTGTCCCTCAAACTGCGGTTCTGGCACTTTCACGCTCACAACTGCGATAAGTCCCTCGCGGATATCTTCACCAGTTATCTTTGTATCTTTTTCACGTGCAGCAGCATTTGCTTGAACGTAGTTTGTGATGACTCTTGTAAGGCCTGCTCTAAAGCCAGCTTCGTGCGTACCGCCATCTGGAGTTTTGATGTTATTTACAAAGCTTAGTAAATTTTCACTATAAGTGTCGTTGTAAAGCAGGGCAAAATCAACCATAACATCATCTTCGCCGCCGCTAAATGATACTGCTTTACTAACAGCATTTGCTTTGTTCATATCAGTTACAAAGCTCTCTAACCCGCCCTCGAAATGAAAGCTCTCACTTCTGCCATTTCTTTGATCTTTAAAATTTATAGTTATCTTTGGGTTTAGATAGGCTAGCTCACGAAATCTTTTTACTAAAATTTCATCGTCAAATTCAGTCACTTCAAATATGCTATCATCTGGCCAGAACTCAACCTGCGTACCTGTGCGGTTTGTAGTTTTTATCACTTCAAGATCGCTTTGAGGGATACCTTTTGCAAATTCTTGTCTATGAAGCTTGCCATCACGTTTGATATTTACGATTAGCTTTTTAGAAAGGGCATTTACGACAGATACACCAACACCGTGAAGACCGCCAGAGACCTTATAAGTGTCCTTGTCAAATTTACCACCAGCGTGAAGCACAGTTAGAACAACAGTCGCAGCTGAAATTTTCTCAGTCGGGTGCATATCTACTGGGATACCACGGCCATTATCGCTAATGATCGCTGAGCCTTCACGTGTAAGCTCAACATCTATCGTATCGCAGTATCCTGCCATCGCTTCGTCGATAGAGTTATCAACGACTTCGTAGATCATGTGGTGAAGACCGCTTATGTTAGTATCACCTATATACATGCCTGGGCGCTTCCTAACCGCCTCAAGCCCTTTTAGTACTTTAATATTTTCTGCGCCGTAATTATTTTCCATCATAAACCTTTTTTAACTTATATATTTAATGGACTTATAACCGTTAGAAGCTCTTTTGAGCTAACAACGAAAGGTAAATTTTTATCTTTAAATCCAAACTCAAATTTCTCATCTTCTATGCTTTGTAAGAAGTCTATTAAATTTCTATTTTTTACATTTATACTGATATCTTCTTCAAGTCCTGTTTGAAACTCTATCATCGTTTTTGCCTCAGAGTTGTCCTCTATGATGCTCTCAAATGTTATGCTCTCTTTTGAAAAAGTTATCTTCATCTGATCGCTTAGCATTGAGATAGTTTTGATGCCTTCAACCATCTTATCTCTGCTTAGCTCAAATCTTATAGCGATATCTTTTGGTATAACACGCTCATAATCAGGGAATTTGCCATTTATCAGTTTTGTGAAAAACTCAAAATTTTGGCTTTGAGCGATTAGGACGTTTTCATCATAGTAAATTTCTATCTTGTCAAAAAATAGCTTTTGAATTTCATTTATCGCTTTTTTAGGGATGATCAGTGAAAACTCATTGCTCGCTTCATTTGCAAATTTAAATACAGCTAGCCTTTTTGTATCGGTACCTACTATATTTATATAGTTTTGTTTTATATCTAGTAAGGCGCCGTTTAGCTCAAATTTAGGGTTGTTGCTATCGATGCAAGGTAAAATTTTCTTTAAGCTTCTGCCTAGCATTATGGCGTCTATGTCAAATTTAGCCTTGCCTTCTATCGTTGGAAACTCTGGGAAGTCTTCAAATTTATACATTGGAAGTTTGTATTTTGAGTTTTTTTGTTTGATGTAAAGATAGTTATTAACAGTTTCAAGCATTACCTCTTCATCTTTTAGGCTTTTTATGATGTCAAGTAGCTTTTTACCATTTGCAGTCGCATAGCCTTCATCAACGATCTTTGCGTTGCTTAGTTTATATGCTAGTCCTATCTCGTGATCAGTTGCTTTTATGTTTAAAACTCCATCTTTTGCAGAGATATAGATGTGAGAAGTTATAGCACTAAGATCTCTTTTTTCGAGATATGGATTAGTGTTTGTTACTATGCTCTCAAGCATGTTTTTGTTTATTAAAACCTTCATTAAATACTCCCTCTTATTTTTAATTTTCTTTTTGTTGTATTAGTTGGTAGCGTGAAAGTGTGAAAACCATCTTTTCTCACGCCAGCATCGTTATTTAAAATGTGAAAAGAATTTTTCATTTCTTCACATTTATTCACGAATTTCATTCTGTTTTTATCCTTTTGTTAAAATTTTGTTCTTTATCTCAGTCACTCTGAGGTTGAAAATTTCGTTGCTCTCCATGAGCTCGTTTATCTTTTTTATGTTGTGACTAACGGCGCTATGGTCTTTCATACCAAAATAGTTTGCGATTTGTGGCATTGAATTTGTTGTAAGCATCTTCGCAAGGTAGATGATGATACGTCTAGCCTCGACGATGTTTTGCACTCTTGACTTGCTTTTTATGTCGCTTGGCTTGATGTTTAGCTCTTTGCTCACGATCTCTATAATGGTCTCTAAATTTATATTTTCATGCTTCTCTTTGATGAGATCTTTTAGTGTGTTTTTAGCAAATTCAAGCGTTATCTCAACTCTCATCAAACTTGCATAGGCGTTTAAATTTATGATAGCGCCCTCGATCTCACGGATATTATCGCCCATATTTGTAGCGATGTAGTCGATTACTTCTTTGTTTAGATAAATTTTGTCAAATTCACATTTTTTGATGATGATAGCTATCTTTGTATCAAGCTCAGGCGGCGTGATATCAGCCATTATGCTTTGTTCAAACCTAGACTTTAGCCTCTCATCAAAGCCTTTTAGTATCTTTGCTGGGCGGTCTGAGGTCATGACGATCTGACCTTTTTTGGCGATGAGCTCGTTAAAGGTGTTGAAAAACTCCTCTTGAATTTTATCGGTTTTACCTAGAAATTGTACGTCGTCTATTAGTAAAACGTCGCAGTTTCGGTACTTTTCACGAAATTTAGTCATCGAGTGGCTATTTAGATGCGTGGTAAAATCAATCATAAACTGATCGCTCGTCACGCAGATAACGACTTTGCCTTGATCTAGGCAGTAGTTGCCAACTGATTGAAGCAGGTGTGTCTTACCAAGGCCAGTTGTGCCATAGATAAAAAGTGGGTTGTAAAGCACTCCAGGCTTGTCTGCAACTGCCTTTGCGTTTAAAAATGCAAACTGATTTGAGTCGCCGCAGACAAAATTTTCAAATGTATATCCAGGGTTTAAAATGCTGCTTTGTGCCTTGATCTGCTTTACATTTACTTGGTTTTGCTTTATATTTTTTAGCTTTGTTTGGCTAGTTATCTCGACTTCTGGCTTTTTGCCGGTTTTTACTTCGTAAAGGTAGGCGATCTTTTCTGCATATCTAGTTTTTATAAATTTAGCCATCAACTCACTCGTGGCGTTAAAAACTATAAAATCTTCGTTTGAAGCCTTTTCGTTAAATTTTAATTGTTTAATGTAGCAGTCAAATTCATTAGCGGATATTTTTGTCTGTAAAAGCTCTAAAATCTCGTCTGCTAGCAAATTTAAACCCTTTTGAAGTAATTAATTTTATTAGCGATTTTATCTTAAATTTAATAAAACCTTTGTTAAACTCCGACAAACTTTTTCACGGCGTGAAAAAGTCGTGAAAAAGTATTGAAAAGATTGTGATGAAAATTTTAGGAATCGATCCAGGCACGAAAAATTGCGGTTACGCGATACTTGAAAAGAGTAAATTTAAAACTACTCTTCTTGAAGCTGGGCTTATAAAGATAAAGCCAAACACGCTTCAATACCAAATAACAGAGCTTTGCGAGGGGCTTGATCTCATCTTTAAAAATCATAAATTTGACGAGGTCGCGATAGAGGACATCTTCTTTGCTTATAACCCAAAAACGGTCTTAAAGCTAGCTCAGTTTCGCGGGGCGCTTAGTCTTAAAATTTTGCAGCTTCATGGGGATTTTGCCGAATATACGCCGCTTCAGGTGAAAAAAACGGTCACTGGCAAGGCAAAGGCTGACAAAGAGCAAGTGGCATTTATGGTGAAGAAAATTTTAGGCATAAACAAAGAGATAAAACCCCTTGACATCACCGATGCTATCGCGATCGCGCTAACTCACGCGAATAATTTAAGAATAAACTAAATTTGATAGGAAAAATATGGCAACACTAAAAGCTTTACTAATAGGAGATGTGAAAAACTACGGCTCGCAAAATGCGACTGATAAGCTAAATTTACCTTGGAGCTCAGCTATTTTTAAAGTAGCTCAAAATGGCGAAATTTTCGCAAATGAGCTTGGTTTTGAGGGTGATAGCGTCGCTGATACGAAGCATCACGGCGGCCCTGAAAAAGCAGTCTTTGCAAATTCATTTGCAAACTACGCCGAGTGGGAGAAATTTTTAGGATTAAAAAATATGGCTTATGGGGCGATGGGAGAGAATTTATGCGTTGATGGGCTTGATGAGAGTAGCGTCTGCGTGGGTGATATCCACAAGATAGGCTCGCTCGTGCTTCAAGTCTCACAGCCTAGAAAGCCATGCTTTAAGCTCTCAAAAAGATGGGGCAAGGAAAATTTAGCCACTCAAATCTTTGAAACAGGCCTTACTGGCTGGTACTACCGTGTTCTTACGCCAGGCTCGTGCAAAGCAGGCGACGTGATAGAGGTTGTAGAAAATGACCCAGTTCATATGAGCATTTTAGAGATAAATAGGCTATTTTACGCACCAAGTGAAAATTTAAATTTACTAGAGAAATTTAACGCCCTCACCACTATTACAAATAGCTGGCATGATGATATGAAAAGACGCATCGAGGGAATTTATAGCACCGAATTTATGAGAACACTATAAACATTTATACTTTTGCTCCGATTTTGTTTTGCAAATGGATTTCAAACAAAATTTAAAGGAGCAGAGGTGTTTCGTTCTATCACAAATAAGATAGCACTAGCCTTGATGATTTTACTCATCATCTCGTTTTGTGCTATCTCGGCGGTTAGTTATTTTACTTCAAAGGACAAGATCGTTGAGCTTGTCAGTGGCAAAGAGGATCAAGTCCTTAAAGATATAAAGAGTGTTGCAAACACTTTTTTTGATGAAAATTTAGAGTATATCAAGAAAATTTCATCAGTCGTTGAGAGCGCTCAAAGTGGCGATGAGATAATGAACTTTGTCTTATCAGAGAAAAAGGTCGCAAACTCTGCAGTGAGCTATATTTATTACGGCGATGAGGATGGACACTTCTTCCAATCAGATGGTAAAAGAACAACCGTAGCTGACAACTACGACCCAAGAACTAGAGGCTGGTATAAAAACACAAAAGAGAAAAATAAAGAAATTTATACCGAGCCAAGGGTCACTTCTGCAAATGATCTTGTTATGAGTTTTACTGCTCCTGTTACTAAAAATGGTAAATTTGTTGGCGTTGTTGGTATAGATATAGATGTAAAAAAAGTTAGCGACAAGATCATCGATATAGGCAACACTGGCGATGGTGGATATGCTTATGTGATGAGAAAAGATGGCACAATACTCTTTCATAGTGAGGCTTCTAAAGTCGGTACAATCTCACCAGCTACAAAAGTTGTTTCAGAAAAGTATAACAATAAAGAATTTGACGAAAATGGTCTAATAGCTTACAAAAACTCTAAAAACCAAGATGTAACGGCTAAAATTTTACCTATCAACGAAGATGGCTGGTTAGCAACCGTTGCCATAGGTGCGGATACTTTTTCAAACCATACTATGCCTATCTTAAAAGCTCAGCTAATGCTTGCAGTGCTCTTTATAGTTATACTCTCAGCCATTGTTTTCGTGCTACTAAAACGCTCGCTTAAACCTATCGGGATTATACAAGAGAAGCTTTCTGATACCTTTAAATTTATCACCTATGAGAGCAGTACTGCCCCAAATAAGCTAGATATCCACACGACTGATGAATTTGGCGTGATGAGCGAAGAGATAAACAAAAACATAGACAAAGTCTTAGCTGGTATCCAAAAAGATAACACTATGCTTGAAGAGCTAAATGTAGCTGCAAATAACATGATAAGAGGAAATTTAGGCGTCAAACTAAGTGAAAATCCAAACAACCCATCACTTATCAAGTTAAAAGATTTATTAAACACTTTCTTTAACTCTATCAGTCAAAATTTAGGCAGCGTCATAAATATCTTAAATTCATACTCAAAGAACGACTACACCGCTAAGATCGAACTAAGTGATAATATAGAAGCTGATTTGAAAGCTATGATAGTTGGCATAAATAACGCAGGCGATGCTATAAGCGCTATGCTAAATAGCAACCTAAATCAAGCTCAAATTTTAGAAGAAAAGGCAACGATGCTTGCTGAGTCTATGAGAAATTTAACTGAGGGTGCGAGCAAACAAGCTGACTCTATCCAAGAGAGCGCGGCTGCGGTTGAACAGATGAGTAGCTCGATGAATGCTATCTCGCAAAAGACAGGAGACGTCATAAGACAAAGTGAAGAGATCAAAAATATCATCGTCATCATCCGTGACATCGCTGATCAGACAAATTTACTAGCTCTAAATGCCGCCATAGAAGCAGCTCGCGCAGGTGAGCATGGACGTGGCTTTGCGGTCGTGGCTGATGAGGTTAGAAAGCTAGCTGAAAGGACACAAAAAAGTCTAGGCGAGATCGAGGCAAATACAAATGTGCTAGCTCAGTCAATCAACGAGATGAGTGAATCTATAAAAGAGCAAGCTGAGGGCATAAATATGATAAATAGAAGTGTCGCTCAGATAGATAACGTCACAAAAGAAAATAGAAGCGTTGTTAGTAACACAAACGACGTAACTAGCGAGATAGACGGCATGGCAAAGGTCATACTAACAGACGTTAGAAAAAATAAATTTTAATACCCAAAAATACTACTAGGCTCATGTAAATTTACGTGGGCCTTTAAATTTTAAATCTTTTTTACGCTAAAATTACCAAAAATTTAAAGGAGAATATATGCCACTACTTGATAGTTTTTGCGTAGATCATGTGAAGATGAAAGCCCCAGGAGTTAGACTAGCAAAGAGTATGAAGACCCCAAAAGGCGATGATATCAGTGTTTTTGACTTGAGATTTTGCAAGCCAAATGAGGAAATTTTGCCAGAAAAGGGCACTCACACTTTAGAACATCTTTTTGCTGGCTTTATGAGAAACCACCTAAATGGCAACGGCGTAGAGATCATAGACATCTCGCCGATGGGTTGTAGGACTGGCTTTTATATGAGCGTGATCGGCACACCTAGCGAAGAAGCTGTAAAAAAGGCATGGCTAGCCTCTATGAAAGATATATTAGAGGTCAAAGATCAAGATAAAATCCCAGAGCTAAATAAATTTCAATGCGGCACTTACAAGATGCACTCACTTGATGAGGCGCACGCCATAGCAAGCAAAATTTTAGCACAAGGCCTAGTCATCATAAACAACGACGAGATCAAGCTTGACGTTGATGCTATGGGACTAAAAAAGCACTGATTTGAAGCCAGTAAAACAAGAAAATCAAGCCTATCTAAAAGAGCAAATTTTAACCTATCTTGGTAACAAACGCTCTCTTTTAGGCTTTATCGAGCGAGGCGTAAAATACGCAAAAGACGAGCTTAAAAAAGAGAAGCTTAGCTGCTGCGACCTCTTTAGCGGAAGCGGCGTGGTGGCTAGGTTTTTAAAGCAAAATAGCGAATTTTTAGTCGCAAACGACTTGGAGCTTTACAGCTTCATCACAAACTCATGCTACCTGCAAAACGCCACAAATGAGCTAAAAAATGAGATAAATTTCTGGCAAAAAAAGCTTGAAAAAGAGATAGAAGATAAGCTTTCTGAGGGTTTTATAACAAGGCTTTATGCACCGCAAGATGATGAAAATATCGCTTTTGGCGAGCGGGTCTTTTACACAAAGAAAAATGCCATATTCATCGACACTGCAAGAAGGCTCATAGATGAGATATTGCCAGAAGAGATGAGAAAATTTTTCATAGCTCCACTACTTTATAATGCAAGCGTTCATGCAAATACGAGTGGAATTTTTAAAGGTTTTCATAAAAATAAAGAGGGCATCGGTCAGTTTGGTGGCAGGGGGCAAAACGCCATCTCAAGGATCACTTCTGATATAAATTTGACTAAGCCTATCTTTTCAAATTTCAGCGTGCCATTTGAGGTCTATCAAAAGGACGCAAATTTACTGGCAAAAGAGCTTGATGGGCTTGATCTAGTCTATCTTGATCCGCCTTATAACCAGCATCCATACGGCTCAAACTACTTCATGCTAAATCTCATCGCAAGCTATGAAGAGCCAAGTAAAATTTCAAAAGTTTCAGGCATCGCAAAGGACTGGAACAGGTCAGTTTTTAATAAAAAATCATCAGCGAGCGAGGCATTTTTCGAGCTGATAGCAAATTTAAAGGCGAAATTTGTGCTTATCTCGTTTAACTCAGAGGGCTTTATCAACCAAGATGAATTTGACAAAAACCTAAATAAAATGGGCAAAGTTCATCTACTTCGCCAAAAGTATAATGCCTACCGCGGCAGCAGAAATTTAAAAGCTAGAAACATCCACGTAGACGAACTTCTTTACGTTTTGGAAAAGTAAATTTAACCCTCATCATCTGGCAAACACTTCTCAAAGATAAATTTATGCTCTTCAGGCAAGGCGTCATAGATAGCATTTGCTAAATTTCTTATCTCCCAAAGGGCTGATTTTGAGCTTCTTAGAGAGATGAAATTTTGCAAGCTTCTAGCGTTTATGCTCCATGTAAGCTCTGTTTTGTAGCACTCTGGCAGGCAGTATTTAACTATATCAAGGCTCTTTGTTGTTGAGGTTAAAATTTCACGTAAGTTTTCAAGCGCTTTTATGCTTGCGTTATCGACCACTTCGTCATTTGTTAGCACGATAAATTTAGCCGCTCGCTCAAACTGCCCTACTTCAAATTTCTCCTCTTTTTTTAGCTCTTTTAGCGTGTAGCGGGTTGATTTGACGCTTAGGCTTGCTACGCGGTGGCGGGCTAGCTCTTGAAGTAGTGCGCGCGAGATGCCTTGGATGTAGAAGTTGTAGTAAAGATGCTCCAGCGTTGATGCGTGTTTAAATTTATTACCTACCCTATCTATCAGCTCGACGTCTTTTTCTCCGCCATTGTCGCCTTTTTCAAAGCTTTGCCAGCATGTGCGGATCGCGTGAGAGCAGATATTTAGTGGAGTGTGATTTAGAAGTGTTACTTGCATATTTTCTCTTTTTGTGAAATTTTTTAGCATTTTACAAAAAGAAGGCTGATTTTATTTGTAAATTTAAAAGGGAGCGAGCGCCCCCTTTATGATTATTGTTTTAGTTGAAGAAGTGTGTTTAGCATCTCGTCGCTTGTTGTGATCGTTTTTGAGTTTGCTTGAAAGCCTCTTTGGATGACGATAAGATCTGTTAGCGCACGGCTTAGATCGACGTTACTAGCTTCTAGTTTTGAAGCTGCGATCGTGCCTTTATCGCCTGTGCCTGCTGCACCGATGACTGCTTCGCCTGAGTTTGCAGTTTGTGAAAAGACGTTTCCGCCCTCACTTTGAAGACCCTCGTTGTTTGTAAAGCTAGCAAGTGCCACTTGAGCTAGGCCAAAGCTTTGTCCGTTTGAAAATGCACCGATGATAGTGCCAGTTTCGTCGATCTTTAGGTCATTTAGTGTGCCACCTGTGTAGCCATCTTGTGAGATAGACTCAGTTGAAGAGTCTTTATCAAAGCTTGTTAGTCCGTTAAAGTCTGTTCCTAAGCCAAAATTTAAACTAACGTTTTGACCACTTTGTGAGCCGTTGTTAGCTGAAAATGTTATCGTAGCTGGGTGAAAGCTAGCAAGTGAGCCATTTGAGTTAAATCTCAATGAACCAGTTACGACGTTGTCTGGACCCTCACCTGTGTAGTTTATCTTAGCAGGCTCTGGCACTTGGATGATCATATTCCACTCTGTACCACCATCTGTTGTAGTACCTGTCTTTGCCCATCTGATACTAACTGTGTGTTTTGAGCCAAGTGAGTCAAAAATTTCAGCTGTTGAGCCATGGCTTGACATCATCATCTTACCGCTCGCTCTTAGTGCTTGACCTGGGCTTAGTGCGCCATCAAGTGCTTTCATGATGTTTGTAAAGCGAACGTTTTCATTGACTGCTGCGTTGTTTGTGCCTTGAGCTGGTTTTGTAAGACCAGTTGTAGTCATATAAAGTGCTTGATCAGCCATTTCGTTTGTAGGGTTTTCTAGTTGAAATTGACCTAGTTTATTTACAGTGATCTTTACGCCGTCGTTTGTATCATCTCCAGCTGCTGCTTGAAGTGCTGCGATACCGGCTGCGTGTTTTTGATCAGGCGTGCCAGCTGCTGCTGCATAAGCGTTGTTATATGCTAGTGCATAAGCTGGATTTGTTATAGCTGCGCCACCTGTGCCTGGAGCTACCTTGTGAGCAGCAGTTGCAAGTTTTGCTGCATCAAGAGCATCAGAATTTGCTCTTATTTGACCATCGCCGTTATAATCAACGTGGTTTCTAGCATCCTCTTGCATAGCTGCACGAAGATCTTCTGTTGTTGTTATTTGTCTTGCGATTTTGTCGTTATTTGGGTGAACAGCTGTTGTTTGTGAGCTTGTATAGACATATTGATAAGCTGTTATGATATCTTTACTAGCTAGACCGCCAACTGTGTTTCCAGCATTTACTGTTAGGTGGATGTTTTTTGTCTCTTCGGTTGTACCTGAGTTGTTTCTGTTTATAAGTGTTAGTTTGTTACCCTCTGAAATTTCAGCTCTAACACCAGTTTTGTTGTACTGAGCGTTGATAGCAGCGGCAACGTCACTGATACTTGTCATCGTACCAGCTTGAGTTTTGATATTTTGTCCATTTAGTGTTATATCAAGTGTAGCTGGTGGGTTGATCTGACCGATATTTTGTGCTAGAGCGCTACCTACTGAAAATTTCTCAGTCTTAGCATTTGCGTAGCTTACCCAGATACCTTGTCCATCTCTTAGTGCAAGTCCGTTTCCAAGCTCGTCAAATGTAACACCAAGATCGACGCCACGCTCTGTTAAGATTTGCTCGTTTCTTGAGTTTGTATAAAATTCGTCGTTGTTTGTATCGTTTTCGTTATGAACTTCGTTGGCATTTAAAATTCCATCGTTATTGTAGTCACGTCCGCCAGCAACTGAATCAAGAGCGTATATAGGCGTGCTTCTTTGACCGATGCTGTTACCTGAGTCGAGGTTGCCTTTTATTTTAACTTCTGTTGTCGCTCTTGCTGGAGTTGTAAGACCTTCTTTGATGACGATGTTGCTTATAGGGCCTGTTGAGTCGATAGTGCCAGTCTCATCATCTCTAGTCCAGCCTTGAACGATGTATCCGCTGTTGTTTACGAAGTTACCAGCCTTATCACGAACAAAGTCGCCGTTTCTTGTATAGTATCTTGTCGTTCCGCCATCTGGAGATACGACAAAGAAGCCATTTCCTTGAAGAGCAAGGTCGGTTTGCTTAGTAGTGTCTGTTAGTGTGCCTTGTGAGAAAATTCTTGTAGTTGAGTTTATGGTCGTTCCTAGACCTATTTGCATAGCGTTTTGACCGCCTAGCTGACCTTGTGGAGCGGTAGCTACTCTTGGAGTTTGGCTTAGTATATCAGCAAAATTTGCGCGGTTGTATTTAAAACCATAAGTATTGACGTTTGCGATATTGTTGCCTTCTACGTCCATGGCTATCTGGTGGGCTTGTAGGCCTGAAACACCAGACCAAAGTGATCTCATCATGAGCTTATCCTTTTTTCTCGTTTTAAAATTTTTATAATCTTTCAAAGCAAAAGATGTTCCAAAATTTATATCGGCAAAAAGAGAAAAATTTGAAAATTTTTATAGGTTGTATTTTTTAGTATGCTTTTTCTCGTGATGAAATTTCTATTATTTCAATAGTTAAAATTTCATCTTGTTTAAGCCCTATTATGCGGTAATGTATGCCAACCCTCCAGCGCCAGCGGTTATCATAACCTTGCATCTTTTCTGCGTTATTTGTTGCAAAAGGATTTTCTATTTTTTCGAGTTCTTTTAGAAAGATGCGTATTTTTAGAGCCGCTCTTAGATCGCCTTTTGAAATTTTATCTAGCTGTTTGTCGGCAGAGCGTTTAATGACTATTTTATACACTAAACGCCCATTTCAGTTTTAACTTCAGCTATTAGTGCTTCTTGCTCCATTTTTGAGAGTTTTTTAAATTCTATATCGAGTTTTTTTATGCTTGGAGATTGTAAAAGTTCATAATCTTTTGGCTCATCAAGTTTGCTTTTTATCTTTTTTTTAAGATAAAGGATTAGTTCTGATTGTTTTTTTAAAGTATTTTGCAATGAATTTAGTTTTTTTTCCTCTTTTTCAAGTGAATTAAACAAAGCTTTACGTGTCATCGTCTCGTATTTTGCATAATCAATGTTTGTTTGCATCGCATTTTCCTTTAAATTTTTTAATGATTTTAGCACATATATTTAAAATAAATTTGGCGCTTTTAACGCCAAATTTTATCCAAGTATCAACGCACCTACGACGCCACCGATGATTAGTGGGATGTTAAAAAATACAAATGTAGGCACGCAAGTATCATATATGTGGTTGTGCTCGCCGTCTGCATTTAAGCCGCTTGTTGGCCCAAGTGTGCTGTCGCTCGCTGGGCTTCCAGCGTCACCTAGAGCTGCTGCTATACCAACTAGCAAGATGATAGCTGGCACGCCAAATCCAAGGCTAAGGCAAAGTGGCACGTAGATAGAGGCTAGGATAGGGATCGTGCCAAAGCTAGTGCCTATGCCCATCGTAACAAGTAGTCCGATAAGTAGCATCAAAAGAGCTCCGCCTATCTTACCGCCAGAGACCAAACTAGCGTATTTTACAAGCTCGTCTATACCGCCACTCTCTCTTAAAATGGTGCCGTATCCTGCCGCAACAAGCATGATAAATGCGATAAAGCCCATCATAGCAAGGCCATTATCCATGATCTTATCTACTTTTTTATATTCTATTCCACCAAAAACGACCATAACCAAAAGTCCAAGCAGCGCACCAAGTGGCAAGAGCGAAGTATAAATTTGCACGACAAAGGCGACAACCGCACCAGCTAAGACCGCCCACTCTTTTTTAGTCATCTCAAGGCTCTTTGCGCGCTCTAATTCATCAAGCTCGGCCTTTTCAAATTTAGATGTTTTATAAACGCGCTTTCTGCCGTAGACAAAAATGGCAATGATAAGACCAACTAACATCGACGCACCGCCGATCCACATTACCGATGAGATATCTGAGATAGTTGTGTTTATGCCGTTGTTTGCTAGCTCTTTTTTAAGGATATTGTGAAAAAGAAGACCAAAGCCAACGCTAAGGCTCACATAAGGCGCTTGCAGTCCAAATGTAAGAGCGCAAGCCACCGCACGCCTATCTATGCCCATTTTATTCATAAGAGCAAGAAGTGGCGGGATCAAGATAGGTATGAAGGCTATGTGAACTGGGATCAAATTTTGAGACAAGCAAGCGATAAAAGCGATAGTTAGCGTGAATATCACCTTATTTGAGCTAAGAAATTTACTCATTGCATTTATCAAAATGGCTGTTAAATTTGTATTTGCAATGGCAGCTGCAAGAGCACCTAGTAAGATGTAGCTTAGCGAGGTCTCAAGATTGCCTTGCATACCGCTTATAAGGCTTTGCGTGGTCTCTTTTAGAGCTGTGAAAAAGCTATCTATGCCGCTTGTAAAGCCACTTTCAAATCCGCTAAAACCATGCTTATACATAACCCCAGCGACAAGGGCTGAGATGAGGATAGAAAGAAGGATGTTAAAGCGCAGCAAACATAGCACCGTCATCACCAAAATGCTAAAAACAACAGGGTTAAAGAGAAGCATGAGTGTCCTTTTTGTATGAGTGCAAGAATTATACAAGGGTGGGGCTTATTAAATTTTAAAAAGAGTGGCTTAAGTGGGTATGTG
The DNA here is from genome assembly GCF_015230015.1 of Campylobacter concisus. GTDB lineage: Bacteria > Campylobacterota > Campylobacteria > Campylobacterales > Campylobacteraceae > Campylobacter_A > Campylobacter_A concisus_AF. The sequence continues at coordinate 72,309 of NZ_JAAKZC010000001.1, read as the reverse complement.
TTAAGATTTTTGGCAAATTTTAAAAGGAAAAAGCGATGAATTTAGAGAAAATTTACAAGGACGCTGGGGCGTATTTAGAGGGGCACTTTTTGCTAAGTAGTGGCAACCACTCGCAGTTTTATCTACAAAGCGCAAAGGTGCTTGAAGACCCAGCACTTGCGGCAAAGCTAGCAGATGAGCTTGCGTGCGTGATAGAGAAATTTGGCATTAAATTTGATAGCGTTTGCTCGCCAGCGCTTGGTGGAATTTTGGCTGGATACGAGCTAGCTCGTGCGGCAAAAAAACGCTTTATATTTACAGAGCGCGTTGATAGGGTGATGAGCCTAAGGCGCGGCTTTGAAGTGAAAAAGGGCGAGAAATTTATAGTTTGTGAAGACATCATAACAACTGGTGGCTCAGCACTTGAAGCAGCGCACGTGATAGAGAGCCTTGGTGGCGAAGTGGTTGGCTTTGCAGCGCTTGCAAACCGTGGATTTTGCAAGGTCGCAAATTTAGGAAATGAAGCTAAGGCAAACGCAAAACTGCCAAGCGACAAGCCATTTTTCGCTTTGGGAAATTTTGAATTTGAAATTTACGAGCCAGAGCACTGTCCGCTTTGTAAGAGCGGTAGCAAGGCTATTAAGCCTGGAAGCAGAGGCAACTAAATTTTATAAAATTTAACGCTCAAAGCTTAAAATAATAATTTTTGTAACTTATTCATTATTTTGGGCTTTGAGTAAAATTTCTCATCAAATTTTCTCTTTTTTTCTTAAATTTTAAAAGTTAATTTATAATTAATATTTGAATGTATAAAATGGCACACAATTTTTTAGGAAATCCCAAAATGCAAGGACGTGTGCTATGAAAATATCTACAAAGATAATTCTCACTTTTGTATTCTCAGTTTTACTTGTCAGCTGTTTGCTCATCTTTTTAAATAGCAAATTTTCAAGCAACCTCACGCAGTTTTTCACCAACAAGTCCTACGACGAACTGGTAAATGCCAGAAAAGAAAATTTAAAAGATGACGTCGAGACGATCAATCAAATGATGCGTGAAATTTATAATGGCGGCAAAGAAAAAGGGTTAAGCGACGATGAGATAAAAAAAGAAATTTTTAGAGTCGTCTCAAAGCTAAAATTCTTTAGCGATAAAACTGGCTATATCTTCATCTACGATTACGACGGCGTTGTTTTGATGCACCCTGAAAAGCCATCGCTTGTTGGTAAAAATTTGATCGGACTAAAAGATCCAAAAGGGCTACTTCTTATAAAAGAGCTCATCGAAAAGGCTAAACAAGGTGGCGGATTTGTCACATTTGGCTGGGCGAAAAAAGAGGGGCAGGAGCCAGTGGAGAAGCTTGGCTACGCTGCAAATTTTGAGCCATATAAATGGATGCTAGGAAGTGGCGTATATGTCGATGACTTGGCGGACGAGATAGAAAAGACAAAGGTCGTGTTAAACGAGCAAAACAGCCAAAATACAAAAACATTTATCATCGCTTGCGCCCTGATCACGATTGTTTTGATAGCTATCGTGCTATTTATCTTAAGTAGGGTGATCATTAGACCTATAAAAAATATCGTTGCAAATTTAATCGCGATGTCAGATGAGATAAAAAGTGGCAGAGGCGATCTTACTAAAAAGCTTGAAGTTAGTGGCAAAGATGAAATTTCAAACATCAAAAGCTCTATAAATGACCTAACAAGCGAGCTAAGATCTGTGATAGAGAGCGTTAAAGGCCTAGCGCATGAGAACTCTTCTATCGCCGAGCAACTCTCTTCAACATCAGCTCAAACTACAAATTTAACCAACAAATCTTCGCTAATCGTCACAGATACGACAAATATGGCAAAAAATATGTCAGAAGAGATAAAGAGCTCATTTGAAGAGGCTAAGAAGAGCAAAGAAAATCTTGAAAGAACCTGTCTATATATAAATGAAGTTTCAAACGATGTTTTGGGGCTTAGCAAAAATGTCGATGAGGCTGCAAATAGCGAAATTTCACTCGCTAGCTCGATGAAAAGCCTAGCTGATCAAGCTAAAAATGTAAAAGATGTCTTAAATATCATCGATGACATCGCTGATCAGACAAATTTGCTTGCCCTTAATGCTGCGATAGAAGCGGCGCGTGCAGGAGAGCATGGACGTGGCTTTGCAGTCGTGGCTGATGAGGTTAGACAGCTAGCTGAACGCACGCAAAATAGCCTAAGCGAGATAAATGCAACTATAAATTTAATCGTTGAAGCGATCTCAAACTCAAGCCATACCATCGGCGATAATGCTAAAAAAGCTGGTGAGCTTTGCAAAAAATCAGCCCAGATAAATGAAAAAATAGAAAATATGAACCAGCTAATGAACGAGACTGTTAGCTTAAATGAAACCTCTACGAGGGATTATATAGAGACTGGAAATAAGGTCGAAGAGCTGATAAAAGGCATCGTAAATATCGATGAAATTTCAAAACAAAACTCAAAAAGCATGGATGAAATCTCACTTGCAGCTGCTCATCTTTCAAAGATGACTGATAATCTAAACACCAGCCTTTCAAAATTTAGAACCTGATAAATTTAGCCAAATATTTGGCTAAATTTAACTTTATCTTTTAAATTTATCGCTTAAGTAGCGAGCCGATTTTTTACTTTAAGCTTACGATCATGATGTAAATTTATGAAATAATTTTTATTTTGTGTTATTTAAGTCGGCATTTTGGCTTAAGAGATGAGATGACGTATGCAAGAGTATGATATTTTAGATGTTTTATCAAACAAAAAGGTCCTTTGCTTAGAGGATGAAGAGGCGATATTAAAAAACATTTGCGCCTCGCTGGAGCTATTTTTCGCAGAGGTTAAAGGCGTAACAGATGGCTTTGATGCGCTTGAGCTTGCTATGAGCGGGGCGTATGACGCTTTAGTGCTTGATATCAGCGTGCCAAATATCGATGGTCTTGAGATCGCTAAAAAAGTAAGAGCTATCAATCAAAAAATCCCTATCGTGATCCTTTCTAGCCACGTCGAGCAAGAGTATTTGTGGCGTGCGGTCGAGCTAAAGATCACAAGATATCTTGCAAAACCATACGATAAAAAATCTTTCATCAAAGCGCTTGAAGATGTGGCTTTTGAGCTAGTTGGGCGCACGCCAACCATCAGGCTAAATGACGAGCTTGAGTATGATTTTGGCAAAAAAGCGCTTTACATAAATGGCGAAATTTCTCATCTAAGTAAGAGCGAGAGCAAGCTTTTGGAGTATTTTTTAAACAACAAAAACCAAACCATTACTTATGAGCAAATTTTTGACTACATCTGGGACTACGAGCAGCCGACAAAAGAGGCGATAAAGACCATCGTAAAAGAGCTTAGAAGAAAGCTTGGCAAAGACGTGATCAAAAATTTATACGGCGTGGGCTACCTTTGTGAGATATAAATTTCAGCTAATAGTCGGTGCTTTTATCTTTGTCTATCTGCTAGTTTCGGCACTTGTTTTAAATTTTTACAACGATCTTGCGATGAAAGACGCCAAAAGAGAGGCGCATTATGTGCTTGAGAGTATAAATTCTGTAAGAGAGTACATCTCAGGCGTGCAACGTCCGCTGATCGAACAGCTAAAGCAAGAGGGCATCCTAAAAGAGGACTTTTTTGACGAGAGACTTCTATCATCTTCATATATAAGCCGTGAAATTTACAACATCCAAAAGAAAAAATACAACCTTGAATTTGACTACAAGCTAGTTGCTATCGCTCCGCTAAATAAAGCTCACGAGCCAAATGAATTTGAAGCTGGCGTCTTGCACGGCTTTAAAGAGAATAAATTTCAAGAATTTGTAAAGATAATAAAAGATGAAAATGGCTCACAGCTCTTTGTGGGTCTGCCTATAAAAAACCAAAGTCCAAGCTGTCTAGCCTGTCATAGCAGTGCAAATGCCCCACAACAAATGCTAGAAAAATACGGCATGGAGGGCATAGAGATCCCAGATGTGAACGAAACGGTTGCGATGATCTCTTTTAAGATACCAATCCGCGCCATTTTTACCTACCATTTGCAAGAGATCATCGTCATAATGAGCGCCATAACGCTTATATTTGGGCTATTTTTACTACTTGTTTATAAGATGCATAAGCGTGGTGAAGAGAGCAAAAGGCAGACTGAGCAGCTAATGATACATCAAAGCCGCCTAGCCTCTATGGGCGAGATGATAGGCAATATCTCGCACCAGTGGAAGCAGCCACTTGCTCAGATAAGCTCAGCTTTAATAAATTTAGAGCTTTACCAGGAGCGAAAAAAGCTTGATGAGGCGAAAATTTATGAGTTTATAGAAGAGACAAGCAAGCAGATAAATTTCATGTCAGAAACCGTTGATGACTTTAAAAATTTCTTTAGTCCAAATACCTTGAGAAAAGAGTTTAAGGTGCTTGAAGTGATAAATCAAACGATTAAAATTTTAAACGCAACGCTTAAAAAGTATCAGATCGAAGTGCAGTTAGAGGTGAGAGAAAATTTTGAACTGTTTGCAAATTTCAATGAGATAATCCAAATTCTAATAAACATCATAAATAATGCCAAAGACGCATTTAAGCAGAGCTACACAAAGCCAAGAGTGATAAAAATAAGCACCTTTTTAAAAGATAATCGCAAGAATTTATGCGTGCAAAATAACGCAGGAGCGATAAAAAATTCATTTTTAAAGGTCATCTTTGAACCACACTTTAGCACAAAAGAGAGCGGTAGTGGGCTTGGGCTATATATGAGCCGTCTTATCGCTCGCAAAAACAATGCCCTTATCTTTGCTAAAAACGTAGATGAAAACCACGTTGCATTTACAATTAGTTTCGAAAATTTATAATTTGTTAATTTTCCCCCTTTTCTACCCTTTTTTGGTGTTAAGATTATCAGTATGAAATCATTTTGATTTTAGGATAAAAATTCAAAGGAGGAGACGTGAGAAACTTACACAAAGCCTTAGCAGGCTTACTCATGGGTGTTAGTATCTTTGCTTCACAAGCCTGTTGCGAAGAGCATAATATGCAGATGTCCGATAAAGCACGTGATGTTATCGCAAATCCTAAAGGCACACTGCAAAGTAGAGGTGTTGTCTCCTTGCAAGACTACGTCGTAGAAGAGCAAGAGATGTATAACTGGCTATTTAAAAACCACCCTATTTTTACAAAGTATGGTGGCAAAACCGTCGGCAAAATGGTCGTTCATGACCGCGGCTTAGAGTGGCTTGCCGAGGGACATGGCTTTGATATGTCAAAGCTTAGTAAAAGAGATGGCGGTAAGGGCTATAGCTCTATGATGTATAGAATTCCAGCCACCTCATCACTTCAGTTTCCTAATAAATTTGTAGGACCAGAAAAGTGCGGTGAGTGTCACCCAGCTCAGTATGAGGTCTGGAGCAGATCTCGCCACGCAACTACTATGCGCTTCCCTGGCGAGCACCCAGAGGTCAATAACAACCTAACTGAGCCAGTATTTGACAAAGATACCGCTTCTATCCTTCCAAAAGGTATCACTCCAGATGTCATCTACGCAACCGTTGGTCACTTAAGAACTAAGATGGGCTACGTCGATGCATGGCTACTTCGTGGTACTTACTACGTTGAGGGCGGTTTGCTAAGAGATGGCACAGGTCAGATCGTAGCTGGCGGTAACCAATGGCAAAGAACATGGGCGTTAAATTTAGATGACGCAACTGTTAAAAAGATAAAAGAGCTCGTCCCAGAATTTCCTGGCACTCTTGAAGAGTATGGCGATAATGGCGGATATGTCAGAGGTCTTGCCTCATACGCCGCAAAACATAAAAAGTCTATGTTTTTCCAAGCAAACTCATCATATTGTGAGGTTTGCCACCCAGTTAAATTTGACTTTAAGTCAAAAGCAGAATTTTACGCAGCACTTGGTAATGCCAAAGAGCTTCAAAAACACACTATCTCAAAAGGCGTAAGCTGTGAGGAGTGCCACGGAGCTGGCGGTCACCTTGATGGAGCTACAAATTTTAGAACATCAAACTGCGAACGCTGTCACCAAAGATTTAACTTTAGCCCAGATCTAATGCGTGCTAACCCACTCAATAACGGCAAGCTAGATCTTTCTTTAAGCTCTAAATTTAAATCAATGGGACCAGGATGCGGCTCAGAAGGTTCTCAATCATACTTTACCGCTCACTACGATAAAGGCATGAGATGCGTCACTTGCCACGATCCACACGACAACACAGGTAACGTTGTAGGCGATAAGAGCGTAACTGGTATGAACTACAACCCAGATCAAGGCTATCTAAGTGCGTTCTACACTAAACCAAAGATCAAAAAAGATTGTAAAGATTGTCACGAGACTCAAGCATATATCGCATCAAAAGCAGATACACACAAAAACAATACTTGTGCATCTTGCCACATGCCATTTATGATGAGCTGCGAGAATTTCTACGCTGTTCAGTTCCAAGACAACGCTGGCTTTGATACTCAAAGACGCTCTCACATCTGGAAGATCATGGTCGATCCAAAAGAGAAATCTTTAGTACCAGGCGACGCTGCTAAAGGTCCAAGAGATGCTAAAGATTGGCACTTTGAGAGAGATAAAAATGGCCACAACTATGTTGATTTGATGTGGGCATGCGCTAGAACATCTTGGGCTGATAAAGATATGAAAGATAATAAAGGCTGCCATAGCCCAGTGCTATCTGAGCTAAAACCAACACTTCATTTTAAAAACCAAAAACAAGTTTATGATGAGGTTATGGGATGGCAAACTCCAGTTAAGAATGAATTCTCAGAGGTCAAAATAGGCATCGAGGGAATTTACTCACTACTAGAGACTAAAAAGCTAGATCCAAGTGATAAAGCAAGAGTTTATGAGCTTGTCCAAAATGCTCAAGAGATCATCGATATGGTCGAAAAAGATGGTTCGTGGGGTATGCATGGATTTAAATTTACTAAACAAAGACTAGATGCATCTAAAGAGTATATAAAAGAAGCTCAGAGAATTCTAAACAAAAATTTATAGCATTTAGGGGCTAGTTTTAGCCCCTTTAATCTTAAGGGTTTGAAATGAAAAATGGGTTTTTAAAATGTTCGCTACTTCTTAGCCTAAGTGTGGCTAGCCTCTTGGCAAATGTCGATACAAACGACTCTTATGCCATAGGCGCAACAAGTGGTGGATATGTTTTAAAAGGACTGCTAGATCAAAAGCAACTAGGTGTTGGCTATGACGCTGATGCAGTGATAAAAGGCTTTAGCGATGCACTAAAGAGCGAGCTAAAACTAAGTGATGATGAGATAGCAAAGCTACTAAACAAAAGGGCTGAAAATTTAGACAAGATAGTAAAAGAAAAAGAGGCTGCCAAGCTAAAAGAGAATTTAGCCCAAGGCAAAGCCTATATGGAAAAAAATGCAAAAAACAAAAATGTAAAAACAACAAAATCAAATTTACAATATGAGATCATAAAAAGTAGCTCAAAAGGGGCTACACCAAAGCCTGAGAGCATCATCATAGTAAATTATAAAGCAAGCTTTGTCGATGGCAAGGTCTTTGACGAGACAAAAGAGGCTCCAGCTCATCTTTCGATGCTAAATTTGATCCCTGGACTTGAAGAGGGTCTGATGCTTATGAAAGAGGGCGAGAAGTTTAAATTTGTCATCCCGCCTGAGCTTGCATACGGCGATAGCGGCATGGAGGGGATACCTGGTGGCGAGACTATCGTTTTTGAGATAGAGCTTATTAAGGTCTTAAAGCCTGGCGAACTAGCTGAGGCAGCAAGAAAAATTCATGAAAAAGAGCAAAATGAGGGCATTAAAAAGCCTCATTAAGGCATAAATGGAGTTAAAAATGCAAAATCAAAATAGCAGAAGAGCCTTCTTTAAACGCATGGCAGTTGTGGCTGCTGGTGCTAGCGTGGCAAGTAGTGGTTTTGCTTTTAAGAGTGAAGAGAGTGCGAAAAAACCACATTTTGGCATGATATTTGACCAAAACAAATGCGTTGGCTGCACGGACTGTGAAGTGGCATGTAGAAAAGTAAATTTAGTCCCAAAAGGACAGATGAGACTTTTTGTAGAGGATAAGACTGATCCAAAGAATTTGCTTGATAAAAGATATGTAAGAGTATCTTGTCAGCAGTGTGAGGATGCGCCTTGTGTCGCTGTTTGCCCAACAAAAGCCTGTCACAAGGACATAAAAACTGGCATCCAAACTACAAACATAGATGACTGCATCGCCTGTAAATACTGCATCGTGGCCTGTCCTTACGACGTGAGATATATCGATAAAGTCAATCACTCAGCCCAAAGCTGTAACTTCTGCATAGATACAAATTTAAAGGATAAAAAAGATCCAGCCTGCGTTGAGGCGTGCAGATATGAGGCTTTGGTATTTGGTGATTTAAACGATGAGAGCTCGCACATTAGCCAGCTTTTAGCTGTCAAAGATAGCATAAGGCTAAGAGCAGAACTTGGCACAAAACCAAGCCTTAGATATATTCCTAAAGTAAAAGCGGGGGTGTAAGATGGATGGTGCATTAAATTTCACTGCGACATTTTCGCACGCAGTTGAGTGGGGCTGGCCGATCGCTGTTTATCTTCTGCTAGCTGGTATGAGTGGCGGAGCGCTAATAGCTGCCATACTTCTAAAGCGCTACAAAAGGCAAGAGAGCTTTAGCCCATTTTTCAAGGCTGCTTCGCTTTTGGCATTTGTTAGCATCATGCTTGGCATGGTTTGCTTGATAGCTGACCTTGAAAAGCCACTTTTGTTTTGGAAAATTTTGATTAATTACAACTTCACATCAGTTATGTCTATCGGTGTAGCTGGACTTTGTGTCTTTATACCGCTTAGCTTTTTGATGTGTTTGTATGCGTTTAGCGCGGAGTTAAAGTCATTTTGTGGCTTTTTTGATGGCGTGATGAAAATTTTATCGCCACTTTATCCGCTCTTAAGTGCGCTTTGCTTGCTTTTTGCGGTTATCATTTGCGCATATACAGGCTTTTTGATCTCGGTGCTTATTAGATTTCCACTTTTAAACACCGCTGTTTTACCAGCACTTTTCATAGCTTCAGGACTAAGTGCTGGCATAAGTGGCAGCAGCTTGATAGCGGCACTATTTTTCAAAGAAGATCCACACTCAAGCGACCTTAGCTCGCTTCATGGCGTGGAGTTTTATGTATTATGTGCTGAAATTTTGCTTATATTAATGCTTTTTGTCTCACTTTTGCTTGGCTCAAGCTATCAGCAAGGCGCGGCAGTTGCATTTTATAGTGGCGTTTGGGCAAATTTCTTCTGGCTTGGGGTTGTTTTAGTTGGCTTTGTCTTGCCTCTTGTTTTAAATTTCGCACTTGGCAAGATGAAATTTAGCTTCTACCTTGGCTCATTTGCAGCAGTCGTTGGCGTTTTATTGCTTAGGGTTTTTATACTTTATGCAGGACAGACTTATAGCATTTAAGGCTTAAGGGCAAGTGATGAAAATTTTAAACATTTATCGCTTGTCTTTAATATTATTATTTATCCTTGCTTTTGGTGCAGGGGTGGCGACCTTTTTGGAAAATTTTTATGACACACAGACGGCTAGAGTGCTTGTTTATGAAGCGCTCTGGTACGAGTGCGTCATGGCAGCTTGTGCCATTTGCTTAGCCATTAGCATCGTAAAAACCAAGATGTATAAGAAATTTGGCGCATTTTTGATACATCTTGCTTTTATTCTGATCTTTATCGGTGCTGCGCTTACAAGATACTTTGGCGAAGAGGGCGTACTACACTTAAGAGTGGGCGAGAGTGGCAACACCATGCAAAGCACAAAGCCTTATTTGAGAGTTGAGATGCCAAATGAGAGCTTTAGCTTCCCACTAAGACTTAGCTTGCTTGGCAAAAATGACTTTAGCTTTAAAAAAGATATAAACGGCAAAGAATTTGAGATAAAGATAACTGGCTATAAAAAAGATGAGAAAAACGCCCCAGCTACGCTTAGCATAGAGGCTGGCTTTGCTGGGCAAAAGAGCAAAACTGCCAAGGTAAGAGGCGGAGCTGGATATGATCTTGAGCCAAGCATATTAAGCTTTGATGGGCAAGAGGCGAAATTTTACTTTAGCTCTGATGCCATAAATTTACCATTTACACTAAGGCTTGATAAATTTATCCTAGAGCGCTACGCAGGGCTAAATAGCCCATCATCTTACACGAGCAAAGTAAACATCGCAGGTGCCGAGCATGAAATTTCACTAAATCACCCACTAAGCATCATGGGCTATAAAATCTTTCAGTCATCATACGACGCTGACGAGCTTGGGAGCGCCTTTGAGATCAGCTTTGATCCTGGTAAAGTGCCAACTTACATCGGATATTTTCTGCTTTGCCTTGGCTTTGTGGGAAATTTATTTAGCAAAAAGAGCCGATTTTTTAGACTTTGTAACTTCATAAAAGGCACTCAGTTTGCATTTTTGGCTCTACTTTTACTAAATGCCACGCCAAATTTCGCAAGCGATGAAGCCATAAATTTTAAAGCTCATGCAGATAAATTTGCCAAAATTTTAGTTCAAACTGATAGCAGGATCGCCCCAGCTAGCTCGGCTACAAGGGCTGTGATAAGCAAAATTTCAACCAAAACTACGCTTTTTGGGCTTAGTAGTGATGAGCTTATGCTCTCTTTTGCCATCTCGCCACAAGAGTGGATGGATAAAGGGATGGTAAAGATCACAAGCGATCGTGTGGGCGAGCTTCTTGGAGTTAGTGAGAAATTTGCTAGTTTTAAGGACGTTTTTAACGAAAATGGCGAGTATAAGCTGGCTAAATTTGTAGAGGCTGCAAATGAAAAATCCGCCTCAAAAAGAGATAAATTTGACAATGATGTGATCAAATTTGACGAGAGGCTAAATGTCTTATACCTTGCGCTAAAGGGAGAAATTTTAAAATTTATCCCAGCTAAAAATAATGATGCTATCACGTGGCTAGGCGTAAATGAAGCCTTTAGCAAAGATGAAATTTCAAACGATTTTAAAAGTGTTTTAGGCGCTTATATAGAGAATTTAAGCCTTTGCGTAAAAAGTGGCGAGTGCGAGAGTGCCAATAGGAGTTTGGAGCAAATTTCAGGCTATCAAAGAAGCACTCTAGGCTCTCTTGCGCCAAGCGAGGCAAAGGTTGGTCTTGAAGTGCTTTACAACCAAATGGAGATATTTAAATTTCTTATCTATTTTTACATGATCCTAGCTCTTGCTTCGCTCGCTCTTGGCTTTTATAGGCTATTTTTTGGGAGGAAATTTAGATTTGAAAGAGCGATTAGCCTTGCGTTTTTTACTGCGTTTATAGTGCATGCTCTAAATTTAGCCCTACGCGCTTACATCTCAGGTCACGCACCTTGGAGCGATGCTTATGAGAGTTTAGTCTATATCTCGCTTATAAGCGTGCTAGCTGGAGTGCTATTTTTCAAGCATCAAAGCTTCGCACTAGGCGCTGCTTCGCTCTTTGCAAGCGTTAGCTTGCTGGTTGCTCATCTAAATTTTATAAACCCTCAGATAACAAATTTAGTCCCTGTTTTAAAGTCATTTTGGCTTAGCGTGCACGTAAGCGTCATCACAGCAAGCTACGGCTTTTTGGGCTTTGGCTTTGTGCTGGGGCTTGTGGGACTTATCTTGATGGCTCTAAAAAATGACAAAAATGAGCAAAAGCTTATCGAGCAGATAAGATACCTGGCAGCCACCGACGAGCTAAGCCTCATCATAGGTCTTAGTCTGCTAACGATCGGAAATTTCTTAGGCGGCGTCTGGGCGAACGAGAGCTGGGGCAGATACTGGGGCTGGGACAGCAAAGAGAGCTGGTCATACATCACGATCATCGTCTATGCCATAGTGCTTCATCTAAGGTTTATACCAAAACTAAGGGGCGTTTTTACCTTTTTAACAGCTAGCGTGCTATCATTTGCTTCGGTGCTTTTTACATATTTTGGAGTAAATTTCTACCTTAGCGGACTTCACTCATACGCAAATGGCGAGAGCTTTGGCGTTTCTGGGCTAATATACTTGATCTTGGCAGCTCTTGCCTTGCTGATCGCCCTAGCCTACCGCGGCAGAGATATAAAAGTAGTTTAGGAGATATGATGAAGAGTTTGGTTTTACTGGCTGCTAGTTTGTGCGTTTTAAATGCTGGCTACATCAAAGAGGCTTTAAGCGCAAAAGATGATCACAATAAGCTAGCGCAAATTTATGAAGATGCTTGCGACAAAGAGAAAAAGGCATCAGGCTGCTATAACCTAGCTGTGCTTTACAGCAGAGGTGATGGCAACGTCAAAAAGGACGAGGCAAAGGCGGCAATGCTTTATGAAAAGGCTTGCGATCAAAATTTCTCTATGGCTTGTAGCAACCTTGGCTACGTCTATGAAAAGGGCAAAGGCGTAGAAAAAGACCTAGCAAAAGCGGTTAAATTTTATGAAAAAGCATGTAGCGACAACGAGGGCTGCACCGAGCTTGGCTTGCTTTATGCAAATGGCACTGGCGTGAGAAAAGATCTAAAAAAGGCAAAAGAGCTCTATGAAAAGGCTTGCAAGGCAGGGGATGGCATGGGATGTAGCAACCTTGGCTACCTATACGCTCAGGGCGAAGGTGTCGAGAAAGACTATGCAAAAGCTAAAGCAAACTACGAGATGGCTTGCGCAAACGAAGCTGGCATAGGGTGTGACAACCTTGGCTTTTTATATGTCTATGCCCAAGGGGTTGATCAAAATTTAACAAAAGCGACAAAACTTTACGAGCAAGCGTGCATATATGGATATGAAAAAGGCTGCAACAACTACGCTATCATGCTAGCTGAGGGCAAAGGCGTGAAAGAAGACGTGGAAAAAGCACGTGAAATTTTCACTAAAAGCTGCAAAAATGGCCTAAAAGAGGCTTGCGAGAATTTGGAAATTTTAGGAAAACATTGATGCCTTTCATGAGCTGGGGCAATATGCAGGCAAGCCTTGAGGCGCTATATCTGCTAGATAGTGCTTTGACGGAGCCTGGAGAGGAACATCTAAGGCTCATTTCTAAGACAAAAGGCGAAAATAGCCTAAGATATAAAGTAGATAACGGGCAGGGTGATCTGCTAGATGTGATATTTACGCGTGAGGCGGTGTTGGTTAGAGGGTTTGACCATGAAAATGAGCTAAATGCGCTTAGCATGGCAGATAAAAGCGTGATAGAGCAAATTTATAGTGGCGAGGCTGCTAAATTTCGCTCTTACTTCTTGCCAGATGAGATAGAGCAGACGACCTTTTTTATCTGGTATGACGGAGCGGAGCATCAAAATTTAGTCGGTAGCAATAGCGGAGGACGCTGGCTGCTTGGATATGCCTTTGATGATTTTGATAAATTTAGTGAGTTTGTAAAGGGCTACTACGAGATAGACTTTGATAATGAGATGTTAAAAAAGCTCTATGAAAAGGGCGAGTTAGAAAAAGAGAGATTAAAGGAGATAAGATGAAATTTATAGCTTTGTTGCTTAGTGCGGTTTTTGCCTTGTGGGCTGGAAATTTGACGAGTGAGACAAACATAAACGCCTATAAAGTGGCAAAAGAGCGCATCGAGCTACCAAAAGATGCAAGATGTGCGGTGTGTGGCATGCCTATAACAAACAAGCAGTGGGCGACACTTATCAAGGCTGATGGCAAGGACTATTACTTTGACGGCGTAAAAGATATGGCGCACTTTTACTTTGCTGATGAGAGGGCGAAAGAGGCTTATGTGAGTGATTATTACACGCTTGAAAAGCTCGAGGCAAAAGATGCGTTTTATGTCCATGGCTCAAATGTTTTTGGACCGATGGGCGAGGAATTTATCCCATTTAAAGACGAAGCAAAGGCTCAGAGCTTTATGAAAGATCACGCTGGCAAAGGTGTCATAAAATTTGACGAGATAAAGACTTATATCGGTAAATAAAGTGAAATTTCTAGCATTTTTGGCGTTATTTTTTGGACTCTCTTACACGCTTTTAGCGGCGCACTACTTTAGCTTTGACCACAAAGCAAAGCAAGATGAGCTAAGAGAAATTTCAAAGATAACAAGGGCAAATTTAGCTTCTAGCTTTAGTCTAAAAGAGCAAAAGGGCTTTGCGTATGATAAGTAGAAATTTCATAAATTACTCTGTGATCCTGCTCTTTAAAGACAAAAAGGACCACCTTTTTAGCTTTTGTCTATTTGCACTCATTATCTTTGTGCTAAGCTCGGTGCTTTTCATCTCTGGCTCGATCCAGCATGATCTTATAAGCTTGGTAAAAGATCGCTCAAGTATCGTTGTTAGCGCATTTCGTGCTGGCAAAAGAGACCTCATGCACCCTGGCTATATCTACGACATCTCAAAGATCGATGGTGTGGCTGACGTTAGGGGCGTGGTTGATGGGGAGTACTACTTCGTGCAAAAGCGAGTTTGGTTTCATCTATATGAGGATGATAGCCTAAAAGAAGACGAGATGATCGTTGGCGAGGGTGTAAAGGCGGCTATGAATGAGCTTTACTACGACGAGAGCTTTAACTTCTTAACAGAACAGCGCATGATACCAGTAAAAATTCTAAAAACCATGCCAAAACAAAGCGGTCTAGTCTCAAATAACGCGATATTTTTACACCCAAATACCTTGCGAGCTATCTTAAATTTAAAAGACGAAGAGTATACAAAGCTCTATGTAGACGTGCCAAACACCGACGAGATCAGCCAAGTGGCTTTAAAGATAGAGAATTTATATCCAAATTCATTTGCTCTTAGCATAGAAGACGAGGTGGCAAAAGTAAGGCACCTTTACTACTATAAGGGCGGAATTTTTATGAGCATTTATGTTAGTGTTATGCTCATATTTTTCGTGCTACTTAAAAATCAAATTTCGCTTGCTTACGGCAGCAAAAAGCGCGAGATAGCCATTTTACGAAGTATTGGCTTTAGTATAAAAGACATCATCTTTTTAAAATTTATACAAAATTTCATCGTTAGCGTTAGCGCCTTTTTACTTGGCGTTATGTTAGCTTATCTCTTTGTGTTTGTTTTAAATGCTCCTTTTTTAAAGGGGATATTTTTAGGCGATGAGCTTTTAAATTTTACAAATTTCACGCCTATTTTGGAGTTTGATAAGCTCTTTTTGATCTTTGTCTTTGGCGTCATACCATTTTTGGCATTTGTGCTTATCCCATCGTGGCGTGTGGCGTGTGGCGACATAAATGAGGGGCTAAAATGATAAATATAAGAGGCGTTAGCCTAGTCTATAACCAAGGCAAACAAAACGAGTTTTGCGCTCTAAAAAATATAAATTTAGATGTTAATAACGGCGAGTTAGTCATACTAAAAGGCGTTAGTGGAAGTGGTAAAAGCACCCTGCTCTCGCTCATAGCCCTACTTCAAAAGCCAACTAGCGGAGAGATTTTGATAGACGGCACTAACATCGCAAAGCTGCCTGACGCATTTTGCTCTGAGCTTAGACATAAAAGGCTTGGGCTAGTTTTTCAAAATTTTAACCTCATAGAGGGCTTAAGCGTCTATGAAAATTTGTTAGCTCCGTTTGCTCTAACAAATTTTAAGGCAAATGTGCGTGAAGAGATGATAAAAAAGGCTCTAAGTCTCGCAAATATAGCTCACAAAAGAGATGAAAATGTATCAAATTTAAGCGGTGGCGAGCGCCAAAGATGTGCGGTGGCTAGGGCTTTGTCAATGGATGCGGATATCATTTTGGCTGATGAGCCAACGGCAAATTTAGATAGGGATAACGCACGTGCGTTTTTGGGTTTGTTAGAGTCATTTAAGGCGCTTAAAAAAAGTGTCATAGTCGCCACTCACGATAGCATTTTTGACGAGCTGGGTGCAACTGATAGGGTTGTAAGCCTACAAAACGGAGAGATAGCATGAGTGTATTTTTATCAAACGCCGTTATCGCCTTTTTGTTAGCGGAGTTTGTGCTGTTAGTTTTGATGAGTATTTCGCTATTTTACGTCGTCAGGATCATGAAGTCGTGGGACTATAATGCACTAACATCGCTTCAATACTCACTTGAAAAGCAAAACTACCTTGTAAATACGATCTTGCTCTTTAGCGTCTGCACAAAGATCGTTTTGTTTATATTTTTCGCACTTTGTCTAAACGAGCTCTCTGACATCGTGCCAGGGGCTATGTGCTCGGCTGGCGTGATCGGCTCAAATAAATTTGGTGGCATCTTGATGCTCACTAAAATTTTGCTCATCTTTGGGCTTGGCATCTGGCTGGTTATAAACAAACTTGACTTGCAGGCTCTAAATTTCCCATATCTAAAGAAAAAATATGCCATTTTCATCTGCCTTTTTGCGATGATACTGCTCGAGCTTGGCATAGAAATTTCGTTTTTTTATAACATCCCGCTAAAGGTGCCAGTCTTTTGCTGCTCTGTCACTTTTCAAGCTCCAAAGCTGCCATTTGGCTATACAAATTTTGGCTTAGTGAGCGTATTTTTCGTGCTATTTTTTGTCATTTTGGCGCTAAATTTCTTAAAGCAAAGCATGGCAAGCTTTGTGGCAAATTTGCTATTTTTAGTGCTTAGCTACTACGCTATCACATACTTTTTTGGTCTTTACATTTATGAGCAGCCAAATCACAAGTGCCCATACTGCATGCTAAGAAGCGACTATTATTACGTTGGCTACCTCATCTGGGGCAGTTTGTTTTTGGGCGTTTTTTACGGCCTTATGCCATATCTTGTGGAGATCATCACAAAGACAAACTACTCGCACAAGCTTAAATTTTCATCGATCTGGCTAAGTGTTTGCGTGCTGATCTGCTCGCTTTACGTGCTCAAATACTATTTGTTAAGAGGATTTTTATTTTGATAAAGCAAATTTTTTCTCTTTGTTTGTTAGCTCTAGTTTTAGCCGTGCTCGCCTATAATGCCGACATAAGCGACGATAAAATTTTAGTTTCACATAGCGACAAATCAGAGCCGATCGAGGTACTCACGCCAAATAAATATATATGTTACGAGAGCAGGACGCTCATCGCTGATAACAACGACACAGCCCAGGCGATCATGCCAAATGGCGACATCTACTTCTTTAACGACATCACAAATTCTTTCATCTGGTATATGGCGCAAAAGAGCAAAGATAAGATCAAGCTATATGTTTATTCAAGAGATACAAACCGCTACATCCCAGCGCAAAATGCCTGGTACTCGAGGGTCGATATCACGCCGATGGGATACGGCATAGGGGCGTATGAGTTTCATACTTACGGTATAAACGACAACTACTTTAAAGAGGTCTTGCTCTACGCAGCACGCGGCGAAACTCTCATAAATCCATATATAAACATCCTACTTTCAGAAAATAAGATATAAATTTACGAAGTTAGTTGATTTGTTTTAGATGATTGATCGTTTTAATCATAGTTTTAAGTATGATCTCAATCTTTTCATCATTATCATCTGTGGCAATCATTTTATTAAGATAGTCGCACCCATCTTGGAAACCTAGAGCGCAAGCTTTAAAAACGTATCTTTTTGCCGAGTCATAGTCCTTCTTTGTGCCTTTGCCTAGCGCATATAAGGCACCTAAGTTATGGCAAGCTTCGGCGATGTTGCCGTCACAAGCCTTTTTGTATAGCTCGATAGCCTTGTTATAGTCTTGCTCTACCCCTTGATCTTTTATATATAAAACACCCAAATTTAGGCAGCTACCAACAAATCCACCATCACATGATCGTTTATATAGCTCGGCTGCTTTGCGATAGTCTTGTTTTACACCTTGAGCATCCTCGTATAAAAATCCTAAGTTATGACAAGCTCGAGCAACATTATCGTCGCAAGCTTTTTGCCATTGTTTGGCGGCTTTATCAAACTCGCCCTTATCGTAAGCTTCAAGCCCAAGCTCAAAAAGATCTTTAGAAAGGCTGGTAGTTAGTAGGATCATGGATAAAAGAATAATCTTTTTCATTTTTCTCCATTTTTGTAAATTTGTAGTTATTGTGGTTTGGCTTGTCTATTTGTTAGAAAAAACAAGCCAAAATGTTAGTATCTAATGTTATTAACTTTTAAAAAGTCTCTTAGGTCTTCGTATTCGCTATTTTCGAAGTAGCGCCATTTGCCAGGCTTTAGCATGTCAAGGCTAATGCGCCCAAAGCTAACACGTTTTAGGTCCATCACTTCAAGGTCAAAGTAGCCAAAGAAGCGGCGTAGCTCCCTATTTTGTCCCTCGTTGATGATGACTTTTAGTTTTGTATAGCCGCCGCTTGAGCCAAAGACTTTATAGGCTAGAAATGGCTTAAATTCCATTGATTTTATAGTAGTTTTTGCGTGCGCGCCTTTTGTGGCGTCCTTGGCGAAAAAGCCATTTGTCATCGCCTCTATCACCTCTTTTGAAATTTCGCCCTTTACCTTTAGGTAGTACTCTCTTTCTATATCGCTATTCATTAGTGCTGTGGCGATAGCTGGAGCGTCAGTTAGTAAAAGTAACCCCTCGCTAGCGTAGTCTAATCGCCCTACGCTAACAAATTTTGCAAATTTCTTATCTAACGTGTCATATATCGTCTTTCGTCCGCGGTCATCGTTCTTGCTAACTAGCTCGCCCTTTTGTTTGTGATAAACGATAACGGTAAATTCTTTTTTTAGCTTTATCAAACGGCCATTTATACGCACTTTATCATCTTCATCTACGCTTGTAGCAAGGTCGCTCACCACACGCCCTGCTATGCTAACCTTGCCAGCTTTTATCAGCTCATCAGCCTCACGGCGTGAGTAGTTTGTATTATGTGAGATAAATTTATTTAGTCTTGTTTTTTCCATTTTATAGTCCTAAATTTGCAAGGTCGTGGATGTGTAAAACGCCCACAGGCACGCCATTTTCTACGACGGCTAGAAGCTGAATTTTATACTTTTCTATGAGGGCTAACGCATCTACAGCTAACATCTCTTTGTTATCTATCTCTTTTGGATGCAGTGTTGCAAATTTCATCGCTGGCTCGTCTAAGTCAAAGTCCTCTCTCATAAGCGCACGCCTAAGGTCGCCGTCACTTAAAAGGGCGTCTAGCACGCCATCTTTATCGACTATTAAAACCGTGCCAAGCTTGCCATGCGTCATCGTATCGATCGCGCTTTTTAGTGTTGCATTCCAGCGAACTATCGGTAAATTTTCGCTTCTCATCACATCTTTGACCTTTAAAAATAGCCTCTTGCCAAGGCTGCCACCTGGATGAAAATTTGCAAAGTCCTCTTTTTTAAAGCCGCGCTTTTGCATCAAACAAACAGCTAACGCATCGCCAAGAGCTAATGTTAGTGTGGTTGATGCTGTTGGGGCGGCATTTAGCGGGCAGGCCTCTTTCTCTACGTCGATAGTGATAAATGCGTCGCTAAATTTACCAAGTGAGCTTGTTTTGCTTCTTGCCATGGCGACGATTTTCACGCCAAAGCGCTTTACGTGAGGCAAAATTTTGATGAGCTCATCGCTCTCTCCACTAAAGCTAATGGCTAACAAAACATCGTCCTTTTCTATCATGCCAAGGTCGCCGTGCATGGCCTCTGTCGGGTGTAAGAAAAAGCTTGGCGTGCCGGTACTTGCAAGTGTAGCAGCGATCTTTGCGCCCACATGACCGCTCTTGCCTACGCCTGTGACTATGACCTTGCCCTTTGCGTTATATATCAAATTTACAGCATCTTCTATCTCTACGCTTTTAGCGTGTCTTGAAAGCTCGTTTGCTTCTATCTCTAAAACTTCAGCTGCGATTTGGTTCATTGTCTGCATAAATTTCCCTTACATTAGATAGATGATCGGCACGATAGTTGGGTACTTTTTGACCTTTCTAAATATGTGCTTTCTAATCACTTGACGCACTTGTGACTCAAGTAGCCTGCTGTCTTTCAAAAGCTCTTCTTTGACGTTGCTTAGGTATTGCTCCAGCACGCCCTCCATCTCTTTTCTAAACTCAGCGTCTTGCTTGTCACCCACAAGGCCGTAGCTGATGACGCGCGGCTTGTTGATGAGCTTTGCGCCGTGGCGTGAAATTTGAGCGATTATCATGACGACCCCAGCTTCAGCTAGGTTTTGTCTGTCGATGACGACGTCGTCTGCAATTTGTTTATTTATTTGATTATCTATGAAAACTTTGCCAGTTTTTACTGTTTTTACACGTTTTAGGTATTTTTGACAAACCTCCATCTGATCGCCGTCGCTCATTAGATAGATATTTCTCTCGTCTACGCCGCAGCTAATAGCCGTCTCTTTGTGCTTTGCGATGTGGTTATACTCGCCATGCACCGGCAAGAAAAATTTTGGTTTTATGAGGCGAAGCATTAGCTTTTGCTCTTCTTGTGCTGCGTGGCCGCTTACGTGGATCTCGCTAAAGTCTTGGTAGGCAACACTTGCACCTGATTTGATAAGGAAATTTAGCACCGTTGAGACGCTATTTTCGTTACCTGGGATAGCTTTTGAGCTGATGATTATCTGATCGCTTGGCTTTATCTTTATATATTTGTGCTCATCTGTCGCCATGCGGTAAAGCGCGCTCATAGTCTCGCCCTGAGAGCCAGTAGTGACGATAAGTACCTCATCATCTTTAAATTTACCAACCTCGTTTGCATCGATAAAAATTTTCTTATCAAGCTTGATGTAGCCAAGCTCCATCGCAGTGTATAAATTTCGCTCCATTGATCTGCCGATGACGCAGACTTTGCGGTTGTATTTTAGCCCCCATTCGATCGCTTGATAGACGCGGTGGATATTTGAGCTAAATGTGCTCATTATGACGCGGCCTTTTGCTTTTGAAAATATCGCGTCAAAGGTCTTGCCAACGCTGCTTTCACTCTTTGTAAAGCCCTCTTTGTAGCTGTTTGTGCTATCGCTTAATAGACAGAGCACGCCACGCTCGCCATAATACGCTAGTCTGCCAAGGTCTGTTGGGTAGCCATCTATCGGTGTGTGATCGATCTTAAAGTCACCTGTGTGGATGATAGTGCCGGCCTTTGTCGTGATCGCAAGTGCTGAGGCGTCGATGATAGAGTGCGTTATATGTATCCACTCGACCTCAAAGTCGCCTATGAGATATGGCTTTCTCTTCTCGACCGAGCGAAAGAGTGAGCGCTCTTGTTTTAGCCCGTGCTCTTCAAATTTATTATTTATCATGCCAAGTGGAAGCGGTGTGGCGTAGATAGGAAATTTAAACTCTTTATAAAAGTAAGGCACCGCGCCGATGTGATCCTCGTGTGCGTGAGTGATGATGACGCCTTTTATCTTATCTTTTATCTTGCGAACGTAGTCAAAGTCTGGGATGAGGATATCCACGCCGTGCATGCTCTCGCTTGGAAAGCTCATACCGATATCGACGATGATGGCGCTGGTTTCTGTCTCAAAGACGGTCATATTGCCGCCGATCTCGCCAAGACCGCCAAGTGGAGTTATGCGGATTTTATGCTCGCTTGAATTTAGATATTTTAGTGGCTCAAGTCTTAGCTCGTGAGTGGCTTTGTTTGCCTCCATCGCGCTTGCGATGTCTTGCTGCCACTGTTCGTTGCCATTTAGCTTTGCAGGCAAATTTTTCTTTGGTTTTTTAGCCTTTTTAGGCTTCTCTTTTTGCTCTTTTGTCTCGTTTTTAACTTCAGCTTTTTGCTCTTGTTTTGGTTTTTCTTTTTGCTGTTTTTGCTCTTTTGGCTTATTGTTTTCGCCATTTTTGTTTTGATTTTTATTGTTTCTTTGCTTTTTTGGGCGAGGATTTTGACTTTTTGGCTCGGTGTGAGTTTCGCTTTCAGCTTGCTCTGCTGCAAAGAAGTTGTCTATCACGCTTTTGCTTGCTGGTGAGGTTTGCTCGGTAGTTTCACCCTCTTGTTTTGGCTTGTTTTTTGGTCTAAATCTTCGTCTTTTGTTGTTTTTGCTTTGGTTAGTTACAACTTTCTCTTCGTTTTTGTCGTTCATTATCTTCCTTTAATCTTTCAAATACTTTTAGATAAGAATCGACATCTAGCTCATGTGGACGTAAATTTTGAGCTAAGCCTAGGTCTTCAAAAATTTCTTCTAACGCCTTTTTGTCAAAATTTGTGGATAAATTTTTCAAAAGCGTCTTTCTTGGCGAAGCAAACGCAGCTCTTAAAAATGCTTTAAAAGCCTCGTATTGTTTTGCATCTTTGAAAATCCCGTCTTTGCCGAAAATTTTTTCTATTTTTTGTAATCTTATGACCGAGGAGGTGACCTTTGGAGGTGGATTAAAAAGTTTTGCATCCACGTCAAACAAAAGCTCGCACCTGCCTTGAAGCGATGCTAGGATCGATAAAGCGCTAAATTCTTTATCCTTGCTCTTTGCACTAAATTTAAGAGCAACCTCTTTTTGTATCATCACAATAAGCCCAAGACATTTTTCGTCATCTATCGCATTTAGGATCATCTTAGTAGCAACGTAATAGGGCAAATTTGCGACCAAAAAGTAGTTCTCGCTACTTAGTCCGCCCTCTTCTTGCCACTGCTCTAAAGCATCTTTACAAAAAAGTTTTAATTGTCCATTTTGGATCTCATTTGCAAATTTGACCTTTAAAATTTGAAACAGCTCACAATCTATCTCAAAAGAGGTCGTCTTGTAAATTTGCAAAAGTCTAAATGTCAAATCACCTAAGCCAGGCCCAATCTCAACTACGTTTTCTACGTCATTGGGTATCGCTTGGATGATCTTATCTAGTGTCGCTTTGTCTTGTAAAAAATTCTGTCCAAAGTGCTTTTTTGCCTTTATCATAGCCGCGATATTAGCCAAAGATTACTTATACAATGATTACAAGTTTAGTTTAATCATATATAAAATGGACTATAATCACTAAATAACAACAAAATAAGGCAAAAATTTGAGTAGGGCAAATACCTTAAAATACTTTTTATTATCACAATATTTAGAGCCAAAAACCTTAGACGAGCCAAAAAAGACAAATAGCAAATTTAAAAAATCAATGGACCTTGAGATCGCAAATTTAGATGAGAAATTTATGCAAATTTTAAGAGCGTTTGATAGGTCGCTTTTAAAAAACGGTGTGGAAATTTCGATTTATGGTGGCATTTTTGAGACTGACTTGCTTGCCCTTGCGATATCAAAGCTAGCAAAGGTAAAATTTGAAAAAGAGCAAATTTTAGAGGAGCTGAGGTCTGAGCAAACGAGCTTTGAAAAGGCATTTTGTTATAAGCTTAAGCTCTCTGGCGATCTAGCGTTTTGCAAAGGAGAGCAAAGTTTTGCTTTAAAAGATGCAAATTTAGATGATGAGCTAAGCCCATTTTTCACGCCAAACTCATCAAATGACCTTTTTATCCCAACGGCTCCTTGGGCGATGGTGCGCCTAAACCACCTAAAAGAGATCAGCCAAAACGACTTTAACAAAGAGTGCGAACACATCAAGGATAAAATTTCTATCCACAAAGAGAAAATGCGTCTAAGTGACTACGTAAAAGCGGTCCATGAGGAGCTAAAAAGCTCGCTAAAGACGCCATTTTGCAAAGACGTGATCAGGCTTGAAGTAAGGATCGCTGATCCAAATTTTAAAGATACGGACGGCCTTTTAAATAGCTTTTTTATAGATGATATAAATTTGCTTATCAAATTTTATGAATCAGGCAGGACGCACGAGCTAACGGATCAGTTTTTAGACGAGGGCAGTGAGAATAAATTTGAGCGGCTTGACGTTAGAGACGAGCTAAATCAAAGGACGGTTAGGAACTTTTTTAAGGCTGAGCACTACCCAAGATCGGCTTTTGCGAGTGATTTTGCCCTAAATTTCTCACAGCAAATGGCGCTAAATAACATCATAGAGAAATTTAAAGAAGGTAACGGCGGGATTTATAGCGTAAATGGCGCTCCAGGCACGGGTAAAACGACACTTTTAAAGGACGTGATGGCTGAAGTGGTGACGCTTAGGGCGATGAAGCTCGCG
This sequence comes from Campylobacter concisus, assembly GCF_015230015.1. Taxonomy (GTDB): domain Bacteria; phylum Campylobacterota; class Campylobacteria; order Campylobacterales; family Campylobacteraceae; genus Campylobacter_A; species Campylobacter_A concisus_AF. The sequence goes on along the minus strand of NZ_JAAKZC010000001.1, from coordinate 48,488 downwards.
CAAATGAGCAGGCACGATATCTTTAAGCCAGTCTATGACAGCGACGAAAAGGCGCTTTATTTTAGGCTAAATGACGAGCTTCAAGGCTACGAGATGGTTGTTAGCTCTTGTAATAACGGCGCGGTTGAGATTTTAAGCAAGGAGCTAAGCCAGTTAAAAAGCATAGGTGAGTATGCGGGCGAGATTGATTATTTTAAATTTATAGCCACAAGGCTGCTCTCGGCTGACGAAAAGAGTAAATATGGCGAGAAGTCCTTTATCTCAAAGCCAGCTTGGGGGCTATTTTGTGTGGCACTTGGTTCAAAGCAAAATAAGTCAAATTTTGTTTTTAATGCAATTAATGGCGTAAAGATCGAGCCAATTCACAGCCAGTTTGACAAGATTGCAAGCGAATACGGCGAGTTTTTGGAGCAAGATGGCTTTTTGATGGGGCTTGGCAAGTACCTTGCAGTGGGCGAAGGCGTAGATGACTTTGACGTGGCGAAGGAGAAATTTAACCTTGCACTTCACGAGGTAAATTTACTTTTTAGTGAGATCAGGATCAAAGAAGAGGAACTAAAGAGCCTAAAAAGTGAGCTGGCTGACATTGATAGGAGGCTTGAGAGCTATAACTCAGCCAAGCAGATAGAGGAGCTTTTAGAGCCTTTAGAGAACGAGCATGATGAAATTTTGGCTAAGCTGGGGGACAAAAAGGCGGAGACAGAGGAGCTAACAAGGCTTGTTAGTCAAAATGAGGCGTTGCAGGAGTATCTAAATTTACCGCAAAAGCCAGCGTTTTTTGCCTTTCAGCAAATTTTTAAGACAGAGGCCTTTGAAAAGTATAATGACGAGGCGCTAAAGGTTGGTGAGATAAACCGCCAGATAGCCGAGCAAAATTTAAAAGCTAGCAAGCAAAATGGCGAGAGCAAAGAGAAAAACGAGGCAAGGCTAAACGAGCTAAAAAGTGAGATAGTAGAGCTTGAGAGCAGGGCTGAAGAGCTAGGCACTAAGATAAATCTTTACAAAAGGCTGCAAAGCGACTTTGCTAGACGCCAAAAGATACTTGGTAGGAGCGAGGAGCTAGAAAGCTTTTTAAACGGCAGCTTTAGCGAGAGTAATGACGAAATGCAAAAGAGTATGCCATTTATGATGGAATTTGGCATAGACAAGAAATTTCACAAGACAAAGCTTTTTAGAGCTAGGATAGAGCTTTTTAAAGAGGCGCTAAATTTACACAAGGCAGCGATATTTGCTTGCAAAGAGGCTGTAAGGACAAATTTACGTGCACTTAGCGTTATCTTTAACGATGAAAAGATGGCTGAGAAAAACGGCTTAGAGGCAAAACATAGACGTGAGATCATCAAGGGGCTATTTTTGCTAACGCCAGTTGTTAGCTCGACTTTTGCTTCGTTTAATAACACCTTTAAAGAGCTTTTAAATGGCGATATAGGCTTGCTTTTGATAGATGAAGCAGGGCAGGCAAATTTAACTAACGCGTTAGGCGCACTACTTCGCTCAAAGATGGCTGTCGTGGTCGGCGATCCGCTTCAGCTTGAGCCAGTCGTAACGCTGCCAGTTAGTTTAAATAATGCGATACTTAGCTACTGCGAGGCAAAAGAGGAGTTTAACCTGCTTAAGTCATCAGTACAGCTTAGGGCTGACAAAGCTCAAAAGATCGGCACATATATAAAAGGTAGTGGCGAGAGTATCTGGGTCGGCTCGCCACTGATCGTACATAGAAGGTGCGCTAACCCTATGTTTGAGATCTCAAACGAGACTACATACGACGATATGATGATACTTGGCAGAAGTGCGGCTAGTAAATTTGCAAACACTAACGTGCAAACAAAGTGGATAGACGTTAGAAGTGATGAGTGGATAGGCAACTACAACAAAGCCGAGGGCGAGGTGGTTAAAGAGCTCTTGGTAGGCGAATTAGCTAGCCAGAAAAATAACATCAGGATAATAACGCCATTTAAAGATGTTTGTAGAAATTTAAAAGGTGCAGGCACTATCCACACTATGCAGGGCAAAGAGGCTGATGTTATCGTCTTTGTGTTAGGTGGAGCTACAAAGGGCGCTAGAGCGTGGGCTGCTAGCAAGCCAAATCTGCTAAACGTGGCGCTAACAAGAGCAAAAGAGGTTATTTATATAGTTGGAAACCGAGAAAATTGGGCGAGTTTGCCATATTTTGAGGTGGCAGCTAGAAAGATAGACAAAGGATAAATTTGAATCATTTTGCAAAACGCATAATCCCATGCCTCGATGTAAAAGACGGCAGGGTCGTAAAAGGTGTAAATTTTGTTGGACTTGTCGATGCTGGAGACCCAGTCGAGATAGCTAAAAGATACAACGACGAGGGCGCTGATGAGCTTTGCTTTTTGGATATCACAGCCTCTCACCTTGGCCGTGATACGATAGTTGATGTGGTAAAAAAGGTCGCAAGAAAGCTTTTTATACCCCTAACCGTTGGCGGTGGCATACGCACGATCGATGATATATCGCGCCTTTTAAATGCGGGCTGCGACAAGGTGAGCCTAAATTCATCAGCGATAAAAGATCCAAATTTGATCGACGAAGCGGCTAAGAAATTTGGCTCGCAATGTGTTGTCGTGGCGATCGACGCTAAAAAGATCGAAAATGGTTATAGCGTTTTTATAAATGGTGGTAGGATCGATACCAAAAAAGATGCCTTTGCTTGGGCAAAAGAGGTTGAATCGCGTGGGGCAGGGGAGATATTGCTAACGTCTATGGATAATGACGGCGTCAAACAGGGCTTTAGTCTGGAGCTAACAAAGATATTTAGCGCGCTTTCTATACCGACTATCGCAAGCGGTGGCGCTGGGAAGATGGAGCACTTTAAAGAGGCTTTTGAGGCTGGGGCTGATGCGTGTCTTGCTGCTTCGATATTTCACTTCGGCGAGATCGAGATAAAAAAGCTAAAAGAGTATCTCAAGGCAAATGGCGTTGAGGTTAGGCTCTGATGTTAGTTATCTCAGCTGGGAAAAACGAAATTTTTGACTTTGCCTTGCCGATGGGTGTGGGGCTAGTCGATATGGCGATAAATTTGACAAAGTTTTTGCAAAAAAGATCGTGTGTTGAGGTGGATGAAAAGAGTATAAATTTAAAAAATATTGATCCGCACTATCTCGCAAAGATCGAGGCTAAATTTGCAAACTCATCAAACCCAGAGCTACAAAATCTAAGCCAAAATTTGTCAAAAAATCCCGAGCGAAATTTATACCAGATGCCAGAAAAGATAGTTTTTGTTGGCTCGGCTGGTCTATATAAAGATGGTGAAATTTTGCAAATTTATGAAAGCTCGGTTGGGGCGAATGTTGAAATTTCTAGCATAGAAAATAGATCTTACTCGCCCATCGAGTGTGAAATTTCTTCTATCGTTTCACGTGGAACTATCAAAACAAATTCATCAAATTTCATAACGACAGACAAAAATTTGGCTCATAAGATGTTTGAAAAGGGTTATTTTTTAGAAAATATGGAGTTTTTTTCTGTTCTAAAAGTGGCTCAAATTTTTAAAATTCCAGCTTATGGAATTTTCGTAGCGACAAATTTTTGTGATGAAAATGCGCATGCTGATTTTATAAAAAATCACTCTGCAGCCAAAGAGCTACTAACAAAATATGTAAAGGAAAATATGTGAAAAATTTGCTTGATCTTAGCATCGAAGAGTTAAAAGAGCTAGTCTCTCCCTCTTTTAGAGCGACGCAAATTTATGAGTGGATATACAAAAAAAATGCGACTGAATTTAGCCAAATGCTAAATTTACCAAAGGATATGCGTCAGGACTTGGCTGAGAAATTTTATCTTGACCCTCTAAAATGTGTGAAATTTGAGCAAAGTAGTGATGGTTCGATCAAGTATCTTTTTGAGCTAAAAGATGGTCTAAAGATAGAGAGCGTTTTGCTACCGATGAAAGAGGAAATTAGCGACGAAGATGGTAAGATTAGTCGCCATGCACGTTATACTGTTTGTGTTAGTTCGCAGGTTGGCTGCAAAATGGGCTGTGCTTTTTGCCTAACAGCAAAGGGTGGGCTTGTTAGAAATTTGACTGCTGGCGAGATCGTAGGGCAAATTTTATGGATAAAAAGGGAAAATAACATACCATACGAGAGACGCATAAATGTCGTTTATATGGGTATGGGCGAGCCGCTTGATAACCTTGCTAACGTTAGTAAAGCGATCAAAATTTTAGCTCTAAATGAGGGTCTAGCCATATCGCCACGCCGCCAAACCGTTTCAACTAGCGGCCTTGGTAGTCAGATAAAAAAGCTTGGCGAAATGGACCTTGGGGTCTTGCTGGCCATATCGCTACATGCTGTTACTAACGAGCTTAGAAGCCGCCTGATGCCGATAAATAAGGCGTATAATATCGAGGCTGTTATGGACGCTGTTAGGGGATTTCCTATCGATATGCGAAAGCGCGTGATGTTTGAATATCTTGTTATCAAAGACCTAAATGACAGCGTTAGTGATGCGAAAAAACTGGTTAAACTACTGCATGGTATCAAGGCAAAGGTAAATTTGATCTACTTTAACCCGCATGAAGGTAGTGAATTTGGACGGCCTGAGCTCGCTAGCATGCTAAAATTTCAAGAATATCTAAGGGATCATGGCGTCACTTGCACGATCAGACAGAGCAAAGGGCTTGATATAAGTGCGGCTTGCGGACAGCTAAAACAGCGAAATGAAAATCCAAAATTCAGAGCTAACGTTAGCGATAAGAACGCAGCTAAAGCAGAAGAAAAACCAACTAACGATAAAACTAACGTGAGTAAAAAATGACAGCTCTTGATATCTCTGAGATAATTTTTATAGTGCTGGTTGCTAGCGCTGGGCTTGGGCTGATCCTAAAAGTTTTGAAAGAGGAAAATAAAACTTTAAAATAAATTCTAAAAATTTGGCATGAAATTTTGTGAGTGGAAAACAAAAACGCAAAGTCGATTGCCAAAATTTAATTCACAATGCGGCGACACTAAAAATCTAATTCTATTTTTCAATAAAAATTCTGTTTCAAAATTAAAAACAAAAACTATGAAATTTTTATAGATTATTTTTTCAGAAAGACTTTTTAAAATTTAAATAGCTTAATTATTTGCTTCTTTTGCAAATTTATAAAACTCATTTTCGGCGTCAAATTTGCTTTTTATCTTGTAAAAAATTTCATCAAATTTAAATGAAATTTCGTCCGAGTGAAGTAAGAGCCTTTTTGCTCCAGTTAAATTTATCCGTTCACGCTCGCTCATCTCTTTGTCTAAAATTTTCTCGATCTGCGGACGTGACAAACCATAAAGTGGTTCGCCAAGGATCTTGTGTTTCACATGAAACAAATGCAAGCGAATTTGATGCTGCCTGCCAGTGAGTGGGATAGCCTGAACCAAAGTTGTATCGATATCGTCAAAATACTTTATAGGCAAAATTTTAGTCACCGCACTCTTGCCATTTTCACAAATTTGCATTCGCATTTTCACATCGTTGTAGTTGTTCGCTAGATCCATTTTAGCATCGATCGCAAATTCTAGCTCGATCTCGCCCTGCACCATTGCGACGTAGCTTTTATAAACCTCTCTATTTTCAAAGATTTTCTTTAGTTTTATCGTGGAATTTCTATCTTTGCCAACGACTATCACGCCACTTGTTTCGCAGTCTAGCCTATGTGCCACGCTCGCTTCTCGTCCAAAAAGTGTGTAAATTTCATCATTTAGCGAGTAGTCGCAGTGCCTGCCATTTGGGTGGCTGAGCACGCCACTTGGCTTGTCAAATACCGCAAAGCTCTCGCACTCAAAGATCGGCTTAAGCCCCCTTGGCTCCGCCTCATAGTCGATCAAAAAAACATCGCCACACAAAACGGCATTTTTTTCGCTCACGACACTGCCGCCACAGATCAGCCTGCCTTTATCGATGAGGCGCTGGGTTTGGCTCATGTTAAAGCCATTTTGGAGTAAAATTTCATAAGCTTTTTGATGATCTGCAGTGGTGATAAATTTATTTACATAGGGCAAAAATGATCCTTTTGAAAAATGAGCGAGCTATCTTAAGCCCAAATTTATAAGCGTATAACCGACATTTCAGCCCGGATTTTATATAATCAAAACTTAAATTTAGGAAAATTACACGATGTGATTTCTGGCCCAAAAAGCCAAATTTATACTTTCAGGACAAAAGCAAACTAACACAAAAGGTTCAACAATGGTCGAAAGATACTCACGCAAAGAGATGGCTGAAAAGTGGAGCATACAAGCAAAATACGACGCTTGGCTCAAGGTAGAAAAAGCTGCTGTTAAAGCTTGGAATAAGCTCGGCTTCATAAGTGACAGCGACTGCGAGAAAATTTGCAAAAACGCTAAATTTGAAGTGGCTCGCATCGACGAGATAGAAAAGACGACAAAGCACGACGTCATCGCATTTTTGACAAGCGTCAGCGAGAGCCTTGGCGATGAGAGCAGGTTCGTACACTACGGCATGACCTCAAGCGACTGCATCGACACGGCCGTCGCGCTTCAGATGAAAGAGAGCTTGGAGCTCATCATAAGTGACGTCGAGGAGTTTATGCAGGCGGTCAAAGATAGGGCAAACGAGCACAAGCACACGCTCATGGTCGGCAGAAGCCACGGCATCCACGGCGAGCCGATAACTTTTGGCCTAGTGCTTGCCATCTGGTACGACGAGATCGCAAGGGCGCTTAAGCTCATCAAAGACGCAAAAGATACGATCAGCTATGGCAAACTATCAGGCGCTATGGGAAATTTAGCCCACGCTCCGATGGAATTTGAAGAGCTAACATGCGAGGAGCTTGGTCTTAAAGCTGCCCCAGCGTCAAATCAAGTGATCCAGCGTGACCGCTACGCCCACGTGGTGAGCGCTATCGCAGTGCTTGCCTCCACTTGCGAGAAGATCGCAGTCGCCGTTAGACACTACCAAAGGACCGAGGTTTATGAGGCGGAGGAGTATTTTAGCCCAGGACAAAAAGGCTCAAGCGCCATGCCGCACAAGCGCAACCCAGTTCTTAGTGAAAACATCACTGGCCTTTGCAGGGTGCTACGCTCATACGTCACACCAGCGCTTGAAAACGTCGCCCTTTGGCACGAGCGCGACATCAGTCATAGCTCGGTTGAGAGATTTATCCTGCCAGACATGTTTATCACGGCTGATTTTATGCTGGTTCGCATCAAAAATTTGATAGCAAATTTAGTCGTCTATCCAGAAAATATGATGAAAAATTTAAATTTAACAGGCGGTTTGGTCTTTTCGCAACGTGTGCTTTTGCAGCTACCACAGCGTGGAATTTCTAGGGAGGACGCCTACAAGATCGTTCAGCGCAACGCCATGAAAGTCTGGGCGGACTTGCAAGAGGGCAAAAAAGCGATCGATGAACAAGGTCACAGCCTATTTTTACAAAATTTGCTAAACGATGAGGATCTAACCAAGAGCCTTAGCAAAGATGAGATCAAAGAGTGCTTTGACTACAACTACTACACTAAAAACGTAGATAAAATTTTTGCCAGAGTTTTTGACAAATAAATTTAAACACAAGGGGTAAATTTAGCCCCTTGCAAAATACCCCAATACAAATCCACCTTAAATTTATCTCGCAAAATTTATAAGCTGGTGGCGGCATTTTCAATTAGCTTTTACAAGTGTCAGTAAAATTTAGTGGTAATGTTGGCGCATTTAAATTTTGGTCGTTAAAGCTAACACAAAAGCTCATCACGCTTAGCATTTTTTGCTGCTTGTAAAAGACTTTTGATAGCCTTTATCTTTCTCATTTTGGCTATAAATTTTATATTTATTGAGTAGTTTTTAGCAAAGAGAGTTTTTATCTCTTTTTGGATAAAATCTCAAATTAAAATTTAACACGGAGAGATATTTTTGAAAGTAATAAAACGTAATGGCAGAACAGAAGAGCTTGATATCAGCAAGATCAAAAAATACACAAATGAAGCCGTCCTAGGTCTTAGCAATGTAAGTCTTAGCGAGCTTGAGGTAGACGCGAAAATTCAGTTTAGAGATATGATAACGACTGAGGAAATTCAGCAAACTCTTATAAAAACAGCAGTTGATAAGATCGACATCGACCGCCCAAACTGGACATTTGTTGCAGCAAGGCTATTTTTGTTCGACCTTTATCACAAAGTGACTGGCTTTAACGGCTACAACCACCTAAAAGACTACCTCGCAAAGGGCGAAAAAGTAGGTCGCATCATCCCTGGACTAAAAGAGAAGTACGATCTTGAGGATCTAAACGCTTACATCAAGCCCGAGCGTGACCTTCAGTTTGCATACCTTGGTATCAAGACGCTTTATGACCGCTACCTCATCAAAGACAAAAGCGGTATGCCGATCGAGCTACCACAGCATATGTTTATGGCGATCGCGATGTTCTTAGCGCAAAATGAGCTAGACAGCCAAGGTTGGGCAAAGAAATTTTACGACCTCATCTCTAAATTTGAAGTGATGCTAGCCACCCCAACGCTCTCAAACGCAAGGACTACACGCCACCAGCTAAGCAGCTGTTACGTAGGCAGCACGCCTGATAATATCGAGGGCATTTTTGATAGCTACAAAGAGATGGCTCTGCTTTCAAAATTTGGTGGCGGTATCGGTTGGGACTGGAGCAAGGTGCGTGCGATGGGCGGCAGTATAGACGGACACAAAAACGCAGCTGGCGGTATCATACCATTTTTAAAAGTGACAAACGACATCGCAGTAGCGGTCGATCAGCTAGGCACTAGAAAGGGCGCGATCGCCGTTTACGTCGAGCCTTGGCATATGGACGTGAGCGATTTTCTCGATCTTCGTAAAAACTCAGGCGAAGAGAGACGCCGTGCACACGAGCTTTTCCCTGCGCTTTGGATAAACGACCTATTTATGAAGCGTGTCAAAGAAAATGGCCGCTGGAGCCTCTTTGACCCAGCTCAAGTAAGCGACCTTTGCGACCTTTATGGCGAGGAGTTTGAGAAGAGATATTTGGAGTATGAAAACGATGAAAATATCCAGAAAAACACCATCCTTGCAAAAGAGCTTTGGAAGAAAATTTTAACTAGCTATTTTGAAACTGGCATGCCGTTTTTATGCTTTAAAGACAATGCTAACAAAGCAAATCCAAACGACCACGAGGGCATCATCAGAAGCTCAAATTTATGCACCGAAATTTTCCAAAACACAGCGCCAAACTACTATAAGATCAAGATCACTTATGAAGATGGCGGCGAGGAGCTATTTGACGAAGAAGAAGACGTTACGGTTGATAGTGGCATAACCAAAAAAGCCAAAAAGCTTAGCGCACTTGACAGCCTAAAAGGCAAGCAAATTTTCATAGTAGAAAAAGAGAGTTTAGAGGGCAAAACGGCTGTTTGCAACCTTGCAAGTATAAATTTAAGCAAGATAAACAGCAAAGAGGACATCGAGTGTGTCGTGCCGATAGCTATCAGGATGCTTGATAACGTTATCGATCTAAATTTCTACCCACACAAAAAGGTAAAACACACAAACCTTGCCTCTCGCTCGATAGGCCTTGGCGTCATGGGCGAGGCGCAAATGCTAGCTGAGAAAAACGTAAAATGGGGCAGCTATGAGCATTTGGCGCTCATTGATAGCATAATGGAAAACATAAGCTACAACGCGATCTATGCTAGCTCAAATTTAGCCGTAGAAAAGGGCATCTATCCAAATTTTGAAGGCTCAAAATGGAGCAAAGGCATCATGCCGATAGACACCGCAAACGAGAACGCAAAGGCTCTTTTAAACGACAAAGGTGGACTATTTGACGAAAATGTCTGCGACTGGGACAAGCTAAGAGAGAAGGTCAAGCGTGACGGCATGAGAAACGGCTATCTAATGGCGATCGCTCCAACTAGCTCGATCTCGATCCTTGTTGGCACTACTCAGACCATCGAGCCAGTCTATAAACGCAAGTGGTTTGAGCACAACCTAAGCGGTATGATCCCAAATGTCGTGCCAAATTTAAGCCCTGATACTTGGCAGTTTTACACGCCAGCATACGAGCTTGATCAAAGAATCCTCATAAAAGCAGGTGCGATCCGCCAAAAATGGATCGATCAAGGTCAAAGTCTAAATATCTTCATGAGCCTAGACAAAGCAAGTGGTGGATATCTAAGTGAAATTTACACGCTTGCATGGGAGCTCGGACTAAAATCAACCTACTATCTACGCTCTGAGTCACCAGACAGCGAAAAGCTAAACGACGTGGCCGACCGTTCGATCGAGTGTGAGGGATGTCAGTAGTTAAATTTAAGATGGTCTTTTGCTTTGGCACACTAGCCAAGGTAAAAGACCTATTTGTAAGCGAAAAAACAGAGAGAAGCTCACGAGGTATCTCAGGTCTTATTGGCTACGTAAGTGCATCATACCTATATAAGATAGTCCTAGACTATATGCCTTTTACTGTTGGTATAGTAGCTGGAGCACTAGCCTTTATAAGCTATGTTATAGAGCTAGCTAAGTTTTACTACATATCACCATTTGTTACAGCTTTTTCAGTCACTATGGGTAAAACAAATAAGATAGTCGATTTCTTGGTAGGCGCTTTAGCTATATTCTTTAAACCTATCTTGATAGTTATATTTATCTACTTTGGTCTATTTGTCTATGGTATATTTAAAGATATATTCTTACTCTATGCCGAAGAGCAGATGAATATGATGTATGAACTTCAAAGTCAGTTCTTCTTAACAATTATGCTTCATATATTTATGGCACTGCTACATATCATAGGTGCAATAGGTGGTGCTTATATGCTTTGGAAGATCATACTTCATGCACCAACATGGGTTTTAAAGATGGTAGGTATAAGTGATAGTGGAGCAAGCTTTGCTTCTCAAGAGCTAGCACGCAACCTAGAGAAATACACCTTCCATATGTAACAAAAGTGAGATATTTATCTAAAAAAGCTACAATGCTTTGATACCAAACTAGAAAGGAAAAAGATGAGTACAAAAACCTTAAACCAAACAAGAAGAAAGGAAAAATAAGATGAGAAATAAAGCATTAATCGCAGCATTTGCTGTAGGTTTTCTTGGTTGCATAAATTTAAATGCCTATGGATCTGATGTTTTTAATAAACATTTAAGAGGAGAAGCTAAAGAAGAAGTGGTTGATTGTGATGATCCAAAAAACACACCTAGATATGTTGGAGGCTACATGATTGGTGGCAAGGAAGAGTGTGATGTCAATCGCGGAACTGCTGCTAGAGCTAAACGCGAACTAGATAGGACTATCGGTAGAAACCCAGTCACTGGCAAGGTCACATCAAAGGCTGAGCTACTAGGTGGTAATAAAGCTACAAATAACCTTGAAAAAGCACAAAAGAACTATGGTAAAAGGGAATTTGAGCTTGAAGAGGCAGAAAAAGCCTATGCTGATAACCCAAGTGTCAAAAACTCTAACCGCTTAGAAAAAGCACGTAAAGCCTTTAAAAAAGCACAGCTTGACCTTGAAGCAGCAGAAGAGATCAAGGCTAAAGACGATAGAAGAAACACAAAATAGTAGTGGCGTGATCTTTCACGCCTTGGGTTTAAATTCTCTGAAGCTTCAAAGCTTTTTTGAGAGTAGAATATTAAAATCTTTTCAAGGTCTGATTGAAAGCGTTTGCTTAATAAAAGCTTCATTTAGACCTTTCTCTTTTTAGAAATGATCTCATCTCTAGGTCAAATTCATCTAAATTTATGCACTCTAATTCACCACGTTTTTTAGCATTTATTAGCCCAGCTAGATCCTTTTGATCTGCTTCATTTAGATATCCGTCGTCATCAATAGACTATTTTAAAATATAAAATTAAAATAATTATTTAAGTAAAAATAATCAAATTTTATTTTAAAATGCTTAAAATACGTAAAAATATACTTAATAAAACTCTATAAAATTTTATATTTTTTGATAAATATTATTAAACAAAAGAAAATAGTTATCTATCTTTTAAGCTTTCTTGTCCTATACTTTTAAACTTCATATCAAAAAATAATCAGAAAAGAGCAAGTGATGCGTGAAATTTTAAAACGAGATGGCACAAGGCAAGAATTTGTAGCATACAAGATAGTAGATGCGATAAAAAAGGCATTTGCAAGCGAAAATAAAGCTTATGACGAGCAAGTTTTTACAAACGTAGTCCAAGATATCTTTCAAAAATCAAGTGCGATAACAGTCGAAGACATCCAAGATGCTATAGAAAAAGAGCTATTTGACGGCGGACATTTTGAAGTTTTAAAGAGCTTCATGCTCTACCGCCACACGCACAAGCTCCAACGCGAGCAAATTTTAGGCCTAAACGAAGATACGACCTATATAAACTCAACCCAAACGATAAATGAGTACATAAACGGCACCGACTGGAGAATTTCTGCAAATTCAAACACGAGCTACTCAAACGCAGGCCTTATAAACAACACCGCCGGCAAAGTCATAGCAAACTACTGGCTAGACGCTGTTTATAGCAAAGAAGAGGGCCTAGCTCACAGAAATGGCGACTACCACATCCATGACCTTGACTGCCTTACAGGATACTGCGCTGGCTGGAGCCTAAGAGCCTTGCTAAACGAGGGCTTTAACGGCGTTCGTGGCAGGGTCGAGAGCAAGGCACCAAAGCACTTTAGAGAGGCGCTTTATCAGATGGCAAATTTCTTAGGCATTTTGCAAAGCGAGTGGGCGGGCGCTCAGGCGTTTTCTAGCTTTGACACCTACCTTGCACCTTATGTTTTCAAAGATGATCTAAGCGACGCCGAGATCAAAAAGGCGATCACTAGCTTTATATTTAACCTAAACGTCCCTGCACGCTGGGGACAAAGTCCATTTACAAACGTAACCATCGACATCACATGCCCAAGCGACCTAAGAGATCAGATACCAACGAGCGATGATATACACCTCTTTACAAACGTAAAAGATGAGAGAATTTTGAAAAAAGCAAACGAGCGTGGCAGAAAAAATTTGATCGATATGACCTACAAGGACTTCGAGCCTGAGATGGCACGCATAGACAAGGCATTTTACGAGGTTTTAACAGCTGGCGACAAGTGCTCACAGCCTTTTACATTTCCGATACCAACTGTAAATATCACAGAGGATTTTAACTGGGATAGCGAAGTGGCCGACGTGCTCTTTGAAAATACCGCCAAAATGGGCTCAAGCTACTTTCAAAATTTCATCGGCTCGCAATACACTTATGATGAAAATGGCAACAAGATAGAAAACGAAAACGCCTACAAACCAGGCCACGTCCGCTCTATGTGCTGCCGCTTGCAGCTTGACCTAAGAGAGCTTTTAAAACGTGGTGGCGGTCTTTTTGGAAGTGCTGAGATGACTGGCTCGATAGGCGTTGTGACTATAAATTTAGCCCGCCTAGGCTATAACTACAAAGGCGATAAGGTCGCACTTTACAATAGACTAAGCTACCTTTTAGAACTAGCCAAATCAACCCTAGAGAAAAAGCGTAAATTTATCCAAGAGATGTATGACAGAGGGCTTTATCCTTACACAGCTAGGTATCTAAAGCACTTTAACAACCACTTTAGCACGATCGGCATAAATGGCATGAACGAGCTACTTAGAAATTTCACTGATGATAAAGAGAACATTTCGACTAAATTTGGACGTGAATTTGCCCTTGAGATGGTTGGCTTTTTACGCGATAAGATAAGGACATTTCAAGAAGAGAGTGGAAATTTATACAACCTTGAGGCAACTCCAGCTGAGGGCACTACCTACCGCTTTGCCAAAGAGGATAAGAAGCGCTACCCAGACATCATCCAAGCAGGCGAGGGGGATAATATCTACTACACAAACTCAACCCAGCTACCTGCAAATTTCACAGACGACGCTTACGAAGCGCTTGATCTGCAAGATGAGCTACAAAGCGCCTATACTGGCGGCACCGTCTTTCACCTATATATGAAAGAGCGCATAAGCTCGGCTAAAGCTTGCAAAGAGCTTGTAAAGAGTATAATCTCAAACTACAAACTCCCATACATCACGATAACGCCGGTCTTTAGCGTCTGCGCAAAGCATGGCTACATAGCTGGCGAGCATGAGTTTTGCCCACTTTGTGATGCAGAGCTTATAGAAAATGAGAAGAAAAAATCCAAATAAGGAGAGAATATGACTGAAAAAGAAATTTTAGAAAAAGTGCAAGACAAACGCACAAGATGCGTGGTTTATACTCGTGTTATGGGCTATCACAGACCAGTTGAGAGCTTTAATCTCGGTAAAAAAGGCGAGCACAAAGAGCGTGTTAAATTTGACGAATACGCAAGTTGCTGCAAAAGATAAATTTTTTGCCTAAAAACAATAATAAATTTAAAAAAATCAACTAAAATGCAAACCAAAGGCACGCCCTTGTGCCTTTTAGTTTAAAAAAGGGTCAAAACTTGCAAAAAGTCTTTAGTATCACGCCATTTACTACGCTTGACTACCCAGACAAAGTGGCAGCTGTCATTTGGTTTGCAGGGTGTAATATGCGCTGTGGATACTGCTATAACGTCGAGGTCGTAAGGTCAAACGGCTCTATAAGCCTAAGCGAAGTTTGCGACTTTTTAGACCGCAGGGTCGGCAAGCTAAATGGCATAGTCTTTAGCGGCGGCGAATGCACGGCAAATCCTCTCTTTCTAAGGCTAGCACGCGAGGTAAAGGCGCGCGGTTTTAGCTTAAAGGTAGATACTAACGGCTCGTATCGTGACGTCTTAAAAGAGGCGATAGACGAGGGGCTGATTGATTACATCGCGCTTGATTTTAAAGCTCCAAAAGAGAAATTTATCGGCATCAGTGGCTCAAATTTATATGAGAAATTTGCCGCCACGCTTAGATATCTGCTTGAGATAAATTTTAAATTTGAAGTTAGAACGACCGTGCATGCGGACTTGCTAAGCGAAAAGGATATCTCTGAGATGTCAGGGCTACTTTTTGAACTTGGGTATAGAGGGGATTATTTCTTACAAAAATTCTTTAACACTGGCGAAAATTTTGGAGGCTTAGGCGATCCAAAAAATAGCTTTGATCCAGACAAGATCACATCAAAACTACCTATCAGACTAAGAAATTTCTAAATTTAGCGCAGATAAAAATAGCTAAAAATAAGAAAATTTAACTAAAATTTACCCCAAATCACAAAAGCAAACAAGGAGAAAACTATGCAAAATTTCAGCTTTTTAAACCCTACTAAAATAGAATTTGGCAAAGACAAAGAGCAAAACATCGGCAAATATATGAAAGAATTTGGCGTAAAAAAGACACTCATAATATATGGCAGCGATAGGATCATAAAAAACGGACTTTTTGACACTGCCATAAAGAGCCTAAGCGCAAATGGCATCGAGTTTTGCAAGATAGGTGGCGTGAAGTCAAACCCAGTGCTAAGTAAGGTAAATGAGGCTATAAATTTAGCTAAAAAGCAAGGCGTCGATAGCGTGCTAGCCATAGGCGGCGGCTCGGTGCTTGATAGCGCCAAAGCCGTAGCTGCTGGAGTTAAATATAACGGCGACGTTTGGGACTTTTTTACTGACAAATGTCCAAAAGAGGCGCTTATGATCTTTGACATCATAACGCTTGCTGCAACTGGCTCAGAGATGAACGGCGGCGCAGTCGTCACAAATGAAGCCACAAAAGAGAAATTTGCCATGCACGGCGCTTGTCTTTACCCAAAAGTATCGGTGGTAAATCCGCTTCTTCAAGCAAGCGTTAGCAAGGAGTATTTGGTCTATTCAGCCTCAGACATCATCGCTCACAGCATCGAGGGCTACTTTACGGCGAGCGTTCAGCCTGAGATCATAAATTTATACATCGAAGCAAATATCAAAACCGTCATGAAAACGACTGAAATTTTACTAAAAGAGCCAGAAAACTACGACGCTAGAGGCGAGTTTGCATGGGCTGCGACGATGGCGCTAAATGGCCTAACTTACGTCGGCACGGCTGGCTACTCATATCCAAATCACATGATCGAGCACGCCATAGGTGCGGTGGTTGATTGCGCGCATGGAGCTGGGCTAAGTGTGGTTATGCCAGCTTGGATGAAGTGGTATAAGGGTAGAAATTTAAAGGCATTTAAGCGCTTTAGCAAAGAAATTTTTGGCGTTGATGACGCAGACGTAGCCATAGAGAAGCTAAAAGAGTGGTTTAGCAAGATCGGCACACCAACAAGCCTCATCGAAATCGGCGTTGATGAGTCAAATTTAGACGAGATCATGGCGCTAGTTTATGACTACGCCAAGGGCAGGGGCTTGGAGCAAATTTATACAAAAGAGGCCATAAGCGAAATTTTTGCCTTAGCGAGATAGAATTTATCCAAAATTTACAAAGGATAAACATGAAAAAAGTCGCCCTTATAGCAGGAGCCAGCGGCGCTGTGGGAAGTGAAATTTTAAAAGATTTATGCGAGAGTGAGCACTATAACAAGGTAGTCGCCCTTGTTAGGCATGAGCTAGAATTTACCCATGAAAAGCTTGAAGTAAAGATAGTAAATTTTGATGATTTTAAAGATGAGGTGCCATTTATCGCTGACGACGTTTTTTGCGCGCTTGGCACGACGATGAAAGCGGCAAAGCACAAAGAGCAGTTTTACAAAGTCGATGTGACCTATCCGATAAATTTCGCCAAATTTGGCTTGGAGTGCGGCGCAAAACGCTTTATTTTGCTCTCAGCTGCAGGGGCAAACAGAAAGTCAGGCTCATTTTACCTAAAGGCAAAAGGTCAAGCAGAAGCAAAGATAAAAGAGCTTGGATATAGCTCATTTCACATCGCTAGGCTGCCACTTATCGAGGCTGAGAGAAAGGAATTTAGACTTGGCGAGTATCTAGCGATAAAGGCGTTTAAATTTATCCCAAAAGGCTTTTTTGACGAGTATCGTCCGATGAAGGCGGCTGATATCGCTAAAGTGATCGTGCAAGTAGCGCAAGATGACCACAGCGAAGGTGTGAAAATTTACAGTCCGATGGAGTATGCAAAGTGAAAAGGTATATCGCCATCACTGGAGCAAGCTCAGGCATAGGAGCGGCCGCGGCAAAGGCGTTTGCAAGGCGCGGGGAGAATTTGATCCTTGTTGCAAGACGCGGGGAGCTTTTAGAAAATTTAAAAAGCGAGATAGCTAAATTTGCAGATGTCGATGTAGTGATAGAGCTTTGCGACCTTTCAAACCAAGAAAATGCCCTCTTGCTTTGGCGAAATTTAGAAAAATTTGAGCTAAAAGCGCTTATAAACAACGCTGGCTTTGGCGACTATAACAAGGTCGGCGAGCAAAATTTAGAAAAAATCACGCAGATGATAAATTTAAACATCATCTCTCTTGTCACGCTCTCAACGCTCTTTACTAAAAAATATAAAGACAAAGATACACAGCTTATCAACATCTCTTCAATAGGCGGCTACAAGATCGTGCCAAACGCCGTCACATACTGCGCTAGCAAATTTTTCGTAAGTGCCTTTAGTGAGGGGCTTTACCACGAACTAGCACAAGATAAGCAAGCAAAGATGCAGGCAAAAGTGCTGGCCCCAGCTGCCACAAAGACAGAATTTGGCATGGTGGCAACTAGCAAAGAGAGCTACGACTACGACAAGGCGTTTAAAAAGTACCACACGAGTGAAGAGATGGCGGAGTTTTTGCTTCGTCTTTATGATAGCCATTACTGCGTTGGCTCGGTCGATAGAGATAGCTTTGAGTTTTCACTGCACCAGCCAAAATTTGACTATGCGATCAAGTATGATGCAAAAGATAACTAGGCGCTAAAGCCCTGGTAGCCTACGCCAAGGCTAGCGAAACAAAAAGTAGGACAAAATAAAAAGGCAGATCATGAAATGCGTTAGAGTTGCTATTTTAGGGGTTTGTTTAGCAGGCGCTTGCTTTGGCGGCGAGCTTAAATTTGATGAAAACAAATTTGAGCTAAAAAGCGTGCAAGTTGGTGAGAGGACGCTTAAATTTAGAGCCTATGAGGGCATAGTCTATGTGGCAAAGCCAGCTAGCGACTATGAGGTGCTAAATTTTTATGTGCCAGAGGGTAAATTTAGCGACCAAAAGGGGGCTATTTTCATGCCAAATGCTATTGGTGGCTACATGAGCGCCAAACCACAAAAGCCAGAAATCCAAAACGAAAAGCCAAATGCCACCCTCGAAGCGCTTCTTAGAGGCTACGTCGTGGCAAGCGTTGGCGCTAGGGGCAGGACGCTAAAAGATGGCGAGAAATTTATCGGCAAAGCGCCAGCTGCGATAGTCGATCTAAAAGCGGCCGTTAGATATCTTAAATTTAACGATAAATTTATGCCAGGTGACGCAAACAAGATCATCTCAAACGGCACGAGCGCAGGCGGCGCGATGTCGGCACTTCTTGGCACTAGCGCAAATGCAAAAGAGTATGAGCCATATCTTAAAGAGCTAGGCGCTGCAAAGGCTGACGATCAAATTTATGCCGTCTCAGCCTACTGTCCTGTTACAAATTTAGAGCATGAGGACGAGGCGTATGAGTGGATGTTTGGGGATTTGGATAAATTTGAAAGGATAGACTTTTCAAGTCTTGATGCGGCTAGCTTTAACGACAGGAGCAAAAAGCCAAAAATGATCGCAGGCGAGCTAAATGCCACGCAAAAAGAGCTCTCGCGCGAGCTAAAGAGTAAATTCCCAGCCTATCTAAACTCGCTAAATTTAAAAGACGCCAAAGGCCACATGCTAAGCCTTGATGAAAACGGCGAGGGCAGCTTCAAAGAGTATATAAATGCCCTCATCTCAAAGGCTTTTACCGCTACAAAAAGCAGCGACAAAAGCACGCTCACACCTAAATTTATAACTCTTGACACGCAGGGCTGCTCGCTTGGATATACATTCAAATTTGAGGACTTCATCGCCTCGCTAAAACGCGCCAAAACGGTGGTTGCCTTTGACGGCCTTGGGCTAGAAAATCCTGAAAATGACCTTTTTGGCGATAGCAAAACGCCTGCAAAGCACTTTACTAAATTTGCAAAAGAGCGAAGCTTGGGCGAGATGGCGGAGGCTAGCGTCATAAAGATGATGAATGCGATGAACTACACTAAAAACAAAGATGGGGCGAAATTTTACCGCATAAGGCAGGGCACAAACGACACCGACTTAGCCCTCTCCGTGCCTGCTATGCTCGCACTCTCGCTTAAAAATGCTGGCAAAGAGGTTGATTTCGAAGCGGTTTGGGGACAAGGACACGGCGGAGACTACGACTTAGACGAGCTTTTTGCTTGGATGAAAAGAGTTTTAAAAAAATAAATTTAAAGGAGAAAATATGAGAAATTTAAAAATTTTCAAGGAGAATAAAGTGAAATTTATAAATTTGTTGGTAATAGCGGCTCTGGGAGCTACACTTAGCTATGCAAAAGAAGAGGTTGATTGCAGTGACCCTAAAAATAGACCTGATATGATTGCAGGTATGTTAGTGGGAGGAAAAAAAGAGTGTTATGTCAATCGCGGAACTGCTGCTAGAGCCAAACGCGAACTAGATATGACTATCGGCAGAAACCCAGTCACTGGTAAGGTCACATCAAAGGCTGAACTACTAGGTGGCAATAAAGCTACTAACAACCTTGAAAAAGCTCAAATGAACTATGGTAAAAGGGAATTTGAGCTAGAAGAGGCAGAAAAAGCCTATGCTGATAACCCAAGTGTCAAAAACTCTAACCGCTTAGAAAAAGCACGCAAAGCCTTTAAAAAAGCACAGCTTGACCTTGAAGCAGCAGAAGAGATCAAGGCTAAAGCTGATATGAAAAAGGCGAAGTGATAAGGGGAATTTGATGTTTAAAAAGCTATTTTTACTAGCGGTTTTGGCGGCTTTTGCCTTTGGGGCGGAGGCGAAAGTGAGCTTACAAGAGCTGCTTTCAACGCCAAATAACAAGAGCTTGCTGAGACAGTTTGGCAGGGAAAAAATACTAAGCTCAAAGAGCGAGCCAGGCACGCAGGCGATCTTTTTTGCGAGCGCAAAGAGCAAGCCAGAGCTATTTTATCTGATCGAGTTTTACAAGGACGAGGCGGCTTATAAAAAGCACGTAGCTTCAGCGCACTATAAGAAATTTACAAGTGCAAGCGCTGAAATTTTGGCTAGTAAAAAGGCTATAAGCTTGAAAAAACGGGCTGCGTTTTCAAAAAATTTAACGCCAGAGCGACTAAAAGATAGCTACTTTCACATCACAAATTTAAACCTTTTGGCAAAGAGCGATGCGAAATTTGAAAAGCTAGTGAAAAAATATATGCAAAAAAGCGTCGATGATGGCGCATTTGCCCAGTTTGCCTTTAGTCTAAAGGACGCGCCTAGCAAATGGATCTTGGTTGAGATTTACAAAGATGAAGCTAGCTTTGAGAGCTATCGCCACAGCGAAAACTACAAGGCTTACGCCAAAGAGCGAGCAGGGCTCATAGATGAATTTGATGGCTTTGCTCTCAAGAACGAGACCTCATTTAGCAAGGTAAAATTTTAGGAGATGTTATGAAGAAAATTTCACTTTTTTGCGCCTTAGCGCTCATTGGCAGCACGGCTTTTGCCCTTGATAAGGCAGGGTGCGAGAGTTTAAAAGATGTGAAAATCTTACATAACGAGATGATAGACGCGGTGTGGAGTGAGAGCTACGCCGGCAAGGAATTTTTAGTGTGTGCCTATCCAAAGGTGGCTACATACGTGGGCGGTGACACGAGCAAGGTAAGTAGCTTTGTTTGTAAATAAATTTAGGTGGAAATTTGATACCAGTAAAATTTTATAGATATGTTTTTGCGTTTATAATGTCAGCATTTATGGCGTTTTTTATGTCATTTGTGCTTACGTATCTAAACCTTGGCTTTGTTGATGGTTTTGTGAAAATTTGGCTAACTGCTTATGTAAAAGCCTTTGTGGTGGCGTATCCTGTGCTTTTGCTAGTTTCGCCGTCTGTAGCAAAGATCACGCAAAATTTATGTAAAAAAGAGGGGTAAATTTGAAGTGTGGCTAGAGAGCCTAGCCACGTGAAGGTTTATTTTAAAAGACCTTGTTTTTTCATTTGATCCATTACTTGAGCAAACATCTCTTTAGCTTGTTTGCAAGTAGCGTCTTGTTGCTCTTTTGGTAAAGAAGCTAGTTGATCCATTGATTGTTTCTTTTGATCTTCGTACATTTTTACTTGTTGCTCTTGACCAGCTTGTTTGTAAGCCTCAACCATCTTATCGATGTCTGAGAAGTAAGACTTGCAAGTATCTGTAAGATCTGCAGCGTTTAGGCTTAGTGCAAAGCCAAGAGTAGCTAAAACTAAAAGTGATTTTTTCATCTCTTTCTCCTTGTGAAAATTTAAGGAGATTATATAACTTTTTTATTTTAAATAGATTTAAATTTATTAAATTTAGCCAAGACAAGCGCCTTGGCTAAATTTTTGGCTTTTTAGCCTAGAAATTCGCGTTTAAAATACTCTTTTGGAGCTTTGCAAAGTGGGCAAGCACCCGGAGCTTTTTTGCCCCTGTGAACGTGTCCGCACACCTCGCAAACCCAGATATCTTCTTCGTCGCTCTCAAAAAAGCCCTCTTCATCAAGCATCTTTTTAAGCTCTAAATACTCTCTCTCATGCTCAACCTCAACCTTGCCGATCGCGTTAAATAGCCTCTCAACATCTCTTAGCTCTTCTTCTTTTGCGATCTTTGCAAAGTCTGGATACATCGTCGTATGCTCGTAGTTTTCGCCAGCTGCAGCGTTAAGTAAATTTTTATCCATCTTATCGATCGGATCGTTCATCATCTCGTGATATTTCTTAAATTCAGCCCTTGCGTGCCATTTCTCATTCTCAGCTGCCTCATAAAAGTGTCTAGCTATCGCGTGATAGCCAGCTTCCTTAGCTAGGTCGCCGTAAAGCTCGTATTTGTTTCTAGCTTGTGACTCGCCAGCAAATGCCTTCATCAAATTTACTGCTGTTAAATTTTCAGTCACGCACTTCATCTCTTCGCCGCAACAGGTTAGTGTGCCGCCGCCAACTTTTTGAACCTCGATCTCGTTGCCGCATTTTTCGCATTTGTATGTTTCGTACTGTCTCATTTTGACTCCTATTTTGATAAAATTTGAGCCGATTATAACTCAAAAAATGAAATATGTAAATAATAATTTTTATTGATAACGTATATTATTTTTATAAATTTGAAGTTATAATAAGACGAAAATTTAAAGGTGTAAGATGACTACAACTATTGATTTTAAAAATGCTGACTATGGATTTATCGAGCTTATAAAAGAGATGGCTAGGCAGGCAAATGTAGAATTTGAGCAAAGAGATAAAGTCTCAAGGCTTGACAAAGCTATCAAAGAGATAGAAAATGGTGAAGTAGAGAGATTTAAAACATTTGAAGAATTTGAAAAGAGCCTTGATGCTTGAGATAGAGTATTCAAAGAGTTTTAAGAAAGCTTTTAAAAAGCTAAATGAAAATGAAAAAAAATTAACTAAAGATATCATCTGGCAATTAGCAAATAACGAGGAATTAGCATCAAAATATAAAGATCACGCTCTTATCGGAAGCTATAAAGGCTTTAGAGAGTGTCATGTTAAGCCAGACTTGCTCTTGATATATAAAAAACAAAATGAAATTTTACTTCTTACATGCGTTGAAATAGGAAGTCATAGCGAACTTTTTCAATAAATTTAACAAAAAAATCACTAAATCCATCATCATAAATTTAAAATAGATAAATTTCAGCCAAAATTTATTCTAGCGTTAAAAGTGCGGTTGAGCTTGGTTGTAGAATAACTCAAAATAAATCATCCAAAGGAGATCATCATGAGTTTTCTATCTAAATTTAGTAAGGCTATCTTTGCAGTTGCAGTAGCTGGAGCGATTAGTGCAAGTGCATTTAGTGAGGGCGAGGACTATGTCAAGCTCGAAAAGCCACTAAGTGTCGGACAAAACACACTAGTTAAGGTTTTTAGCTACGCTTGCCCATTTTGCTATAAATACGACAAGAGCGTCACTCCAAAGGTAGTTGAGAAAATTCCTGGCCTAAAATACGAGCCATTTCACCTAAAGACAAAGGGCGATTATGGCGAGGTTGCGAGCAAGGTTTTTGCCGTTCTTATCGTTATGGACGAGGCAAAGGGTGTTAGTTTATTTGATGAAAATTCGCTATTTAAAAAGGCTAAATTTGCCTACTACAAGGCTTATCACGACAAAAAAGAGCGCTGGGGCGATGGCAAAGATGTTGAGGGTTTTTTGAAAACTGGCCTTGACGCTGCTGGCGTTAGCAAAGCAGACTACGAAAAAGGGCTAGCTAATCCAAAAGTGACTGAGCTACTTAAAAAGTGGGATGAGAGCTATGATGTGGCTAAAATTCAAGGCGTGCCAGCATTTGTCGTAAATGGCAAATATCTCATCATGACAAAATCAATCAGCTCGCTTGACGGCATGGCAGCACTCATCGAAGAGCTACTTAAAAAATAAGGCGCCACATGAGCTTTTTTAAAAAAATGGCTAAATTTCAAGACTCACGCATCTCTTGGGCGCTTTTAGTCTTTGTCAGCGTTGCGCTTGTTGTCATCGCGCACTCGCTCTTTCAAAACTACGCCTATATGCCACCTTGCGAGCAGTGCGTCTATATACGTTTTGCCTTTTTGTGTATGGCACTTGGCGGCGTGATAGCTATCATAAATCCTAAAAATTTGCTATTTGCCATCATCGGCTACGTTTTTGCCTTTTGGGGAGCGGTGCAGGGCATAATGTATAGCGTAAAGCTAGCTAAAATTCACGATGCAGTGCATGGCGACGATCCTTTTGGCGTGCAGGGCTGCTCGACTGAGCCGCACTATCCATTTGGCTTGCCGCTTGAAAAGTGGGCGCCTGATTGGTTTATGCCAACAGGCGACTGCGGATATGACAGCCCTATGGTGCCTGATGGCGTGGTGCTAAGCGATCTACAAAAGAGCATAGTTGATCTTTATGCAGACGGCTGGTATCTTGTGCCGTCGTCTAAATTTATGTCGATGGCTGATTGCACGCTGCTTGGTTTTGGCATTTGTTTTGTTGTGCTTGCACTTATGCTTGTTTCAAAGCTTTTATCTTTTAAGAAATAAATTTTAGTTAGCCCTATTTTTGGGCTAACTTAGGATATACTGCGCGCATGGGTATTAATTTAAAATCACAAAATATTAAAATTTATGCGATCATCTTGCTAGCAAGCCTCTTTGTCGTGCTTCTTGGGCTAAACAGCTATAACAATGCAAAAGAAAAGATCATCGAACTATCAGATAAAAACAACATCGCAGTTAGCAAAAACATCGTTAGCAACTTTCAAATTTGGCTTGATGAGCGCTTAAATTCACTCGTCCGTGCGTCAAAATTTATCCAAAACTCTGGCATCATAGATGACGATGCTAAGGTGGCAAATTTCATAAAGCTCTTTAAAGAAAATGCAAAAGAATTTGATCTCATGCAGCTTCTAAGAGAGGATGGCGAGATCTTTGTAGATGGGCAAAAGATCTCAGAAGAGGTGATGTCAAAGCGTGAGCGAGCGGGGCTTATCTGGTATGTCGAGACAAAAAATACAAATGCCCCAAGCGTAAATTTCATGCAAAATCACAAAATTTTAAAGGACTCTACTTTAAATTTATGCGTGCCAGTTGAAAAGGATGATAAATTTGAGGCGGCACTTTGTGGCGTCGTGCGAATAGGCACTATCTTTGATAGCATCAAAAACTTTAGCCTTGCGCCAAATTCTTACTCATTTTTGGTAACTCACAGCGGTGAGATCCTCACATCGATGGCTGATGCGACGCTTAAAAGAGAGATCGAGGAGAAATTTAAAGAGATATTTTTAAAAGATGAGGACATCACCAGCTTAAAGATAGGGCAAAATTTGATCCAAGTAGCCGAGATACCGACGATGAACTGGTTTATCGGAGCTGGCACAAACAACGAAGAAGAAATTTTAGCCATGACAAGAGAGGCGCTAAAAAACGCCCTAAATTTACTCTTTGCCTTCGTTGCACTTGCATTTTTGGCAAATAGCCTGCACAACTTTATGTATAACAAGATAAAAAAGGTGCAAGATGAGTATGAGACCTTGCTAGCGCACAGAGCCAAGATGAGCGAGGCTGGGGAGCTGATAAGTGGCATAAGTCATCAGTTCATCCAGCCAGTAAATTCGCTAAAACTTATGCTAAGCTCGGCGATAATGCTAAAAAAAGAGGGCAAGCTAAGTGATGAGGAGCTTTTAAATTTATTAAAAAAAGGGCAAAGCTCGATCGAGCTTCTTTCAAAAACAATCGAAATTTTTAGAAATTTTTACAAAAGCGCTGAAAATGTGAGTGAATTTGACATCCAAACAAGTGTTAGAAATTTAATAACACTTATGCACACAGAGCTTAGCCGTGCAAATGTGAGCGTGAAATTTAGTGGATTTGAAGAGATGAAAGTCTGCCAAATAGAAAACATCATCCAGCAAATTTTACTAATCCTAATCCACAACGCAAAGGACTCACTAGTTGAGAGCTACAAAGATGAGCCGCTAAAGCGCGTCATAGAGCTTAAATTTAGAAGCTTTGAAGATAAGTGCTACATCGGCGTTTACGATAATGGCGGCGGCGTGAGCTACGAGATGAGTAAGAAAATTTTCACATGGCTAAACACCACAAAAAAACAAGGAAATGGCATAGGACTTTACTTTGCTAAAAAGCTCGCACGTGAGAAGCTAAATGGCGACCTAAGGCTCGTAAATAACGCGAAACCAACGCTCTTTGAGCTATGTTTTGAAACAAATTTGAAGGACTAAAATGCAAGAGGCCCTAGAAATTTTAAAAAAAGTATCTATCTTAGTAGTAGAAGATGATGAGATGGCAAGGGAGCTAATCATCACAGGGCTTAAGCCATACTGCGGTCAGGTCGTAGGCGCAAAAGATGGACAAGATGGGCTGGAGAAATTTAAAAAACATGGCTTTGACATCGTGATGAGCGACATCCACATGCCAGTACTTAATGGCTTTGAGATGATGAATGAGATAAAAAAGCTAAAACCTCATCAGAAATTTATCGTCTTTACCTCGTATGACAGCGATGAAAATTTGATAAAGAGTTATGAGCAGGGTGCGACCTTGTTTTTGAAAAAACCTATCGATATAAAGGATCTTAGATCGATGCTAATAAGCCTAAGCTTCGAGCGAGATGAGAAGCTAGTGCGATTAAGTGATGAGGTGAGTATAAATTTAAAAAGAGAGAAAATTTATAAAAACGGCAGCGAGCTATACCTTAGCTTTTTGCAAAATAAGATATTTTGGCTATTTGCTTACAACCTAAATAAGCTCGTTACCTACGAGATGATAGAGGAGTTTGTCTATGAGAGCACTGAGGTGAGCAAGGCTGCTATACAAAACGTCGTACTGCGCCTAAAACGCGAGCTTGGCGTGAAATTTAAAAACATCAGCGAGAGCGGGTATATCTTAGTCGCCAAGAGCTAAAAAGTATAAATTCAAAATAATAAAACTAATATATTTATCTAAGAATATCTTAAAAGTAGTGATAAATTTATGTCACTATAGGCTAAAATTTATAGAAAAAGAGATAAAAATTTGCAAAATTTGATAGATAAACTTAAGAAAATTTATGTCACAAACTGGGATAAATTTATGTTAGTTATAAATAAAAAACATTTTGAGCTTTAAAAGCCTAAATTTAGCAACTAAAAGGCGATATAAAGGCTTTTTTGATTAAGAATAAACGCGTTAAAAACGAAATTTAGTTAGTGACATTTTTGGGTTATTTTATCAACTACCGTGCCATTTTGATGAACAAAAGCTTAAAATTTTCAATTTTATGGCATTTTAAAATCTAAAATTTCATACATTTATAAAAAATTTAAACATTATTAACCCCTAAACTTAGGCTTTTCTTAAGGGTATTGTACCAAAGTACAATATAACTAAATTTTTTTCTTAGCTAAAATCTTGATATAGATCAATAAAATCCAAAGGGAGGCATTAAGATGCAAAAGTTAGGCGTTATCAAAAACATCCTAGGCGGTGAAATCGTAGCTGTTGATAAAAGTGGCAACGAAAGAGTCTTAAAGGTGGGTGATAGCATTTTTGAAGGCGAAACTATAAAGGCTAATGGCTCTGCAAAAGCAGTGATCGCAGCAAATGACGGCAAAGAGGTGAGCTTGCAAAATGGCGAAAGCCTGAGCCTAGACAAAGAGGCAAACGCACTTAGTGACAACCCAGAGATCGCGTCTATCCAAAAAGCCTTGCTAAATGGCGCAAACATCACAGATCTTGAAGAGACTGCAGCAGGTGGCAACCAAGGCGGTGGCAACGCTACTGGAGATGGTGTAAGTTTAGGTGCTGCTAGCTTTGCCGAGGGCGGCCACTACTCAAATATCAATGAAAATTATAGAAATTTAACCGACGCAAATAGAGCTTTTCAAACACCAGAAAACTCAATAGGTGGTTATAACGATGCAGGTACAGATGCAGATACGACAACTCCTATCTCGCCAGTTACACCTGTCACTCCAAGTACCCCAAGCACACCACCAACTCCGAGTACACCAGTTACACCTGTCACGCCGAGTACTCCAAGCACACCACCAACACCACCAACTCCGAGCACACCAAGTACTCCTGGCGTCACCGTAACCCCAGGCACCCCTTCACCTGCAAACCCACCAGTCATTCCACCACATCCAGGTGCTGTTGAGGTGACTACCAGTATGGACCCAGCTAATAGCGAAGTGAGAGAGAGCGGCGCTGGAGCAAACGGCGAGGGCGGACACTATCTTGTTTATAAACTAGGTCTATCAGGCACTCCGGTAAGCCCAAGTGGCGAGACAACAGACCTTGCTCTAAATTTCATAGGCGGCACTAGAGGAGAGGATTACGCAAATTTGATCGAGTACTCGCTAAATAACGGCGCTGCTGGAAGTTGGGTAACTCTAAATACCAACAACACAATACCAGGCGTAAACGTAGAGGATATCTCAAAAGTGCAAGTAAGGATAAAAGTGCTTGACGACGACGGACAAGACACTACAAAAGGCCCGCTACATCACAACCAAAACGAAGGTGACAATACTGGCCCTCAAGGTATGACTATCGACAACGTACAAAAAACTGATATGGTTGATAACTTTGCTGTGTTTAAAGAGAGTGTAAAACTAAGCGTTACGCCAAGCAGCAGATATTTGCTACCAACAACTAATGCAAATATGGCTGAAGGCAAGATCATAGACAACGACGACAACATCGAGCTAAATAAAGATATCAAAGGAAATATCGCAAACCATACCAATTTAAATACAAATGATGGCGATGATACGGTCAGCATAAAGGCAAATTTAGAGAATTTGCACTTAGATACTGGCTCTGGCAACGATGTAGTAAATTTTGATAAAGAGGTCACTATAAGCGGTACTAAAAACACAGCAAGCGTAGGCGGCGTTCTTGGACATTATAATAGCACTACTATAAACCTTGGTAGAGGCGATGACGTAGTAAATATCAATGCTGATCTTACTATATTCAAAGCCAACATCAACCTTGGCGCATACACACCTAGCTCAAGCAATAGCGCTCATGATGAAGCAGGAAACAACACTTTAAATATCAATGCAAATATCCTTGGTAAAGAAACATTTAAAGTTATAGACCCTAGCATACACAATAGCTGGTACAACGATAACCAGATACATACAGGTGACGGCGATGATGTGGTAAATGTAAAAGATGGTGTGAGGATAGAAAGAGTAAATATCCTGATGGATACTGGTAGCAATACCTTTAAAGCAAACAATATAACTATGACAGATGCTTGGGTAGATACTAGCGATAGATACTCTGAGGCAAGAGATGTAAATACTATGGAGATATCAAACTCTACGCTAACAAATGTAAATTTAAATAGAGAGTCACAAGATGCAGTGTTAGGATATCAAAGCCTAAAACTAGATAATAACAAAGGTGAGAGCGTTACAGCTTATGCAAAAGATCTACTTGAAGTAAAGGGCAATAACGATGGCAATAGCCACTATGAAACCGGATCATTTAGCTCAGCTCACGTTATAGCTGACGGCATAAGCATAGGTCAAGCGGGCTTTAGTAATAAAACAGGTGTTGATTTTACAGCTGATATATCAAATTTAACAGCTAAAACTCGTGTGTGGGTAACTAGCTATGGCGAAAGTAATGATACGATAAATTTTAAAGGTAATAACATCTTAAATAACCTTGAGGATTCAAGTAGTGCCGATATAGATACAAGAGGTGGCAATGACACTATAAATTTTGAAGGCAAAAACGTAGCTGGTGCCATCACTATAAATACTGACGCTGGCAATGACACCATAAATATCGGTAGCGAAACTAAATTTGGCGGAACACATGAAAAATATGGATATAAAAGCGTTCAGTTCTCTAGCATAAACATGGGTGATGGCGACGATACGATAAGTATCGACAAAGGCGCTGAGCTAAAAAGCACTACCATAAAAATGGGCGATGGCGATGACGTTGTAAATTTAAATGGTAGTTTAAAACATGCTGGTGGTACATACTGGGATGGCTCAAGTACTATTGATCTAGGTAATGGCAACGACATAATACATATCGGCAAGGACGCAGAGATAAATGCAGATGGCTGGACTACTTCTGGTGGTATTGGGCATAAAGAGCATAAGGGTATCGTTATCCAAGGTGGTGCAGGCACTGATACGCTAGATCTTGCTGGAAATATCGACTTTAGCAAGGTAGCTGGCTTTGAGAAAATTACTCTTGGTGGCAGTGAAAACAACGTAACGCTAAATTTAACTATAAATGACGTGCTAAATATCACAAATGGCAACGGCGCTAACCGCACTCTTAGGATAGATGGCGAAAGTGGCGATCATGTACATATGAGTAGTGATTTTGGCCCAGGTGTGTCAAGCGGTGGATATACAACATTTACGGCAACTTCTGGCACCAATACATTTACTATCGAAGTAAAAGACGAAATAATTTCCTAATCAAATTTCATGCCCTAGTCTCCCAAAACTAGGGCAAATTCTTACAAAATTTCAAATTTTAGTACCATAGTACAATATACAAAGCTTTAAAAAAATATTACAATACACGAAATTTTTTAATAAGGACATGATATGGCAGCAAGGATTGGTATAATCAAAAGCATTTCACAAGGCGCAACTGTAATCGCAACTGCAAAGGACGGCACACAAAGAGTGTTAAAAGTAGGCGATGAAATTTTTCTTGGTGAGACTATACAGACAACTGATATTGACTCAAAAGTAGTCATAACTGCAAACGATGGCAAAGACATTGCGATCATCGGAAAAGATACCCTAAATTTAGACAAGAGTGTAGCTCACAATGAGAGCTTTGGTGACGATAGTGTAGCTGATGTAAGCGCTATCCAAAAAGCACTTCTTGATGGCGCAAACATCACAGACCTTGAAGAGACTGCAGCTGGTGGAGATACTGGTGGTGGCGCTGGTGGAGACGGCGTTAGTCTTGGTGCAGCGAGCTTTGCTGAGGGTGGACACTATTCAAACATTACTGATGATTATAGAAATTTACCTGATTCAAGTAGGGCTTTTCAAACTCCAGAGAACTCAATCGGTGGCTACAATGACGGCAATGATACAGGCAATTTAACTCCTGTCTCACCAGCTACACCTGTAACTCCACCTACTCCAGTTACACCGTCCACTCCACCTACTCCAGTAACTCCTGTCTCACCAGTCATACCTCCAATTAGTGTTGATATCAAAACTTTAACTGATGATTTTGGCACTATAAAAGGCGACTACAGCCTAGATGCACCAAGCGTACCTCGCACAAATGACGCTACTCCAACTATTAGCGGCACAGTAGATCCAGCTGCTGTAAGAGCGGTTGTTAGCGTGCTTAACAAGGACGGACACGAAGTCTTTACAAAAACTCTAAATCCAAGCGACTATGCTGATGGTAAATTTAAATTTACAACTGATGAGTTAAGCGTAAATGGTAGCCATGATGGCGATTATAAAGTAGAGATAACAGCTACAGGAAGAGATGGCCAAACAGCAACTGATAGTGGTAGCTTTGTACTTGATACAGTTGCAAAAATAACTATAAACGTTGAAACTGAGATGAGTCTTGTAAAAGAGTCTGAGATGAGCGAGGGACTAAAAGGAAATTTCTGGTTTAACCACATCTATGAGCCAGGCGTAAGTGGCACTGAGCTAAGACCTTATGCTTTTAATAATACAACATACGCTCATGATCATATGAAACAAAATGACTTTATAGAATACTATACAAATAATACTAAACCTTGGGCGAGCTTTAAAGCAAAAGAGCTAAATTTCCAACAAGGTAAAGGTGGAGATAGGGATAACACTGATAACGACGCAGGAACAGTCTCAGGACTTGACGGTGCTCACAATATGGTCGGCAAGATCGATCTTGATGGTAATGTAGTAACTCCAAATAGTGAGTGGGTAGCTCCAAATTTTAGAGCACTTGAGTACTTCATCGACAATGCAAAAGGTAGCGATATTCATCCCCTAAGAGATGCTCCTAATGGCAAAAACACAACAGCTGGTGCGATGGTAAATTTAAAAGGCACTATGTATCTTGAGCCAGGGGACTATAAATTTGACGCAAAAGGCACTGACGATAGCGTGAGATTTAAGGTTGATGGCGTTACAATGGTCGATTATGACACTATCCACTCAGAAAATAGAGCTACAGTTACAACTTTACACGTTGATAAAGCAGGATACTACGACTTTGATATGAGCTATGCAAACTACATCTATTGGGGCAAGCTAAAACTAACAGTTTCAAAAGATGGCGGACCTGAGAGCATACTTGGCTCAGAGGCAAGTGGCATAAAACTAAATTCAACCGACTTTGACAGTTACGTAGATACAGTAACAAGAAATGTCTATAAAGTAACTCAAAAGATCACAGGAACTGTGGATAATGTAGAAGATGGACAGATCGTAACTGTGACATCAAGCACCGGCGAGAGCCATACAGCAGTTGTAAAAGACGGTAAATACGAGGTTGAGTTTAAAACAAGCGATACAAAAGCGACATACACAGCTAAAGTTAGCGACCTTGTAGGCAACGAGGCAGAGGCAAAATCAACTAAACTAAATAATGTCGCTACAGACCTAATAGATGCGACCGATGATGATGCAAGCAGTGTAAGTGCAAATACAAATACAGGTATAAACGATGCAACTAAATATTATAAATATACAACTGATGACATCGCTCAAACTGATAAATTTTCATCTAATGCGCCACTACCAGTACTAAGCGATAAGACTCCGACATTTACAGGCAGCATAGATAGCAGTGCAACTAAAGCGGTCATCACTGTGCTTGACAAAGATGGACATAAAGTATTTACAAAAGAGCTTAGTCAAAGTGAATTTGCAAATGGTAAATTTGAAGTCACATCTAATGAACTAAATGACGGCAAATATAACATCAAAGCAACTGCGATCTTTGCAAATGGCGACAAGAGCACGATAGTTAGCGAATTTGTAGTTGATAAGACTCCAGTTACTATAGAAAACATCAAGATCATCGAAAATGATAGCGAGGGCTTGCACCATACGCTTAAATTTAACCTCAAAAACTACGAAGATGGCGATAAGATCGAGAGCATAAAAGTGGTCAAGGCAGACGGAACTACCGAGATCATCTCTGTTGGCACTACTAAGCCAACTAATGGTGTGCTAAGCTTTGAGTACGATCACAAGATAAAGCTAGGCGATAAGATAGAAGTTGAGATGACTGACAAAGCTGGTACAAAATATACTCATGTAAATGAAATTTTAGTTCCAACTATGACGCAGTTTGAAAACGGCAACGACACAACTACAAATGCAAATAACCGCTCAGCTGAGAAGTTGTGGGGTACTATGGATATGAGTGAGAGTGGCTTTAGAGCTGATGGCTCAAGGATCGTCTCAAACGACGCTATCCCATACCTAAGAGCTGTGATCCCAGAAGATGCAACAGCTGGTAATGCTAGCAATAATCAAACTGTAAGCGAGTTTTTAAATAGCGGTAGAGGCATAACATGGGGCACTGGTGATGTTAGATTTGTAGCAACTAACGTTGATACAGGCGTTTCAAAAGTTCTATTGTCTCAAGCGATAGAAAAACCGATAGGCAATGTAACACCTGATCACTATGACAGGCTTACAGGCTATAACAACAGACTTGATGGCAATGGCAAGATGGCTGATGGTGTTTATAAAATTTCTATCGATGGTAAATATCAAGGTGGAGATGAGCTGCTTTACAACTCTATTCAATTTACTATCGATGCAACAGCCGCAACTATAAATAACTCACATTTAAGCTATGACGCAGCGGCAAATAAAACCACATGGAGTGGAAATTTAAGTGAAAATGGTGTTGGTGCAAGCTACACGCTAAAACAACACTTTGAAGAGGCGGTAAAAGGCATAGCTCTAAAAGATAGTATCACTTTAAGAGATGCTGATGGACACATCATAACTGCAAATTCTGTAAAACTTGATGACAATGGAAATTTCGAAGCAGTATTTAACGGCGATGTAAAAGCAAGTGATGTCTATTTGCAAGTTTCTGATATCGCTAAAAATACAAGAGTAGTTGCAGAAAACAACAACGATAACGTTATCACAACGACTGAGGGCAACGATATCATAACCGTTGGAGATGGAAACAACGTGATCAACGCAGGACGCGGTGAAAATGAAATTCGCACAGGCAATGGCAACAATGTAATCATCACTGGCGACAACAACGACGTCATAACCACAGGAAGTGGTAACGACTACATCGACGCTGGCAGAAGTGGCTATGATGGCATGAACAAAGGCGATCTAGTAAATGCTGGCGCTGGCAATGATAAGGTTGTATTTACTTTTGATAATCCAAGAGCAGCTCTATCTCAAAGTCTAGATGGCGGAGAGGGTACAGATACGCTTATCATGCGTCCAATGGCAAAGGATGGCACTATCGACTTTGATAAGATAGACAATAAATCTTTAAATAATGCGATCAAGAATTTTGAAGAGATCCAGCTTGGCATGGATGAGCATGGCAATGACAACCAAACTGTTAAGCTACTAAATTTAAAAGCGGATAATGTATTTAGCATCACTGATGATGTAAGTACTATCTTAAAAATAAGTGGCGACAGCAAAGATAGCGTTTCATTAAAAGGATTTACTGAGGCTAGAGATCAAAGTGGTGTCGAAGCTGGATATACAAGATATGAAGGTCAAACAAGCTCAGCCACTCCGACAACTATTTTCATAGATGTCGATAACGATATAAACAAACAACTTGTATAAAATTTGGGCTTTTTAGCCCAAATTTCTCTTTTAAAATTCCTATTTTTACTCTTAAAAAACGCTCTTAAAACCATCTTTGTACCAAAGTACAATATACAAATTTAATAAAAAACACTAGAATAAACAAAAAAATAAAATAAGGAATAAAGATGGCAGCTGTAGCCGGCAAGGTAAAAAGCGTCACATCTGATGTTATAGCGATAGATAAAAACGACCGTGTAAGAGTTCTAAACGTAGATGATGAGGTTTATATCGGAGAGAGTATAAAAGGTGAGAGTCAAAGTGCGAGCGTGACTATCACTGCAGTGGATGGTAGCGATATATCACTAAATGGATATGACACGATATGGCTTGATAGTAGTGTGGTAAGTGCTGATACTAGCGCTGAAAATAGCATCGATACTGACGCACTTTTTAGAGCGCTTCTTGGAGAAAACTACGCTGAGATACTTGATCAGATGAATGAAAAAGTAGAAGATATGTTTGCAAAAAGCTCTATTAGTCACGAGAGCAGTGAAAATTTAGCGGACAAGCATAGCGCAAATGATGACGTTTTAACTGACTCAAACGAGCCAAAAGTAGATAACTCTTACGAGCATGCAAATTTTGACGCAACTACGATATATATCGAGATCGACAACGATCTAAATAAACTTTCATAAATTTTGAGCCTCTTGGCTCAAATTTCTTATCCTAAAAATTAACTAATATCCCCTATAATAAGCCAAAATTTACAAAAGGAAACCGATGAAAAAAATTTTAATCATCGCAGGCTCTTGCAATAGCGGTACAGCAGGACTTCAGGCTGATATAAAGACATGCGCTAGGCTAAACTGTTATAGCGCAACGGCGGTCACTTCGCTAGTTGCTGAGACCACAGACGCGATAAAAAGCGTAGTTTGTCTTGAGCCTAGCTTTGTTAAAGACGAGCTTAGCACGCTTGCTGAGGAATTTAGCTTTGATGCCATAAAGATCGGCATGCTATTTAGCGAGGAGATAATGGACGTTGTGCATGATTTTTTGCTCACTCAAAAGTGCAAGATCGTGCTTGATCCAGTCTGCGTCTCAAAGAGCGGCCACAAGCTCATAAAAGATAGCGCAGTAGAGAAGCTAAAAGAGCTAATGAAGCTTGCCACCGTCGCCACGCCAAATTTAGACGAGGCAAATGTCCTTTTTGGTGGAAATTTTAAAGATCTGCCTTGCGATATCATCGTGAAAAAACATGTAAGTGAGGATAGCAGCATAGATACGCTTTATAGAAAAGATGGCTCGCTGCAAAATTTCAAAACTCCACTTGCTAGTCCGCTTGTGATGAGCGGCACTGGTTGTACTTTCTCAACCGCACTTGCTTGCTACCTTGCAAAGGGCAAGAGCTTGGAGGAGGCCATAGGGCTTTCAAAAGAGTATATTTGTGAGATTATAAAAGAGAGTATCGACACAAAGCTAGGCAAAAACCGCCTACTTTGGCATGGAGCGAAGTAAATTTAAGCCTAAAATTTAGGCTTAAATTTGATAATTTTGAAACTACGCCTCTAGTATCGCTCCGTTGCTTGCGTTTGTGACTAGTTTTTGATACTGCCTTAGCCAGCGAGAGGTTAGTGCCTTATCGACTGGCTTAAATTCTGCTCTTCTCTTTGCGATCTCAGCTTCGCTTAGGCGAACGTTTATCTCGTATTTATCGACGTCTATATCGATGATGTCGCCGTCTCGTAGCAAGCCTATCATGCCACCTTCAGCTGCTTCTGGGCTTACGTGGCCGATGCTTAGACCCCTTGTCGCCCCGCTAAAGCGGCCATCTGTGATGAGTGCCACGTCCGCGCCAAGGCCTCGTCCCATGATGAGTGAGGTAGGGCTTAGCATCTCTTGCATGCCAGGGCCTCCGCGTGGGCCTTCGTAGCGTATGACGACGACGTCACCTTTATCCACTTTACCGCTTGAAATTCCAGCTATGGCTTCATCTTGTGAGTTAAAGCAGACCGCTTTGCCACTAAATTTACGCTCGCCAACGATGCCAGCTGTCTTGATGACACAGCCTTGCTCGGCTAAATTTCCAAACAAAATGGCAAGTCCGCCGACCTGAGAATAGGCATTTTCCACCTTGTGGATGACGCTTTCATCTTTGATGTCGCTAGATTTTACGCGCTCGCCCAAAGTTTCGCCGCTAACTGTTAGATTGTCCAAATTTAGCATGCCGTGGTCTCTGCGTGAAATTTCTTTTATCACCGCATTCATACCGCCAGCTCTGCCGACATCCTCCATGTGCACGTTTGGCAAGCTTGGGCTGATCTTGGCGATGTGAGCGATGTTTTGACTGATCTTGTTTAGCTCTTTTATGTCTAAATTTACGCCAGCTTCTCTTGAGATAGCTAGCATGTGAAGGACGGTGTTGCTGCTGCCACCCATCGCCATATCAACGACAAGCGCGTTGCGGATCGCCTTTTCATTTAGTATGTTTCTTATCTTAAATTTCTCATCAAGGGCGATCTGGCAGATCCTGCGAGCAGCTTGCCTGATGAGCTCCTCACGCTCTGGAGTAAGTGCTAGGATAGTGCCGTTGCCAGGGAGTGCTACGCCCATCGCTTCGCAAAGTGTGTTCATAGAATTTGCCGTAAACATACCGCTACAGCTGCCACCACTTGGACATGCGTTGCACTCGATATCTCTTAGCTCGGCCTCGTCTATCTCTTTGGTTTCAAATTTACCAACCGCCTCAAACGCAGTCGCAAGGTCTATCGGCCTGCCATCTTTTGTGTGACCTTTTCTCATAGGGCCACCGCTTACGAAAATGGTCGGGACATTGACCCTTAAAGCGCCCATAACCATGCCAGGGACGATCTTGTCGCAGTTTGGCATACAAACAAGCGCGTCAAGCGCGTGCGCGTTCATCACGGTCTCGATAGAATTTGCGATGATCTCGCGGCTAGGCAAGCTATATAGCATGCCCTTATGCCCCATCGCGATGCCGTCATCCACGCCTATGCAGTTAAACTCAAAAGGCACACAGCCATTTTTGCGAATTTCATCTTTTAAAATTTGAGCGTATTTGTTTAAGAAAAAGTGCCCAGGTATGATCTCTATAAAGCTGTTTGCAACGCCGATAAATGGCTTAGCAAAGTCCTCGTCTTTTAGCCCGGTCGCACGTAAAAGTGAGCGGTGTGGGGCTCTTGTGTAGCCTTTTTTGATAATATCGCTTCTCAAATTTGATCCTTTTTTTTAAAATTTGAGAGGATTTTATCACATCTAAAGTATCAAAAATTTTAAAAGTTTTTTACAAAATTTAAAAGAAAATTTTTAATAAGTTTTATAACGCAAATCACACGTCAAATTTAAATTGCTCTTAAAAGATAAGACGGATAAAATGAAATTTGGTCTATTTTGATCAAAATAGCATATAAATTGATAACGTAAATTTGTCATATATGTGTCACAAATGCCGAATTTAAGGGCTTTATTGTACCTAGGTACAATATACATGAATTATAAAATTCATTAAAATGCGTCAAAAAATTTAACAAGGATGAATATGGCAGCAAAACTAGGAAGTATAAAATCAATTTCAGGTCAAACTGAAGTGATCGCAGTCGATAAAAGTGGAAATGAGAGAATTTTAAAAGTTGGCGACAGCTTGTATGAGGGCGAGAGTATAAAGACAACTTCGGCTGATGCGAAGGTAGTCATCGCTGCAAATGATGGCAAGGAAGTCTCGATAGTAGGCGAAGATACTATCTCGCTTGATCCAAAAGAGGCGGCAAACGCACAAAGTGCTAACCCAGAGATCGCAGCACTTCAAAATGCTCTTTTAAATGGTGCAAACATCACAGATCTTGAAGAGACAGCAGCTGGTGGTAACGCAGCAGCTGGTGGAGCTGGCGGAGATGGCATAAGTCTAGGCGCTGCTAGCTTTGCTGAGGGCGGCCACTACGCAAATATCAATGAAAATTTTAGAAATTTAACCGATGCAAACAGAGCTTTTGACTCTTTTAATAGCCCAATCGGCGGTTATGCTGATAATAACGACAATGGCGAAGGCGATAGTGTTGCACCGCAAAACCCAGCAAACCCAACAAATCCAACAACCCCTGTTGCACCAGTAACTCCAGTTGCTCCAGTTAGCCCTATTACTCCAGCAACTCCAGCTACACCTGTAGCACTAAGTGTATCACTTGATGGTAACGGCGAAGCAAGAGAGGCAACTCCAAACGAGTATCTAGTCTATAATCTAGGCCTATCGGCTGCTACAAGCTCAACTACACCTACTGATCTAACGCTAAATTTGAGTGGTGCAAGTGCAGGCAGAGACTACTCAAACGCTATGGAGTATTCACTTGATGGCGGACATAGCTGGACTGCGATACAAAATGGCGGCACGATAAGTGGTGTGGCACCAAGCGATATCGCAAATGTAAAGGTTAGAGTGCAAGTGATAGATGACTACGGTCAAACAGCTGGCAACCAAAACGAGGGCGCAAGCAGCGAGGATCTAGGCGCAAATATCGCTCCTGGTATAAAAGACTACGGCGTTTATAAAGAGGGCGTAACTCTTAGCGTAACTACAAACAACGCTGCTATCACATCTGGCGAGGCTGAGGGCAAGATCATTGATAATGATGACAATATAAATATCACAGAAAATATAGATGCATCTACAGAGGGCTTAAACCCTGCTCTTGTAAATTCTGACCCAGACAATGGCAACACCATGAAAACTATCATAGACACAAAAGATGGTGATGATACTATAACTATCAAAGAGGAAGTCTATTTTTCAAGTGGGTTATATGATCTAAAAGAAAATGCCAATGATGTTATAAAAATGGGCGATGGCGACGATGTGTTTAATACCGGAAAAGATGCTGTAGTAGAAAGTACTAGGATAGACCTTGGAAACGCTGGTGGAGAGAAAAATCAAGATACACTCAATATAAATGGAACTGTTATAACAGATACAAGATTTACAAGCCACGATGGCAATGATGTATTTACTATAAAAGATGATTCTGGTCCAAGCCTTAGCAGTACGATTTTAGACAATGTCTTGTTTAAAACAGGAAGTGGCAACGATACTGTAAATATCGAAAAAAGCGATAATCATCAGCTTATAAAAAATACCAAAATAGATACTGGTGCTGATAATGACACTGTAAATATTAAAAGCGATATGTATGCTTATGTTACTAATAACGGAACAACTGACGAGACAGAGTATGCAGGAAGCAGAACTGATAGCTTTATAAAAACAGGTGAGGGCGATGACACTATAAATGTTACTGATGCAAGTATCAGCAGAGTTGATATCGATACAGGCGATTCAGATACAGGTGATATGCTAAATTTCATCAGTGCAGGTATATATAACTCTGAAATAAAAAGTGGCAATGGCAATGATAAGATCGTACTTCAAGATACCAAAGCAGATGTTATGGATATCTACACAGGCGAGGGCAATGATAGCCTAACTATCAAAGGCAGCACTGAAATAAAAAATAATAGCGCCACACATAATGACCCTATAAGCTCACCAGCTCACGTAGCAAATCCAGTAGCTAACCAAGCTGGAATTCACTCAAACTACATAGAGATGGGCAAAGGTCGCGATACATTAACTATCGAAAGAGGCGCTGAAATTTCAAACACTAAGATAAACACTAGCTCAGCTGATGCTGGAGTAAGTGACGATAGAGACAGCATAGATGTTACTGGCGCTAAATTTAACAACGCTGCCATTGAGACTGGATATGGCGATGATGTGATAAATTTAAAAGATGTTACCATGATCTCAAATGATGGATTTAGCACATATATCGGTGCAGGCGGCGGAAATGACACTATTAACGTCTCTGGAAATAGCTCATTTGACAAGGCTATCATCTACACAAATGGCGGAGATGACCATGTAAATGTAGATGGTGATGTCTCTATGGTGGATTCAAACATCATGCTTGAAAATGGCAACGTAATGCTAAATGTCGCAAAGGCTACCGGTCTAGTTGATACAAACATAGAGGGTGCAGGCGTTGGAAATGCTGGCGTAAAAACCGTGACTATCGATAACGCTGAGCTTAGAAGGGTCACCATAAATACCGCAGATGACGGCGATAGCGTGACTATCGGAGCTGGCACTCATGATAATACTGATGTTAAAATTTTCACTCAAGGTGGAGACGATACGATAAATATCAACGCTGATCTAACTGGCACATCAAGTGTAAATTTAAGTCCAGCTGCAGGCGAAGCTGCGCATGACTACGATACATCAAACATCAACTCAGGCAAAGGCAACGACACTATCAATATAGCTGATAACGTGACGCTAACCAACACCTACCTTTCAGGCGGTGACGGTAGCGACTTAGTCGATCTTGGCAAGGATGTAAGCCTAAATGGCACTGCTATAAATGGAGGCGACGGCATAGATACGCTAAAAGTTCATGACGCATCATTTAATACGACAAATGCTGGCAAGATAAGTGGTTTTGAGGTGCTTGATATGTCAGACGCTAATGAGCATTTTACATTTTTCAATGCTTCAGATATCGCAAACTTCATAAAAAATGTCGGTGGCGAAGGTGCAACATCGCTAATCGTAAAAGGTGATAAATTTGTTGGCTCATTTACGGAAGGCTCAGCTGAAGTAGCAAATGCTTCTACAATAGATAGCAATGGAAACCATATATATAACGTAAATGAAGGCGGTCAGACATTTACGCTTACTATACAAGATGTCAATGTAAATGAGTTGTTGGCATAAAATTTTAGACCCATTTTTTGGGTCTAAACTCCCCTTGCTTCATTTAATAAAATTTTTTATACAAAAAGCCTAAATTTAGGCATTTCTTTTGATAATCAATATAATTTATATTTCAATGTGATTTAAAAACGCTTATTAAAATCCAAAAGTCAATTTTTTAAGAAAGGATTAATATGAGCGTAGAAGTAGCCGACAAAGAGGGGTTAAATTTAAGTGGTGGCGTGATTCAAAATGGCGGGCAAAATGACCCTCACGTGAGGATCATAGAGGAGGTAAAGTCGCTTGAGATACTTGAGCCCAAGAATTTTCTTGCTGAGCTATACGGACGAAGGGTGGCAGATGCAAGGCCAAAAGCGCAGGATCAAATTTTAAACATCGCAGACGCAACCACGAGTGCAAATGATGTGCGTTTTGACAATGGCAACGATATAGTCGATATGACAAGATCTATCGTAAATGATGCTAAGATAGACGCAGGAGATGGTGACAACAAGCTAAGAATTCACGATAATATCGAGGTTAGAGGGCTGAGATTTGACGCTGGAGCTGGCAACGACGAGATAGAGATAAGAAACAACGTCGGCATAAAAGATCATACGCTTTTATACACAAATGACGGCGATGATAGCGTAAAAATTTATGGTGCGACGATGGAAAATGCTGCCATTCATACAGGTCTAGATAACGATGTCATAGATATCCAAAGATGTGAAATCAAAAATGGCGCAGATATAAGGCTTGGCGGAGGAAATGACACTATAAATACCGACTGGGTGGGCTTTTTTGGTGATACAAAAATTTCTCTTTCTAGCTTTACAAATCCAAACGAAGTAGATACGCTAAATATGGACAACACTATCTTTAACGGACACACTACTATCGAAGCAAACGACGGCGAAAAGACCACTATGAATATAAAAGTGTGCGGTGGAGACGGCGAGATAGATATAAAAGGCTCGCACGCAAATTTAGACCACACACCGCTTTTTGATATGAATTTTCTTGGGCCAAAATTTATGGGTGACGTTAAATTTGACGGCAGAAACAACAAGGTCAATATGCATATAGACGACTCAGAATTTCATGGTAAAAATAACGAATTTTACTTCTCAGATAATCAAAATGATACTTTAAATGTGACATCAGCTATCATAAAAAATTCTAAATTTTATCTAGGTGGCGGAGATGATACAGTTAGTTTAACTATGACAAGAACAGATATAGATAATAATACTCAAATATTTGGTGGCAAGGGCTATGATACGCTTGTACTTGATAATAATATCGACTTCTCAAAGGTCTCTGGTTTTGAAGAATTAAAAGTAACGAGCGGTGCTTATGTGACATTAAATGGCAATGATGTGGCTCATTTGAGTGACATTTTAGACAATGGCTCTAATGTAGTTAAATTTAGTGAAGCGCATGGGACCGTAAAACTTAATGGTTTTAGTGAAACTAGCGGAGCAGAAAATGGCTACCATAGATATGAAAGTGCCTATAATACGCACTTAGCAGATGGTAGTGATCGTCAAGGCACAGTCTATATAGATATAAAAGAAGACATTCACGTCGATCTTTAAATTTAGATCCCTTTTGGGATCTTACTTATATTTATCAAAAATTTAAATTTTAAAACCCACTGCAACAGCGCAATCTTAAGAATTAACATCATATTTACATTACTTTATATTTAAAAGAAATATTTATAATGTGTCAAATTGATTTTATAGGAGGCAGCGATGGCTGTTAAAGTAGGTGTTATTAAAAACATTCTTGGCTCCAAGGAAGTGGTAGTTATAGACAAAAATGGCAACGAAAGAGTCGTTGCGGTGGGCGATAGTATATATGAGGGCGACGTTGTAAAAGCAAATGGTGCAAACGTCATAATCACATCAAATAACGGTAAGGAATTTGAGCTAAAAGAGGGGGAAACGCTAAATTTAAATAGCGATCTTAGCTCAGATAAAGAGGCAGCAGCCATACAAAAAGCCCTGTTAAAAGGTGAAAATTTAGCAAATTTAGAAGATAGTGCCGCTGGTGGAAATAGTGGCGGCAGAGGTGGAGAGGGCGTGAGCCTTGGTGATGCAAGGTTTGAACATGGTGGCCACGAGAGCTCAAACGTCACAGCAAGAGTTAGCGAGCTAGCAGCTATTTTGCCAGCAGCTCATCTTACAAATTCTGAAGTAAAGGGTGGCGCGAGTGAAAATTTAGCAGCCACTTCTAGCCAACCAAGCGCTCAAGCTGATGACGTGGTCCCAGCTCCACAGCCAGCTCCTGCACCAGAACCAAAACCTGTTGAGCCGGTAGAGCCAGAGAAACCAACTCCAGAGCCAGAACCTAAGCCAGAACCTGCTCCAGAACCTGCTCCAGAACCAACTCCAAAACCTGAACCAAAACCTGAACCAAAACCTGAGCCTAAGCCTGAACCACAGCCAGAGCCAAAACCTGACGAGAGCAAAGATATAGTTAAAAATATCTCGGTTGAAAA
Source organism: Campylobacter concisus (assembly GCF_015230015.1). Lineage (GTDB taxonomy): Bacteria > Campylobacterota > Campylobacteria > Campylobacterales > Campylobacteraceae > Campylobacter_A > Campylobacter_A concisus_AF. Next base: position 4,974 of record NZ_JAAKZC010000001.1, on the reverse strand, counting down.
CAAGTCAGAATTTGGCTATGAAAAGAGCTCAGACGACAAATCATACCTAGAGTACAACCTAAAAGGTGAAGTAGCACAGGCTGACGCTGATAAAAAGGTAGATGTGACGCTTAAATTTAGCGGAGATGCAACTGCTGGCAAAGACTATGAAGGCGCAGAGTACTCGCTTGATGGTGGCAAAACTTGGCAAAAGCTTGATAAAAGCGGCGTGATAAAGGACGTTAGAGCAGGCGATATCAACAACGTAAGCGTTCGTGTTGAAGTGGCAAACGATCACGATCAAAACGAAGGCACACTTGATCTATCAGAGAAAATTTTCACAGATGCAGATAAGGGCGTAGAAAATAATGGCTACTTTAAAGAGAGCGTTTCATTAGAAGTTAGCATAGGAGATAACAAAGCCACAAAAAATAGCTATATTGTTGATAATGATCATAACATTACTATCACAAGCGAATTTCACAATGATAAATTCTTTGATGCTACGTTTAAAAACAATGGCAATAACACTTTAAATTTTGAAAATGCAACTATAAGCCGTGATGAGAATAAAAAGATACCTAGTGACATAGTTTTTGGTGATGGTGAGAAAAATAATGGAGTAGATATTATAAACTCAAGCAATTCAAATTTAAACTGGCTAAATATCAACACCCAAGGCGGAGATGACACCATAAATATAAATGGCGGAAGACACGAGAGACTTCACGTCGAAACTGGCGCAGACAACGATACTGTAAATTTAAACGGCGGAACTTACATAGGCACCGATCCTTATCAAAGTGGCTTCACGCTTGATAGCGGAAACGATGTATTAAATTTAAATGGCACAAAAGATAATCATGTAAAAATGACAGATATGTACCTAAGAACTGGCTCTGGCGATAGAGATGAGATAAATATCAAATATACTGAGATGGACTCAACATACAAAAATTCAGCCAACCACATCATCGCCGAATCAAAAAACAACACCGTAAATGTTGAAAACTCAACTTTAAAGGGCATCAACATAGGCACAGAGACCAACACAGGCACCGATGTAAATAGAAATCCACTAAATTTCGATCTAAATTTAAAATCATCTACTCTTGATGATGTAAATCTCAACACTATCTACAAAACTCACGTAGTAGTTGAAGATACAAAGGTAAATGGCAACTTCCCAGAAAATGCTACAAAGTGGAATTTTGCAGATACAGATGATACTTTAGAGCTAAGATCAGGCACTTTAAACGATATGACTGTTAATCTTGGTAACGGCGAAGATAAAGTCGTCGTCTCAAAAGCTATGAAGCTTGATGGATACACTACGATAAATGGTGGCACCAACTACGAAACCGATACGCTTGTGATTGACGGTAATGTTAAATTTGATAAATTTAAGAGCTTTGAAGAGCTACAAGTGACTGGCAACGAGAAGGTCAGCCTAAAACTAGAAGAGCTATATGATATGCTTGACATTAAAAATGGCGATAGCAAACATATCTTGACAGTCACAGAGGCAGCTGGTGGAGTAGAGCTAGCAGGCTTTAAGCCTTCGGACTACGCAAGAGGTCTAAAAGATGGCTTTACAAGATATGAGGGCGACTTTAGCTTTCAGGAAAATGGCAGATCTTATACGAGAAAAGGCTATATAGATGTAAAAGATGGTATCAATGTCGATCTTGGTGCTAAGCCAGAGCCTACACCAGTCGAGCCTGTAAATCCAGCTCCACAACCTGAGCCTCAGCCAGAACCAAAACCAGAACCTAAACCTGAGCCAAAACCAGAACCTAAGCCAGAGCCGACACCTGAACCACAGCCTGCGCCTGATCCAGAGCCAGAATATATACATGAATATGACTCAAAATATGTAAAAAACATAGGCATATATGGCAAACAAGGCTTTCAGATCGAAAACCATGAAAGATCGAATATGTGGGAACATAACAATTTAATATTTGAGCTAAGGGGTGATGTAGCAGAGGCTGATGTGGATCAAAAAATCGATGTAAAGCTTAAATTTAGTGGCAAGGCGACTTACGGCAAAGACTACGATAAAATTCAGTACTCAATAGGCGGGAAAGAGTGGATAGATCTAGATAGTAGTGGCGTCATAAAAGGTCTAAGAGCGGGCGATATCAACAAAGTAGTTGTTCGTGCAAATGTAATAGACGATAAAGAGCTAAATGAAGGCAAGCTTTTATCTGAAGATGAAGATAGTGGAATATTTTATCATCAATGGGATAAAGAAAAGTTATTTAAAGATGCAGATAAGGGCGTTGAAAACAATCACTACTACAGCGAGAGTGTCATCTTAGAATTTAGTATAGATAACGCTAAATATACGTATAATGGTGGTATCATAGATAATGACCATATAACAACTGTAAATAGCGAATTTCACAACGACAAACGCTTTGATGTAGATTTTCGTGAGAATGGAGATAATGTATTAAATTTCAACAATGCAACTGTAAGCCATAAAGAAGGAGAAGATCCTAGTAAGATCTATTTTAGTGAAGTATATAGTAACTCTGGAGACATTGAGGTCAATATCAATAGTTCAAATTTAAATTGGCTTGATATTAGAACTAATACTGGAAAAGATAAGATTGATATCAAGAGCTCAAATTTAAATAATGTCACTATCGACACCCGTAATGGGAACGATACTATAAATATAAATGGCGGAACACACGAAAAAGTTGAGATCAATGCAGGCTTTGGCAATGACGTCATAAATATAAATGGTGGCGTTTTTAACAAAGAGACCATCTATCTTGGCATTAACAGCGATATCTTAAATATAACAGGTACAAAAGCTGATCATGTAAAAATGACAGATATTGACATAAGCACTAATGCTAATAAGCTTAATGGTGCCTTCCAATTGGTTGGTAATGAATTAATTAAAGGCGATGAAGACGTTATAAATATCAAATACACTGACATTAACTCAACAACATCAGCAGAAAAAAGTGCGATCTATGCAGGATCATCAAAAGGTACTATAAATATAGATAGCTCAAACCTTGATAATGTAGAAATAAATGGAGGCAGTAGAGTCCCTTCATTTGGTAGTACTTATCATACAGATATAAATTTAAAGTCATCTACCCTAAAAGATGTAGATATCATGGCTTATATAAATGAAATGCATGTGGTAGTTGAAGATACTCACGCATCAGCTAGTGGTTTGCCAGCTGAACACCATGCGAACTGGATTTTGAGTGGACATGAAAATGCAAAAGATTATTTGGAGCTAAGATCTGGAAGCTTAACTAATATTAAAATAGATCTATCGGATGGCAGTGATAGTGTCTTTATATCTAAAGATATGAAGCTTGAGGGTGGCACTAGCATTCTTGGTGGATACTCAGACAATAGAAGTCGCTATGATCACGATACGCTTTTGGTTGATGGTCAGATAGACTTTACAAAGGTTAAGAGCTTTGAAGAGTTAAAGGTTACTAGCAATGAAAAGGTCACTCTAAAAGCTCTTGATATAGCTGATATGCTTGATGTCGGACACGAACATAGTAATAATTTGCTTCAAATAACTCAAGCAAGTGGCGGAGTAAAACTTGAAGGCTTTAGTAAATCTGCTGCTAACGCAGTAGAGGGCTTTGAAAGATATGAGGCGAATTACGGCACAACTACAGCTTATATCGATGTAAAAGAAAACATCCACGTCGATTATTAAAATTTAGACCCTTCTTGGGTCTAAATTTCTTTCTATTATAAATTTACAAATATTTTTTTATAAATTCTATTATTCTTTTAAAATTTAGTACAATAAAATAAAAACATTTAAAACTTAAAATATCATTAATCAATTCTTACATAAAAATTAAATTTTATATAAGTGTTATATAAATATCACCTAATAACTACAAAAAATTCTATAAATGTAACATATAATAAAGAAATGTAACTATATTGTACTTTGGTACAATTTACATTCCATTGAAATAGTTATAAAATAATGCCAAAATTAATTTAGCCCTAAAGGAATTAACATGGCAAAGAAACTAGGCACAATTAAGTCTATATCAGGTTCTGCTGAGGTTATTGCGGTAGATAAAAGTGGTAACCAAAGAGTACTAAAAGTTGGCGATAGCCTGTATGAAGGTGAGAGTGTAAAAACAACTTCAGCTGATTCTAAGGTTGTGATAGCAACAAATAATGGAAAAGAGCTATCAATGATCGGCGAAGATACGCTAACACTTGATCCAAAGGCAACTGCCGGAGATGCTCAAGTAGCGGCACTTCAAAAAGCTTTATTAAATGGCGCAAATCTAGGCGACTTAGAGGAAACAGCAGCTGGCGGCACTGGCGGTGGCCGTGCTGGTGATGGCGTTAGCCTTGGCAGTGCTAGTTTTGAACAAGGTGGACACTACTCAAATATAAGTGCTAGCACTAGTGCGATAAATTCGTTGGGTGGTTTTGGTTTTGCTAGCCCAGAAACAGGCGTAAGAGGCGGCCTAGATAATGGCGGCACTGGCGGTGGCACAGGTTTTTACATCGACACTACAGCTCCAGTAGTAACTATAAATTCTATTAAGCCAGTAGATGAAAACAACCCAGCAGATGGCAACCCAGACAAAGGAATTGTAAAAGGTCATTCAGATGAGCCAAATGCTCCAGTAGTAGTAAAAGATAAAGATGGCAAAATAATTGGTAGTGGCACAACTGATGACAAAGGAAATTTCGAAGTTACAACTGATCCAATCAAACCAGGTGATAAAGTAACAGTAGAAGTAACTGATAAAGCTGGCAACACAGGTAAAGGTGATGGCACAGCTGGTAATACAGTTTACACAGATACAACTCCTCCAACAGTTGAAGACGTTAAAGTAACTCCAGTAGATGAAAACAACCCAGCAGATGGCAACCCAGACAAAGGAATTGTAAAAGGTCATTCAGATGAGCCAAATGCTCCAGTAGTAGTAAAAGATAAAGATGGCAAAATAATTGGTAGTGGCACAA